>DATGQE010000090.1:0-79197 GCA_035304345.1 Woeseiaceae bacterium | reverse complement strand
GGCTCAGCGCCGCCCGGCGACCTGCTTCGAGACGCCGGTGGCGTTCAGGCGCCAGCGCACGAGCTCGACGCTGACCCGGAACTCGTCCGCGATCCTGGCGACATCCCGGCTGCGGGCGAAGCGGCGCAGCAGCCCTTCGCGCGGCAGCAGCAGGGCGGCCGCAAGCCAGTCGGCCTCGTCCTCCTGTTCCCGCCCGTAGCTGCTCAACCAGAGGTGTCCGTCCTCGCTGATGTCCACGCGGGAGGCGGCATGCCCGAGGATCACGTGCGCCAGCTCGTGCACGACGTTGTTCGGAATACGCCGGGAGTTCTGCGCCGAGTTGACCACGACGACGCGCCGCCCGTCGAGGTCGACCGTCACGGCTGACCAGGAATCCGCGTCGGTCGCCGTCAGTTGCCGCACCGTGTCTGCATCCAGGCCCGGCACGTCGGCCGGCGTCCAGACCGTGACCTCGAGCTCGCGGGCGAGCCTGCGGACCGGCAGCGGCGCATCCAGCGGGACGCCCAGGGACTTGCGATAGCGGCGCGCGATCTGCTCGCAACGGGCCTTGAACCCTCTCTGCACCGCTCGCCTACTCCGTTTCCTGCGCGAGGATCGCGCGCTGGACGTGAAGAATCAGGCGCGCGAGTGCAGCCGCCGTCTTCTGCGAGGTCGTTCTTTGCTTACGGAAGTGAACGCTGGCGCGTACCCGTTCTTCGGACCCGGCCGCATCCTGTGCGGACGGAAACCCCAGGATCCTGTTGGGATCGATCTCGAGCCAGCGACAAATCAGCCGGAAGTTCTCGAGGTCCGGAAGGTGCCCGCGCTCGACGCGCGACAGCGTCGCCGGGCTGATGCCGATCTCCCGCGCCGCCGCCCGCACGCCCATCGAGCCGCGCTTCTCGAGGATCAGCTCACCGAGGGTGTCCAGTGACGGTTTGCGTGTCGCCATCGCGGGCTCCGTGGTGGTGCCGGTGGAGTGTTTCACATGTAAGACACTCTGTCACTAGTTGTACGCTCGGTGTCGGCGTGCTAGCCTTGAGCGATCGACGCAGCGCCCGGGAGCGGGCCGACGGCATCGATCCCGGAGCATCCGGCCATGATGGCCCGCGACCTGCGCGGGTCGAACGGAGAATCAGCACGATGTTGCAGGAAATGACCACTCCCCGGGCAGCCCTGCGATTTCCCGGTGTCCGCGAAGAGCCCGAGTTCTACGTCCCGGACCACCTCTCGGCCGGGCATTCCCCGGACCGCTCCGCGGCCTGGGCCGCCGCCGACCGGCACGCGTCCGACCTGCGGCATGCCGAGCGTCACCTCGCCGATGCGCAGAACCTGGTGGCGGTGTTGCGGGCCTCGCTGCAGGACATGGGCGATGCGCGTGCGATGCAGGCCGACACGGTGCTGCGCATCGTCTCGAGCCGCTTGAGGAAAGCGCACGCGTGCATCGACCGGCACGACACGCGCTTCATGAACCTGTTCCTCGCGTACTTCGATCTCAGGGATCGCGCCGGCGCGCCCGACGCGGAGTGACGCGGCTCAGCGCCGCCGCTTTGCCGGTTCCCGCCTGGATGGCCCTGCGCCGGTATAGGGAAAGAAATCGCCGAACCCCTCCCCGAGAGCGACGGCCAGCTTGTTGAGACTCAACAGGGCGATATTGCGCTCGCCCCGTTCGATGCCGCCGATGTACGTGCGGTCGAGCTCGGCTTCATAGGCAAGATCTTCCTGCGTCCAGCCGCGCGCCTTGCGGGCTTCGCGAATGCGCCGCCCGAACGCTGCCAGTATCGCCTGCTCTTGCCGGGTATAGGGCATACCGGGCAATTAACCGGCGAGATGACGATGCGTCTACGGACGATGAGTAGCATTTTGCCGAGGCTGCTGTTAGCGTTTGCGCGCGAGATCCGGCTCACCGGACGGACGGGCACGTTCGCCTCCCGGCGCGGATGCCCCACTGAACCCGGACGAGGCCCATGGCGCGCCGCCGAGACGACTGGTTCAAAGCCGCTTATCCCGATTGCCTGGCACCGCTCTGCCGGTACCTCGAGCGGTTTGTCGGCTCACCGGAGATGGCCGAGGATCTCGCGCATGACGCCTTCCTGCGGGTCTACACCGCCCCCGACTTCGACGAAATCCGTTCCCCGCGAGGCTACCTGTTCCGCACCGCGCGCAATCTCGCGTTGAACTTCGCGACGCGCCACGGCCTTGCCCGCACGGAGCCGATGCGGGAAGTCGCCTGCCTCGTCGACGAGGACACGTCGGTCGAGCACCAGGCAATCACCGAGGAGGAGCTCGACCTGCTCTGCGTCGCCATCGCCAGGTTGTCGCCACAACGGCGCAAGGTGCTGACCCTCAGGATTTTCTACGACTACTCATGCCAGCAGATTGCCGATCGGCTGGGTGTGTCGTTGCGCACCGTGCATCGCGACCTGGCGCGGGCCCTGGAAGCCGTGCATGCTGCCCGCAAGTCGATGGAGAGCGGGAAAGGCTCGCCGCTCGCCCAGGTCATCGCCTTGCGTCGCCGGGAAAAGCACCGCCGATGAGCAACGTGAGGGACATTCACCGTAACGGGTCCGCGGAGCGCCAGGCCAGTGAGTGGCTGGTGTTGATGGAGGCCGGGGAGCCTTCGGCCGAGGACCGCGCGCGCTTCGAGGCATGGCTGAGCGAACCTGGGCACCGCTCGGCCTACGCCGAGCTGAAGGGGACGTGGGGCCGCCTGCATGCGCTCGCGGGCCGTACGACTCTCCGCGAGGCGCTGGCCGCAGCCGACATGCCGGCCGCGAGCGTGCGGCGCGCCGGGCGCAGGCGACTGCGCCTGGCGGCGGCAACGGCCGCGGCCGCCGCGCTGGCAATCGGGCTGATCCTGGGTGCTGTCCTGCTCCCGCCGGGCGGGGATGAAACGCAGTACGCCACCCGCGTCGGGGAACGCAGCATGGTTGCCCTCTCCTGCGGGTCGACGTTGGAGCTCAACACCGATACGGCGGTAGAAGTCGATTACTCGGGGGCGCTGCGCCGGGTGACGCTGCTCCGCGGCGAAGCCTACTTCCGGGTAGCGCCCGACCCTGCACGCCCGTTCGTCGTCGCGGCCGGTCCCGGCACGATCCGCGCGGTCGGCACGGGTTTCGTCGTGCGCCTCATGTCGCCGGAAGCCGTTGCGGTGACCGTGACCGAAGGGGTGGTCGAGCTCGCGAACGCGGGCACCGATGTGCAGGCCGGGTCCCCGCCCGACGCCCACGCCTCACGGCCGCGGCTCAGGAGCGGGCAGCGCGCCGAAATGGACCGTGCCACGACGCGCATCCAGGAGCTGGCGGCCGCGGAGCTTGCGCGGTCGCAGGCCTGGCGCGACGGGATGCTGATCTTCGACGGCCAGCAACTCGATGCAGTCGTTCGCGAGGTCGGCCGGTACACCGACATTCGCCTCGTCATCGCGGACGAGGCGCTCGCATCGCTGCGGATCGGCGGTGCCTTCCGGGTCGGAGACGTCGACGCCCTGCTGGAAGTGCTGGAGAAGAGCTTCGGTATCGAGGTGTCACGCCGGGGCTCGCGTTCCGTTTATCTCTACGCCGGGACGCCACTCCCGAACGCCCCCGCGGCCCGCTGAATCACGCCAATCCGGCCGGAAACAGCCGTTCTTCTTCCCGTCGCGGCACGCTACGGTGTGCCGGAGAAAAAAATTGTCACATTCGACGTGTCTCGCCTGTCGTCACCCTGACACCACCAAGTGGCGGGGGAAACATGACAGCTCGAACAGGGAAAACCGATCGACTCGCTTGCGGCGATACCGTTTCGTCGGCGCCGGCGCTTTGCCGCGCGCTGATGATCCTGACGGGGCTCGCCTTGTCCGGCGTTCCTGCAATCGCCTCTGCACAGTCGAAAGTCGCGTTCGACATCGAGGCCGGGCCCGCGGTCCACGCACTCAATCGTTACGCTCGCCAGGCACGCGTCCAGGTCGGGTTCTCGATGGATGCCGTCGATCACGTTCGCACCAATGCGGTGAAAGGGTCCTTCGAGATCGAAGAGGCATTGAACCTGCTGCTCGCGGGAACGGGTCTCGTCGCCGAATACGGTGAAAAGGGCATCGTGATCCACCGGGGGGGCGGATTTTCGGAATACACCATGCAGGCCGGTGCGCCTGGTGCCGTTGCCCTCCGATTCAGCCAGGCGGCAGGCGAACGTGATATGCCTGGGGGCGACAAGAATGCCAGCCGCGGAGCCGAGGACACCGAGCGCTCGTGGGCAGGAAAGCTCGAGGAAATCATCGTGACCGGGACGCAGATTCGTGGTGCCCCGCCGGTCGGTGCCAGCGTGATCGTCCTGGATCGGGACTACATCGAGATGAGCGGGCTGGCGACCACCCAGGAGATCCTGCAAACGCTGCCGCAGAACGTCGGCCTGGGCGCCAACGAAGCCACGAACACCGTCGGCATTGCACCCGGCACGTTCAACTTCGGCGAAGCATCGAGCATCAACCTGCGCGGCCTCGGCACGGCATCGACGCTGCTGCTGATCAACGGTCGGCGCTCGGCCTCCGGCGGAGGCCGGGGCGACTTCGTCGACCTCAACTCGATCCCCGCCTCTGCCATAGATCGCGTCGAAGTACTGCCGGACGGTGCGTCGGCCATCTACGGCTCCGACGCGATAGGCGGCGTGGTGAACGTGATTCTCGAGGATGACTACGAGGGAGCCGCAACCTCGTTTCGCTATGCACCGGACGTGAACGACATCGAGGAGATGCAGTTCAGCCAGACCCTTGGAACGAGCTGGGGCAGCGGTCACCTGCTGGCCATCTATGACTTCTACGACCGCAGTGCGCTCATGGCGGCGGATCGCAGCTATACGCGGGACAGCGACCTTACCCGCCTCGGTGGCACGAACCACAGCCGGCCGGCGAGCAACCCGGGCAACATCAACCGCTACACGCTGTCGGATGGAACCCCTTTGACGGTGCAGTTCGCGATTCCCGCCGGCCAGGATGGCACCGCCCTGACCCCGGCGGACCTGCTCCCCGGAGCCGAGAACCTGCAGAACATTCGTGAGGGGTCTACGGTTCTCCCCGAGCAACGGCGTCACAGTGTCTTTGCGACGCTGAGGCAGGACGTTTCCGACGCCTTCCGGGTGTTCGTCGAATCACGTGTCAGCACCAGGGACGTCGAATCGCGCCCGCAGCAGGCCGTGACGAACAACCTGGTCGTCCCGGGCACGAATCCATTCTTCGTGGATCCCTTCGGCGCTTCCCGCGACCTGCGGATCAATTACTCCTTCAGTGACGATTATGGTGCTCAGCGCGTACGTGCGACGGTCGACACTTACAGTGTCACCGCGGGACTGACGCTCGAGCTCGGATCCGACTGGGAGCTGGAAGGGTATGTCGCTCACAGCCGCGAGGATACCGAAAGCACGAACGACAACTTTCCCAATTCGGCTCTCCTCCAGCTCGCGCTCGCGGATCCCGACCCGGCAACCGCCTTCAACCCGTTCGGTGACGGCTCACATACGAACCCGGAGACGCTGGATGCCATCGCGGGCTTCAGGCACTTCGATATCCGATCGCGGCTCTCCGTCCTCAACATCCGGGCAAATGGTGCGCTGTTCAGCCTGCCCGGCGGCACCGTCAAGCTGGCCGTCGGAAGTGAGCTCAGGACGGAGAATCTCCGGAGCGAGGAGCTGAGCTTCGCCACGACGCTCGAGCCGGTCTCCAGCCCGGCCAACTTCGATCTCGAGCGCGACGTAACCGCGGTTTTCTCCGAGATCCATTTTCCTTTCGTGAGCGAGCGAAACGCCGTTGCAGGCGTACGGCAACTGGCGGTCTCGGTTGCGGCACGATACGAGCGCTACAGCGACTTTGGTGACTCCCTGAATCCCAAGGTGGGCATGGCATGGTCGCCCTTTGCCGGGTTGTCTTTCCGGTCGACATTCGGGACCTCCTTTCGCGCGCCGCTGCTGGTCGAGCTGGACGACGCGCAGCGTGCATACCAGGTCCTGACCGTCCCGGACCCGGCGTCGCCCACGGGGCTGACCAGCGCACTGTACCTTTTCGGTAACAATCCGGAGCTGGAGGCGCAGGAGGGAACGACGTGGACGGTCGGCTTCGACGTCGAGCCGGAGGCCCTGTCCGGCTTCAGGGTCGGAGCGACCTGGTTCGAGACGGAGGTGGACAAGCTGATCTCACTCCCGGCGGACCTCACGACCCTGCCGTTCCTTCAGCCCGAGTTCTACGGCCGGATCGTGGAGCGGAACCCCGCGGAAGCCCGGCTGGCGGCACTGTTGGGCGATCCGCGCTGCTTCTGCGGCTCGGCAAGCGTGGATGACGTCGATGCCATCGTCGATTTCCGGCGACAGAATCTGGCCAAGGCCAGCCTTGCCGGCCTCGACGTGACGGTCGCCTACAACGTGGATGTCGGCCCCGGCTCGCTGGGATTCTCGTTGTCCGGGAGCCACCTGTTCGAGTTCGAGGAGCAACTCCAGCAGGCGCCGGTGCAGGACAGCCTCGATACGATAGCGAAGCCGAATTCGCTGCAGGTGCGCGGAACGCTGTGGTGGAGGACTGGTGCTTTCCAGGCCTCGGTCACGGCCGATCACATCGGCGACTATACGGATGATCGAAGCGACCCTGAGCGGCATGTCAGCTCATGGACGACCTGGGACCTGCGCCTTGCCTACGATTTCGACTCCCGGGATTCGGCACTGCTAAGTCACACCTCTGTTGCACTGGCGATCCGGAACCTGTTCGACAGGGATCCTCCTTTCGTGGATCTTTCGAACGGGGTCGGGTTCGACGCGATCAACGCCAACGCCATGCAACGTCTCGTGGCCGTTCAGGTGCAGAAAGCCTGGTAAGCCACCATGGGCCGGGCGCTGCGTTTGCGCCGCTTGCTGCACCTGCAGGAAGGCGGCAGGTGGTGCCCGCTGCTGTGCGTACTCGCAAGCTGCACGCCGGCAGCGGGCAATGCTCTCGAGACCGGAAGCGCGGACAAGCCACTCGTCACGATCGATGCCGTCATCAGTCGGGCCGACCGACCGCGCGCAACGAATGTCCGATGGTACGACTCCGACAGTCTTCTGGTCTCGATGGCCTCGAGAAACTCCCCGAGTGCCGTGGCAAGACTGCTCTGGCTCGACGGCACTCCCGGGGAAGTCGTGGGCAACGGCGACACTGTGGCTCCCTCTCCTGACGGAAGTCACGTACTCGAGCACACGTCCGCCGGGTGGATCCTGAAGCTTCGGGATCGAAGCGAGCAGCAAGTGATTCGCTTGCCGGAAGCCGGATCGAGAACGTTCGGTTCACATCACGTGCCGGCATGGTCGGATGACGGCGAGTACGTGGCGATCATCGAGCACTCGCGTCCCGATCCTGCAGACTCGTACCGGAATGTCGAGCAGATCGACGGCGTACCCGTCATCGAGTGGGGCGAGAACAGCTCGGCCGCCGACGAATGGACGGGTCGCATCACGATCGTTCGCACCTCGGATGCACAGCCTGTCTCCTGCGTACTGGTCGAAGGGATCGTTGGTGGCGTACGGTGGGCTCCGGGGCACGTTCTGTACTACTCGAGAACGGGCTTCTTTGGTCGCGACGCCCGTACAGAGGTATTCCGGCTGGAGGCAACAGGCGATCAGCCACAGCGGGTCTATCACTCGACCGGGCGCTTTCAAACACTGGTTCCCGCGATCCACCCGTCGAAATCACTGCTCGCCCTGGTCCTCGATGCGGACAACAGGGGCTGGAGTGACTTCCAGAGCATTGTCCTGGTCGATGCCGTATCGGGAAACGAAGTGCAGCGCCTGACCTACGGCATCCCGGCGCTCGGGGGAGACTATACCTGGTCTCGTCGCGGCGACGAGCTTTATGCGCGCGTTCGTTCGGGAGGTTACGATGCCATTTACCGCTTCCCGCTGCACGGTGAACCGGCTCCGCTGGCGCGCGGACCCCGCAGGCACTTCGACATGCAACTGTCTCCGGACGGGCGACGGTTGAGCTACCGCACGGAGGACGGGTTCGGTCGGAAGGACATTCGCGTCCTCGACCTCGAGAGCGGTGAAGAGCGCGTCGTACGTATCCTGGATGAGCCTGCCCGTGAGTTCCGCCTCGGTGACTGGCGACGTATACGCTGGACCAGCACGGACGGCGTCGAGCCGTTCGGGTTCCTGGTTCTGCCGCCCGGTTTCGATCCGGAACGACGGTACCCATTGCTCGTGGACGTCCACGGCGGCGGTGCGGGCAGCCGGCTCTCACTCGACGGCCCGCTGACGCTGGGAGTCGCGAGAGGTCCGCTGGAACGGCATGCTTGGGCGGCACTCGGCTACGTCGTCCTGGTGCCCGACTACCGATCCTCCGGAATGTACGGTCCGAAGGTGATCGCGACCCGGTATGCAGCCGGCGAGGTGGCCGCAATCAAGGACATTGACGACATCGTATCCGGCACTTGTCATGTGCTCAGGCAGGGCTATGTCGATCCGGAGCGGGTTGCCATCCTGGGCCACAGCGCCGGAGGCCAGCGAGCTTACGTTCTCTTGACCCGCACCAATCTGTACGGCGCCGCCATTCTCAACGAGCCTACGCCACCCGACCCGGTCTCCAACCTGATCACGCTCGCAACAGGCCGGTTTGCGGGCAGCTACCCGGAGGGGATCCTGCGACAGAGATATGGCGGTACGCTTGCCGAAAAGCCCGAGCGGTACAAGGCGAACTACATGTTCGATGCCGTCAGGATCGAATCGCCTACGTTGATCATGGTGGGCAACGAGGAGCTGGGGGGAGTGAGCCATATGCCGGTCGAGGTGTTGTTCTCGATCCTGAAGCAGCATGGAATTCCCGCGAAGCTGCTGCAGTTCGTGCAGGAGGGTCATACCTACACCCACCCCGAAGCTGCCAGGGTGGCGTTCGAGGCAGCCCGCTCGTGGCTCGAGACTCACGTACCCGAACGAAAGGATGAGGGCAGGCAAGGCGATGCCGGCTTCGCGAAACGGGCTTCAGGCTGCCTCTTCCCGAGGTGAGCGGAGCCACGAGTCGATCCAGGCTTCGGCACGAATTGCGTTCAGGAGCGGCCAGAGCAGGCCCGGTCGGCTCACCATGGCAGACTCATGCAGGACCGCCTCGGTGCTGGCGCGATCGAGAAGACCGTGTGCCGCCAGGTTTCCGTCCAGAAGCAGCTCCCGTACGAACTGCAGATTCCGGATCAGCAACCGGTTGAAGTACCCGGTCGTCGCTCCTTTCGCCGTGCGCCGGGTGATCGTTTCCGGGATTGCGTCCGCAAACGCGTCCCTGATCAGCGCCCGGTCAATCCCGCCATAGGCGAGCACATACGACGGAACCTGCAAGCTCAGCTCGACTACAGGAAGTGACAGTAACGGATGCACGATATCAGCATAGCGTCGGGGCGCGCGATAGAAGCTCTGGGTATCTATGAGATTGGCGATCTGCAGGAACTTCGCCCCCGGAAGAGACCGTGCGTCTTCGAGCCAAGGATGCGATATCGGGCTCCACTCCACGTATTCGCGAGCCTCGGCGGTAAGGAGAGGCGACAAGTCGAAACGATCGCAGGTCCACTCGACCCGCCGGCGCAGGATGCCGTAGCGAACGGCGGCAGCCAGCACGGACCAGAAGGATCTCCCCGTAAGTCGCGCGGTTTCCTCCACCACGGTGAGCAGGCCCCCGCGAAATCCGTTACGCCAGGCGTACTCTGCCGCGATCTGGATACTCCCGCCCTGCTGAAAGAGATGATCGCCGCCCTGCCCCGAAAAGATCGCCTGCAGACCCCGTGTTCCCACCAGTCGCTCCAGCGCGGACTGGGATTCTGAAAGCAGGTTGGTATGTGCCGGTGTCGCGACAATGGCTGTATCCAGCATGCTGCTCAACGGAGTGGGTCTGGAGCCGATCGGCATCTCCACCAGCTCTGCGCCGACGAAAGACGCAGCCGCTCGCGCGAAGGTCCTTTCGTCTCCCTCCGAGCCGGGGGTAAAGTGATTCGCGCACACGAGATTGCGTACCGCCGCCCGGTGGAGACAAGCCAGGACGACCGAAGAGTCCAGGCCTCCGGACAGCCTGTGCAGCACTCCCGTGTAACAGGACGTCCACGCTGCGACGCATTCCTCGATGCACTTCCGCAGCTCGTCCCTTGCTCGTTGCCGCGATTCGATTACCCGGGCCCTGCAGACGTCCGCGGGGTTCCAGCAGAACGCCCGATCGATGCCGTTCTCCGAAACCGACAGGCATTCACCCGGCCGAAGCTGCGTTACGCCTACAAGTCCCGTCTCATCCGTCGCAAAGCGGTCGTAGCACAGGAACCTTGCGAGATGGCTCCAGTTGACGGAGACCTCGAGGATGCCCAGCCCCACGCAGTGGCGAATGTCGGAGAACAGCACCATGACGCCGTGCCGGTTCGTCATCAGGCACGGCATGGCTCCGCTCGGATCGCGGACGATCTCGACGTGCCGCGTCCCGCTGTGCCGCACAAAACCGACGTAGTGACCCCAGTACCGGGCAACCAGGTCCCGGGCGCAGGTTCCCGGGTCATTCGTCTCCGGGGGAGACGGGCTGCAACGGGAGGTTGTGCTGCTGCGGCGGCCATCACGCCTGAACACGCGACCGACGAGAACGCCGCCGCCGTCGAGCAAGGTGCAATCGTGGTAGGGCTTCCCATCCTCCGACAGGAGGCACAAGTAGAAGTCCTCTGCGTTGACGATGGGCACCTGGGAACGAAAAGCCTTCAGCCTGTCCATCAGCTTGCCGGCAAAACGGGATGCCTCGAGGCTCTCTCGATTCCAGATCAGGGCAACGTAGGAGCTCATCGCCTGCCTACACCGCCATTATCGGCGTGAAAATGCGCACGCGTTCGAAGTCGTCGTTGAGGACGTGTTTACCGTCCTGAACCCAGCAATGCGCACCGAACGGGTCGGTCTTGACGCCGAATACCCAGGAAGGGAAATGACCGAACCGGGCGAGAAACTCGATGAGGGCAAGCGAATCGAACAGGCAGCGATACTGCCTGAAGTAGAACGGTCGCAGCAGACTGAATGCCGCCACCAGCTCGGCCCGCTTGCCATGCGCGTGTACGCCGGATCGGCATGCCGAACGCTTGCGATCGACGACGGTCCGTACGGCGTTCCTGAGCGACAGGTAGCGGAGCTTTAAGCTTGCGTTCAGGACGGAGCGGTAGAAGGCCATCGAGTATCGCAGCGAGGCGGGCAACCCGGCCGGTGTCAGGACCATTTGAGAATCCGGCCGTTCCGGCTCCCTGGTACGTCTTCTTTGGGCGGAGGAGCCGCTTTCCGCCAGGAGCCGCTCCTTCACCAGGAGTCGGGCAAGCCGGGTCACGTGCCCGTCAGGAGCATGCGGGAGCGCAACGGCAGGAACAGCTCCGTCCGCGTCGGTCAGTCCGAGGAGGGCCACGGCTGCGGGAGTATGTTGGACGGGCAGGCATGAGTACCTGTTCTGCTCCAGGTCGAGAAACACCACCCGGTTCCCGCAAAGACAGGCAAACACATGGTCCCGCAGATGCCACACGAGCGTTCAACCCGAAGAGAGGTGCGCAGCGAAGCTCCGCTGCGCACCGTGTCGCCGTATGCCGGCTAGGTGATCGGGAAGGTCTCCGGCACGTCGTCCTCGCTCAGCGGGCCGGCGAGCCCATGCGTTTCTTCGGTGACCTTACCGAGCTCGATCAGGATGTCGTCGTTCATCGTCGTCTCCTCTTGGGTGTGTCGTCATGCCACGGGTTCGTGGCCCTTGAACCGTAGAGCCGCCTCCGAACAAGTGTCAAAAATATCTATTCCTGCGAGAAAGGCGCGAGGAACTCGGGCAGCAATGCGATACGCTCGTCGTGGTAGTCGTGGAGAGCGGCCACCAGCTCTTCGCGCATCCCGGACAGCGCCAGCTCGCCGAGCTTCCGGAGCTGGCCCTGCACGTCGTCGAGGTAGCGACATTCCTGGGTGCGCACGAAGTACAGGTGGTCGTTCGCCAGATCGATGGCGAGAACGACGGCGGCGTTTGCCATGCCGGCGGCCAGCGCGGAGAAAAGCTCGCCCGTGTAACGCGCGAGAACATGTGGATCGTGGATGACGCGGCGGTTCAGGCGCAGCGCAACGGAGCCTACCTGGGCGTTGCAGCGAAACTCGTTCCAGGCATCCGCTGCAAGGTCCTCGAGTCCCAGCGTCAGTAGCAGGCGCGTCAGCTCGTAGTGGCCGATCAGGCGCGCACGGGAAAGCTGCATCGCGTAAAAGCCCTTGCGCGCCGCCTTGGCGACCAGGCCTCGCTCGGCGAGCCGGTTCATCGCCTCGCGTACCGGCGTCGTGCTGACGCCCAGCGAAGCGGCGAGCGGATCGAGGTAGATCCGCTCCCCCGGGGGAAACTCGTATGCGATGAGTCGTGCTTTGATCGCCCGGTACACGCGATCGCCAGCGGCTTTGTCCAGGGCTCGCATCGCGGGCAATGCTCTCGTGCTATCGCCTCCTTTTCGTCCGGCATCGCGACCGTTTCCTGGGCGGCAGCGGTCGGACGGGACGGCTCCAGTCTAGGAAAACGCACGACGCCGCGCGCCTACCCGATCGGGTAGGGGCCGCTCCCGCGTCGCGCGTCGCGCGACTCACATGGCGGGCCAGGACTCCGCGCCGGGACGGACCGTCGCCGGATTACAGATTTATTTGCACGGGAGGCGGCGCCGGAGACATCATCCGACACGACAGGGCGGTAGTGCGGGTGGCCCCGGTCCCCCTGCATTTCGGCGTGAATGCGCGAGATTCGGCGGCTGCGCCGGCGGCGATTCGGCGGTATCTGGTAAACCGACGGTATCGTGCAGGGAAGCCGCACGTGATGGGCGTGCCGGGGCAGGCACGAGAGACCGGGCCGACGGGCCCGTCATGCGGGCGGCGCACCTGGTCGCGCCAGGGCGGCGATGAGAATGCTATCCGGGAGGAGAGCATGCGCATTTCCGAGTTCATCGAGCGCTGCAACCGGGAAACCTCGCGCGAAGGCATTCTGTCACTGATGCAACGGGCGGCACGCGATTACGGCTTCGATCGCTACGCCTATTGCGCGCTCACCGATCGCGACCTCTACGTCGCCAGCCGGCAGCCGGCGCCGGCCGTTGAGCTCAATTACCCGAGCACCTGGACCCGGCATTACTTCGCCAACGGCTACCAGGGGATCGACCCGGTCATCGCCCATGCGCCGCTCGTCGATCGACCGTTTCTCTGGGATTCGCTCGGCGCGCGCTGCCGCCTGAGCCAGAGGCAGAAGAGGGTCATGAGCCAGGCGCGTGAAGCAAAGCTTCGCGACGGGGTCGCGGTGCCGCTGCACGGCCCCTTCGGCAGTTGCTGGCTGCTCACGTTTGCTGCGGTGGAGGGCCATCCCGATGCGGAGCTGTACCTGCCCCGCCTGGCGGTGCTGTCGACGCAGTTCCACCTGGCCTACAGCGACATCGTCGACGCCCGGCCTCGCAAGCCAGTCCCGGAGCTGTCGAGGCGCGAAAGGGAATGCCTGCAGTGGCTCGCCGGGGGCAAGTCCCGCTGGGAGATCGGGCAGATCCTGCGCATCAGCGAGAACACCGTCAGGTTCCACGTCAAGAACGCGTTCCGCAAGCTCGAAGCGAACAACCGCATCGTTGCCGTCGTCAAAGCCCTTCGCTACCGGCTCATCTCGCTGGCCGACGGTGAAAACCACCCGTTCGGATAGCTGTGCCCGCCGGCCGGACGTGCTTTATTTCTCCGGCATATTCCTGTCACCGGGCGCTCGCACAGTGGCGGTTTTGTGCATCAACTGGGAAACGGCTCACCTCTACGGCGACGCGTGGATCTCGCACCACCGCTTGCGCTATCGCCTCTTCGTCCAGCGGCAGGGCTGGTCCGTGCCGTCCTTCCGGGACCTCGAGCACGACGAGTTCGATACGCCGGCGGCACGGTACCTCGTGTGGACCGACAAGGCCGGCAAGGTACGCGGCGCAACCCGCCTCCTCCCGACCGTTCGTCCTTACATGGTGCAGAAGCTGTGGCCGGAGCTGGTGGCGGAGCCTTTGCCGGCAAGCGACGCCGTCTGGGAGGCGACGCGCTTCGGTTGCGAGCATTCGCTCACGCCGGTCGAGCGCCGGCGGGCGGTCGCCGAGCTGCTCTGCGCCATGCAGGAATTCGGGCTCGGCAATGGCATCGAGCTCTACCTCGCCGTGATGCCGCTCAGGCTCCTCAAGTGCGTGGTGATCAAGGCCGGATGCGAGGTGCGGCTGCTCGGCCCCCCGCGGCAGGTCGGCCGCTTCCCGACGGTGGCCGCCTACCTGACGGTCTCCGGCCGGGTCCTCGCCGAGCTGAGGCGGCGGGCCGGGATCGCCGCTCCGGTCCTGCCGGCGTCGGTATCGCAGGCCGCCTGACCTGGACGCTGGCCCTCCGCCGCGACGCGCACCCGGTACGTAACGCGCGCTCACGGGTCGCGCGGAAAAGTCTCGTTCCAGGTTTTCTCGCGCACGGGCTTGCCGTTCTCGAACAGGCGCCGGGTGTACTCGTAATAGAAGTTCTCGCGATCGCTCGTGAACGACAGCTCGCCTTCGAAGCGCAGCACCCGGTTCTCGAGCGTCACCTCGATCTCGTGTGTGCCCCGCACCGACGTGTTTTCCGGGTGCGCGTCGGAAGTGCGATGCTCGATGGTTTCGCGGAAGGTCTGCGTGCCCCAGGGATAACGCTCTCCGCCGGCGTTGGTCGCGACGGCCTTCACGTCCCCCGTCTGCGGATTGCGTTCGACCGAGGAGATCTCGCCGTAGCCCGACGGAGTGCCGTCTTCGAGCGTCTCGTATCCCGGCAGGCGCGGCGAGCGGACCGGCGGCAGGAAGTCTGGCGCGGGACGCGCGCCGGGCGGCACGACCGGCAGCACGACATGCGAAGCGCCCTCGCCCAGCACCAGCGAGGTGGTCATCGGGTAAGGGGTCGGCCAGAGCATCGGCCACTGGGCGTTGCCGATCGAGAGCCGGATGCGGTGCCCTTTCGGGAACACCCACGAGGTGAAGTGCATCTCGACCTCGATGGGGAAGACCTCGCCCGGCTCGAGCGGCCGCGGCTCACGGGCGGAATGCCGGTGGGTGCCGTTGAAGCCGGCCCCCGCCACCAGCGTCGTGGTGCCGTCCGGTGCGACGTCCGACAGGCGCGCCAACCAGTTGGCCGCGGGCGCGTCGGCAGACACGAGGAGTCGGGCGAGCGGCAGGCCGAGTATCTCGGTGTCCTCGGCGAGCGGGTCCGTGTCGTAGGTCAGGCTGAACGCGTCGGTGGGCCGCTGGTCGTGCGCGACGTCGCCCCACCACATGACGGGACCGCCCGCCTCCAGCCCCGAAGACGGCACGTAACCCAGCCGGTGCGTGGTGCGCTCCG
This sequence comes from Woeseiaceae bacterium, assembly GCA_035304345.1. Lineage (GTDB taxonomy): Bacteria > Pseudomonadota > Gammaproteobacteria > Steroidobacterales > Woeseiaceae > IDS-8. Next base: position 63,885 of record DATGQE010000090.1, on the reverse strand, counting down.
GTGCGCTCCCCGCGAGCGTGTGGTTCGGCTGCGGGAACAGCGTGCGCTCCTCGATGCGTTCGATCGGCCAGCCGTCCTCCCAGCGCCAGTAGCCCGGCGCACGCTCGAGGTACGGCCCGGGCGGGTGCCATTCGCGGACGTACACCGCGAAGCGGGGCTCGTCCATGATCCCGGTGTCCCGCCCTTTCAGCCAGTAATCGAACCAGCGCACCGCCTCGTGACGCCATTCCATGCCCGGCTCGGGATACGGCTGGTGCGGGAATGCGTGCGACCAGGGCCCGATCATCGCCTTCACCGGCGCCTTTACCCGCTCCAGCATGCGCGGCAGGCTGTCACGGTAACCGTCGTACCAGCCGCCGATGTGAAAGCTCGGCACGCGCATCTCTTCCCAGCGGCCGTACAGCGAGCGATCCCAGAAATCGCCGTCGCGCTGGTGCTTCTTCCAGGTCAGCATCCACGGGTCGGTGTCGAAACGGTTGGCGAAATACGCCTCGTCGATCACGTAATCAGGTGCCGGGGGCAGCGCGTTGTAGAGGTCCTGGCTCATCTCCCAGGAGTCGACGTGCATGATGCCGTCCATGTAATGCACGTCCTCCTGGTACAAGTCCTCCGTGGCGTCGACGGCAATGATCGCTTTCAGGGCCGGCGGTTCGAGCATCGCCATCTGGATCGCATTGAAGCCTCCCCAGGAGATGCCGAACATGCCGACGTTGCCGTTCGAGCGCGGCTCTGCCGCCAGCCACGCGATCACGGACTTGCCGTCCTCGGTCTCGATGGACGAATACTCGTAGGGCACGAGCCGCCCTTCGCTCTCCCCGGTGCCGCGGACGTCGACCCGGGCGACGATGTAGCCGCGTTCCACGAAGTACGAGTACAGCGAGTAGTTGCGGCCGCGCGACTCCGCCTTGCGGTACGGCAGGTATTCGAGGAGCACGGGGAACCGCTCGCCGGGAGCGGCACCTTCCGGTACGTACAGGTCGGCGGAGAGCCTCACGCCATCGGGCATGGAAATCCAGGCATGCTCGACCGCGATGCCGTACACCGGCGGTGACGGATCCTGCGCGGCGGGCACGCGCCCCGGACCAATGACGAGCGCGAGCAGGCAAACGATGACGACGCTGCCCTGCGGCCGCCTTGCGTGTGTTCTCATGCCAGTTCCCCCGGTCGTTTCGCTACACGCATGTCTGCGCGCGGCGCGCGCGAGCGCCAGCATGGTAACGAAACGCGGGGAGGCGGGTTCGATTCGGCCCACCATGCGGACCGCTGGGCAAAGCGCGTCAATGCACGTCGCAGGCATCTGCGCGACGTGCGGATGGGCCGTCCGTGGCGGCAGCGGGGGTGTTATTCCGCGCGTAGCGCGCGACACCTGCGCCGCGGCATGTGCGGGCGGCCCGGCCGGGTCTTTGGGCGGGCGACGATGGACGCCGGCCGGTCGACCCCGGGGCCCGGCCTAGCCGTTCCGGTCCCGGGAGCGCTTCGACTTCGGCGCGGTGTAGTCGCGGTCGCTCGGGCGACGCTCCCGGAGGCGGTTCTTGCCGCCGCCGGCCAGCTTGGAAACGCGACTGCCCAGCAACTCGAGCGTCGAGTCGTCCATGTCGTCAATGGCGTCCACGTACCGTTTCTTGCTCACTTTGCCTTGCCTCGGAACGAGGGCTCGCGGCCACGGGGGCGCCGCAGCCGCCAACCCGAACAAGTCAGCTTTCCAAAAACGCTCTCGAGAAGTTCCCCGGATTAAGGCGGCGAAACGGGCTCAGTGCGACAGGCCGCCGGCGTAGTCGCCGTCATGGCTGTCGAAATCGTCGTAGTCCTCGAAGTCGGCGAGCTCCATGCGGAGACTTCGGTCTTCATGGGACATTTCGATGAGCCTCCACAACGGGACGTAGTCGCGCGAACCGTCCCCCGTGCCGGCTTTCGCGACCAACTCGTCCTCCTCGTCAGGAAATTCGTCGAACTCGAGCTCTTCGTCATCCATTTCCATAGTCAATTCGCTCTCCGGGTCGTCGTCTTCGACCCATTCGGGGACGGGTTCGATGTCGGTCGGCGTGGCCATCCAAGCTCCTGCCGGGCCAGACGTTGCACCGCCAAAGATTAAGCCTGTTTCAAACCAAGTCAAGATTTTAATGGCTATTGAGATCAGTGGCTTAGGCGCGATTTTCCACTGCGGAAAGGGTTTTCCGGGAGGGCCTTTGAAGGGGTGTAGCGGGCCGCCGGGGGATCGTGGGCGAGCCCCGCTGGCCGCGCCTCGCCGCGACCCGGCGGGCAGCGGCTCGACCGGCGGAGGCGGGCAGAGGGGTCCCGCAGGCGGCCCGAACCGGCAGGGCCGCCGGCCGCTAGCGGCGCGCCCGGCGGCCAGCCCCGACCCGGCCGGTCAGGCCGCGCCGGCCTTCGCCGACTTCTCGCCCGCGCCGTCCGCCAGCCGCCGGGCAGCCTGCGTGCCGGCCTGCTGCTCCCCTTCGGCGGGCTCGATGCGCTTGATGCTGATCCCGGTGAAGCCGTAGAAGATGGCGATGAGCGGGTTCAGCAGGTTGAAGAACGCGAACGGCAGGTAGGCCACGGTCGCGACGCCCAGCGTCGCCGCCATGTAGGCGCCGCAGGTGTTCCACGGCACCAGCGCCGAGGTCATCGTGCCGGCATCCTCGAGGGTGCGCGACAGGTTCTTCGGTTCCAGGTTGCGCCGCTCGAACTCGGCCTTGAACATCCTGCCCGGGATCACGATCGCGATGTACTGGTCCGCGGCGACGATGTTCATGCCGATGGCGCTCGTGGCGACGGTCGCGATCAGCGAGCCCGTGGACTTCGCCGCCTTGAGCGTCGCCCGGATCAGCCGCTCCAGCATGCCCGCGTGCTCCATCACTGCGCCGAACGCGAGTGCCGCGAGGACCAGCCAGATCGTGCTGAGCATGCTCGACATGCCGCCGCGCGAGAGCAGCTCGTCGACGGCCGCCACCCCGGTGGCGGACACGTAGCCGTTCGCGAGCGCGAGCCATACGCCCTTGATCAGCGCCAGCGCCGGCCACGTCTCGGGCGCATCGGCGAAGGACAGCACGACCTGCGGCTGCATGACGGCCGCGATCACCGCACCGAAAAGGGCACCGGCCAGGATCGTGGGCAAGGGCGGCTTCTTGCGTGCGGCGAGCCACAGCACCAGCACCAGCGGAAGCAGCGTCCACACGCTGATGTTGAAAGCGTCGTCGAGTGTCGCCTGCAAAGCCTCGAGCGAACCCGGAGTCGCGCTCGACTCGACACCGAAACCGACGAACAGGAACAGGACGAGCGCGATGAGGTACGAAGGAACGGTGGTCCACGCCATGTGCCGGATGTGCTCGAAAAGGTCGGACCCCGCCACCGCCGGCGCGAGGTTCGTCGTGTCCGACAACGGTGACATCTTGTCGCCGAAGTACGCACCCGAGACGACCGCGCCGGCCGCGATCGCCGGCGACAGCCCGAGACCCATCGCCACCCCGATCAGGGCAACGCCGAGCGTGCCGGCAGTCGTCCATGAGCTGCCGGTCGCGAGCGAGGTGATCGAGCACACCAGGCACGTCGCGACGAAGAAGAACTTCGGGTCGAGCAGCTCCAGTCCGTAATAGATGAGCGACGGCACCGTACCCGAGATCAGCCAGGCACCGATCAGCGCTCCCACCATGAGCAGGATCATGATCGCGCCCATCGCGGTCCCGATGCCCGCGACGATCGCCTTCTGTATCTCGGGCCAGGGATGCCCGTTGCGCACCGCCACGAGCGCCGCCACGGCGGCCCCGAGGATGAGGACGATCTGCGTCGGTCCGCCGGTCGCATCGGATCCGAACAGGTAAACGCAGAGGACGAGGAGGACGATCAGCGTGAGCAGCGGGATCAGCGCGTCGAGCAGCGACGGAGCCTTGGGTGAACTCATGCGTCTTCGAAGTTGCCGGGAAGCGTGGGAGGATACCCCAGGGCTCGCGGAAAATGTCGCTTTTCGGCGTCGCTCGGGCAGCATGGGATCATATCGGCCGTCTGGCCTTCGGTTTCCTCATCGCGGATAATCCGCCGATGGTCCGCCGTTTCCAAAGAGGTTGAAGCCATGCGTCATTCGCGCAGCGTCCGATCCCTTGCCGTCGTCATGATGGCGCACCTGGTGGCACTCGGCCTGGCGCCGTCCGCGCACGCGGCCGTCGTCGGCACCGAAGCCGCCATCGTGAGTCACGAGCGAACGGAACGGATCGAGCGGATCAACTCCGTGCTCGCGCGTGACGAAGTGCGCCGCCAGCTCGAGCGACTCGGCGTGAATCCTGCGGACGCGAGCGCGCGTGTCGCGGCGCTCAGCGATGCCGAGCTCCTCGCGCTCGAAGAACGCATGCAGGAGCTGCCGGCCGGCGCCGGGGCGCTCGAGGTGCTCGGCATCCTGCTGCTCGTGCTGCTCGTGCTCGAGCTCGTCGGCGTCACGGACGTCTTCAAAGCCATCTAGGCTCGGGCGTCGGTCGGCGCCCCGCGGAGCCCGCGATGCGGGCGGCCGGAAGCCACGAGAGAAGCGGCGCCCCGGTCCCGGGTCGGCCCAACGACCACGCGGCACGCGGGACCGCTCGCGCCGCCGCGTCGTGCCTGCTCGCCGTGGCGTGCCTCGTGCTCGCGCTGGCGCTCGGCGCCTGCGCTGCCGATCCGTTCCGTACGCCGGAAACCGCCGCGTGGCGCTCGCCGGTCGAGCTCGAGGACACGCCGTTCTTCCCGCAGGAGAAATACCAGTGCGGCCCCGCGGCGCTCGCGACGGTGCTCGCGTCCTCGGGCGTCGATGTCCGGCCCGAGGTTCTCACCCCCAGGGTCTACGTGCCGGAGCGCGGCGGCAGCCTGCAGCCGGAGATGCTCGCGGCGAGCCGCGACTTCGGCCGGCTGCCGTACGTCATAGAGCCCAACCTGCCCTCGCTGCTCGCGGAAGTGGCGGCGGGACGGCCGGTGCTCGTGCTGCAGAACCTGGGCGTTCGCTTCGCGCCGGCGTGGCACTACGCGGTGGTCGTCGGTTTCTCGCCGGAAACCGGCGAGATCGTGCTGCGCTCCGGCACCCAGCGACGCCGCGTCACGGATGCCGGCGTGTTCCTGCGCACCTGGCGGCGCAGCGACAACTGGGGTGTCGTGCTCCTGGCACCCGGCGAGCTGCCCGCCGTACCGGATCGGCGGCGTTTCCTGGGTGCCGCTGCCGCCGCCGAATCCGCCTCGCACCTGCCGCTCGCCGAAGCGGCTTACCGGGCCGCTCTCGAGCGCTGGCCGGACAGCGCCCTCGCTGCGCTCGGGCTCGGCAACGTCGCCTATGCACGTCACGATCTCGCATCGGCCGAACGCTGGTACCGGCACGCGCTGGTGCTCGAGCCAGGCGACGTGATTGTCCTCAACAACCTCGCCTCGGTGCTCGTCGAGCGGCAACGCTGCGACGAAGCCGCAGCACTCGTCGCACGCGCGGCGACGCTCGTGCAACCGGATTCCCCGCTCGCCGCCACCGTTGCCGACACGCGCCGCGAAGTCGCCGCCTGCCGGCCGTAGGTTGCAAGAAGCCGCAACGACCGGCGTTCGCACTCGCGCGGCGCGCCTGCGTACAATGGCGCACGGAGGCATGCACTTGCGCGGCACGATCGTCATCCCGCACCGCTTTCGCGGCCCGCCCCGTTCCGGCAACGGCGGGTATTCCTGCGGCCGCCTGGCAGCGTTCATCGAGGGCCCGGCGGAGGTCACGCTCGTGAAACCGCCGCCGCTCGACGTGCCGCTCACCGTCGTCGACGAGCCGGACGGCAGCGTCGCGATGTACGACGGCGAACGCCTGATCGGCACGGGCCGTCCCGCGAAGGTTGAGGTCGAGCCGCGTGCGTTCCCCTCCTTCGAGGAAGCGCGGGCGGCGAGTGAGCGTACGTTCCCTCCCGCCGCCCACAAGCTGCCGATGTGCTTCGTCTGCGGGCCGGACCGCGAGCCCGGCGACGGGCTGCGCCTGCATCCCGGGCCGCTCGACCCCGGCGACGTCGCCTGGCAGGGGCCCGTGGCCGCCCCATGGGTTCCCGGTGCCGACCTGGCGGACGCGGACGGGAAGGTCGCGGCGGAGTTCGTGTGGGCGGCGCTCGATTGCCCGACCGCCTACGCGGTGGGCTCGCGGGAGGGTTTCCCGAACATCCTGCTCGGCCGCCAGGCCGTGCGCGTCGAGCGGCGCCCGGACGCCGGCGAGCACTGCGTCGTCACGGCATGGCGCACGGCTCAGGAAGGACGCAAGTACCGCGCGGAAGCGGCGCTCCTCGGCGCCGACGGCCGCCCGGCGGCGGTCTGCCGTGCGACCTGGATCGAGGTCACGCCGGAGGTGCTGGTCGGCCTGTAGGTGCGCGTATCGCGCGCGACCGAAGGCGCCACGGAGGCGGAGCCAGTCTCGGCGCGAGCGGTGCTCGAGCCTATCGGGCCGGGGTGAGCTTCAAGAGCCGGCCGCCGTTGTTCCCGCCGTCTTCGAGCAGCCAGATTGCGCCGTCCGGACCCTGCTCCACCTCGCGGATGCGCTGGCCCATGTCGAAGCGCTCCGCCTCGCGCGCGCTGTCGCCTTCGAGCTCGACCCGCACCAGGCTCTCGGAGCTCAGGCCGCCGATGAACGCATTGCCGCGCCATTCGGGAAACAGCGCGCCGTCGTAGATCATGAGTCCCGCCGGCGAGATCGCCGGCACCCAGTACGCTTTCGGCGCCTCGAATTCCGGCCGCGTGTCGTGATCGGGAATGGGGCGGCCGTCGTAATGATTGCCCCACGAGACGAGCGGGTAGCCGTAGTTCCGGCCGCGCACGATCACGTTCAGCTCGTCGCCGTGGCGCGGGCCCATCTCGTGCTCCCACAATCGCCCCTCGGCGTCGAACGCGAGGCCGAGGGGGTTGCGGTGGCCGAGCGTCCAGACCTGCGCCGCCACCCCGCCCTGGTCGACGAACGGATTGTCGTCCGGCACGGAGCCGTCGTCGTGCAGCCTAACGATCTTGCCGAGATTCTGCTGCATGTCCTGCGCCGGATCGAAATGCTGCCGCTCACCCGAGGAGATGAACAGGTAGCCGTCGGGCGAGAACGCGATGCGGTGTGCGTAGTGGCCGCGGCCGGTGACCTTCGGATCCTGGCGCCAGATCACCTCCTGGTCGTCGAGCCTGCCGCCGTCCGCGGTCAGCGTCAGCCTGGCGCGCATGACGGCCGCACCGCGCAGGTCGTCCTCGCCCGCCTCGGCGTAGCTCAGGTACACGAGCCCGTTGCTCGCGAAATCCGGATGCAGCACGACGTCGCCCAGCCCGCCCTGGCCGCCGTAGGCGACCTCCGGCACGCCCTCCACCGGCTCCGAGATCTCGCCCTCGACCGTGGCCACCCGCAGGCGTCCCTTCTTCTCGGTGACGAGCAGGCGCCCGTCCGGCAGGAAGGTCATCGCCCATGGCTCGTCGAACGTCGCCACGTGGGTCACGGTGAACGGCAGCTCCTGCGCCGCCGCGTTGCCCGAACCGGGACCGCAGGCGGCAAGGCACAAGGCAACGGGGGCCAGGAACGACAGGGAAGCTCGGCGCACGCTGTACTCCTCGTCGAATCGCGAGTCCGCGACGATAGCACGCCCGGCGGCGGCTCTTAAGCCTGTGCTTCCTTGAGGCCCAGGGCGGCGAAGGAGGCGATGAGCGAAATCGCGGCGAGGACGAGCACGGCGACCGACGGGCCCGCGATCGAGACCAGGCCGCCGAAGGCGCCGCCGATGAGCAGCATCACGCCGATCACGGTGTTGCTGACGGCCACGTAGCTCGCGCGGTTCTCCGCGGTCGCGATGTCGATGAGGTGTGTCTTGCGCCCGAGTCGCACCCCTTCGTGCGCGACGTTCAGCAGGAAGTACGTGACGGCCAGCCAGGCGGCGGCGTACGGCAGGTCGTCGAAATGGTACACGGCCACGGTCGCGAAGCCCGCGAGGGACGCGAGCAGCGCCGCTGCCGCCATCGTCTTGCGACTGGAGCGGTCCGACAGGCGGCCCCAGACCGGTGCGCTCACGAAGCCGGCGGCGCCGCTCGCGATCAGCATCCCGCCGAGCTGCGAAACCTGCCCGCCGGACTCGCGACTGGCGAGCGCGACGTAGAACGGCGCGACGAGCGCGGTCGACAGGAGCAACGTGCGCACGATCAGGAACTGCCGCAGGTCGCGGTCGCGACGGATCAGCCCGATCTGCCGTACGGCTTCCGTGATCGCGTTGCCGCCCCCCTCCGTCGCACCCGGGTACTCGATGATGCGGCTGAAGAGGGCCGCGGCAAACAGCCACAACGCGCCGGCGGCCGCGAGGAGCAAGGCAAAGAACGAGGCCCCCTGCCGGTCGGGGGCGACGACGAGCCAGGCCGCCCCGGTGGCCACCGTGATGGCGCCCGCGAGGGAAGACGCGTAACCGCTCGCCATGCCGCGCCGGCTCTTGCTTACCGTCTTCCCGAGCACGTCCTTGTCGGCCACGGAGGCGACCCCGCGTGCGAGGCTGAAGACGACGAGCAGGCCGAGGATCGCCCACCCGGCGGCGGCGCCGCGCAGCGTGAGGGCCACCACGGCCATGCCGCCGACGGCAAGACCCTCCACCACGCTGCCGCCGACCCAGAACCACTTGCGCACCGGCACGCGGCGGATGTAACCCGCGACGAAAAGCTGCGGCAGCAACGACAGCGATTCACGCACCGGCACGAGGAAGCCGAGCATGTACGACGGCGCGCCGAGGTTGATCATGAGCCACGTCAGCACGACCTTGGGGCTGGAGAGCAGGTCGCCCGTCTTGGTCGCCACGAGCGAGCCGATGTGCATGAAGAAATTGCGCGGCTGCTCGCGGCATGCCTCTTCCGGAATGTCACGGCAGACGCGTGCGTCCTCGTCCCCCGTCAGCAGGTCGTAGAGGTCGCGGGTAAAACCGGGCTCGGCAACGACACGGGCCATGATCTTCCTCTCAATGTGTGTGTTCGGGGCGGCGAGCCTCTACAATGCGTGGCCCGGCCGCACTTCGCATGAGCACAGGACGATGAGAACGAGATTCTGGAGCTTCATAGTATCAGCCTCCGCCTGCGTGCTGCTGCTCGCCAGCGTCAGCGTCGACGCGGCAGGCGGCCGCATCCCCGCCCGCGGCACGCACGCGATGGTGGCGTCGTCCTCGGAGATCGCCTCCGCGATCGGCGTGGAAATCATGCAGCAGGGCGGCAATGCCGTCGACGCCGCGGTGGCCACGGCGTTCGCGCTGGCGGTGACCTGGCCGTCCGCCGGCAACATCGGCGGCGGCGGCTTTCTCGTGTGGCACGGCACCGACGGTTCGGCCACCACCTTCGATTTCCGCGAGAAGGCGCCGTTGGCCGCCACGGAGACGATGTACCTCGACGAGGACGGCAACGTCCGTGACAACTCGAATCACGAGGGCATACTCGCGGTGGGCGTGCCCGGCACCGTCGCGGGACTCGTGCTCGCGCACGAACGGCTGGGAAAGCTCGACTGGGCCAGGCTGGTCGAGCCCGCGGAAGCGCTCGCCCGCAACGGCATTCCCATCACCTGGGCCCTGCACGACGACTTCCGCGCGAGGAAGGCGTTCTGGGACCGCTACCCGAGCTCGGCGAAGAAATTCCTGAAGCCGGACGGCTCGTTCTGGCAGCCCGGCGAAACCTGGCGGCAGCCGGATCTCGCCGACACGCTGGCGCGAATCCGCCAGCAGGGGCGTGACGGGTTCTATCGCGGCAGGACCGCGGAGCTGATCGCCGATTTCATGGCGGCCAACGGCGGCCTGATCACGCTCGAGGACCTCGAGCGCTACGAGGCCGTCGAGCGCGATCCGATTCGCGGGACCTATCGCGGCTGGCAGGTCGTCAGCATGCCGCCGCCGAGCTCCGGCGGCGTGGTGCTGGTCGAGATGCTCAACATCCTCGAGGGCTACGACCTGGCCGAGCTCGGCCACAACTCCGCCCTGTACCTCCACTTGCTGACGGAAGCGATGCGCCGCGCCTACGCGGACCGCGCGGAGCACCTCGGGGATCCCGACTTCAACGAGGACATGCCGATCGAGCGCCTCACCTCCAAGGAGTACGCACGCGTGCTCCGTGCGAGCATCGACCCGGAGCGCGCGTCACCCAGCGATCCGAAACGCTTTGCGCGGGCCTACGAGAGCCCGGAAACGACGCACATCTCCATCGTCGACCCGGACGGCAACATGGTCGCACTCACCTACACGCTGGAGTGGAGCTACGGCTCGCACATCGTGGTCGAGGGTGCAGGCTTCCTGCTGAACAACGAGATGGGCGATTTCAACGCGCGCCCCGGGGTGACGGACCGCCAGGGATGGATCGGAACCGACCCGAACCTCATTGCCCCGGAGAAGCGCATGCTGTCCAGCATGACGCCCACGATCCTGGCCCGCGACGGCGTGCCGGTGATGGCGATCGGCACGCCGGGTGGCAAGACGATCATCAACACCACCCTGCAGGTGATCCTGAACGTCGTGGACCACGGCATGAACATCGCGCAGGCGATCGAAGCCGGGCGCATCCACCACCAGTGGCTGCCCGACGTGACGCGCATCGAGCGGACCGCCGTCACGCCGGATACGCTGCGCCTGTACGAGGCGTACGGTCACCCGGTCCGGCTTTCGAACGGCTTCGGCCAGGCGATGGGGGTCTACCACGACCTCGAGAGCGGCGTGTACTACGGGGCCGCGGATTCGCGCGCGCCGGACGGCGCCGCCGTCGGCCGGTAGGCGCGCACCGCACGCGACCGAATAACGCCCCGGACGCGCGGGCGTGGCCGGCGCCGAGAGGACCTCCCCCGGTCGCGCCTGCGCCGGTGTTCGAGGCTGTCGCCAGCGGCCCTGTCGTGCGGTCCGCGCCTACCGGGGTACCAGCGATTTCAGGTAGACGGCGATCGCGCGCCGGTCCGCGTCGGTGAGGTGGCTTGTGTTGTCCTCGATCACGTCGGCCATCGAGCTGCCGGTGAAGTCGCCGTCCGGGAGCATGCCCGATTCGAGGAAGTACTCGATGTCGCTCAGCGACCAGTCACCGATGCCCTCTTCCGGGTCGGCCGTGATGTTCGGCACGCTTTCCCCGTCGGGCCCGTCGGGGTTGCCCATAAGCTCGCGCTCCCGGTCGAGCACGCCGAATCGCCTGCGCGGCGTGTGGCACTCGCCGCAATGCCCGAGATGCCGCACCAGGTACGCACCGCGGTTCCACTCGGCGTCCCGTTCCGGGTCCGGGGTGAAACGGCCCGGCTCGAAATAGCGGCGCTTCCAGGCGGCGGCCGCCAGCCGCGACGAAAGCAGGAGCGACAGCTCGTGCTCCTGGTTCTCCCTGCGGACCGGCTCGAGCGAGAACAGGTAGGCCTTCATCGCGAGCGCATCCTCGCGCGTCACGCCCGTGTACGACGTGTACGGGAACGCGGGGAAGTAGTGCTCGCCCTCGGGGCTCACGCCCTCCCAGAGTGCATTCAGGAAATCCTCGTCGGTCCAGCCGCCGATGCCCGTCTCCACGTCGGGCGTGATGTTGGGTGCATAGAACGTGCCGAACGGCGACTCCAGGGCGCGGCCGCCCGCCAACGGCTTCGCTCCCTCCTCGTCCGCGGTGTGGCAGGTGATGCAGCCGCCCGCATGGACCAGGTACTCACCGCGCGCGACCGGCGACTCGTCGTCGGCAGCCACGGCGGTCGCCGCCGGCAGGAGGAGCAGAGCGGCAAGCCAGGGGCCCGCACGGCGCACGCGCGCGACCGTCGGGTCGCGCGCGCCGCGTGTCCCTGCGGGCATCGCCGCTACCTCGCGCGCTTCTGGCGGAAGCGGTCGTGGCAGCCGCGGCACGAGGCGCCGACGTCGCGAAACGCCGATCGCAGCGCATCGGCATCACCCGCGCGCGCCGCCTCCGCGAAGGACGCCGTCGCCTCCTTCGCCCGTGCGGCCGCTTCGGCGAATGCCTCCGGCTCGTCCCACACCGCCGGCAGCGCCTCCGAGTCGCCGACGTTCGAGCCCTCGGGAAACACCTTGTCGATTCCCGCTGCCGTGAGGGCCAGCGCCTCGGCGTGGTTCCTGAGGGCTTCCTCGTCCTCGACGCGCCCGCGCACGTGCAGCGAGATGGCGCTGACGTGCCCGCCCAGCGACGACATGACGGCCTGCCGGTAATCCTTGGCGTCCTCCGGGCTCGTGTCCGCGAGCGTGGCGGACGACACGGCAATGGCCGCGAGGCAAGCGGCGGCTGCGAAGACCGAAAACCTGCGATGCATCCTGAACTCCTTGTCCAACGGGTCGCGACAGGATACCGCATGGCATCGGCGGCAAGAACACGCGACAGGCCCGGCTGTTCATGGCTGCTTCGGGCCGGTAAGCTGCGCCCGTCCGTGCGCCGCCGCGACGAAAAGGGAACTACATGACCGAGCCCGCCTGGTATTCCGTTCTCCCGCCCGTGCTCGCGATCGTGCTGGCGATCTGGACGAAACAGGTGATCCTCGCCCTCTTCGCCGGGGTGTGGATCGGCTACACGCTGATCCACGGGCTGAACCCGGTGACGGGTTTCACGGAGGGGCTCGAAGGACTGATCGCGGTTTTCGGCGATGCCGGCGACGCGCGCGTGTTGCTGTTCGCGCTGATCATCGGCGCGGTCATCGCGACGATCGAGCACTCCGGCGGCGTCCGCGGCTTCGTCCGTTTCGTCGAAACCCGCCGGTGGGTGCACGACGGCAAACGCGCGCAGTGGCTCGCGTGGCTCGTCGGCATCGTGATCTTCATCGAATCCAACATCACGCTGCTCGTTGCCGGAGCCGTGAGCCGTCCGCTGTTCGACCGCTTTCGCGTGTCTCGCGAGAAGCTCGCCTACATCATCGATTCCACTTCGGCACCCGTGTGCGCGATGATCCCGCTGAACGCCTGGGGCGCCGTCATCATCGGGCTCGTCGCCTCTACCGGTGTGGCGAATCCGCTGGAAGTCTTCGTCGCGTCGCTGCCCTTCAACCTGTACGCCATCGCGGCAATCCTGCTCGCCGCGTTCGTGATCTGGCGGAACGTCGACATCGGCCCGATGCGCGCCGCCGAAGAGCGGACGCGACGCGGAGAGTTCCTGTGGCCCGGCGCCACGCCGATGGTCGACGTCGCGGCGGAACAGGAACGGCCCGGAGAGGAGCACGTTCCGTCGGCGGCGTTCATGCTGGTGCCGATACTCGCGATGGTCGTGATGATGCCTGTCGGCCTGTACATCACCGGGGAGGGCAACCTGATACAGGGTTCGGGCTCCCAGGCGGTGCTGTGGGCCGTGTGCGCCGCGCTGGCCACCGCCTGGGTGATGGGGCTCGCGACCCGTCGCGCAACCGTCGACGACCTGATGCGCGAGTTCACGAAGGGCGCCGCCGCCCTGCTCCCCATCTCGACGATCCTGCTGCTCGCGCTCGCGCTGGGCGACGTCACGCGGCTGCTCGGGACCGGTGAGTACGTGGCCGGCGTGCTGGGAGACAACGTCCCGGTCGTCCTGCTGGCACCGCTCGTGTTCCTGACTGCCGCTTTCATCGCGTTTGCCACGGGCACGAGCTGGGGAACGTTCGCCATCATGATTCCCATCGCGCTGCCGATTGCGATGAACCTCGACCTGCACGTGCCGATGTTCCTCGGCGCCGCCGTCGGCGGTTCGATCTTCGGCGACCATTGCTCCCCGATCAGCGATACCACGGTCGTGGCTTCCATGGCCTCGGCGACCGACCATATCGACCACGTGCGCACGCAGTTGCCGTATGCGCTCATCGGCGCCGCGGTGGCGACCGTCGGCTTCCTGGGCCTGTCGCTCGTCCTGTAGGAGCGGTCGCGGTCGGGTACCTGCGCGCTCCTGCACATCGGGGACCTGCACTCGCGCCCCATATGCTGTGAAAATGGTGGTCACGGCCGTCGTGTTGTGAAACGCTCTGCGGCCGCAGGAGTCTTCCCAGGTGCAATCGATCAGGCTCGTATCCATTCTCGCCTTCCTCTGCTTCGGTGCCGCCGTGCCGGCACAGGAGGAGGGTTCCGAACCGTGCGCACCCTGCACCTTGCGCGTGATGTCCTTCAACATCGAATGGGGCGGCGAGCACGTGCGCTTCGCGAACGTGATCGAGGCGATCATGGCGGCCCGGGCCGACGTCGTCGGCGTACAGGAGCCGGAGGGCAACCTCGAACGCCTCGCCAATGCGCTCGGGTGGGAGTTCAACCGGCGCAACCACGTCATATCCCGGTTTCCGCTCGTCGACCCGCCCGGCGGCGACGGCCGCTTCCTGTTCGTCGAGATCACGCCGGGACGGGTCGTGGCGCTGGCGAACGTGCATCTGCCGTCCGATCCCTACGGCCCTCACTGGCTGCGCGAGGGCCGCACGCCCGCCGAGGTCATCGCACTGGAACGCAGCCTGAGGCTGCCCTGGATCACGCCGGTGCTCGACGTCCTGGCTCCCATCCACGCGCGCGGGGTGCCCGTGTTCCTCGTCGGCGACTTCAATGCGCCGTCGCACGAGGACTGGACGGAAGCCACGGTCGGCAAGGTGCCGCACCGAACCCGCGCGTTCGCATGGCCGGTCAGCCGCGCGGTGACAGCGGCCGGTTTCCGCGACGCCTGGCGCCACGCCTACCCCGACCCGGTCGCGCAGCCCGGCTTCACCTGGTGGGCGGCCCGCCCGCTGATCTCCAACTACAACCCGTCCGACCCTGCCGACCAGGAGCGCATCGATTTCGTGTGGTTCGCCGGACCCGCCACCGTCGAGTCGGCGGCGCTGGTCGGCGAAGCCGGAGGCCGGGACGTGTCGGTGACCGTTTCGCCCTGGCCCAGCGATCACCGGGCCGTCGTCTCGGAATTCCGCGTCGAGCCGGCCCCCATGCCGGTGCTGGTGACGAGCGACCAGCGCGTGTATCGCGTCGGTGATGCCGTTCGCGTGACCTGGGAAGCGCCGGATGCCGCCGTGTCCGTGCACCTGCTCCACGAGGCCGACGGCAAGACGACGGACCGGCGGCTGGCAACGGGCGCACCGTCCGGCCGCATCGAAGTGTCGACCGCGGGTTTCGCGGCGGGTGCGTACAGACTCGCGCTGGTCGATGCCGACGGACGCACGCTGAGCCGCAACGACTTCTGGCTGCTCGATCCCGCCGCGAGCCCGGCCCTGCGCGTGGACGGCAAAACGTTCGCCCCCGGCGAGCCGCTGCCCGTGAGCTGGCGGAACGCGCCCGGCAACCGCCTGGACTGGCTCGCGGTGTTCGACGCGGAGGCACCGCCCGTTGCTACCGACTACCTCGCCTACGCTTACGTGCGCGCGGAAAGCGCAGGCACGCTCGAGTTCGGCGCCCGCACCGTCCAGGGCGAGTGGCCATTGCCGCCGGGCCGCTACGTGCTGCGGCTGCTCGAAGACGACGGCTTCGAGCGACTCGCCGAGTCCGCGCCGTTCGAGGTCACGGGGCCCGGTGCCGCCCCGGCGGCCGGCGACCGATAGAGCTCCGGACAGCGCCTCGAGCGGCGCGCCACGCCCCCCGCAGTGTTCCGCATCATGGTGACGATTTCACAATATGGGGATGCGCTGTTCTTCTGCGGATGTTGCGGGCATTGTCGAACGGCAACTGTGTGAGCATGGCGCCGGCGAGCCGGCGCGTGCGATGAGCAGTCCCGGGGGAAGTTGCCAATGAGTCCTGTCGTTCCGGATTCCTGTTCCCGCAAGCCCGCTTCCGGCACTTCGGCCGAGCTCATCAACCTCCAGTGGTCGCAGCAGATGACGCCGCTCGCCGCCGCGGTCGTCTCCGCCCTGGTGCCCGCCGGGTCTGCCCTGGCGCAGCAGGCGCAGGGCCTCGAGGAGATCGTCGTCACGGCCACGCGCCGCGAGACCAGCCTGCAGGACGTGCCGCAAAGCATCACCGCGTTCTCCAGCGAAGACATCCAGCGCCAGGCCTTCCAGAAGATGGAGGACTTCGTGAAGGCGCTGCCGAGCATGAACCTCGTCAACGCCATGCCCGGCCGGAACTCCGTCATCATGCGCGGCATCTCCACGGGCTCCGCGGAGTACCGGACCGACAGCCAGGTTGCGGTGTACCTGGACGAGCAGCCGATGACGTCGATCTCGCAGCAGGTCGACGTGCGCATGATTGACATCGCCCGCATCGAGTCCCTGCCCGGCCCGCAGGGCACGCTGTTCGGCTCGAGCTCGCAGTCGGGCACGCTCAGGATCATCACCAACAAGCCGGACCACTCCGGGTTCTCCGCCCAGGTGGAAGGCATGCTCGGCACGACGAAGGGCGGCGAGGAAAGCTACGACCTGAATGCCTGGGTCAACATCCCGCTCATCGAGGACAGGCTGGCGATTCGCGCGGTCGGCTTCGTCTCGGAGGAAGGCGGCTACGTCGACAACGTTCTCGGCACGGATCTCTCGGGCAACGGAGACAACGCCGCCGTCGCCCGGGACGACTGGAACGACTACGAGGTCAACGGCGGACGGCTGCAGGCGCTGTGGACGATCAACGACGACTGGTCCGTGCTCGCGAGCTTCATCGCGCAGAACAGCCGGGCCACCGGAAGCTGGGAGACGGATCCGGCGCTCGGCGATTACAAGGTCACGCGCTTCTTCGACGAGTACCGGGAGGACGACTGGTACCAGACCTCCCTGACCCTGACCGGCGATCTCGGGTTTGCCGAGTTCTCGTTCACCGCCGCGGATTTCAACCGCGACATCAACTACGAGTGGGACAACATGATGTACGAGCAGTGGCGAACTGCGACGTACGGTCCCTACTTCCCGCTCTACGACACCGACTACTCGAACGGCTCGATATTCAACTGGCAGAGCCAGGAACGGTATTCGTTCGAGGCTCGCCTCACCTCGACCACCGACAGCCGGTTGCAATGGATGGTCGGCGCGTTCTACGAGAACGTCTACGACTGGTGGTTCTACGGCGCAATGGTGCCGAACCTGACGTCCACCGACGCGTGGGCCGCGGCGCAGTACTACGCGTACCTGGCCAGCGCGTATTACGGCTACGACGTGCAGTACCCGTTGCCGCCTACGGACATTTTCTACCTGAATCACTACGACAAGGAGATCAAGCAGACCGCCGTGTTCGGCGAGGTTATCTACAACCTGACGGACTCGTGGGACGTGACGGCCGGCGTACGCTGGTTCGAATACGACCGCAGCCAGTTCGACATCTTCCACGTCCCGAAAGGCCTGCCGGTCTGGGGCTCGTGGGACAGCGGCGGGCTGCTGACCAGCGAGGGGGTCGCGAGCGATACCGTGCTCAAGCTCAGCACGCGCTATCACCTCGACGATCAGCGGATGATGTACTTCACGTACAGCGAGGGCTTCCGGCTCGGCGGCAACAACAGCCCGCGGGCGGCCGCGACCGGGCGCATCCCCCTGTCCTACGGTCCCGACACCCTGAGCAACTACGAGGCGGGGCTCAAGAGCCAGTGGCTGGACAACCGGCTGCAGCTCAACCTGTCGGCGTTCTACATGCAGTGGGACGACATCCAGATCAACGATCGCGCGGACGACGGGCCGTGGTGGGCGGTGGGGACCGCCAATGCCGGCAGGGCGGAAACGAAGGGCGCGGAGATCAACGGCACGTTCCAGGTCACCGACAACCTGCTCTTCGAGGCCAGCTTCTTCCTGGCGGATCCACAGTTCGCGGAGACCTTCGTCACCCAGGACGAGGACGTGATCGAGAAAGGCACGCCCATGCCGAACTCGCCGAAGCGCAAGTACTGGGCGGCGCTGCAGTACACCGTCCCCGACGTCGATTTCCTGCGCGGCGATCTGTGGTTCCGCTACGACACGAGTTACCAGTCCGAGACCTACAACAACCTGGGCAACGCGATCGAGCGGGATCCGCTCGGGCTCGTGCCGTCGTGGAGCTCGTCCAACTTCCAGGTCGGCGTCGAGATGGACGGCGGCTGGGACGTGTCGCTGATGGTCCGCAACGTCTGGGACGACCGCAACGTCAACTGGCTCGCCAACTACGGCTACGGGGAGCCGTTCGGCGATCCGCGGCACAACCGCTTCCTGTCGTTGCAGAAGCCCCGTACCATCGAGCTGACGCTGCGCAAGAGCTTCGAGTAGGCCCGCGCACCGCACGCGGCCGGGGCAACGCGGAAAGTCGAGCCCGGCGCGCGCGGCGTGCCCCTGCAATGCCACGCACATGAAGCTGATCACCACGTCCGTCGTGCGCGGCACCCGCCAGGGCGAGAGTCACGGCGGCGTGTACCTCATCGACCTGGAGCACCGCACGGTGACCCAGGCGATCGACTGGAACAAGGCCGACATCGACTGGCAGGGCCGCGGCTGGGACCGCGGGCTGCGGGGCATCGCGTTCGACGGCGACACCGTCTACATCGCGGCGAGCGACGAGCTGTTCGCCTACACGACCGACTTCCGCCGCGTCGGGAGCTGGCGCTGCCGCTACCTGAAGCACTGCCACGAGATCGCGGTCTGGGAACGCACGCTGTTCCTGACCTCGACCGGGTACGACAGCATCCTCGGCTTCGACCTGGACCGGCGCCGCTTCACCTGGGCCATGCACGTCTCGGCGTCCGATCACCGCTTCCGCCCGCGGCGCTACGACCCCGAGTCCGACGACGGGCCGCTGATGCTGAACAAGCTGCACCTCAACAGCGTCTTCTGCAACCGGCACGGCATGTACATCTGCGGCCTGCGTACCGGCGGCATGCTGCACTTCAACGGCCGCACACTGCGCATGGCGGTGGAGCTGCCGGCGGGCACCCACAACGCCCGGCCGTTTCGCGACGGCGTGCTGTTCAACGATACCGAGGCGAACGCGTTGCGCTATGCGGGACGCGGCGAAGGCGAGGAGGATCGCGCGCTGCGGGTTCCCACCTACCCGCCCGAGCAGCTCACGCACACGGGCGAGGACACGAGCGGCATCGCCCGGCAGGGGTTCGCGCGGGGGCTCGCCGTACTGTCCGAGCAGGTGGTCGCCGGCGGCTCGTCGCCCTCCACCGTGACGCTCTACGACCTGGCCGGCAACCGGCGCCTCCTGTCCGTCAACCTCACGCGGGACGTGCGCAACGCGATCCACGGCCTCGAAGTCTGGCCGTACGGCTAGGACACCCCCCGGTCGCGGCGGAGCTTAAGCTCAAATCACAACCGGGCATGAACGATGCGGTGGCAGAACCCGGTGCCACCGAAGGCAAAGTGAGCCCGACGCTCGTGAGCGGCGCGCGCTCAGAGGCCCGCGTTCCGGACGATGTCCGGCAGCTCGTCGAGCACGTCCGCGAGCTCCTCTTTCCACAGGCCGAGATGCTTCTCGTAGCGCCGCCAGCGTCCCAGCCCTTCGCGGTAGATCGGCCGGCGTACCTGCTCCGAGCTCGCCGTCTGCACCGGGCGCGCGGTCTCGTGGAACCGCACGCAGGCTTCCTCGAACGGCAGCCCGCAGTGGGCGAGGATCCGGCGCACCTGCCCCTCGAGGTCCGCCACGATCTCCTCGTAGTGCACGTCGAGCACCTTGCCGGGCAGCACCTCGTGCCAGTGCCGCATGGTGAGCCAGTACTGCCGGTAGTAGTCGACGAGGTCCTGCAGGTCGTAGGTCCAGTGCTGGCCTTTGCCCCAGAGCTGCCTGTAGGCACCGAGGAGGCTGTCGAGAGGATGCCGTCGCGCATGGACGATCTTCGCGTTCGGCAGGATCAGGTGCAGGAACCCGAGGTGGGCGAAGTTGTTCGGCAGCTTGTCGGTGAAGAACGGCTTGCCCGCGATCCGGTAACGCCGGGTTTCGTCGATGTACTGCTGGCCGTAGGCACGCCAGTCCTTCTTTCGCAGCAGCCTGAGGCCTTTCGGGTACTGCTGGTCGTCCGGCCGGTAGCGGCCGACGGACGCGGCGATCTTCCCGAGGTTGGGGAGCTCCGCGGTGCCCTCGACCTGGCTGTGGCTGGCGAGGATCTGCTCGATGAGCGTGGAGCCGGACCGCGGCAGCCCCACGATGAAGATCGGGTCCGCCGCTTCATGGCCATGGCCCGCGTTGGCCTCGAGGAATTCGCGGCAGAGCACCTCGCGTATCTCTTCCTGCCGCGCCTCCATCTCCAGCGGATCGTGCGCCACCTGCATGCGCTGGCGCTGGTTGGCGGTCATGTAGAAGTGCCACGCGCGGTCGTAATCGCCGCGATCCTCGTACGCCTTGCCCAGGGCGAAGCGGAAATGGATGTCGGCGCTCGGCGCGAGGTCGTCGCGCCGCACCTGCTCCTCCATGGCCTCCACTTCGCGATCCTCGAACCGGAACACCTTCAGATTGGCCATGCTCCAGTAGGCTTCGCCGAAATCGGGCTTCGCGCGGATGGCGGCGCGGTACGCGGCCAGCGATGCGTCCTGGTGCCCCAGCGTCTTCAGCACGTGGGCGTATCCCATCTGCATGGCGGGCGAGCCCGGGTCGAGCTCCACGGACTTCGCGTACGCCTCGACCGCCTTGTGCGGCCAGCCCGCGAACGCGAACGCGTTGCCGAGCGCTCCCCAGGCGAACGCGTTGTCCGGCTCGAGGGTGCACGCCTTGCGGTAGCATTCGATCGCCTCGACGTTGCGCTTCTGCTCGTGCAGCACGCCGCCCAGCAGGATCCAGGCCCCGGTGAAGTCCGGCGCGACCTGGGTTGCGCGCCGGAGCAGCGCCTCGGCATCGGACAGGTTCTCCTTGTCGCGCAGCCACACGTTGGCGAGGCAGCGCATCGCATCCACGTTGTCCGGGTTGCGCCTGAGCGCCTCCCGGAAGGCCGTGATCGCCTCTTCCTTGCGACCGGCCTGGAGGTGCTCGATGCCCTGCGCGACGATGCCGCGATCGGGATCGCGCTCCAGGTACTCCTCGAAAACCGCGTCGGCTTCCCGCCCGCGGCCGAGCGCGGCGAGTGCCTGGCCGAGCTTCTTGCGTGCGAGCGGCAGGTTCGGCTCGAGCTGCAGCGCTTTCTCGAAGCAGGGCACCGCTTCCTCGTACCGTTCCTGCAGGGCGAGCACGCTGCCCAGGTCCTCGTGAGCGAGCGGCATCTCCGGCGCGAGCGACAGCACGAAGCGCGCCTGTTCCTCGGCCTCGGCGAGCCGGTTCTGCTTCATCAGCGCATGGCACAGGAGCCGCAGGTGCGGCACCGATCCGGGCGACAGCAGCAACTGGTCGCGGCAGATCTCCTCCGCCCGCAGCGGGCGATTGGCGCGCAGCGCCTCGATCGCAGCGGCGATGCTCGGGTCGGGGGATCCGTTGACGGCTTTCGGCTGCGGCATGCCTGCGGATTGCCTCACGGCTTTGCGGTCATTGCAACCTGCGCCGGGGCAGGTTCGTGTCGCGCGCGCTGCGCGCCCCTACCCGGTTCCGGCGGTGACGTGCTCGTCGAACCATGCCAGGACGCGCTCCAGGTAGTCCTTGCGGAAAGCCGGGCGCCAGCCGCCGTGGTGCGTGTTCGGGTACACGACGAGGCGGGTCGGCACGCCGCGCGTCCGGAGCGACTGGTAGAACAGCTCGGAGTTCAGGATCGGCACGTTCCAGTCGAGGCGCCCGCCTAAGAAGATCGTGGGCGTGACGACCTTGCCGGCGTGCAGTAGCGGCGAGAGCCGGTCGTAAGCCTCGCGGTTCTCCCACGGCGGGCCGAGCTCCCAGTTGTACCACTTCTGGTAGATGTCGTGGCCGTAGTTCGCCACGATGTAGGCATGCCCGGCGCCGGAGGCCGCCGCCTTGAACCGGTCGGTCCGGGTGATGACCACGTTGGTCATGTAGCCGCCGTAGGAGTAGCCGGTGACCGCCAGCCGGTCGGGGTCCGCGAGCCCGGCTTCCACGGCATGGTCGACTGCGGCAATGACGTCGTCGTAGTCGGTGATGCCCCAGGTCCGGTAGATCGCGCGGATGAAGGCCTGCCCGCGGCCCGTCGAGCCGCGCGGGTTCGGCTCGACGACGACGTAGCCGTTCGCCGCGAAGAACTGGGTCGCGAAATCGTAGCCCCATTCGAACTGGCCGACAGGTCCGCCGTGGATGTTGAGGATGGCGGGATAGCGGCGCCCTTCGACATAGTCCGGCGGCGTGGTGATGAACGCTTCGACGATCGTCCCGTCTGCGCTCTCGAAGCTCGCCTTGGTCTTCTCGCCGAGCGCGAGTGAGCGGAGGTAGTCGTCGTTCGTGTGCGTGAGGCGCTCGAGGCGATTCCGGGTCACGCGATACAGCTCGGGAACGTCGTTCGTGTTGTTCGCCCGGACGATCGCGTTGCCGGCGCGGTCGAGATCGAACGCGGAGACCACGAGATCGCCTTCGACCACGCGCTCGATGCGCCCGTCGGCAACGCGGACGCGTGCCAGGTGCCGCCCGCCGCGTTCGTCGAACGTGAACCAGATCCAGCGCCCGTCGTCCGCGAAGCGGAAATCGCGCACCCATCGATCGAGACTTTGGGTGAGGATCCGCGGCTCGCCGCCCGCTGCCGGCACGAGGGCGAGGCGCTCCTGCCCGTAGACGCCGTCCTCGGCCGTCAGCCAGGCGATCCACTTGCCGTCCGGGCTGAAGCGGGGCTGCCGCTCCACGGCCTCGCTGTCGGTGAGCGGCACCGGCTCGCCCTCGCCCGTCGCGTCGATCACCCAGAGGTCCGTGCGATAGCTGGCGTCGGGATCGCCGTGACGGTTGCTGACGAAGACGATCCGGCGGCCGTCCGGCGAGAACGCCGCGTCCTCTTCCGCGTATTCGCCGCGCGTGACCTGGCGCAGCGTCGCCGTGGCGAGGTCGTAGACGTAGAGATGGTCGGAAGGCCGCTGTGTCAGGTAGCCGTCACCGGCATCCTCCTTGAACTCCAGCCGGTCGATGACGAACGGCTGCGGCTCGCGCTCGTCGTCCCCGGCGGCGCGCGCCCGCGCGTCGGGGTGACTCTCGTCGTCCCAGTTGAGCAGGAGGAAGCGCTCGTCGCGCGACAGGCGCAGCGCGCCGATGTCGGCGGCGAGCTCCGTGACCTGCTCGGCTTCGCCGAACCCGACAACCGCGAGCTTCCAGAGCTCCCGGTTGCCCGAACGATCGGAGAGGAAGTACAGGAACCGGCCGTCGCCGCTCCAGTGCGGGTCGGAGGCGGAGGAGCCGGTCGAGGTCACCGGGCGCGGCGCGCCGCCAGAGGTCTCCACCACGTGAATGCGATCCTCGAGCGTATACGCTACGTAGCGCCCGTCCGGCGACACGGCCGGACGGCCGACGGCCTTGACCCGGCCGAAATCCTCGATGGTGACGGTGCGGCCGTCCGCGAGCGCCGGCGGAACGGCGGCGACGGGGGCCAGCGCAAGGCAAAGGGCGAGCGAATGGGCGAATGTCGTTCTGGTCATGCTGTCGTCCTGGGTCTTCCCCGGCCGGCGGCGGCAGCCGCGGGCTCACGTGCTCGGGCCGAAGCTAACCCCCCGGGAAGCAAGGGGACAGCGCGGTTGCATATTGTGAATTCGCGTTCGTCCCCGGCGACCTTCATGGTTCAATACCGCCACCCATCGACCGGTACCGTAGATGTTCCGACGCCCGGCGATCGCCGCTTCAGTTCTCCTCCTCCTGCTCGGATCGACCGGCTGCGGCCCCGCAGCCCCGACCGGCGAGGCACCCGTCCCCACCCTGGTCATCGAGAACGCGCGCATCGCGGACGGCACGGGGAACCCTGCATACCGCGGCGAAGTGCGCGTCGCCGCCGGCCGTATCACGGCAATCGGCACGGATCTCGAGCCGCGCCCGGGCGAGACCGTGTACGACGCCCGCGGCCTGGTGCTCGCGCCCGGCTTCATCGACACGCACAGCCACGCGGGTGACGACCTGCACGAGCAGCCAGACGCGCTGCCTGCCGTGAGCCAGGGGATCACGACGGTCGTGCTGGGACAGGACGGCGGCTCGCCGCTCCCGCTCGCCGATTTCTTCGCCGGCCTGCGCGCCTCTCCCGTCGCGGTGAACGTGGCGTCCTATGCCGGTCACAACACGATTCGCTCGCGGGTGCTGGGCGACGATTACCGGCGACCGGCAAGCGACGAAGAAGTCGCCGCGATGGCCGCGCTCCTCGAGGAGGAGCTCGCGGCCGGCGCGCTCGGCCTGTCGACCGGCCTGGAGTACGATCCCGGTATCTACTCCCAGCGGTCCGAGGTGCTGGCGCTCGCGCAAGTCGCGGCCCGCGCCGGCGGCCGTTACATCAGCCACGTGCGCAGCGAGGACCGCTGGTTCGAGGAGGCGCTCGGGGAAATCATCGAGATCGGCCGGGTCACGGGCATGCCCGTGCAGGTCTCGCACATCAAGCTCGCGATGAAACGCTTGTGGGGTGAAGCGCCGCGCATCCTCGCCGTGCTCGACGCCGCGCGTGCCGAAGGCATCGACATCACGGCGGACATCTATCCGTACGAGTACTGGCAATCCAACCTGATGGTGCTGCTGCCGGAGCGCGACTACACGGACCTCGACGCGATCCAGGAGGCGCTGGACGAGATCGCGCCACCGGACGGCATCCGGTTCACGCGGTTCGATCCCGACCCTTCGCTCGTGGGCCGGTCGCTGGCGGAGATCGCCGCGCAGCGCGGCATCGAGCCGGCGGCGGCCTTCATGGAGCTCGCACGCGCCGCGGAAGCCGCCGGGCAGGAATCCGGCGACGGCGCGGACGCGATCATCGGCACGAGCATGCAGGCAGCCGACATCGAGCAGCTTTTCCTCTGGCCGCACACGAACGTCTGCACCGACGGCGCGCTCGAGGACCTGCACCCGCGGGCGCGCGGCGCCTTCACGCGCGTGCTCGGGCGCTGGGTGCGCGAGCAGGGGCTGCTCGGCCTCGAGGAGGCGGTGCACAAGATGACCGGCCTTGCCGCCCGCCACATGGGCTTCGAAGACCGCGGCGTGATCCGCGAGGGAGCGATCGCCGATCTCGTGCTGTTCGACCCGGACACCGTCGTCGACCGGGCAACGCCGGAGCAGCCCGAACGGCTGTCCACCGGCATCGAGGCCGTGTGGGTCGGCGGCGTGCTCGTGTACGAGTACGGCCGGAGCACCGGCGCACGGCCCGGTGTCGTGATCACGCGCACGCCGGACTGAGCGATGCCGGAGCTTGCGACCCCCTACCTCGTCTTCCTCGGCGCGACGGCGAACGCCACCGACGCCAAGACCGGTTTCGGCCTGGTCCACTGGCGTCCCGAGCTTTGCACGGGGCAACTGCGCTACCCGGGCTGCAGCATCGATCTAGGATTGCCGGACCTGCGGCCGGAGGAAGCGGTCGCCGCCGGCGCGAAGAGCCTCGTCATCGGGATCGCGGCGTTCGGCGGGCGACTGGAAGCCGCCTGGCTCGCCACGCTGGTCGACGCCCTGCGCGCGGGCCTCGACGTCGTGAGCGGGCTGCACATGCCCCTCGCGGCGAACGAGACGCTCGCGCGCGTGGCCCGCGAGACGGGGCGCCGGCTGGTGGACGTGCGCGTGCCGCCGGCCGACATCCCGGTCGCGAGCGGGCGCCGCCGCAGCGGCCGCCGCGTGCTCACGGTCGGGACCGACTGCTGCGTCGGCAAGAAGTACACCGCGCTCGCGCTCGAGCGCGAGCTCAGGGCGCGCTCGGTGCCGGCGACGTTTCGCGCCACCGGCCAGACGGGCATACTGATCGCCGGCGCCGGGATTCCCATGGACGCGGTAGTCTCGGATTTCATCGCGGGGGCGGCGGAGCTCTTGTCCCCGGACAACGACCCGGAGCACTGGGACGTGATCGAAGGCCAGGGTTCGATCCTGCATCCCGCCTATGCGGGGGTGACGGTGGGGCTCGTGCACGGCTCCCAGCCCGACGCCATGGTGCTGTGCCACGACGTGTCGCGCACCGAGATCGAGGGCTACTCCGGCTTCCCCGTGCCGCCGCTCACCTACTACATCGACCGCTACCTCGAGCTCGCGCTCCTCACCCATCCTGCACCGCGCGTGGTGGGCGTGAGCCTGAACACCGCGGGGCTGGACAGCGCCGAACGGCAGTCCGTGCTCGAAGCGGTGGAGCGGCAGACCGGATTGCCGGCGGTCGATCCCGTCGCCACCGGCGTCGCGCCGCTGGTCGACGCGCTCCTCGACCGGCAGGGTTCGTGAAGCTCACCCTCGAGATCGACACCTGGGCGCTGCGCGAGCCCTTCGTCACCGCGCGCGATCGCGTAACCGAGATCACGACGCTCACGGCCGTCCTGAGCGACGGCCGGCATAGCGGGCGCGGGGAAGCGCTCGGCGTCGGCTACCGCGGCGAGACGATCCGGTCGATGAGCGCGGAGCTGCACGCGGTGCAGCACGAGCTCCAGGCGCGCGGCTCCGTCGAGGACGTGCAGGAGCTGCTGCCGCCCGGCGGCGCACGCAACGCGCTCGATTGCGCCCTGTGGGACCTGCGCGCAAAAAGGGAAGGCACACGTGCCTGGTCCCTCCTCGGCGTCCCGATGGCGCCCGTCACGACCGTGTACACGCTGAGTCTCGGCACGGCGGAGCGGATGGCGGCGGAAGCGCGCGAGCGCGCGGCGTGCCCCGTGCTGAAGGTGAAGCTCGACGCCGAGGCCCCGGCGGAGCGGATACGCGCCATCCGGGCCACCCGCCCGGACGCGGAGATCGTCATCGACGCCAACGGCTCCTGGACCCTGCCGCTTTTGGACGAGCTCGAGGAGGTGCTCGTCGAGAATCGCATCGCCATGGTCGAGCAGCCGCTGCCCGCCGGCGAAGACGACGCGCTCGCCGGGCGCGGTTACGCCGTCACGCTGTGCGCCGACGAATCCTGCCAGTCGAGCGCCGACATCGACCGCTGCGCAGCACGCTACGGCATGATCAACATCAAGCTCGACAAGTGCGGCGGGCTGACCGAAGCGATGCGCATGGTCGAGGTCTGCCGCGCACGCGGGCTGGAGCTCATGGTGGGCAACATGCTCGGCACGTCGCTCGCGATGGCCCCGGCCATGCTCCCTGCGCAGTTCTGCCGCTTCGTCGACCTCGACGGCCCGCTGTTCCAGGCCGCCGATCGCGATCCGCCGCTGACCTACCGGGGTACGAGGATCGATCCGCCCGACTCGCGCCTGTGGGGCTGAGCCGGACGGTCAGACCTTCAGCAAGCCCCGGAAGCCCCTGGCGGCGTAGTAGGACTCCGCGCCGTTGTGATAGACGAACACGCGGCCGTAGCGCCGGTCGCAGAAGAGCGCGCCACCGCGCTGCCGCACGTCGGACGGTGTCTGCACCCAGCTCGACGTCTTCGTGTCGAATTCGCCGAGCTTCTGCAGGTCCCGGTATTGCTCCTCGGTGAGCAGCTCTATGCCCATCGCGGCGGCCATGTCGACCGCGCTGCCGGCCGGCTTGTGCTTTTTCCTCGCCTCCAGCGCCTCGCGGTCATAACAGAGGCTGCGGCGGCCCGCCGGGCTTTCCGCGGAGCAGTCGCAGAAGACGTACTCGCCCGTTTTCGGGTCCTGCCCGACGACGTCCGGCTCGCCCCCGGTTCTCTCCATTTCGTGCAGCGACCAGAGCTTCTCCGGCCTGGCTTCGAGCCGGGCCCTGACCCTGGCCCACTCGATGCCTTCGTGCCGCGGCATGTGCTTTTCGAAACGCGCCTGCAGCGTCGCGAGCAGCTCCTCGCGCGCCTTCGCTTTCAGCTTGCTCCTCGATCCCGCTTTCATCCTGCTTGAAACCAGATCTTCATGCGCATGCGATTCCCGGTATGAACACTGTCATCGCCCAGCCTTTATGGCCTTCGCCAGGTGGGTGCGAAACGGGAGCCGCCATTCGCCCTGCACGCGGAAACGCGCGAGCTCGTCCACAACGTCCCGGACGACCGCGCGCTGCTGCGCCTCCGTCGCGCTCCGATACCCCGCGGCCATCGGTGTGGCGCCGACGTGCCGCGAAACGAAACCGGCCAGCTCCGGCAAGGGCAGGTCGAGCTCCTCGACGACGGCCTCGAAGCGTCGAAACCCGGCTCCCTCGATCAGCGCCCGGATCGCCCGCGGGTCGGACAGCCCGCAGGCCGCACGCAGGCCGGCCGCCGTGTCCGCGCCGATGTGGCGGGTAACGGAGCGCACCAGCGCATCGAAATACGGGCTCGCATCGAGGTTGCACCACAGGCTCACGGCGAGCTCACCGCCGGGCACGAGCACCCGGTGCATCTCGGCGAGCGCGCGCTGCCGGTCCTCGACGAACTGCAGCGTCTGGGCACAGAGCACCACGTCGAAAGCGCCGTCCGGGAACGCCAGCGCGCACGCACTCTGCACGGACCACGCGACCTCTGCGCCGTCGACCGGCGGGAGGGACTGCGCGACATCGATCATCCCGGCGTTCACGTCTACGCCGACGACTCGGCCGGACCGCCCCACGCGCTCTGCCGCTCCTCGCGCTGCCGCACCCGTGCCGCATCCGACGTCGAGCACGGCCTGCCCGGGCCGTGGCCCGGCGTACTCCACGAGCGCAACGGCGGCAGGGCCCAGGATCGCGGGGACCAGGATCCGCTCGTAGCGCTCGGCGGCGTCGCGAGCAAGTTGCCACTGTGTCGAGGTGGACATGGTGTCGTCAGAAGCGGAACACGATACCCAGCGAGGTCTGGAGCTGCCAGTAGATCTCGCTGTCGGACACGAGGGCGCAGACGTTCTCCTCTGGCCCGGTCTCGCAGAACAGCGCCGTGTCGGAGCCGAGAAACGTCCCCATCAACCGCCCTTCCAGCCGCAGCCCGAGACGATCGGTCGGCTGAAGCTGCCAGCCGGCACCGATGCCGAACGAGAAGAAGTTCTCCGACTCGAAGCGCAGCGGATCGGGATCGAAGCGCGTGACGCCCACCGTCGCCGCGAGGAACGGCCGTGCCGTGAGCCCGTCGGCCACGTAAGTGCCGCCGGCCTGGAGGTACTGGATGTCGAGATCCATGGTGCCGACGCCGGCGCCCGACGGCAGCTCGGAAACGTCGGCCTCGGTTCGCTGCAGGGCGTAGAACACCTCCCACTGGGTGCGTGCCGATTCGCGGAAGTTCAGGATCAGCCCGACGTGCGCGGTGTCGTCGGCCTCGACCTCGAGGTCACCCGTCCTGTCCTCGAAGCGGCCGCCGAACGTGTAGCCGCCGAGCGGCGTGAGCGACACGCGCGGCAGGTCGAATCCGCCCTGTGCGGCCGCCGTCCCGGCGGCGAGCAAGAGCGGCAAGAGCATGAGCGCCAGCGCGCCCGGTCTCGATGCGAATTCCATTTCGGCCTGGCTCCTCGCGTCCGGATCAAAAAGGCAGGCGGCCGCTGAACGCGAACGCGACCGGGCCCGTCATCACCGCCGTCCCGCGCGGCGTAATCTCGATCTCGAGCTCGCCGCCGGGCAGCTCGACCGTGATCCTGTGCTCGTCGGTGAGGCCGCGCCAGCGCGCGGCGAATGCCGCCGCACAGGCGTTGCTGCCGCAGGCCTGTGTCAGCCCCGCGCCGCGCTCGTACACGCGCAGGCGCAGCCGATCGGGGGCGAGCGCCTGCGCGACGCCGACGTTCACCTGCTCGGGGAACAGGGGATGCGACTGGATGCCGGGCGCGAGGGCGGCGAGGTCCACCGCGGCGACGTCGTCGACGAAGAAGACGAGATGCGGATTGCCGACCGACAAGGCGGCGGGATCGGTGAGGGGACCGGCCGCGACGTCGAGGTGACGGGTATCGCGCGGCTCGGCGAGCGGAATCTCCCGCCAGTCCGTGCCGATCCGCCCCATGTCGACACTCACCCGCTCCCGGCCGGCGCGCCGGCACTGCAGGCGGCCGCCGCGCGTGGCAAGCACGACTTCGTCGGACCCGCTTTCCTCGAGCAACAGCCAGGCGGCGCAGCGCGTGGCGTTGCCGCACGCCTCCGCCTCGCCGCCGTCGCAGTTCCAGAAGCGCAGGCCCGCCGCAACGCCTGCATCCGGCGAGGGCTCGACGGCGACGAGCTGGTCGGCACCGACGCCGATCTCCGGGTCGCATATCCAGGCGACCTCGTCTCTCGTTGGCTCGAACGGCTCGGCGCGCGCGTCCACGATAACGAAGTGATTGCGCAGCCCGTGCATCTTGAGGAACGCCCGGCCGCTCGCCTCGGGCCATGTCGGGGATTTGCGGGCAGACTCGCGAATCGGCATGCTGGGCGCCCTGTGCAACCGTGAAGCGCATTGTACCGCGTGGACCGGAAACGGCGCGCCGCGCGGTGAAGACCGAGGGGGCCCGCCGTGGTCCCGGTCGCGCACTCACGCCGGTGCAACGGAAGGATTCGCCATGACCCGAACCGTCTTGCTGCTCACCGCCCTGCTCGCCGCCGCGCTTGCCCAGGGCCGGGAACGCTTCTCCGCCCTCGACGTGTTCCAGCTCGAGTATGCATCCGACCCGCAGATCTCGCCGGACGGCGAGCGCATCGTGTACGTGCGCCGCTCCAACGACATCATGACGGACCGTACGCGCGGGAACCTCTGGATCGTGACGGCCGACGGGCGCGACCATCGGCCCCTCCTGTCGGGCCGCGACAGCTACTCGTCGCCGCGCTGGTCGCCGGACGGCAATCGCCTCGCCTACGTCTCGGACGTCGAGGGCAGCCGCCAGATCTACGTGCGCTGGATGGATACCGGCCAGACCGCGCTCGTCACGAACCTCGTCGAGTCGCCGCAGGGGTTGTCGTGGTCGCCGGACGGCCGCTGGATCGCGTTCACGATGCACGTGCCGGCGGACACCGAACCGCTCGCGAAGCCGCCCGCGAAGCCCGAAGGCGCGAGCTGGGCCGAGCCCGTGAAAGTCATCGAGCAGACGTACTACCGCTCCGATGGCGCGGGTTACCTCGATCCCGGGTACACGCACGTGTTCGTCGTGCCCGCGACCGGCGGCACGCCGCGCCGGCTCACGGATGGCGACTTCAACCATGGCGGTCCGCTGTCCTGGACGCCGGACTCGAGCGCCATCGTGTTCTCCGCGAATCGCAGCGAGCACTGGGAGCTCGATCCGCGGGAATCCGATCTCTACAGGGTGTCGCTGGAGGACGGGGAGCTGACGCAGCTCACCCGGCGCGACGGTCCGGACAACGATCCCGCGGTATCGCCGGACGGCAACCTCATCGCCTACGTCGGCTTCGACGAGCGAAACCGGGGCTACGAGAACTCGATCCTCTACGTGATGAACGCGGACGGCTCGAACGTGCGCGCGCTGACTGCGGACTTCGATCGTTCGATCGGCAGCCCGGTGTGGCACGGCGACGGCAGGGGCCTGTTCGTCAGCTACGAGGACGACGGCCTGCTGCGGCTCGCTTACGTGTCGCTCGACGGCAAGCTGTCCGGGTGGCGGCACGATCTCAGCGGGGAGTCCCCGGGCCGCCCGTATACCAGCGGCAGCTTCAGCGTTTCCCGCAACGGAACTTACGCGTTCACGTCGGGCAACGCCCTTGCGCCGGCGGACGTCGCCGTGTCCCGCAACGGCCGGGAGGCACGCGTGCTGACGGCCCTCAACGAGGACCTGCTCGGGCAACGCGACCTCGCGCGCATCGAGGCGGTGACCTGGGAGTCGTCGCACGACGGGCGGACGATCCATGGCTGGATCGCCTATCCGCCGGGCTACCGCGAGGACCGGCGCTACCCGCTGATCCTCGAGATCCACGGCGGGCCTTACGCCGCTTACGGGCCGAACTTCTCGGCGGAGGTGCAGCGCTACGCGGCCGAAGGCTTCGTGGTGCTGTATGCCAACCCGCGCGGCAGCACGAGCTACGGCGCGGATTTCGCGCAGCAGATCCAGTACGCGTACCCGGGACACGATTACGACGACCTCATGTCCGGGGTGGATTACGTGCTTGAGCGCGGCATCGCCGACCCGCGCAGGCTGTTCGTCACCGGCGGCTCCGGCGGCGGCGTGCTGACGGCGTGGATCGTCGGCAAGACGAACCGCTTTCGCGCGGCCGTGGCGGCGAAGCCCGTCATCAACTGGACGAGCTTCGTGCTGACCGCGGACTTCTATCCCTTCTTCCGGCAGGCGTGGTTCTCGGAGGATCCGTGGGCGGACCCGGAACAGTACTGGCGGCAGTCACCGCTCTCCCTCGTGGGCAACGTGGAGACACCGACGGCATTGCTCACCGGCGAGGCCGATTACCGCACGCCCATCTCGGAATCGGAGCAGTTCTACCAGGCGCTGAAGCTGCGGCGCATCGACACCGCGCTGATCCGGGTGCCGGGCGCTTCGCACGAGATCGCGGCGCGGCCGTCCAGCCTGATCGCGAAGACCGACAACATCATGGCGTGGTTCCGTCGCTTCGACGCGGAATGACTCCCGGCCACCCCCCGGAGTCGCGCCGGGGTTGCGGCAGCCGATGGCGCGTGCTGTGATTCCTGCGGGGCAGGGTCGTGCGCCGACCCCTGCCCGGCCCCGGCCCGGCGGAGATACGCATGGCGGATCGCAGGGAAACATCGCTCGTCGTGTGCGCGCTGTGGATGATCGGCATCAGCCTGGTGCTGTTCTTCCTGCCGGCGCTCAACGGCCTGATCGGCGGCGCGGTCGGCGGCTACAAGGCCGGCTCGGCGATGCGCGGGCTCGGCGCCGCGGTCCTGCCCGCGATCGTCTCCGGCATCGGCACCTGGGTGCTGCTCGCCGTGTTCGATGCGCCGATCCTCGGTTTCCTCGCCGGCCTCGCGGTCGGCGCCTGGGCGCTCATCTCCAGCATCGGGCTGCTCATCGGGGCGCTGGTCGGCGGCGCCCTCGCCCGCTGACGACCTCAAACGTTCTTTGTGTCACAATGGCGGCCGCGCGGGCGTAACTCTTTCCGAACCGAAGAGGGGAGCGAATCAATGAGATGCAGAGCGACAGTGTGGCTGGCGCTGGCTGGCTTGTGCGCGTCCGGCGCCGTGCACGCCGATGCGCAGGAAGGCCAGAGCTACTTCACCCTCATGCCGAG
Organism: Woeseiaceae bacterium; assembly: GCA_035304345.1. Classification (GTDB taxonomy): domain Bacteria; phylum Pseudomonadota; class Gammaproteobacteria; order Steroidobacterales; family Woeseiaceae; genus IDS-8. The sequence goes on along the minus strand of DATGQE010000090.1, from coordinate 31,138 downwards.
CTTCGTGGACGACGACAAGGAAGCCGGTCTCGACGACGGCGTCTCCGGCGGCCAGATCGGGATCGGGCACGCCATCGACCGGCACTGGAACGTGGAGGGATTCTTCATGTTCGCGAGTCCCGACGGGTTCCCGGGCCAGGACGAATCGGGCGTCGGGGTCGACCTGCAGCTCCATTTCAACCGTGAGTCGCGCTTCACGCCCTACGTGTTCCTGGGTGCCGGCTACCTCGCCGTGGAGCGGGACGACGGCAGGAACCGCGACGGGGCGATGATCGGCGCCGGCGCCGGCTTCCTGGCCGACATCTTCGGATCGAGCAATATCGCGCTGCGCACCGAGTACCGGCTCCGCTCCTATGACCTGTTCGGAGGCGAAGACCTTCGCGACCACATGTTCAGCCTCGGCCTGCAGTTCCCGTTCGGCCGCGCGGAGCCGCCGGACAGCGACGGAGACGGCGTTGCCGACCCGAACGACCGCTGCCCGGGCACGCCGGCCGGCACGCCCGTGGACGGCTTCGGCTGCGAGCGCGACAGCGACGGCGACGGCGTCGGCGACACCCGCGACCGCTGCCCGAACACGCCGGCCGGCATGGCCGTCGACGCCGACGGCTGCCCGCCGGACAGCGACGGGGACGGCGTACGCGACGATGCCGACCGCTGCCCGAACACTCCCCGCGGTGCGCGCGTCGACGCCCAGGGCTGCGAGCTCGACAGCGACGGCGACGGCGTGGTCGACCGCCTCGACCGGTGTCCCGACACGCGCGCGGGCGCGCGGGTCGACGTCCGCGGCTGCGAGATCCGCGAGCAGATCGAGCTGCCGGGCGTCAACTTCGAGACGAATTCGGACCGGCTGGTGGCCGGCACCGAAGCGGCCCTGGACGATGCGGCGGCGACCCTGAAGCGCTACCCGGACATCTACGTCGAGGTCGCGGGCCACACGGACAGCGACGGCGCCGCCGAGTACAACGAAGGCCTGTCGCTCCGGCGCGCCCTGACCGTGCGCGATTACCTCGTGCGGCAGGGCGTCGAAGCGGAGCGCCTGTCCGTGCGCGGCTACGGCGAGTCCCAGCCGATCGCGGACAACTCCACGCCGGAGGGCAAGGCGCGCAACCGGCGCGTGGTGCTGCGCATCCTCGAGCGCTGACGCGCACGGCGCCTGGAAACGGCGACGCGCTCTGCCGGCCGGCGGAGCGCGTCGCGGCCCCGGCCTCCGGTATTCCGCGAGCGGGTCAATCCCGATCCGGCAGCAGGGCTTCGATCACCACGTTCAGGAGGGTCAGCAGGATGCTGCCGAGCAGCGCCGCGCCGAACCCGCCGATCGCGATGCCGGGCACCAGCGCCGCCGCGAGCCACAGCATCAGCGCGTTGATGACGAACAGGAACAGGCCGAACGTCAGCAGCGTGAGCGGCAGCGTCAGCACGATCATCACCGGGCGTACGAACGCGTTCACGAGCCCGAGCACGATGGCACCGAGCAAGGCGGAGCCGAAGCCGGCGACGTGCACTCCGCCCACGAACTGGGCCACGACGAGCAGCGCCGCGGCGGTGAGCACCAGGTGGAGAACGAAGCCCTTCATGCAGGCTCGCCGCTCACGGCACCGGATCCAGGATGACGATCAGGAACGTCGCGACGGGCCCGAGCAACAGGGACACGAGCCACCAGGCGAGGCCGCTCCTGCCCTTGCTCTGCGCGAGCCCGGCGTTGATCAGCGACAGGGTGCCCCAGCCGACCGCATACTCACCGGCATCCTTCCATTCCATCCGCAACCTCCCCCCGTTCTCCCCAGGTGCCGGTGGCGCCGGACCGCTCAGCCGGCAGCGAGAACGCGCCGGTACAGCGCGAGATCGTCATCGCTGAAGCAGCAGAACGTCACCCGCGTAATGGAAGGCGTCTCCGGCAGCGTGCGGCGCACGGTGTCCACCGCGATCGGCGCGGCGAGCTCCTTGGGGAAGCCGTAGACGCCCGTGCTGATGCCCGGGAACGCGATCGTCTTCGCACCCAGCCCGGCCGCGGTCAGCAGGCTGTTGCGATAGCAGGACGCGAGCAGCTCCTCCTCACCGTTGTGGCCGCCTTGCCAGACCGGTCCGACGGTGTGGATCACCCAGCGCGCCGGGAGGTTGTAGCCGCCCGTCGCCTTCGCCTGGCCCGTTTCGCAGCCGCCCAGCGTGCGGCACTCGGCGAGCAGCCCGGGCCCGGCGGCGCGGTGAATGGCCCCGTCGACGCCGCCGCCGCCGAGCAGGGTCGAGTTCGCCGCGTTCACGATCGCGTCCACTTCCAGCGTCGTGATGTCGGCCTTCACGGCTTCCAGCGTGGCGCTCATGGGAGTGAGGATAGCATCCCGGCCGGGACGCGAGCGCCGTGCCTCAGGCATCGTCCAGCGGCACGGCGGTCCCGGTCACGGCGATGCCGCCGCGGGGCGGGACGTGCACGACGAGGCGACTCGGCCGCCCCATGACCTCGCCCTGCCGGACCACGAGCGTCACGGGCGCCGCGACCAGGCCGGCATCGCGCAGGTAGCCGCCCAACGCCGCGGCGGCGGCACCGGTGGCCGGATCCTCGACGACGCCCCCGACCGGGAAAGGGTTGCGCGCGTGGAACAGGGTCGGCGCTTCGCGCCGCACGAGCTGGAGGGTGGTGAGGCCCGCGTCGAGCATCAGCCCCTTGAGCGCCTCGAAGTCGTAATCGAGGTCGGCCAGGCGCCCGGCGCTCGCCGCCGCCAGCACGAGGTGCCACGCGCCGGCAAAGGCGAGCGCGGGCGGAATGGACGCATCGAGCTCGGCGCTGCGCCAGCGAAGTGCCGCGAGCGCCTGCGCCACGAGCGCCGCGGGCGCGGCCCGATGGCGCGGCTCGACCGAGGTCAGCGTGGCTTCCATTCCGTGCTCGCCCCGGCGCACGGCGACCGGCACGATCCCGGCGGCGGTCTCGAAGCGGTAATCGCCGGGACCCTCGACCCGCCCGAGCTGGACGCCGGCGGCGATCGTGGCATGCCCGCAGAACGGGACTTCGGCTTCCGGGCTGTAATAGCGCACGGTGCGCTCGAACCCGCGAAGGGGCGCGACGAAGGCCGTCTCCGAGTAGCCGAGCTCCGCGGCTATCCGCTGCATCTCGCCGGCCGCGGGCAGCCGCTCGCCGATCCACACGCCGGCGGGGTTGCCCCCCGCCGGCGTCGTGGTGAAGGCGCTGAGCCGGTAGAGGCGCGGCGGCAGGATTCCTCCGCCGTCCGCGCGCGTCCCCGGCATCAATGGGTGTCGGCGATGGCCTGCGCCTGGCGCAGCTCGCGGGCGAGGCGTTTCGCCTCCTCGGCACGCGCGGCGGAGAAGCGGGCCAGCAACAGGTACAGCGTCGGCGTCAGGTACAGGGTGAACAGCGCCGCGAGACCGAGTCCGCCGAACACCACCCAGCCGATGGACCAGCGCGCTTCCGCTCCCGCGCCGGAGGAGAGGATCAGCGGCAGGCCGCCCAGGATCGTGGCCAGCATGGTCATCATCACCGGCCGCAGGCGCACGCTCGCGCCGGCCTGCACCGCTTCGCGGATGCCGAAGCCGCGATCGCGCAACTGGTCGGAGAACTCGACCAGCAGCACGCTGTTCTTCGCCATCAGCCCGATCAGGAGCACGAGGCCGATCTGCGAGTAGATGTTGACCGACGTGCCGGTCAGGAACAGCGCGAGCACGGCCGCCGCCACGCCGAACGGCACCGTGAGCGTCACCACCACGGCGCTCGTGAAGCCCTCGAACTGCGCGCACAGCACGAGGAACACCACCGTCAATGCGATCGCGTACGTGATCGCCACCTCGCGCGAGGTCTCCGCCAGCGTTGCCGCTTCGCCGAGCAGCACCATGGACACGTCGTCCGGCAGGACCTCGTCCGCGAGCGCCCACAGGTCGTCCACCGCGGCCTGCAGCGGGTAGCGCCCGACGAGCTGCATGTCGATCCGGATGGCGCGCCGCTGTGCCTCGCGGTCGAGCTGCGCCGCCACGCCCTCTTCGCGCAGCGAAACGATGCTGGACAACGGCACGAGCTCCCCGGCGTTCGTGCTCACGTACAGGTTCACGAGGTCGGTCGGATCGTTGATCTCGCCACTGGAGGACTCGAGCAGGATCGGCACCGCCTGGTCGTCGATGTTGAGGTCGACCAGCTCGTCACCGTCGATCATGGCGCGCAGCGTGGCGGCGAGGTTGCCGAGGTCTACGCCGAGGTCGGCCGCGCGGCGCCGGTCGATTTCCACCGAAAGCTGCGGCTGGGTGGGATCATAGGAGGGCTGCGGCTGCTCGACGTTCGGCAACCGGTCCTCGATGGCGCGCACGAAGACCTTCGTGGCCTCGTAGATATGGTCGTAGTCGTTGCCCACCAGGGCGACCTGCAGGTCGCCGCCGAAGCGCCGCAGGTCGAGGCTGTTCGGGCTGAAGATCGTCACGCGGGCGCCCGGAATCTCCGAGAGCGGGCCTTCGAGCTGCTCGATGATCTGGTGCTGCGTGAACTTGCGGTCCTTCCAGTCGACCAGCGGCATCGTGACCCGGCTGCGGTTGGGATCCCAGGCGCCGACCACCGTGAACAGGGATTTCCCGATGCCCTGGTCGATCAACGGCCGGAGGAGCGCCTCGATCCGGTCCGTCTGCCGGTCCATGTAACCGATACCGACCCCGTCGGGCCCGGCCGCCACCACGTTGATGATCCCGCGGTCCTCGGGCGGCAGGAGCTCCTTGTCCAGGGTGCGGAACAGGCCGGCGGCGGCGACGGCGAACGCCAGCGCGGCGGCGATCGGCAGCCACGGCCGGTCCAGCATCCACTCGAGCGAGCGGTTGTAGCCCGCTTTCACGGCACTCCCGGCATTCGCGATCGTCTGCCGCAGGCGACTGGCGTGCGTCTCGGCCGGCAAGCGTGAAGCGGCCGCGGGCACCAGCGACAGCGAGACGAACGAGGAGATTGCCACTGCGACCGCCAGCACCGTGCCGAACTCGCGGAACATGCGGCCGGCCGTGCTCGGCAGGAAGGCAATCGGCACGAACACGGACACCAGGACCGCCGTCGTCGTCAGGACGGCGAAGAACACCTGGCGGGTGCCGAGCACCGCCGCCGCCCGTGCGCCCAGTCCCTGGCCGCGCCGGCGCTGGATGTTCTCGAGTACCACGATGGCATCGTCGACGACGAGCCCCGTCGCGAGCACGAGCGCGAGCAGCGTCAGGATGTTGATCGAGAAGCCGAACAGCCAGATGGCTGCCGCGGTGCCGACGAGCGACACCGGGATCGCGACGCTCGGCACGAGCGTGGCGCGCCACGAACCCATGAAGACCCAGATCGTGGCGATGACGATGCAGACCGTGAACGTCAGCGTGAACAGGACCTCGCTCACGGAGCTCCGGATGAACTCGGCCCTGTCGTTCGTGATGACGAGCTCGAGGTGCGGCGCGAAGCGCCGGTTCAGGCGCTCGACGGCGCGATGCACGCCGTCGGAGATCTCGATCGTGTTCGATTTCGCCTGGCGCAGGACGCCCAGGCCCATGACCTGCCGGCCATCGAGGCGGGTGTAAGCCCTCGCATCCTGCGGGCCGAAGTACACGTTCGCGACGTCGCCGATGCGGACGTCGCCGCGGATGACGATGTCGGCAGCCTGCTCGGCGGTCACGACCGAGGCATCGGCCCGCACGATCAGCTCCTGGTCTGCCGAGCGGAAGCTGCCGGCCGGCACGTCGAAAGGCGCCTGCATCAGCGCGTTCGAGACGTCCGTGATCGACAGCCCGTAGCTCGTCAGCCTGAGCGGGTCGACCACCACCCGGAGCATGCGCTCGCGGGCACCGAAGAGCTGGACGTCGGCGACGCCTTCGATCGAGATCAGCTCGGGAATGATGTCCCGCTCGGCAATCCGCGTCAGCTCGTCTTCGAGGATCGTGTCCGTCAGGATCGCGATGTTCACGATCGGGTCGGAGTCGTTGTCCGCTTTCACGACCACGACCTGCTCCAGCCGGTCGGGCAGCCTGCGCAGCACGCGGCTCACGGCCTCCCGCACGTCGGACGCCGCGCTGTCGAGGTCCACGTTGGGCTGGAACTCGATACGCATGCGTCCCTCGTTCTCCTCGGACGACGAGCTGATGTTGTAGATGCCGGAGACGCGGGAGACGGCGCCCTCGAGGATGCTGATGACCTCGGCGTCCATCGTTTCCGGGGAGGCGCCCGGATACTCGGCGCGCACGCTGACGATCGGGCGGTCGACGTCCGGCAGCTCGCGGATCTCGATCGCGAGCACCGCGGCGATGCCCGCGAGCAGGATCAGCAGGTTGAGCACCAGGACGAGGACCGGCCGGCGTATCGAGACGCTCGGCAGGTCGTTCATCTGCTCCGCCGGCGACCCGTCGTCGACCGAGTCGTCGAAACCGGCGTTCTCGAGCTCCTTGTCGTCGGGCCTGTCCATCAGTCCGTGCCGACGGGCGTGGTAGCCGGGCCGCCGCCGTCGAGCATGCTGTCGGCGAGGCTCGGGCGATCGTAGACGACCCGCATCCCGTCACGCACGCGCTGGATGCCCTCGACCACGATCAGGTCGCCTTCCTCGAGCTCCGGGGAATCGACCAGCACCTCCCCGCGCTGCCGCTGCACGATCGCGACCGGCACGCGCCGCGCGCGCTCGTCGACCACCGACCAGACGAAAGCGCCTTCGGCGCCCCACTGCACGCCCGTCTCCGGCACCACCGGGTACGGGATCCCCGGCACGTCGATGGTGACCCGGAAGCTCATCCCCGGCCGCAGCCGGTCGTCCCGGTTGTCGACCAGTGCACGTGCGACGAACGTGCGGGTGACCGGGTCGATGCGGCTGTCGATGTTGACGACCTCGCCGTACCCCGCCGGCTGGCGCCCTTGCCAGGTCGCGATCTGCACGTCGTCCTGGGTCGTGAGGCGGCCGTTCAGCGACTCCGGCACCCGGAAGGTCACGAGCAGCGAGCTGCGGTCGTCGAGCGTCGTGATCTGTGTCTCGGGCCCGATGCGGTCGCCGGGATCCACGTCCGTGATGCCGACGTAACCCGAGAACGGTGCCTTGATCGTGCGGTAGTCGAGCGCCACGCGAGCCCTGTCGAGCTCGATGCGCGCCGCCTCGACCGCGGTACGCGCCGCATCGAGCGTCGTCGGCAGCACCGCGCCGCTGTCACCGGTGCGCAGGTAGCGTTCGTAAAGCCGCTCGGCATCCTGCAGGCGGACTTCGGCGAGCTGCAGCGCGAGGCGCTCGTCGCGGCTGTCGAGCTCGACGAGCACGTGGCCCTTCTCCACCCATTGTCCCGGCTCGAAGTTGACCGCCACGACCTCGCCCGAGACGGCCGGGTGCACGGCGATGGACAGGAGTGCCCGGGAGGTGCCGACGGCCTCCAGCCGGGTGCGTTCCGTGCTGAGCTCGAGCGGCGCCACGACGACCCGGACCGGCTGGTCCAGCGCAGGTGTCCCGATCGCGAGGGACTCGGCATTCATCTCCTCGGCGCAGGCCGACAAGAGCAGCAGACACAAGGCCGTGCCGGCCAGGCGAAGAGAGCTTCCTTTCATCCGGGATTCCCGCGGGCGTTTTCCGTCCAGGCTCATGTTCTGACAGGCGAAAGTCCGATATTACTGCACCCTGACGGCACGTAAATGCCCGGCTTCGAAATTTCATCGGTCGCCTGTCGCCGGTCGCACTCGGCCGGGCCGGGGACACCCGGGTCGGCCACAGCACGCAGTGTACCTCGCTCGCTGCCGCGGGACCGTGACGAATTGCCGCTCTCGCAGTCGGGCGCTACAGTCACCCGCTCGATCACCGGAGGCCGCCATGACCGAGGAACTGTTTCGCGAGGACTCTTACGTCAGGGAATGCGAGGCGTCCGTGATCGCGGCGGCTCCCGACGGCATCGTGCTCGACCGCACCGTGTTCTACCCGATGGGCGGCGGCCAGCCGGGCGACTCCGGCAGGCTCGAATGGGACGGCGGCAGCGTCAGGATCGCCGACACGCGCTACGGGGAAGCGGGCATTCGCCACGTGCCCGACACGGGTGCCCCGCTACCCGCGCCGGGTACGGCGGTCCGCGCGGCCATCGACTGGGAGCGCCGCTACCGGCACATGCGGATGCACACCGCACTCCACCTGCTCGGTGCCGTGCTGCGCTACGGGGTCACGGGCGGCAACATCGCGGCGGATCGCAGCCGGCTCGATTTCGACATGCAGGACGCGGTCGATCGCGAGGCCGTCACGCAGCGGCTCCAGGCGCTGGTCGACGAGGATCACCCGGTCCGCTGCCGCTGGATCAGCGAAGCCGAGCTCGAAGCGCAGCCGGAGCTCGTGCGCACGTTGTCCGTGCAGCCGCCGAAAGGGGCCGGAAGGGTGCGGCTGCTGGAGATCGAGGGCGTCGACCTCCAGCCCTGCGGCGGCACCCACCTGCGCTCCACTCGCGAGGTCGGCCGGGTCGCGGTGACCAAGGTGGAGAAGAAAGGGCGCCACAACCGGCGCGTCTACATCGAGCTGGATTGACCGGCCGCGCGCAGCGCGCGCGACCGAACACGCCACGGAGGCGGGGCCGTGGCCGGGGGAGGTCCTCTCGGCGGCGTGCGAGGCTTAGGATGCCGAGCCCGCAGGACTACAGGGACGTACTCGTGTCCGGCGCCGAGAGGACCTCCCCCGGTCGCGGTCCCGCCGGTGGTCGAGGTTGGGGCCACGATCGGTCGCGCGCGGTCCGCGCCCTTACGCCGCGCGGCCCAGCACCCCCGGCGGGACGTAATCGAAGATGAAGTTGATGCGGTCCTCGGTGCCCTTGTTCGACACGCTGTGCATGAGCTGGTTGTTGAGCTCGTACGCCTGCCCCACCTCGAAGCGGTACGGCCGGCCGTCGATGATGAAGCGCACCCGCGGATTGGTCGTGATCGGCACGTGGATGCGATGCCCGTGATGGAAGGACGGATGTGAATCCCGGTGCGGCCGTATCTTGCCGCCCGCCACCAGCTTCGCCGCCATTGCCCGGATGATGGCGCCGCCCGGCGGGTAGCGGCGCGCGATGAGGTCGTGCATCAGCGGCACCGCCACCTCCGCCAGCCGGTCCCAGCCAGGCTCCTTGCGCACCTCGATTTCCGGCCAGCCCGAGCCGTCGGTGAAGACGAGCACGATGGAGCGGGTTTCCTTGTGGACCTCGTAGCTCTGCTGGCGCACCTGCTCCTCGTCCCAGGCCGCCTCGTCCTGCTCGAGAATCGCCCGGCGCAACGGCTCGACGTCGACCGGGCCGAGCTCCCGAAATGGCACGCCGATATCCATGGCCCGTTCCCTGCCTACTGGAAATGCCTCCGGTACGTGATGCCGAACGTGAGCGGCTGGTTGATCGACAGCCGCGTCTGCGCCCAGCGATCGTTGTAGAACTGCTCCGCCCGCTCGTCGAACACGTTGTCGATGAACAGCGCGGCGCTCCAGGTTTCGGCATCGATGCCGAAGCGCAGGTCCGTGATGTGGTACGGATCGAGGATGCGCACCGGGTTGACGAACACGATCGACTGGATGCCCTCGAGTGAGCTGGTCGCCTCGCCGTTGTACGTGTGGTCGATGCGGAAGTACGGCTCACCGCCCAGCCATTCCTGGGCGAAGCGGTACTCGATCGCGAGGCTTCCCTTCCAGTCGGGCATGATCGGAAGTTGCGTGCCGCCGGTGACGGTGACCGGTTCGTCGGTTTCCCCGAACAGCACCGCGTCCTTCGAGATCTCGCCCCGGTTCCAGCCGAGCGTGCCGCTGATGTCCCAGCCCTCGCCCGGCAGCACGTTGAACTGCAGCTCGACGCCGTCGATCTCCGCCTCCGGGAAGTTCACGATGCCGAGCGTGAAGATGTTGGGATCCGGATCCTCGGCCTGGAGCTGGATGTCTTCCCAGATCATGTGGTACGCCGTGGCGAAAAGCCGCACGCGCCCGTCCGCCCACGTGCCCTTGAGGCCGAGCTCGTAGTTCTTCATCGTGTCGGATTCGAACGCGTGGTTCGCGTTGCCCGGCCCGAAGATGGAGCTCGCGCGCCCCGCGTTGGCCCCGCCGCGCCGGAAGCCCTCCGAGTACGTGGCGTACATCATCGTGTCGTCGTTCAGGCGGTAGTCCAGCGTGATCTTCGGGACGAAGCCGTCCTCGTCCGCCGTGCCGACCGCGTCGGCGATGCAGAAATCGACCTCGCAGTCCGGCTCCGTGCCGAGCGGGAACAAGGAGCCCTGCTTCAGGGTCCGGTCGAGCTCGATGTCGAAGAAACGCCCGCCGAGGGTGATGGTGAAGTCGTCGGTGACGTCGAAGGCGACCTCGCCGAACAGCGCCATGTGCTCGAAGGTGCCGTCGTACACGCCGGTGAACCAGTTGCCGCCGGACGGCGGCGCGGGCAGTGGGAAGCTCGGGTCGTAATAGACGGCGAGATAGTTGAGATACACGAACGCGGGCGACTCGTCGAACTGCTCGTTGCCCGCGTAGAACAGCGTGTGGCCCTCCTCCCGGGTATAGAAGAAGCCCACGATGCCGCTCCAGCGGCTGTTCGAGTCGGCCGGGGTGCTGAGCCGCGCCTCGACCGCCCACATGTCCGTTTCCTCGCGGTTGTAGGCGAAAGCCCGCGGATCGCCCCCGAAGTCGTAGATCGTGATGTCGTAATAGGGGGCTTCGCTCCGGAACAGCTCGTTGAGCTGGTTGAACGCGAACTGGTAGGAGGTCGCGTCGGCCTCGTAGAGCGTCTCACGCGTGAAGTACGAACCGGTGATCACGAAGTCCGCGAAGCCCAGGTTCGCCTCCGCCGTCAGCGCGAGCTGGTACCACTCGTCGTCCCAGGAGTCCCGGTTGAAGCGGATCTGCTCCAGCTCGCCGATCTCGCGCCCCGCGTAGAAATTGTCCGCGATGTCGACGTCGCCGAAGCCGTCCGCTTCCCGGCGCTGGTAGATCGCCGTCAGGTCCAGCGTGAGGTCGTCGGTGGCGTTGAAGCGCAGCGCCGCGCGGCCGCCGGTGTTCGTCGCGGAGTTGATGTCCTCCTCGACCAGGTCGGCATTGTCGAAGGTGCCGCCCGGGCTGAGCCCGAGGACGTTGTCGACGTAGCCCGCCTCCTCCTCGAGGAAGCCGACGAGGCGGAGCGCCACGCGATCCTCGGCGAGCGGGATGTTCAGCATCGCGCTCGCGTTGTAGCCGGTGTCGCCGTCGACGACCTGGCTCAGCCCGGCCTCGACCCAGCCCGAGAACGCGCTGGTGTCCGGCTTGTTCGTGATGATGCGCAGCGCCCCGCACTGCGACGCGTCGCCGAACAGCGTGCCCTGCGGGCCGCTGAGGGCCTCGACGCGGGCGACGTCGACCAGGCGCACGTCGGGGTCGCGTCCGGCCATCGTGATCGGCTGCTCGTCGAGATAGATCGAGGTCGTCGAGCTGCCGCCGAAGGACAGCCCGGAGATCGTGCAGCCGCGCATCAGCACCGTGGTGCCGCCGGGCTCGCGCCGGCTGAACGTGAGACCCGGGATCTGCCCGACGTAATCGTCGATCTTGCGGAAGCCCTGCCGGACGATCTGGTCCTCGGTGAACGCCGTGACCGCGAGCGGAACGTCCTCCAGCGCCGCTTCGCGCTTGGTCGCCGTGACGATGATCTCGTCGAGCTGCTGCTGGGCGTGTGCCGCCGGCACGCCGGTACCGCAGGCGGCGGAAACGGCGACGGCGAGCGCACTACGGTTGAACGTCTGGACGGTGTCCCGGCTCGGCATGAACTCCCCCTGCACTCGGACGCGCGCGTCCCATGATGTGAACCCCGAGGCCCGCGCTTTCCGACATGTGTGGATGCTGGATTCTAGACCCGGTGCGAATTGCAATTCCAGTGGCGCTGGGCTTAATTCTCTTTTCTTTTCAAGGGCCGACCCGGCAACGGCAATATCCGGACGGCGAGCCCCGGCACCGGTGACGATTCTTGACCGCATTGATTGCAACCTCCGTCGTACGCGGCACCCGGCAGGGCGAGAGTCACGGAGGCGTCTACCTCGTCGACCTGGAACGCGAGCGCGTGGTGCAGGCGATCGACTGGAACACGGTCGACATCGACTGGCAGGGGCGCGGCTGGGACCGCGGCCTGCGGGGGATCGCGTTCGACGGTGACCGCATCTTCATCGCGGCCAGCGACGAGCTGTTCGCCTGGGACCGGGAGTTCCGGAAGCTCGGCTCCTGGCGCTCGCCGTACCTCAGGCACTGCCACGAGATCAGCCGCTTCAGGCGCCGGCTGTACCTCACGTCGACCGGTTTCGATTCCCTGCTCGGCTTCGATCTCGACCGCAACCGCTTCGCCTGGGGGCTGCACGTTTCCCGGCACGGCGACGGGTACCGCGGCCTGCCGTTCGATCCGACGGGCGAAAGCGGGCCGCCGCCGACGAACGAGCTGCACCTGAACAGCGTCGTTGCCCTGGAGCAGGGGCTGTACTTCAGCGGCCTGCGCGCGGGCGGGCTGCTCAAGTTCGACGGCCGCCACATTCGCCGCGTCGCGACCCTGCCCCCCGGGACGCACAACGCGCAGCCGCACCGCGACGGCATCCTGTTCAACGACACCGAGGCCGATGCCGTCCGTTTCGTGTCGCCGCAGGCGGAGTGCGCGTTCCGCGTTCCGCGCTACGAGGAGCACCTGCTGACCCACCGCGAGCTCGGCGACCCGCGCATCGCGCGGCAGGCATTCGCCCGCGGGCTCTGCGTGCTCGACGACCACCTGGTTGCCGCCGGCTCCTCGCCCTCGACCATCGCGATCCACGACCTGCAGCGCGTCAAAACGACGCTGACGATCACCCTGTCGTTCGACATTCGCAACGCGATCCACGGGCTGGAAGTCTGGCCCTTCCCCTTCCCGTAGGCGCGCAGCCTAGAGGTTTTCGGGGAGGTAACGCTCGTAGCGCGGCAGCACCGGGGCGAGCACCGCCTTCAGCTCTCCGAGCTGCGCGTCGTAGTGCCGCCAGAAGCCGATGGAGCGCGTGTAGACGGGCTGGCGCACCTGCTCGGAGCTGGCCGTCCGCACCGGCCTGTCGGTCTCGTGGAACCGGAGGCAGCTCTCCTCGAACGGCAGCCCGCAATGCTCGAGAATCCGCGCGACCTGCGCCTCCGTGTCCGTCACGAGCTCCTCGTACTGCACCGTCAGTACCTTGCCCGGCAGCACCTCGTGCCAGTGATCCATGACGCGCTGGTACTCGAGAAAGTACTCGCCGATGTCCGTCAGGTCGTAGGTGAAGGTCTGCCCTTTCGCGAAAAGCTGGCGATAGCAGCTCAGGCATGCGTCCAGCGGATGCCGCCGCGCGTCGATGATCGTCGCATTGGGCAGGATCAGGTGCAGGAAGCCGATCGTCGGGAAGTTGTTCGGCATCTTGTCGATGAAGCGCGGCCGCCCCTCCGCGCGGTGAATCCGCGCGAGCTCGAGGTAATCGCGGCCGAGCGCCTCGAAGTGCTCCGCCGCCAGCTCGCGCACCGCCTCCGGGTAGTTGATGCCGTCGGCCCGGTTGCGGTTCAGCGAGGTGGCGACCCGCCCGGCATAGGGCAGCTCCGCCGTCCCTTCCACCTGGCTGTGGCTCGCGAGGATCTGCTCGATCAGCGTGGAGCCCGAGCGCGGCAGCCCGACGATGAAGATCGGGGCCGGGTCGGGGTGGCCGACGCCGGCGTTCCGCTCCAGGAGCTCGCGATCGAACACTTCGAGGATGGCGTCGTTGGCGACCTCCGTCGACACCGGGTCGTACTTCTCCGCGGCGCGCTGCAGGGCGTTTCCCTGCACGTAGTAGTCCCAGGCGCGCTCGTACTGGCCGCGGTCCTCCAGCGCCTTTGCCATGGCGAACAGGAAGTTCGCGCGAGACTGCGGCGTGAGATCGGTGCGCGCGAGCCGCTGCTCCATGGCCGCGATGTCGTCGTCCGTCAGGGTGTAAGTCTTGAGGTTCGCGAGGCTCCAATAGCTCTCGCCGTTGTCCGGGCGCAGGCGGATGCACTCGCGGTAGGCGGCAATCGCCTCCTCCTGGCGCCCGATGGTCTTCAGCACGTGCCCCAGCCCGAGGCGCGCGCCCGGGAACTGCGGCGAAAGCTCGAGGGCCCTCTCGTACTCCTCGAGCGCCCGGTACGTGTGCGATGCCGGCGCCAGCGTGGAAGCGAGCTGGAAGTGCGCCTGCGGATTGCCGGGCTCGAGCTCGACCACCTTCTCCAGGAGCTCGATCGCTTCCTCGAACCGGCTTTGCTCCTTCAACAGCCGGGCAAGATCCTGCATCACGCCGGTGAATCCCGGGGCCAGCCGCAGCGCGCGGCGAAACAGGTGCTCCGCGTCGGTATGGCGCCGGGCACCGGCGGCCAACCGCCCCAGCATGCGCAGGGCGTCGACGTTGTTCGGGTTCGTGCGCAGGATGCGCCGGTAGATCCGCTCGGCTTCCTCGACGCGTCCCTCCTTGTGGTGCTCGGCCGCGAGCGCGAGATCCCGGCGCTCCGGGTTCAGCGCGAACGCCTTCTCGAAAGCGGCATCCGCCTCCTTGCCGGCACCCAGCATCGCGAGGGCCTTGCCGAGCTTGAGCCAGCCCTGCTCGAGGGTGGGGTCGAGGCGCACCGCATTGCGCAGCACCTCGACGGCTTCCTGCGGTCGCCTGAGCTGGAGCAGCACGTGCCCGAGGTCCTCGTACGGCTTGGCGAACGTGGGGGCGAGCCGGATGGCGTCCTTGAGCGCGCTCTCCGCCTCGGCAAGCCGGTTCAGCTTGATCAGCACCGCGCCGCGCAGGCCGACGACGTTGACGTCGTCCGGGTGCTTCTGCAGCAGGGCACGGCACAGGCCTTCCGCGTGCCCGTACTCGCCGCGGTTGACGAGCTCCAGCACTTCGTCGAAGCGCCCTCTCGATGTGGAAAGCCTGCCCATGCGCGTCCTGTTTCACTATGTGCGCGCAAGTATGCGCGATCGCGCGCCGGCGAAAAACCGCCGCGCTCCGGGCCGCCTGCGCTTTGCTAAACTCGCGCGAACCTCCACGCCCGCGACGTTTCACAAGGTGACCGCCATGCGCACGTTCCGAACCCCGCTCGCCGCCGCGTCCCTCGCCTTCCTCGCCGTCATCGGCACCGGTTGCAGCGATACCGCGTCCGAGCCGCAGGCGGGGACGACGAGCGGGCCCGCCGACGTGGTGTTCACGAACGGCAGCATCTACACGGTGGACGCCAGCCGCTCGTGGGCGGAGGCGGTCGCGATCCGCGATGGCAGGATCGTCTACGTCGGCAGCGACGCCGGCGCGAACGCGCTGGTCGGTCCCGACACGCGGGTGGTCGACCTCGATCGCCGCATGATGCTGCCCGGCTTCCAGGACGTGCACATTCACCCGATCGGCGGCGGCATGGAGGCCCGTGCCTGCGACCTGAACGGGCTGACGACACTGGAGGAATACCTCGAGGCGATCGAAACGTACGCGCGCGAGCACCCGGACGAGGAATGGATCCTCGGCGGCGGGTGGTCGATGGCGGTATTCGGTCCCGGCGCGAACGCGAGCAAGGAGCTTTTGGATCGCGTCGTACCCGATCGCCCCGTCATGCTGACGTCGGCGGACGGGCATTCCGCCTGGGTCAACAGCCGGGCGCTCGAGATCGCCGGCATCGATGCCGGGACGCCGGACCCGGAGGACGGCATCATCGACCGCGCGCCGGACGGTGAGCCACTCGGCAGCCTGCAGGAAGGCGCGATCGGCCTCGTCGCGCGCCACGCGCCGCCGGCCGACCTCGAGACCCGCACCGACGGGCTCCGGTACGCGATCGACATGCTGAACGCGTACGGCATCACTTCCATCCAGGACGCGCACGTCGAGGAGGAAGACCTCGCCGCCTATCGCGCGCTCGACCAGCGCGGCGAGCTCGACCTCCGGGTCGTGGCGTCGCTCTGGTGGGATCGCGAGCAGGGCCTGGAGCAGCTCGAGGGTTTCGAGCGGCTGCGCGACCGCTACACCGGGGGACGCGTGCGCGCGAGCACCGTGAAGATCATGCAGGACGGCGTGATGGAGAACTTCACCGCGGCGATGCTCGAGCCCTATCTCGGCCAGGGTGACACCAGGGGCATCCCGATGGTGGAACCGGAGCTCCTGAAGCGTGCGGTAACCGCGCTCGACGCAGCGGACTTCCAGGTGCACTTCCATGCCATCGGCGACGCCGCGATCCGCCAGGCGCTGGACGCGGTGGAAGCCGCGCGCGCGGCGAACGGCAACCGCGGCAACCGGCATCACGTCTCGCACCTCGAGCTGATCGACCCGGCGGACATTCCGCGTTTCCGGAAGCTCGACGTGGTGGCGAACTTCCAGCCGCTGTGGGCGTTCGCGGACGATTACATCGAGGAGCTCACCATGCCGTTCATCGGCCCCGAGCGCAGCCGCTGGCTGTACCCCATCGGCAGCGTGCACGCGAGCGGGGCCATGATCGCGTTCGGCAGCGACTGGTCGGTATCCACCGCGAACCCGTTCGAGGAAATCGAGGTCGCCGTGACGCGCATGGGCCCGAAAGGCGAGACCAACGAGCCGTTCGTCCCGGACGAGCGGATCACTCTGCCGGTGGCGATCGCCGCGTTCACGATCAACTCGGCCTGGGTCAACTCGCAGGAGGATGTCACGGGCTCCATCGAGGTGGGCAAGTACGCCGACCTAATCGTGCTCGACCGGAACCTGTTCGACATCCCACCCGGCGAGATCTCCGAGACCCGCGTGCTCCTGACCCTGCTGGAAGGCAAGTCGGTGCACGGGGATCTCGGCTCGCTCTAGCATCACCCGTTGCTGACCCGGCGGAAGCTCATCCGGCTGGCCGGCGGCGTTGCCTTTGCCGCCGCGTTGACCGCAGGCGCATACGAGGGAGGAAAGGACATGTACGGACTGATCGGCCGCGTGATCGCGGTGCCGGGGAAGCGGGACGAGCTCGTCGACGTGCTGCTCGACGGCATCGGGGGCATGCCGGGCTGCCTGAGCTACGTCGTCGCGAAGGACAACGAGAATCCCGACGCCTTGTGGATCACCGAGGTCTGGGACTCCGAGGAGAGCCACCGCGCCTCCCTCGCCTTACCCTCCGTGCGCGCCGCGATCGAGCGCGGCAAACCCCTGATCGCCAGCTTCGCCGAGCACCACCTCACCTCCCCCGTGGGCGGCCACGGCCTGTAGGGCGCGCAACCATCCGGGGCTCATCGTTGCCCCGGTGGCACCGACCTCTGCCGCCGCATCGTTCATGCGCGGGGGCGATCGGGGCACAAGCTCCGCCGCGACCGGGGGGCTTACGGGGTGATGATGACGACGTCGTCGCTGTAGTGGCCGTTGAAGGCGGTGCGGCCGGCCAGGCTGTACGCGCCGATGTCGCTGAACTCGATGTAATCGCCGGGGCGGATGTCCGCCGGCAGGTCCACGAGGCCCGGCAGCACGTCGGTGGCGTCGCAGGTCGGGCCGAACAGGCGGAACGGCCGCGTCTCGCCGGTGAGCTCCCGTGCCTCGCGGAACGCCCTTGCGGGATAGCGCTCGTGGCCGCGGAAGCGCAGCTCCCAGAAGATGCCGTACATGCCGTCGTTCAGGTACAGCCGGTCCTCCTTGCGCAGCAGCACCTCGCACACGGCCGACAGCCCCGGCGCGGCCAGTGCCCGGCCGGGCTCGCCCATGATCTCGCCGTCGTCGGCCAGCGGCAGGTGCGCGGCCGCCTCCCGGATCGCGGCAAAGTACTCCGCGAGTGGCGGCACGGGAAACCCCGGGTACGACTTCGGAAAGCCGCCGCCGACGTCCACCAGGCGCACGCGCACACCCGCGCGCTCGAGCACGCGCCGCGCGAGGCCGATGGCGTGCACGTACGCCTCGGGGCTGGTCACGCCCGTGCCGACGTTGAACGCCAGCGCAGGCTCGGCCCCGGCCGCGGCGATCGCCTCGAGCAGCGCCGGCACCTCGTCCGGCGGCGCCCCGAACTTCGACGACAGCTCCTGCATCGCCGACGGGTGCGTCGCCGCCATGCGCGCGAACACGACGGTGCCGGCGAGCTCGATCTCGGGCGCGAGCGACGCGATCCCGCTCGCGTGATCGATCATGAAGTGACGAACGCCGAAGCGCGTCCGGGCGGCCGCGGCCGCGCCGCGCAGCCGCGCCGGGATCATGAAATAAGCCTTCGCGCCCGGGCAGTGCTCGTGCACCCGCTCGATCTCCGGCAGCGACGCGCAATCGAAGTGGGTCACGCCCGCGCCGTGCAGGATCGCGAGCACCCGCGGATCATCGTTGGCCTTGACGGCATACAGCACGCGCCCCGGGAAACCCGCGAGAAACTCGCGCGCCGCCTCGGCATAACGCCCGGGATGGATGCAGTACACCGGTCGTGACGGGCGGAGGCTCCGCAGCATCGCCGGGACATCGGGGAACGTGAGGGACCCGGTGCTCATCGACCCTCGTCGTGCCCGTGAGCGGGAAGGAAAGCCGCTCTCACGCCAGCGTGTGGGTGTCGAGGAAAGCGGACAGGAAGGACTCGAGGTTGGCGCCGAGCGCGTCGGAGAGGTAGCCGCCCTCCTGCACGATCACCGTCGGCAGCCCCAACGCCGCAATGGTCCCCCCGATCCCGCCGAAGCCCGCGGTCGTGACGGACATGCCCTTGAACGGGTCGCCCGCGTAGGCATCGAGCCCCAGCGCGACCACGAGCGCACCCGGGTCGAACGACCGGATGCGCAGCACCGCGCGGTCGAGCGCCTTCAGGTAATCCTCGTCCCCGGTCCCGCGCGGCAACGGGACGTTCAGGTTGTAGCCGAGGCCCGGGCCGGTGCCGCGCTCGCTCGCATAGCCCCAGAAGAACGGGTAGAAACGCGTCGGGTCGGCGTGCAGCGACACCGTGAGCACGTCCGGGCGCTCGTAGAAGATGGCCTGGGTGCCGTTGCCGTGGTGCACGTCGACGTCGAGCACGGCGACGCGCGCGTAAGCGCCTCTCAGCACCTCGGCCGCGATCGCCGCGTTGTTGAGGTAGCAGAAGCCGCCCGCGAGGTCCTTCGAGGCGTGATGGCCCGGCGGCCGCGAGAGCGCGTAACAGGCCGCGGCACCGTTTGCGACCGCGCGCGCCGCGTGCACGGCCGTGGCGGCGCTCCAGCGGACGGCTTCCCACGTATCCGCCGAGATCGGGCAGTCGCCATCGTACATGTGATAGCCCACCTGCCCCACCGCCGAGGCGGGATAGCCGCAGTCGCGGCGGTCCGGGTGCACGTTCGGCAGCACGTCCTCCGAGGCGCCGGGGATCCGCTGCCAGCGGACCCAGATGTTCTCCAGGAATGCCAGGTACTCGGGGGTGTGCACGGCGGCAATCGGGCCGAGCCCGCAATCCGCCGGCTCTTCCAGCGCCAGGCCGGCCCGCAGGGCGGCCTCGAGCAGCCGGTCCGCCCGTTCCGGCGTCTCCGGGTTCGGCTGCGGCGCGCCGTTGGAGATGAAGATCTTCGGCGCGTGCTTTCTCTGTTGTTCCGCGAAAATGACTTTCATTCCGTCTCCGTCAGTTCCCCAGGCGCTCGAAAGCCGCACCGGTGGCCTGGAAGATCAGCTCGTGCTCCTGGGCCTTGAGCCCGAGGCGGCGGTAGAAGCGCTGCGCCCGCAGGTTGGCGCGATCGACCGACAGGCGCAGGTGCGTCGCGCCCTGGGCTCTCGCGATGCGCACGGCCTCTGCGAGCAGCCGGCGGCCGACGCCGCTGCTCCGCGCTTCGTCCGCAACGTAGAGATCCTGCACGTACAGGCCCATTTCCCCCCGCCACGAGGAGAAATTATAGAAGTACAGGCAGAGGCCGACCGGCTTACCCGCACGCTCCGCGATGAGCGCGTAGAACGCGGGCTTCTCGCGAAAGCCGAGCGCCCGGAAATCCTCCGGCCGGCTGCGAATCTTCTCCTTCAGCCCGGTCGCGCGCGCGAGGCCGAGCAGCAGCGCGTGCAGGCTTTCGGCGTCTTCCGGCGTCGCAGGGCGAATCACGACGTCGGTGTCGGGCTGCGGACCGGCGCTCAAAAGTTCACCTTGTCGGCGCCCTTGAGACCGAGCATCTCGCGCGCATCGGCGGGCGTCGCGATCTCGAACCCGAGCTCCTCGAGCACGCGCCGGATCTTGGCGACCTGCTCGGCATTGCTGCGGGCGAGCGTGCCCCGGCCGATCAGCAGGCTGTCCTCGAGGCCGACCCGCACGTGCCCGCCCATGATCGCGCCGAGCGTCGCGAGCCGCATCTGCAGGCGCCCGGCGCACAGCACCGAGAAGCGGTAATCGCGGCCGAGCAACCGGTCCGCGGTCGCCTTCATGTGCATGAGGTTCTCGGGCGCCGCATCGATGCCGCCGAGCACGCCCAGCACGAACTGCACGAAGAGCGGCTGCTGCACGAGCCCTTTGCGCAGGTAGAAAGCGAGCGTCTGGATGTGGCCGACGTCGTAGCACTCGAACTCGAAGCGCGTGCCGTATCCGTCCCCGAGCTGGTGGAAGATGCGCTCGATGTCCGCAAACGTGTTGCGGAAGATCACCTCCCGGGTCGCGTCGAGGAGCTTCGGTTCCCAGTCGTGCTTCCACTCGGACCAGCGCTCCTTCATCGGGAACAGCCCGAAGTTCATCGAGCCCATGTTGAGCGACGCCATCTCCGGCTGCGCGAGATCCGGGGCGGCGAGCCGCTCGTCGAGGGACATGAGCGAGGAGCCTCCGGTGGTGATGTTGATCACGGCATCGCAGCCGCGTGCGATCTGCGGCAGGAACTGCATGAACACGTCCGGGTTCGCGGTCGGCTGCCCGGTCTCGGGATCCCGCGCGTGCAGGTGCAGGATCGCGGCACCCGCCTCGGCGGCCGCGATCGCCTGCGAAGCGATCTCGTCCGGGGTGACCGGCAGGTAGGGGCTCATCGTCGGGGTGTGGATGGACCCCGTGACCGCACACGTGATGATGACCTTGTGCGTCACGCGGCGCCCTCGTCCGGCAGCCCTTTCGCGGCGGCGAACGCCGCGAGGCTGGCTTGCAGGATATCGACGATCTCGGCCACCTGCTCGTCCGTGACGATCAGCGGCGGGCACACCATGAAATGATCGCCGACGACACCGCCCCGGGTCCGGCGCGAGTAGATGATGAGGCCGCGGCCGTAGGCTTCCTCGACGAGCTCGTGGTGCGCGTTCAGCGACGGGTCGAGCGGATCCATCGTGTCCCGGTCACGCACGAGCTCGAAGGCCAGCAGGAGGCCCTTGCCGCGCACGTCGCCGATGAACGGGAAGCGATCCATCAGTTTCACGAGCCGCGCGCGCAGGTTGCGGCCCTGCCGTTCGGCATTGTCCATGAGGCCGCGCTCGAGCACCTCCCGCGTGACGGCGAGCCCGGCGGCGCACGACAGGGGATTGCCGGCATACGTGAAGCCGTGCGCGTAGCCGCCGTGCGCGATCACCGTATCCACGATGCGCCGGTGCGCGACCATCGCACCCAGCGGCGCATAGCCCGCGGCCAGCCCTTTCGCCAGCACGACGATGTCGGGCTCGAGGCCCCAGTGCTCGCACGCGAGCCAGCGCCCGGTGCGCCCCGCCCCGCTCATGACCTCGTCCGCGATCATGAGCACACCGAACTCGCGGCAGATCTCGCGCACGCGCGCATACCACGAATCGGGCGGGACCAGCGCGCCGGTAGACGCGCCGCCCACGGGCTCGAAGAGGAACGCGAGCACCGTGTCCGGGCCCTGCCGCAGGATCTCGTCGCGCAGGTACTCGGCGTAGCGCAGGCCGCGCTCCTCGTGGCTCAGGCGATCGCGGTCGAGGTAGCAGGTGGCCGCGGGAATCTTCGGCATCACCCGGATCATGTCCTGGAACGGCTCCACGAACTGCGTCATCCCGGTGACGGCCGTCGCGCCCAGCGTCGAGCCGTGGTACGAGGGGAACAGCGAGATCACCTTCTTGCGGCGCGGCTCGCCGGTTGCGATCGCGTACTGGCGCGCCATCTTGAGCGCGCTCTCGATCGCCTCGGAGCCGCCGGACACGAAGAACACGCGATCCAGCCCCGCGGGCATCCGCGACGAGATGAGCGCGGCGAGCTCCTCGGCGGGAGCATTTTCGAAGTGCAGGCGGTAGGCGAACGTGGCGCGCTCCATCTGCGCTTTCATCGCCGCGAGCACGCGCGGGTTCGAGTGGCCGATGTTCGACACCATCGCGCCGCTGGAGCCGTCGATGTAGCGGCGGCCGTGCACGTCCCACACGTAGATGCCTTCGGCGCGGTCTATGAGCGGCCGGCGGCGCCCGTCCTGGTAGAAAAGGTGACTCTCGTGAACCTGCTCTGGGCTGCGCATGGGGAGAAAGAACGGACAGCGGGATCGCCCCTACTTTAGCAAGGGCCCGCACGTGCCGTGCAGCCGTTCCACCGGCTGGAACGGCCTGCAGGGGCGCGCACCGCGCCTACTCGGGAACCGGACGGTCGGCGCGGATGAACAGCCAGAGGAACGCGGCGATGAACGCGAACACGGTGCCGGTCACGACCGCCGCCGTCCACCCCAGGGTCGCGGCCGTGGCCGGGACGAGCAGCGCGTTGACGAAGGTCGCCAGGTTGCCGCCGGTGTTCATGACGCCACAGGCGGCGCCGGCGTTGCGGCCGCCGATGCCGATTCCCGCCGCCCAGAACGCCGCCTCCGTCACCTGGTTCGCGAAAAAGCTGAGGGCGAGGCAGGCGACGGCAAGGTACGCGTTCGCGGACACCGCCCCGACGAACAGGAATACGCCGGAGAGCACCAGGGCGACGAACGCGGGCCAGGCACATCCGCGCCGCATGCCGTGACGGCGACAGAGGTGATCGCAGACGAAGCCGCCGAGGGTCGCACCGACCGCGGCGGCGATCCACTGGACGGAAGTGAAGAAGCCCGCCGTCTGCGGATCGAACTCCCGGATCTCGGCCAGGTAGTAGTAGATCCAGTTGAACATCAGGCCGAAGATGTAGTTCATGCAGAAGTAGCTCGCCGCCAGCAACAGGACGTTGCGGTCGGAGAGCACGCGCAGCCACGCGGGCCGCTCTCCCTCGTCGGCCTTCACGACCGGCCGGTCCGCCGTGATGAGCGCGGCTTCGGCTTCGTTGACGCTGCGATGGTCGGCGGGCCGGTCGCGCACGTACCACCACCAGAGCGCCGCGCCGATGAAGGCCAGCGGCGCGAGCAGCAGGAACGACTGCTGCCAGCCCCGCTCCGCGATCAGCCAGGCCAGCACGGGCGCAACGGCGGCGGATCCCAGGGTAAGGCCCGTGCTCGAAAGCCCGTTCGGCAGTGCCCAGCTTCCGATCGGGAACCAGCGCTCGACGACGGCGCCGGTGAGCGGGTACAGCGGCGCATGCACCGCGCCGACCAGGAAGCGGACGACGATCAGCGCCAGCAGGACGGACATCGCGCTCATGCCGAGGCTGCCGGCCGCGGCCGTCGCCATGATGAGCAGGCCCCAGAGGACCATCACGATGGCCATCGCGCGCCGCGGGCCGAGCTTCACCCCGAAGACCCCGCCCGGGAACTGGAAGATCGTGTACCCGGCCGTGAACGCCGCGAGCACGTAGCCGAGCTGCTGCTCCGTGAGGCCCAGGTCGCGGATGAGCGACGGCCCGGCGATCGAGATGTCGGAGCGCAGCACGTAGGAAATGAAGCTCGCCAGTACGAGCAGCGCCAGGACGCGCCAGCGAATACCGGTCGGCCGGGTCGACGGCACACTCATCTCGTTGGATCCCCCCAAACGTCTTCTTCTATACGCGCTCAGTCGCGCTCGTCGTGCGGCCGTTTGAAAACGAGGCCGCCCTTGATGACGACGTCGACGTCCTCGAGCACGCTCACGTCGGCCAGCGGATCCCCATCCACTGCCACCAGGTCACCGTAGCGGCCCGGCACGATCGCCCCCACGTCATTCTCCCAGCCGATGTACTTCGCCGCCACCGAGGTCGCCGCCTTGATTGCGTCCATCGGCGTCATTCCGTGCTCTACCATGATCGAAAACTGCCGCGCGTTGTACCCGTGAGGGTACACGGCGGCATCGGTGCCGTAGGTGATCGGCACGCCGGCGCGGTAGGCCTTCGTGAACGCCTCGCGCTGCGTCTCGACCGTTTCGAGGTTCTTGCGCAGGAACTCCTCCGGCCATCCCTGTGCCCGGCCGACGGTGTCGATGTAGTCGCCGTTGTAGACGTCCATCGAGAACGCGACGTCGTGCTCTGCGGCGAGCGCGATCGCCTCGTCGTCGGCCAGCGAGGCGTGCTCGATCGAATCGACACCCGCCAGGATGGCCTCCTTGATCGAGCGCGCGCCGTGGGCGTGCGCGGTCACTTTCAGGCCGGCCTCGCGCGCCACCTCGACCACCGCCGCGATTTCCTCCGGCGTCATCTCGGGCTCCCCGGGCACCCCGCCGTAGGCCAGCACCGCGCCGGACGCGATCACCTTGATGACGTCCGCGCCGCCGGCGACCGCCTCCATTGCCTTGCGCCGGAACTCGTCGACGCCGCGGGCCACCCCCATGCGCACGCGATAGGGAATGTCGTCCTCCTCGAAGCCCGGGATGAGCAGGTCCCCGCCGCCGCCGGGCACGGTGAGGTAAAAGCCCGCCACCTGCATGCGCGGCCCGGCGATCTCGCCGGCATCGATGCGGTCGCGCAGGTCGCGTGCCGACCAGCCGACGTACGCGCCGACGTTGCGCACGGAGGTGAAGCCCGCGAACAACGTGATCTCCGCGTTCGCGCGCGATATGCGCAGCGAGTCGTCGTCCGAGCGGGAGAAGTAGACACTGAGGTCGCGTGTCTCGTTGGCCCGGTCGGTGAGGTGGGTGTGCGTGTCGATCAGCCCCGGCAGGCAGGTGTAACGCGACAGGTCGAGCAAAGGCAGTCCCGCCGTATCGGCGCCGCCGTCCGTGACCCGCTCGATGCGGCCGAAGCGGACGATCACGAGCCGGTCGCGCGCCGGTGCGTCGGCCAGGCCGTCGATGAGGCGCCCGCAGCGCACGGCGATGCTGCCGCTGTCCGGGATGTACGGCGCACGCGTCACGTCCACCGCGAACGCCCCGCCCCCGACGGCCAGCAGGCCGCAGCAAGCCGTCCAGCGCCCGGCCCGGCCGGCAAGCTCGAGGAACCGCCGGAGCCGGGTCACCGGCGACGGCCGGCCGCAGCGGCCACCCGGGTCGCTCATCCTCATATCGGGTAGCGCTCCAGCACCGGCCCGAGCGCCCGCTTGAGGGGTTCGAGATGTCGTTCGTAGTGGCGCCACTGCTCCAACCCTTCCTTGTAAATGGGCCGCCTGACCTGCTCCGAGCTCGGCGTGCGGACGGGACGATCCTGCTCGTAAAAGCGCAAAACCTGCGGCTCGAAGGGAAGGCCGCAGTACTCGAGCAGCGCGCGTATGGTCCGCTCGCTGTCGGCCACCATCTCCTCGTACTGGACACGGTGGACGCGGCCCGGCAGGACCGCGTCCCAGTGATCCATCAACCGCAGGTAATCGCGGTAATAGTATCCGAGATACGCGAGGTCGTAGGTCCAGGTCTGCCCGTGGGCGAACAACTGCTTGAAGCAGGAAAAACAGCCCGCCATCGGGTGCCGGCGCGCGTCGATGATCTTCGCGTTCGGCAAAATCAGGTGGATCAGCCCGATGTGCTGGAAGTTGTTCGGCATCTTGTCGATGAAGAACGGCACCTTGCCCGAGCGCTGCACGCGCGACGTGCGCAGGTAGCTCTCGCCGAGCTCCCTGAACTGCTCCGGCGACAGGGTCGCGAGGATTTCCGGGTAGGCGGACGCGGGATTGCGCCGCCGGTCGCCGCCGAGCTTGCGTGACAACGCGATGATGTCCGGCAGCTCCGACGTGCCCTCGACCAGGCTGTGACTCGCGAGGATCTGCTCGAGCAGGGTCGAGCCGGCCCGCGGCAGTCCCACGATGAATATCGGGTCCGGCGCGGGACAGCCCACGCCCTCGCGCGACCGGAAAAACTGCTCGTCGAACAGCTTTATCTGCCTCGCGGTGTCGAAGACGTTCTTTTTCGGGTTGAAGCGGTGATGGCGCCCGCGAATGGCGTTGCCCTGCCGGTAGTACTCGAACGATTCGTCGTACTCGCCCCGGTCCTCCAGTGCCTTGCCGAGCGCGAACGCGAGGTGGGACTGGTCGTCCGGGTCGCCGGTCTCGGGCCGGAACTCGGCACGCATGGCGGCGATCTCCGCATCCGAGAACCGGTAGACCTTCAGGTTGGCGAGGCTCCAGTACGCCTCGCCGATGGCGGGCCTGAGCTCGATGGCCTTGTGGTACGCACGGATCGCCTCGTCCAGCCGGCCGACCGTCTTCAGCGTGTGCCCGTAGTTCATCCAGGCCGATGCCTGCGCGGGGTAGTGCTCCAGGATCCGTTCGAGCAGCTCGAGCGCCGCGCGATGATCGCCCTTGCGGACGAGCACGGCGGTCTTGAAGAGCTGGAAGTTCGGGTTCTTGGGCTCGGCCTGCAGCAGGGTCTCGATCGCCTGCAGCGCGCCGTCGAGCTCGTTGCGCCGCAGGAGCAGCCGTGCATAGGTGTGCCGCGCCAGGTGGAAATCGGGGGCCAGCTCGAGACAGCGCTCCAGCAGGTGGCGCGCATCGTCGAACTGGCCGACCTTCATGCCGATCTCCGCCAGCATGCGGATCGCAACGACGTCGACGGGATCCTTCTTCAGCACCTCGCGCGTGATCCGTTCCGCGGCCGCGAGCTTGCCCGTGCGCAGGCAGTCGGCCGCCTCGATCAGCTCCGGGTGGCGCGTGGACGCCCTGAGATGGCGCTCGAACGCTTCGAGGCTCCCCTGCTCGTCGCCCGCCGCGCTGAGCTGGTCGCCGAGGGTACGCCAGGCACCGGCATGCCCCGGGTCCAGGCGCACGGCTCGTCGCAGCACCTCGATCGCCTCCTGCCCCCGTCCCGCGGCGCCCAGGCAGAGGCCGAGCTCGTGCAGGACGTCGGCAGATTCCGGGTGCCGGTCGGCGACTGCCCGCAGGCAGTCGGCGGCCCGGTCCGGTTCCCCTTGCAGCCTGAGCGCGGCCGCGAGGACGCGCCGCGCACCGTGGGCGTCCGGGTGCGCCTCCAGGATTTCCTGCGCGCTCCTTTGCGCCGCCGCCGGATCCCGCGACAGGAGGCCGGCCGCGTGGCGCAATGCCGCATCGAGCGTTTCCGTTTCGGCGCGCAGGGTCGTCACGAGCGCGAACGTGCCGCCGTCCGGGCCCCGATGCCGGTGAGCGATTCGCCCCACGGGTGCTCGTGCACCGGGCATCGACACGCGCCGACACTGCGTTGCTTCACATTGTGGAACATGCGAAAGCTCGCCCCTTGCATATGTATTTGCCTTATACCTTGCATTCGAAAGCGGCTGCTATCATCCGTTCGTCCGGCTCCGATCGTCCGGCCGACCGTCCGGCTCTCGTATTCCCGGGGAGTACCTGGCACCGGCAACACGAGTCATGAGCGGCTGTTGGACGTCGGTAGTGGTGATTCATGCGGGGGCAATCGATGCAGACTTACAATCGTACACCGTTGGCGCGGGGGGTGTCCGCTGCACTCTCGGGCACGCTTCTCGCGGCTTCCGTCGCTTTTCCGGTGCAGGCACAGGAAGACGACAGTCGCCGGGGCCTCGAAGAGATCATCGTAACGGCGCAGAAACGGGCCGAGAGCCTGCAGGACGTCGCCCTCTCGATCCAGGTGCTGGGGACCGACCAGCTCGACAACCTCGACATACGCGGCTTCGCCGATTACATCGAGTTCCTGCCGACGGTCTCGTTCCAGTCGGAGCGGCCCGGCGTGTCCCAGGTCTACATGCGCGGCATCTCGAGCGGCGGAGACGGCGTTCACTCCGGCTCGATGCCGAGCGTCGGCGTGTATCTCGACGAGCAGCCGATCACCACGATCAATCACGTCCTCGACCTGCACATCTACGACATCGCCCGCATCGAGACGCTGGCCGGTCCGCAGGGAACGTACTTCGGTGCCAGCAGCCAGGCCGGAACCCTCCGCATCATCACGAACAAGCCCGTCGTGGGCGAGTTCGAGGCGGGCTTCGACATCGGCACGGACTACATGGAAGAAGGCGACCCCAGCTTCTCGCTCGAAGGGTTCGCGAACATCCCGCTCACGGACAACTCGGCCCTGCGTCTCGTCGGCTGGTACCTCGATCGCGGCGGTTACATCGACAACGTGCCGGGAACGATCACGTTCCGCGGCGTGGGTGAGACGCTCGACAACGCCGACCTGGTCGAGGACGACTTCAACGACATCACCACGGCCGGCATGCGTGCGCTGCTCCGGATCGATCTCGACGACAACTGGACCGTGACGCCCGGCTTCATGTACCAGGAGCAGGACACGAACGGCGTCTTCTTCCACGACCCCGAGGACATCGGCGACCTCCAGGTACAACGGTTCTACCCGGAGTTCTACGACGATGCCTGGTACCAGGCATCGCTGACGCTCGAAGGCAACATCGGCGACCTGAATCTCGTGTACGCGGGTGCGTACATGGACCGCGACGCCGACAGCCTCAGCGACTATTCGCACTACGCGCAGTATCTCGACAACTATTACGGCTATTACGGCGGCTGCTATCACTACGACTCGACCACGGTGAACTGCACGAATGCGAGCCAGTTCATCACCGGCGACGAGACGTTCACGCGCCAGAGTCACGAGCTGCGCCTGCAGTCCTCGCAGGAGCAGCGCCTGCGCTGGATTGCCGGCCTGTTCTGGCAGCGCCAGGAGCACGACTTCGACCTCCGCTGGGTCGTGCCCGACATGGACCCGGAGTTCTCGCCGGATCGGCTGGAATCGTGGCCCATCGGCACGGTAGTCGAGGGCGAGCCGGTGGTGTGGCAGACGAAGCAGATTCGGGTCGACCGCGACAAGGCGGTCTTCGGCGAGATCAGTTACGACCTGACCGACGCCTGGACCCTCGTGGGCGGTTATCGCTGGTTCGAGTACGAGAACTCGCTGTACGGGTTCAACGGCAGCCTCGATCGCTGCCTGGATGCCAACGACCTGCCGCAGTATCCGTGCTTCGACTCGCCGAACCTGGACGACGTCTCGAAGGGCAACGGCGATTCGATCAAGCTGAGCGTCAATTACCGGGTCGACGAAGACAAGATGGTGTATGTCACGTACTCGGAAGGGTTCCGCGCCGGCGGCGTCAATCGCGCCTCGGTGCCCGGCATCGCGAAGTACGAGCCCGACTACGTGGACAACTACGAGGTCGGCTGGAAAACCGTGTGGCTCGACGGCCGGCTGCGATGGAACGGCGCCGCGTACCTGCTCGAGTGGGAGGACTTCCAGTTTGCGTTCCTGGATTTCTCGGTCTCGCCGCTCACGATCATCCAGAACATCGGCCAGGCGCGCACCGTCGGCGCCGAGTTCGATCTCGCGTACGCTGCCACGCCGGACCTGACGCTCTCGCTCTCCGGCTCGTTCAACGACGCCGAGCTGCGCGAGCCCTACTTCAGGACCTCCGCGGAGCGCGAATCCGGTGAGCCGCCGCGCGCCGCGAAGGGCACGGAGATGCCGTTCGTGCCGCGCTTCCAGTTCACGGGAATCGGCCGCTACCACTTCAACGCCGGGAACATTCCCGCTTACGTCCAGGCAGCGGTCTCGTATACCGACGATTCCTGGAACAACCTGGAAACCGACCTGCGCACGTTGCAGCCGGCCTATACGCTCGTGAACCTCGCCGCGGGCATCGAGACCGACACCTGGTCGCTGGACCTGTTCATCAACAACGCGACCGACGAGCGCGCCCAGATCGTGCGCTACGACGCGAACTACTTCGATCCGTTCGGCGAGGTGTTCCAGGACACGGCCATTTCCGTGAACCGGCCGCGGACCATCGGCATCGCCTACGGCCGTCGTTTCTGACGGGCGAGCCTGCCGGAACCGCGGGATGACCGAGGCCATGGGCCATCCCATGGCCTCGTGCTTCATTACCCGGTGCGGCTAACGACCGGGAAGGGGAGACCACAGCCGGATGAGAACCGAATGGCGCCAGCCCTGCCTGCTGGCCTTCGCCGTCGTGCTGTTGCTCGCGGGCCTACCCGCCGAGGCGGGGCGCGCCCCGGTGCTGCGCCAGGTCCAGGTGCCGCACGACTACTATTTCCGCGAGATGTACCTGCCGCAGCTCACGACCGGTCCGTCGGCCGTCGCCTGGTCGCCGGATTCGCGCGAGCTCGTGTACTCGATGCAGGGAAGCCTGTGGAGGCAGGCCCTCGGCTCGGACGTCGCCGTCGAGCTCACCTCCGGGCCGGGTTACGACTACCAGCCGGACTGGTCGCCGGACGGGCGGCGCATCGTGTTCGTACGCTATGCCGACGATGCGATGGAGCTCATGGTGCTGGAGCTCGAAAGCGGCGCCGTGACGCCGCTCACCTCGGGCGGCGACGTGAACCTCGAGCCGCGCTGGTCGCCGGACGGCCGCCGGCTCGCGTTCGTGTCGACCCGCGGCACGGGACGGTTCCACGTATTCGTCGGCACGGTGGAGGGCACGACGCTCGACGCCGCACCGCTCGTGCCCGAGCGCAAAAGCAGCGTCGAGCGCTACTACTACAGCGAGTACGACCACGAGCTCAGCCCGAGCTGGTCGCCCGACGGTAACGAGCTGCTCTACGTGGCCAACCCGGAGATCCCTTACGGCACGGGCGCCATCTGGCGGCACCCGCTCGGCGGTGAGCGGGTGCTCGTGCACGACGAGGAGACGACGTGGAAGGCACGGCCGGACTGGTCGCCGGACGGCCGGCGCATCGTCTATGCCTCCTACCTCGGCCGCCAGTGGCACCAGCTCTGGACGCATTCGATCGACGGCACGGCCTATCCCTTCCCGCTCACCTACGGTGCCTGGGACGCGGTCGCCCCGCGCTGGTCGCCGGACGGCACGAAGATCGCGTACATCGCGAACGCGGCGGGCAACACGGAGATCCGGGTGCTGGAGACCCTGGGGGGCGCCGTCGAGACGCTCGCGATCGCCGCCAAGCGTCGGCTGCGGCCGATGGGCGAGCTCTCGCTCGAAATCGTGGACCCGAGCGGCGCGCCGCTGGCAGCCCGTGTCTCGGTGCTGGGCGCCGACGGGCGCGCTTACGCACCGGACGACGCGTGGATGCACGCGGACGACGGGTTCGACCGCGCGCACCAGGCTTTCGAGACACATTATTTTCATGCGGCCGGCAAGGCCGTTTTGGCGGTGCCGGCGGGCCCCGCGCGCGTCACGGCATGGCGCGGCCTCGAGAACGGGGTCGAGGAGGC
>DATGQE010000089.1:0-22006 GCA_035304345.1 Woeseiaceae bacterium | reverse complement strand
CCTGCTGTACATCGACGAGGAGATGGGCGACATGCACGACCTCTCCGGCAGCACCGATCGCCCGCTCGCGAAGATCCCCTACGAGGAGCTGAATCCCGGCAAGGACGTCCTTGCCGAGGTGATGGCGCGTTACCGGTAGCGCAGGAGCGCGCACCGCGCTCAAACGGCGCCCCGCAGGAACCGCAACGCTCGCCACCAGGAGGGGGCGCCGCTCGTGCGACTTCCCCCCGCGAGCGGCAGGGCGGCAAAATGCGGTAACAAGCACCGGCCGATTCCGACCGGCCGAAAGGGCACGGAATCACCAAGATGAGCGACGTGCAGCCAAAGGAACCTGCCGTGTTTCGATCCAGGGTGGACCCGTGGCTCGCGGCAGTCATCGTCGGCGCCGCAGTCGTCTCTGCAGGAGCCGTCGTGGCCGTCGTCCTTGACGAGAGCGCGGAGAGATCGCCGTCTTTGTTCGCATCACTGGCAGTACTGGTATTGATCGGGGTGATTCTCCCCGTCTGGGTGCTGCAATCGACCCGTTACGCCCTGGATGGGCGCTACCTGCACGTGCGCAGCGGCCCTTTCAGGTGGCGAGTGCCGCTGGATGAAATCCGCGCCGTAACGCCGACGCGCAACCCTCTCGCGAGCCCGGCGCTGTCGCTGGACCGACTGCGGATCGACCGTGGTCGCAACGGCTCGATCATGATTTCCCCTGCCGACAAGGACGGATTCCTTGCCGAGCTCGAGCGCCGGCGCAATCCGGGGCGGAGGTGAAGATGCAACGAAGGACGATTCTGCAGGCGGCGCTCGCGTGCGCCGCCGGGTCCGTGGCGGGGCCGGCCGGCCGCGCGCTCGCCCGGCCGCACGGGCCGGACGAGGAACGATCCCGCCCCTTCCGCATCCTGATTCTCGGCGGCACCGGCTTCATCGGCCCGCACATGGTGCGCGAGGCGCTGCGCCGCGGGCACGAAGTCGAGCTCTTCAACCGCGGCCGCACGAACGACGACCTCTTTCCCGGGCTCGTCACCTACGTCGGCGACCGGGACGGCAAGCTGGGCGCGCTCGAGGGCCACGAGTGGGACGCCGTGATCGACAACTCGGGCTACGTGCCACGGCATGTCGCGGACTCCGCGAAGCTGCTGGCCGACGCCGCTTCGCAGTACCTCTACGTCTCCTCGATCTCCGCCTACGCGAGCTTCGAGATCGCGAACGACGAGGAATCGCCGCTCGCCACGATGCCGGACGAGACCGTCGAACAGGTCACGGCCGAGACCTACGGCCCCATGAAAGCGCTGTGCGAGCGCCGCGCCGCGGAAGGCTTCGGCGCCGACCGCCTGACGGTCTTCCGGCCGACCTACATCTGCGGGCCCGGCGATCCCACCGACCGCTACACCTACTGGCCCGTGCGCGCGAGCCGCGGCGGCGAGATGCTGTGGCCCGGCTCGCCCGCAGACCCCATCCAGGTCATCGACGCGCGCGACCTCGCCGCCTTCGCGATCGATTGCCTGGAGCGCCGCACGACCGGCACGTTCAACGTCTGCACGCCGGCCGGGGAGTTCACCATGGGCGCGCTGCTCGAGGACTGCCGCGCGGTCGCGGAAGCCGCGTTCGAGCCCGTCTGGGTGGGCGCGGCGTTCCTGGCGAAGGAAGGGCTGCTCGAGACCGGCGAGATCCCGATCTGGAGCCCCGGCGAAGGGCCGTACGCCAAGGCCGCGCTGGTGAGCGGGGAACGCGCCTTCGCTGCCGGGCTCACCTGCCGGCCGACCCGGGAGACCGCCCGCGACACGCTCGCCTGGTGGGGGACGCTGCCCGCCGACCGGACCCGCCGGCTGCGTGCCGGGCCGGAGCCGGCCCGGGAAGCCGCCCTGCTCGCGAAATGGCGCCAGGCCGGCTGAGCACCGCCTCGGCTGCATCCAAACCGGGCGCGGGAAGCATCCCATTGCCGTCGGGGGCGCCACCGCCCCAGCAGGAGCATGCGTATGTTCGATTACGAGTTGCTGATTCCGATCACTTTCCTGATCATGACGGGCGTCGTCCTCATCGTGTACTTCGTGCTGAAGAGCCGCAGCCGGCTGGAGATCCACCGGACGGTGCGCTCCGCCCTGGACAAGGGCCAGGAGCTCACGCCGGAGCTCATCGAGAGCTTCGGCCAGCCGCGCAAGGACCCGCAGTCCGACCTGCGCAAGGCCTTGATCTGGCTCGCACTGGGCATCGCCTGCGCGGCCTTCGGCCTGCTGCTCGGCAAAGAGGAGGCGGTGCGACCGTTCCTGGCCATCGGGGCATTTCCGTTGTTGATCGGAATCGCCTACCTTGTCATATGGCGATTCGGTGAGACGCAGGCATCGCACTGAAAGCGGCAACCCGGCTCCGCGAGGCGGACGACCTGGAGCTCGTCTCCCGGGCCGTCGCGGAGGTCGACACGCATGCCTACGGCGAGCTCGTCAGGCGACACCAGTCGCGCATCCGCGGCTTCCTGCGCCGCCTGGCGCGCGACCCGGACCTGGCCGACGACCTGGCCCAGGACTGCTTCGTCCACGCGTGGGACCGGCTGCATACTTTCGGCGGCAAGGGGGCCTTCGGCGGCTGGCTGCTCAGGATCGCGTACACGACCTTCCTGCAGGCGAAGCGACGCTCTTCGCGTTACCTGGAAGTTCTCGGTGCCGCGCGCGAGGCGCCCGACTCGGAAGCGGTGTCTCCGGCGCCCCTCGAGGAGGCCGGCGACCTGGACAAGCTCCTCGCGGTGCTGAACGAGGAAGAGCGCGCGGTGATGGTCATGTCCTACGGCTTCGGCATGTCCCATCGCGAGATCGGCGAGGTCACCGGGATGCCGGTAGGTACCGTCAAATCGATCATCTTCCGCGGGAAGGATAAGATAAGGGAGCGCTTTGACATCGAACGTCATCAGTATGGTTGAGCGTATGAAAGACGACGACGACAGGAAGCTCGAAGCGCTGTTGCGCGCCCCTGCGATCGCCGACGACGGCTTCAGCGAGCGCGTCGTCAGGCGAGTGCGGCGGCGGGTATGGGTGCGTCGCTGGACGTTGCCGATCGCGGCCGCCATCGGCGCGCTGATCGCGGCGAAGCCGCTGATGGACCTGCTGGCGCTGTTGCCGCTGCTCGCGGACCTCGTACCGAGGCAGCTCGAAGTCCTGCCCCTGCCGCTCCTGGAGCAGCTCCCGGCCCTGTTCTCCGCCGTCCTGTTCATCGGCGTCGCGACTACCCTGGTCCGCCTCGCCGGCGACTAGGCGCTCCCCGGCCGCGCGCAGCGCGACCGGTCTCATTGTTTCGCCCCGCCCGCTCATATAGAGTGCCTCGATGAACCTGAAAGAGCAGGTGGAGGCCCTGCTGCCGCGGTGGGAGCGCTGGTATCCCAGCCTGTTCGACGCGGCAACGGATCTCGGGCTCATCAAGCCGCGGGTCTGCGATCCGAATTCCCTCCTCCTCAGCAATCGGCACGCCGGCGTTCAGCAGAGCGCGGAGGCCGCACATCGGGAGAAATGGAGCATCGAGTGAGCGTTCCGCGGCAACGAATACAGGCACGGGCCTTCGATCTCGACACCATCCGTTCCCGTTTTCCCGCGCTCGCCACCACCGACGACGGGCGCGCGCGCGTCTATTTCGACAATCCTGCCGGCACGCAGGTGCCGCAGGCCGTCGTCGATCGCATGGCCGAATGCCTGCTCGAGGCGAACGCGAACCTGGGCGGCTTTTTCGCGACCTCGCAGCGCGCAGGTGAGATCGTCGCCGAAGCGCACGCGGCGATGGCCGACCTGCTCAATGCGGCTTCGCCGGACGAGATCGTGTTCGGCCAGAACATGACGACGCTCACGTTCCACGTCTCGCGCTCCATCGGGCGGCTGTTCCGCCCCGGTGACGAGATCGTGCTCTCGCGCATGGACCACGACGCGAACGTGACGCCGTGGCGCCTGCTCGCCCGCGATCTCGGCCTGGAAATCCGCTGGCTGCCCTTCGACACTGAAACTTTCGAGCTCGATTCCGCGGCGGTCGATGCCGTGCTCACCGAGCGCACGCGGCTCGTCTGTGTCGGGCTCGCGAGCAACCTCACCGGGACGGTGAACGACGTCGCCGCGATCTGCCGCAGGGCGCGGGAGGCCGGCGCCCTGACCTACGTCGACGCCGTGCAGTCGGTGCCGCACCTCGCGACGGACGTGCAGGCCATCGGCTGCGATTTCCTGGTGTGCTCGGCCTACAAGTTCTTCGGGCCGCACCAGGGCATCCTGTGGGGCCGCCGCGAGGTCCTGGAACGGCTGGAGCCCTACAAGGTCCGGCCGGCCCCCGACACGCTCCCCGGCGCGTTCGAGACCGGCACGCTGAGCCACGAAGGCCTGGCCGGCACCGCGGCCGCGGTGGATTACCTCGCCTGGCTCGGGGAGACGATGGGCGGCGAGCACGTCACGCGCAACGAGCGTTACCCGGCCGGGCGGCGCCGCTTCGTGCACGCGGCCATGGACTGCATCGCGGAATACGAGGCCGGGCTCGCGGCCCGCCTCGTCGAGGGGCTCACCCGCCTGCCCGGCGTGAGGGTGCAGGGCATCACCGCGCCCGAAGCGCTCGCCCGGCGCATTCCGACGGTGTCGTTCACGAGCGCCACGCGCACGCCGGACGCCATTGCCCGGGCGCTCGCGGAGCAGGGCATCTTCGTCTGGAGCGGGCACAATTACGCCGTCGAGTGCGCCATGGCCCTCGGCATCTACGACACCGGCGGCGCGGTGCGGATCGGCCCGGTGCACTACAACGGCGCCGACGAGATCGACCGCCTCCTGCAAGCCCTCGAAACCATCCTGTAGCGGCGCGACCCGCGCCGTGTTCAGGGCTCATGCGGGCTCCGGCGCCTGGCCGGGTTCCGGCCGCGCACTGCGCGCTCGCGCTTCGCGACCCGGGCAGTTGCCTTTCCGCGGGGGCCAACGCAAGATGACTGCGGCAAGAACGACATGTCATCGCAGTACCGCAAAACCTGGCTCCTGATCCTGCTGGCCGTGCTGGCCGGCCACGCGCTGTTGATGCTGCACGTCAACTCGCACGTGGCGACGGATCAGCAGGCCTGCGAGCTCTGCACGCACTACTCCGGTTTAGACCACGCGCCGGCGCCGTCCGTGCCGGATGCGTTCCCCCTCACTTTCGACGTTTCCGCCGCGACCGGCAACGAGCCGTTCACGCTCGCCACGCCCGTCGCCGACCTTCGCACGCGCGGCCCGCCCGGTATCGCCTGATCCAAACTGGTCATTCGCCGCCCAGCGGCACTTCGTCAGTTTCGTTCAGGAGGCGACGCCAATGCGCATCGACTTCAGGAAAGGCATCCTTGCGATGCCCCTCATACTCATGTTCGAACCTGCGCCCGCGCAGGACGACATCGCCGCCCTGCGTGCCGAGCTCGAGCAATTGCGTGCCGAGTACGAGGTGCGCATCGACGCACTGGAGCGGCGCCTCGCCGTTGCCGAGCAGAACGCGATGCAGGCGAACGCGGCCGTCAGCCAGCTTGCGTCCGAGCCCGCGGCCGCGCCGTCACCCGCCCCGCGCGCACAGGCCGGCATCGGCGATTCCACGTTCAACCCGGCGATCGGCGTGATCTTCGAAGGCACCGCCTGGCGGTACGGGGAAGATCCCGAAGACTACGCCATCCAGGGCTTTCCCTTGGGCGGGGAAACCGGGCCCCGCGCCGAGGGCCTCGCGCTCGGCGAGACCGAGATCGACATGAGCGCGAACGTGGACGACAAGTTCACGGCCTTTCTCACGGCCGGCATCCACATCGAGGACGGCGAGGCGCATTTCGACATCGAGGAGGCCTGGCTCGAGACGCTGGCGTTGCCGGGCGGCTTCTCGGCGCGCTTCGGCCGTTTCTTCTCCGGCATCGGTTACCTGAACGACAAGCACCGGCATGCCTGGGACTTCGCCGACCAGCCGCTCGCCTACCAGGCGCTGCTCGGCGACCAGTACATCGACGACGGCGTGCAGCTCCGCTGGATCGCGCCGACGGCCCTGTATGTCGAGGTCGGGGCCGAGCTCGCGCGCGGCGGCCGTTATCCCGCCGCCGGCGCGGCCCGCTCCGGCGTCGGGGCGCGGAGCCTGTTCCTGAACGTGGGCGGCGACGTCGGTTCCGACCATAGCTGGCTCGCGGGCATCTCCTGGCTCGATGCGAGAAGCGTCGACCGGGAGGCCGGCCCGGAAGACGAGCCGCTCTCGTTCACCGGCGATGCCGACGTCGCCATCGCGGAGCTCGTCTGGAAATGGGCGCCGAACGGCAACTGGCGGCAGGAGAACTTCGTCTTCCAGGCGGAGTACCTGTGGCGCAGCGAGGACGGCTTCTACGACCTGCCGGGGCTCGGCACGCTGCCGTACGACGCGAAGCAGCGCGGCTGGTATGCCCAGGCCGTGTACCAGCCGTTCCCGCGCTGGCGTTTCGGCGCGCGCATCGATGGCCTCTCCGCGGACGATCCCGGCCCGCTGTTCGCCGGCACGCTGCTCGAGGCGCCGGCCGACGACCCGCGCCGCTACACCGTGATGCTCGACTGGTCGAACAGCGAGTTCAGCCGCCTGCGGTTCCAGTACGCGCGGGACGACGCGGGCTTCGACGACGAGAGTCACTGGGGCCTGCAGTACATCCTCAGCATCGGCGCGCACGGCGCACACACGTTCTAGGAGGGCCGTCATGCGCAAGCTGGTGACAGTACTGCTGCTCGTGGCGGCGCCGCTCGCCGCGCGCGCCGACCTCACGGTGTTCGCGTGCGAGCCGGAATGGAAGGCGCTCGCCGAAGCGATCGGCGGCGACCTCGTGAAAGCGGACAGCGCGACGACCGCGCTGCAGGACCCGCATTACATCCAAGCGCGGCCGAGCCTCATCGCCGGCATCCGCCGGGCGGACCTCGTCGTGTGCAGCGGTGCGCAGCTCGAGATCGGCTGGCTGCCGGCGCTCCTGCGCAAGGCGAACAATCGCCGGGTGCTGCCGGGAAACCCCGGCTACTTCGAGGCGGCCCTGTTCGTCGAGCGCCTGGGTGCAACCGGCAGCGTGGATCGCGCGGAAGGGGACATCCATCCCCAGGGCAATCCGCACGTGCAGAC
Source organism: Woeseiaceae bacterium (assembly GCA_035304345.1). Classification (GTDB taxonomy): domain Bacteria; phylum Pseudomonadota; class Gammaproteobacteria; order Steroidobacterales; family Woeseiaceae; genus IDS-8. The sequence continues at coordinate 14,944 of DATGQE010000089.1, read as the reverse complement.
GAACCCCCACAACCTGCAGCTCATCGGGCGCGCGCTCGCCGAGCGTATGGCCGAGCTCGACCCGGGCAACGCGGAAGCGTACCGCCGCGGCTTCGCGAGCTTCGAGGCCCGGCTGCGCGACGCCATCGCGCGCTGGGAAGCTAAAGCGGCGCCGCTCGCGGGGATGCGGGTCATCACGCACCACAAGTCGTGGATCTACCTCGAGGACTGGCTCGGCCTCACCGAGGTGGCCAACCTCGAGCCGATCCCCGGCCTGCCGCCGACCGCCGGCCACCTGAGCCAACTCGTCTCGCGTTTCGGCGACGGTGGCGCCGACGTGATCATCCGCTCCCCGTACCAGGATGCGCGTGCGTCCGAGTGGCTTTCCGAGCGCACCGGCATCCCCGCCATCGTGCTGCCGCTCACCGTGGGCGGCACCCCGGGCGCGACGGACCTGTTCGCGCTGTTCGAGGACATCCTCGATCGCCTGCTGGAAGCACGCCAGTGAGCTTCGAGCTGCTGGACTGGTCGATCGTCGGGCCCGCGCTCGCGGCCGGCCTGCTGGTCCTGTCGACGCACGTCCCGCTCGGGCAGGAGGTCCTGAAGCGCGGCATCATCTTCATCGATCTCGCGATCGCCCAGATTGCCGGGCTCGGGGTGGTGGCCGCGCACAGCTTCGGCTGGGACCCGAGCGGCTTCGAGGTGCAGCTCGCCGCCGTGGGCGCCGCGCTGTCGGCCGCCGCGGTGCTGCACTGGACGGAGCAGCGCTGGCCGTCGACACAGGAAGCGCTGATCGGCACGCTGTTCATTCTCGCTGCGACGGGCGGGATCCTGCTGCTCGCTAACAACCCGCATGGCGGCGAGCACCTGAAGGACCTGCTCGTCGGGCAGATCCTGTGGTCCACGTGGGAGTCGCTCGTGCCGATCGCCTTGCTGTATGCCGCGCTCCTCGTCGTGTGGTTCCGCTGGCGCGAAAAGATCGGCGCCCTCGGTTTCTACGTCACGTTCGCGATCGCGGTCACCGCGTCGGTGCAGGTCGTCGGCGTGTATCTCGTGTTCGCGAGCCTCATCATCCCGGCGCTCGCCACGTTCCGCTGGCGGCACGGCCCGCGCCTCGCGGCGAGCTACGCGATCGGTGCGGCGTCGTACCTCGTCGGCATCGTGCTCTCGGCCGTGTTCGACCTGCCTACCGGCGCCGTCATCGTGTGGACGCTGGCGCTCGTCGCCCTCGTCGCCGGGTTCGCCACCTCCCGCCGCAACGGCGAGAGGCTGATGTGAGCGGCCGATGAGCACGATCGCGCGCAAGAGCACGGGCGTGAAGCTCGGTGCGGAGTTCTACCGGCGCGAGGACGTCGTCCGGATCGGCCGCGAGCTGCTCGGGAAAGTGCTGTGCACCCGCGTCAACGGCACGGTCACCCGGGCCACGATCGTCGAAACCGAGGCCTACGCCGGTGTCGGCGACCGGGCGAGCCACGCGTACGGCGGCCGCCGCACGCGGCGCACGGAGCCGATGTTCCAGGACGGCGGGCTTGCCTACGTGTATCTCTGCTACGGGATTCACCACCTGTTCAACGTCGTGACGGCGCCCGCGGGCACGCCGCACGCGATCCTCGTGCGTGCCGGCCTGCCGCTCTACGGCATCCGCGCGATGGAACGGCGGCGCCGGCGTCCGGCACACGACAAGGCGTTCATGGCGGGACCCGGGTCGCTCGCGCAGGCGCTCGGCATCACGACGCGCCTGACCGGCAAGAGCCTGCTCGGCGACACGATCTGGATCGAGGACCACGGTATCGTCGTCCCGGCGCGGGACATCGTCGTGGGGCCGCGGGTGGGCGTGGACTACGCGGCCGAGGACGCCGCCCGTCCCTATCGCTTCAGGATCTCGGAAGCGGCCAGGAGGAACGCGCCCACGCCGTAGAGTTGCGTGTCCGTTTCGCGCACCTCGTCCGGCGCGTTGCCGACCTGCTGCACGCGGCCGAGCCGCCCGTCGGCATCGACGGCGCTTCGCAGGGCGTCCCACGCCCGGTCGACGACCGGTCCGTAATCCGCCTTGGCCAGCAGGCCCCGGTTGACGCCCCAGGCGAGACCGAACGTGATGAAGCCCGCGCCGCTCGATTCCTGCACGGTGCCGAGCCCGCCATCGAGCAGCGACGGCGGCCACCCGCCGGAGGGCTCCTGCAGCTTCGCGAGCTTCGCCGCCATCTCGCGGAAGAGCACGAGCAACTCCCGGCGCCGCGGGTGCTCTTCAGGCAGCGCCTCGAGGAGCAACGGCAGCCCGGCGAACACCCAGCCGTTGCCGCGGCTCCAGAACACCTTGTTCCCGTAGGCCGTGCGCTGCTCGAAGAAGCGGCTGTCGCGGTAGAACAGCCACTCGCGGTCGTCGTACAGGTAGTCGCGCGTTGCGAAGTATTCCGCGAGCGCGTACTCGCGGTACTTCGGGTCGCCGGTGACATCGCTCAGCATCGCCCACGCCGGCGGCGCCATGAACAGGGCGTCGCACCAGCACCAGCGCCGCTGGCAGGTGCCCTCCGACACGCCGCTCGGGTCGAGGGCGAACTCGAGGCTGTTCGTCGGCGGATCGGCGAGCACGGCGTCGAAGGCGTCGATCACGGCTTCGAGGCGCGCGGTCTCGCCGGCACGCGCGAGGTACAGGTAGACCTGCGCGATCGCCTGGTCGTCGGCATGCCAGGCGCGATTGCCGAGCTGCCAGCCGTTCTCCTCGGCGTGCCTCAGAACGGCCCGGTGGTACACGGGATCGGCCGTGGCCTGCGCCCAGCGGGCGAGCCCGATCCAGAATGCGGCCTGGATCCAGCCGCGCGGGTCCGCCGTCTCCTCGCGGAACGTGCGCACGTACGGAAAGGTCGTCAGGTGCGCGAGCTGCCAGCCCGCGACGCGGTTGCCGACGGCCTGGACGGATTCGGGCCGCTCGAACCGGACGTCCTTGCCGGAGCCGTTGCCGGGCAGGGGAAAGGTGATGGGAACAGCGCAGCCGGCGATCAGCAACGCCGCCACCGGCCAGGGCCACGCGCTGCGCACGCGGTCACTCCACCGACGCATCCGGCTCACGACCGGTCTCTTCGTACAGCGCGCACCACCGGCGGTCGTTCTCACGTTCAGCTCCTCCCGGTCGTGGCGCCCTTATATCGCGAAGGGGCCTCGCGTCCAAACCTGCAAAAGGCCGAATCCGGCTACTTCACCGACGGTACCTGCCGGTTGCGGCAGCTTTGCCGGCAACGCCTCGCGATCGATGCTGAAACTTGCCCGGGCGGCCAAGCGCCGTTCGGTCGCGCGCGGTGCCTGCTCCTACTCCGGGCGGAGCGGGCGAACCTCGATCGTGCCGCCGACGCGCAACGTCGGGATGCCTTCGGCCAGCGCGAGCGCTTCCTCGCGGCTTTCCGCCTCGACGAGGTGAAACCCGCCGATCTGCTCCTTGGTTTCCGCGAACGGTCCGTCGACGACGCTCGTGCGCGTGCCGTTGCGCCGCAACGTGGCGCTCGTTGCCACCGGCTCGAGCCGCGCGGACATGACGTGCCGGCCGGAGGCTTCGAGCCGCTCGACCCAGGCGGCGTAATCGGCCATGACGGCATCGCGCTGCTCCGGGCCGAGCCCGTCCCAATGCTTCTCGTCGATGCAGCAGAAGAGCATGTAACGCATGCGGTGTGTCTCCCTGGAAGCCGTTCTCTGCGCGCGATCCCGCCAGCGGGCCGCCGCTCGCGCCGGGTCCGCCACTATACCCTCCGCGGTGCTGCCCGCGATGACGCCATTGGACCGAATGGCGGCGCCCTGCGGCTCACCCGCTCCGCGTCGGGGGTGCCAGGGCCAAGCTTCCGCAACGGAAGTGTTGACATGAGAGTGACCGGTCAGTAACGTAGGAAATGTTACCGAACGGTATAGTAACGTCCAGCACCATCCCCGGGCGTCGCTCTGCCGCCGTTTTTCCTTAAACGTCAAGGATTTTCGTATGTCCCGGTCAATCTCTCGCCACCCCGGCGCGGACCAGGAGGCCCCGGCGGCCGCGCGCGGACGGGGCAGGTTCGTGGCCCGGCTGCTGCTGGTCGCGGTCGTTCTCGTCGGCGCGAGCCTGAGCTCCTGGAAATACCTCTCGATCCGCGAAGGCAATGCGGCCGCCCGCAGCCAGCCCGAGCCCACCGAGGTCGTGACCGCGGCCGTCGCCGAGCCGCGGGAATGGCGGCCGACCACGACGGCCGTCGGGACCGTGCTGGCCCTGCGCTCGATCACGCTCCGGAACGAGCTGCCCGGCACGGTCGAGCGCGTCGCGCTGACGCCCGGCGAGATCGTGGAGCAGGGCGAGGTGCTGGTCGCGCTCGACGTGTCGGTCGAGAAGGCGGAGCTCGCGGCGCAAAAGGCGCGGGCGGCCCTCGCCCAGACCGTGCTGGAGCGCACCGAGCGCCTGATCGAGAAGCGGGCGGTCGCGGTCGAGGATCTCGACCGTGCGCGCGCGGAGCGCGACATCGCGCTCGCCGAGGTCGCGCGCATCGAGGCCGTCATCGAGCGCAAGACCATTCGCGCGCCGTTCCGGGCGCGAGTCGGCATCGCCGACGTGCACCCGGGGCAGTACCTGTCCGAAGGAACGCTGCTGACGACGCTGCAGGGCGTCGATCAGGATGCGCACGTCGATTTCGCGGTGGAGCAGCGCGTGGCACGCGCGCTCGCGGAAGGCAGCGTGGTCGAGATCACCGGGCCGGCCGGCTCCGAGGTCCTGCGCGGCACGGTCACCGCCGTCGACGCGCGCGTCGATCCCGACACGCGCAACGCCACGGTGCGCGCCCGCGTCGACGGCGCGGGCTCGGTGCTGGCACCCGGCGCTTCCGTGCGGGTGAGGGTGCCGACGGGGCCGGAGCGCGTGGCGGTTACGGTGCCCGTCACCGCCGTCCGCCGGGGACCGGCCGGCGATCACGTCTTCGTGCTCGTCGAGGACGAAGACGGGAAGCTCCGCGCCCAGGCGCGGCGGGTGGCGATCGGCACCGTGCTCGGCGACGCGGTGGTCATCCGCGAGGGCATTGCCGCGGGCGAGCAGGTCGCCGCTTCGGGATCGTTCAAGCTGCGCAACGCGGTCCTGGTCGCGATCGACGACCGGGCGCTGGCGTCGACTGCCGCCGCCGGCGGCCTCTGAGCAGGAGACATCCGCATGCGCTCGTTCACGGACGTCTTCATCAAGCACCCGGTCCTCGCGATCGTCGTCAACCTCGTGGTCGTCCTGATGGGCTGGCGCGCGCTCACCAGCCTGCCGGTGCAGCAATACCCGGACGTCGAAAGCTCGTCCATCGTCATCACGACGGTGTACACCGGAGCCAGCGCCGAGACGGTGCGCGGCTTCCTGACGACGCCCATCGAGCGCGTCGTCTCCGCCATCAGCGGCGTCGACTACGTCGAGTCGACCAGCCGCGCCGGGCTCAGCACCGTCACGATCCGCCTGCAACTGAACCACAGCAGCACCGCGGCGCTCGCCGAGGTCACCGCGCGGCTGCAGCAGGTGCGTTCCGAGCTGCCGGCCGAAGCGCAGCCGCCGGTGGTCGAGGTGCAGCGTGCCGACCGGCCGTATGCCTCGTTCTACATCGGCTTCACCTCCTCCGAGCGCGATGTACCGGCGCTGACCGACTGGCTCGCGCGCACGCTCCAGCCGCAGCTCTCGACGCTGGAAGACGTCATGCGGGTGTCGATCGAGGGCGGCCAGCAGCTCGCGATGCGCGTGTGGCTCGATCCCGGCCGTCTCGCCTCGCTGAACCTCACCCCGGGCGACGTGCAGGCGGCGCTCCAGCGCAACAACTTCCTCGCCGCCGTCGGCAGGACCAAGGGCGACGCGGTCCAGGTGAACCTGCTCGCGAACACCGACCTGCACGATCCGGCCGAGTTCGAGAACCTGATCGTCGCCGAGCGCGATGGCGCGATTGTGCGCCTGGGCGACGTGGCGCGCGTCGAGCTCGGGTCCGAAGAAGCCGAGATGGTCGCCAAGTACAACCACCAGGAAGGCGTCTACCTCGGCATCTGGCCGGTGCCCGGCTCGAACGAGATCGACGTGGCGGAGCGGCTCCGTGAGGAGATGGCGCGGTTGCAGCCGACGCTGCCCGACGACATCGAGATGCGCCTCGTATGGGACGGCACCGTGTTCATGCGCGACGCCCTGAAGGAGATCACGAAGACGCTCGGCGAGACGATCCTGATCGTCGCGCTCGTCGTGTACCTGTTCATGGGCTCCATCCGCACGGCGATGGTGCCGCTGGTGGCGATGCCGGTCTCCCTGATCGGCGCGGGTATCGCGATGTACGCGCTGGGCTTCAGCCTGAACCTGCTGAGCATCCTGGCCATCGTGCTGTCCGTGGGCCTCGTGGTCGACGACGCGATCGTCGTGGTCGAGAACGTCGAGCGTCACGTGCGACTCGGCAAATCGCGCATCCAGGCGGCGCTGGCGGGCGCCCGGGAGCTGCGCGGCCCGATCATCGCGATGACGATCACGCTCGCCACCGTGTACACGCCGATTGCGTTCCAGGGCGGCCTCACGGGCTCGCTGTTCCTCGAGTTCGCCATCACCCTCGCGGTCGCGGTGGTCGTCTCCGGGCTGGTCGCGCTGACGCTGTCGCCGGTGATGAGCTCCCGCTTCGTGCATCCGCACGGCAAGGAAGGCAGGCTGACCGCGCTGGTGAACCGCGTCTTCGATCGCGTGCGCGAGGCGTACGCCCGCATGCTCGACGGCGCGCTCGAGATCCGCTGGGCGATCGTCGCCGTCGCCCTGCTCGTGACGGTGTCGGCCTGGCCGCTCTTTGCCTTCTCGCAGCGCGAGCTGGCGCCCATCGAGGACCAGAGCCACATCAGCCTGTTCTTCGAGGCCGCGCCGGATTCGACCGTCGAGGCCACGAACCGCGACAGCCTGCGGGTCGTGGATGCGATCACGTCGTTCCCGGAGACCGAGTTCATGTGGTCGCTGACGGCGCAATGGGGCGGCTTCGGCGGCCTGGTCGCGAAGAACTGGCAGGAGCGCGAGCGCTCGACCGAGGAGATGTACGGCGAAGTCTATGCCGCGGTCTCGCAGGTGCCCGGACTGCGCGTGTTCCCGCGCCTCGATCCCCCGCTGCCGACGCCCGGGCAGTACGACGTCGAGCTGGTGCTGAAGAGCGACCTGCCCTTGGAGCAGCTCCTCGAGACGACGGGAGCGGTGCTCGCCGCCGGCTGGCAGAGCGGCAAGTTCCTGTACGTCGATACGGACCTCAAGATCGACCTGCCCGAGGCGCGCGTGGTGCTCGACCGCGAGCAGATCGCCGACCTCGGCCTCGACCTCGCCGCCGTCGGCCGCGAGCTCGGCACGCTGCTCGGCGGGGACTACGTCAACCGCTTCAATTACTTCGACCGCAGCTACAAGGTCATCCCGCAGATCGGTGACGAGGGCCGGGCGACCGTGGAGCCGTTGCTCGACCTCAAGGTCCGCACGCCGGACGGGAGGCTGGTGCCGGTGTCGACGTTCACGCGCATCGAGACGAGCACGGCGCCCCGCACCCTGAACCGCTTCCAGCAGCGCAACGCCGTGCGCGTGATCGGCGGCGTGCAGCCCGGCGTCACCAAGGAGGAGGCGCTGCGCGTCCTGGAGGCGGCCGCGGCGGAGGCGGGCGGCGCCTCGGTCACGCTCGACTACGCGGGCGAGTCGCGGCAGATCCGCCAGGAAGGTGCGGCGCTCACGACGACCCTGGGTTTCGCGATCCTGCTGATCTACCTCGTGCTCGCGGCGCAGTTCCAGAGCTTCCGCGATCCGTTGATCGTGCTGATCGGCTCCGTGCCCCTGGCAATCTCCGGGGCGCTGCTCTTCACCTTCCTCGAGCTGACGACGCTCAACATCTACTCGCAGGTGGGATTGATCACGCTCGTCGGGCTGATCGCGAAGAACGGCATCCTGATCGTCGAGTTCGCCAACCAGCTCCAGGCGCGCGGCCGCGCGAAGATGGATGCCATACGCGAGGCGTCGCTGACGCGCCTGCGTCCCGTGCTGATGACCTCGGCGGCAACCGTGTTCGGGCACCTGCCGCTGGTGCTGGTGTCCGGTCCCGGCGCGGCCGCGCGCAACAGCATCGGCACCGTCCTCGTGGCGGGCATGGTGCTCGGAACGCTGTTCACGCTGTTCGTGGTGCCGGTTTTCTACTCGCTGATCGCGGCGACCCACCGGGTGCGCCAGGAAGACGAGGCCGCCGAGCACGTGCTGCCGGAACCTGCCGCCGCCTGATCGCAAGGAGTGCAAACGTGAACCTGACCCGTCTCATCACCTTTTCCCCGCCGGCGCAGTGGCCGGCGAGAGGGAACCTCCTGCGGCCCGCGGGGGTGGCCGCGCTAATGGCCGTCCTCCTCCTCGGCAGCCTGTCTGCGCATGCCGGAGGTTTCGAGGACGCGCGCTACCGCGTGGCCGTCGCGGACGACCGGTTCAGCGGAACGACCCAGGTGGCGGCCGCTTTCGACGTCCGGCAGTGGCGGCGGTGGGGCGCGGACTGGCTGCGGTTCGAGGTTGGCGTGTTCGAGGATGGAGAGAACACCCGGCCGTTCCTGTCGCTCGGCCCCGTCTGGCATCGGCCGCTCGGGCAGTCGCGGTACTTCACGGAGCTCAGCATCAGCCCGACGTTGATTGCGGGCTCGACGTTCCAGGGCGAAGAGCTGGGCGGCGACTTCCATTTCACCTCGGCGCTGGTGTTCGGCACGCGGGTCGGCGGCCGCGGCGTCGTCGCACTGCGCCTGCAGCACACGTCCAACGGCGGCATTCGCGAGACCAACCCGGGAATGGACATGCTGGGGATCACGTTCAGCTTCGTCGGCCACTGACCGGCTCTTGCCGTCAGTCGCGCAGGAAGGAGAGCGAGCGCGCGAGCGCCACGATCTCCTTGCGCGCGGCGTCGCCGAAGTTCCGCACCACCAGGTCGGCGCCGGAGAGATCCTGGCGGCCCGCGCTCTCGTTCACGAAGCCGACGCATTTCATGCCCGCTGCCAGCGCGGCGCGCACGCCGTTCGCGCTGTCCTCGATCACGAGGCAGTCTGCCGGTTTCCTGCCGCATAGCTCCGCCGCCCTGATGAAGACGTCGGGATGCGGCTTCCCCCGGCGCACTTCCTCGGCGCTCACGAGGTGCGAGAATCGCTGCCTGAGGCCGAGCCCCTCGGTCACGGCCTCGATCAGCCGCTTCTGCGACGAGGATGCCACCGCGAGCTCGCAACCAGCATCCTCCAGGTCGGCGATCAGCTCCTCCACCCCGTCGATGGGCTCGAGTGGCGTCGCGCCGATCTCGCGGGCCTTGACGTCCGTATCCATCTCGACGAGGTCGTCGACCGCGTGCGGCAGGTCGAAACGTGCCTTGATCGTGCCCCACATGCCGGCCGGCGACATCCCGACGAACGCCTGGTGCTCGGCCTCCGATATCGGCAGCGACAGGCGCTCGAACATCTCGCGCTCGAGCCGCATGTGCATCGGTTCGCTGTCGACCAGCACTCCGTCCATGTCGAATATCACGAGCGGTGGCATGGCTTCCGGTGCCTCCGTGAATGCTGCGGGGTGGGGATGAATGGCGGGCAATGCCGGTATGGTAACGTGGGGGCCGGGCAGGTACGCGGGAAACCGGGCGATGCGCGACGACGAGCTGAAGAGTCACCTGGATGCGGCCGTCGCGGAAGCTCGCAAGGGGCTGGCCGAAGGCGGCATTCCCATCGGCTCGGTGCTGGTGGTCGATGGGAAGGTGGTCGGCCGCGGGCGCAACAGGCGCGTGCAGCGGGGCAGCGCGATCCTGCACGCGGAGATGGACTGCCTCGAGAACGCGGGACGCCTGAAAGCCGCCGACTATCGCCGCTCGGTGCTGTTCTCGACCCTGTCGTTCTGCGACATGTGCAGCGGCGCGGTGCTGCTGTACGGCATTCCCCGCGTCGTCATCGGCGAGAACCGCACTTTCCGCGGGCCCGAGGACTACCTGCGATCGCACGGCGTGGAGCTCGAGATCCTCGACGACCCGGAATGCTACCGCCTCATGCAGGAGTTCATCGCGAGCAACCCGGCGCTGTGGAACGAGGACATCGGCGAGTGACGGTTCGGGTCGCGACCGGCCTTTCCGCCGGCCTGCTGCCCGGCACTGCCTTGCTCGCGGCCGACGCGCCGCGCGCTACCACGGGCGGCCTGGTGAGCTGCCGGGAAGCGGAGCGGGTCCTCGCCGGGTGGCGCGATCTCGTCCGCGCGCGCCCGGTCGTCGTACCTCGGGAGCCGTGAAGACCGTTGCCGACCTCACGGCGGACCTGCGGCGCCTCGGCGTGAGCCCGGGTGACGTGCTCATGGTGCATGCCTCGCTGCGGCGGCTGGGGCCGGTGGAAGGCGGGCCGGCCGGCGTCGTGCGTGCGATCGACACCGCGCTCGGCCCGGACGGTACGTGGATGATGGTGCTCGGTGCGCGCGACGACCACGACTGGGTGAACGAGCAGCCGGAGCCGGAGCGCGCCGCGCTGCTTGCCGGCGCCGAGCCCTTTGACCCGTGGACGACGCCGGCGCAGCCGGACGTAGGCTGGCTCGCCGAGGTGTTCCGCCGGCAGAGCGGGACGCTGGTCTCCGATCATCCGGAGGGACGCTTCGGCGCGCGCGGTGCCCGGGCGGCGGAGCTGCTGCGCGATCCGCCGTGGCACGACTATTACGGCGACGGCTCAGCGCTCGACCGGCTGGTGCAGATGGGCGGTCGCGTGCTCAGGCTCGGCGCGGACGACGACACCGTGACGCTGTTGCACCTCGCGGAGTACCGCGCGAGGCTGCCCTCGAAGCGGCGCGTGCGCCGCCATCGCGTGGTGAAAGGCCCGAAGGGTCCCGAGATTCGTGTCGTCGACGCGCTCGACGACGCGAACGGCATCGTCGACTGGCAAGGTCCCGACTACTTCGCGGTGATCCTGCGCAAGTATCGGGCGACCGGAAGGGTGCAGAGCGGCATCGTCGGTGCAGCGAAGGGCGAGCTCATCGAAGCCCCCGACCTCCTCGCCTTCGGCGTCGCCTGGCTCGAGCATCATTTCGCTCCGTGAAGGGCGCTCCTACGGGTCCGCGGCAGGGGCGACGACGGTTTTGAGCGGCGGCAGCTCGTCGGGCTCGCGCATGTACTCGTAGCGCGCCCGGATCAGCTCGACCCACGGCAGGTTCTCCGGCTTGCGCCGCCCGAGCGGAATGACGATGAACGTCATGTGGCGCTCGAACAGCCGGAACGCCTCCTCGTTGAACAGCCGCGTGTCGTCGAGCACGCGAAACATGTTGCCTTTCTTCAACAGCGTGCGCCCGTAGATGTCCTTCTCCACCTCCCACGACGGCGGCGGCGGATTCGTCTTCGGCTTGCCGTAGAACAGCTTCGCGATGCGCCGCAGCTCGTCGAACTCCGGGTGCATCGATTGCGGCTCGTCCGCGAGGCGGTTGCCGACCGCCTCGGCGACGCGCTCGAGCTCCGCGTACCAGTCGACCGCCGCCGGGGTTCCGAGCCCATCGACGGCCGGTTGCGTGGTCTCTGCCGTCTCCGCCCCCGCTGTCGCAGGTCGTTCCGCGGGCAGGCTTTCGGGCGTGGCGGCGGCTGCCGGCGGCGCCTCCGCCGGCGTCGTTTCGGCTTCGGTTTCGGGCAAGGGCAGGGGCGGCACCTGTGGCCGCACCTCCGGCTGCGGCGCTTCCTCCAGCGTCACGTCGAGCACGGGGCGCGCCAGAGGCAGGAATCGCTGCGGCTCGGGCCACTCGAGCACGGCGAGGAGCAGAAGGACCAGCGCGGCCGCGAGCAGCATGCAGGCCGCAAGCCGCCGGTGGCGAGCGGCGTCGAAGTCGTCGAGGCGATCGATGGAGAGCTCGGCCTGCACTGCCGTCCCGGTCCGGTGGATGCCGCGGCGCCGCCGGGGCCCGTCAATAACCTGATGCCCGGCAGCCCCGAAGGGTCGCAGGACCGGGTCCGGCCACCGCCACGCCAGACCGGTGTACCATGCGCAGGACTCGCCCGCCAGCCCGTCGGACAAGGAGGCCGTTACCCGTGCACATTCCTGTCTCGCCGCGAGTGCTTGCCTGCCGCTGGCTGCTCGCCGTCTTCGCCGCGCTGTGCTGCCTGCCGGCCGCGCAGGCGCAGGATTCGCCCCGCAACGTGATCGTCATCCTGAGCGACGATCATCGCTACGACTTCATGGGATTCATGGAGCAGGCGCCGGAATGGCTGGAGACGCCGGGCATGGACCGCATGGCGGCCGGCGGCGCCCACCTCGAGAACGCGTTCGTCACGACGTCGCTGTGCTCGCCGAGCCGTGCCTCGATCCTCACCGGCCAGTACGCGCACCGGCATCGCGTGGTGGACAACACCTCCGGCATTCCGGAAGGCACCGTGTTCTTCCCCGAGCTGCTGCAAAAGGCGGGCTGGCGCACCGGTTACATCGGCAAGTGGCACATGGGAGAGGACCGGGACGACCCGCGCCCCGGCTTCGATCACTGGGTGAGCTTTCGCGGCCAGGGCGTTTACGAGGATCCCGAGCTCAACGTCAACGGCCGGCGTCGGGTGTTCGAGGGCTACACGACCGACATCCTGACGGACCTCGCGATCCAGTGGCTCGAAGAGCGGCGCCGCGACCGCGATGGCCGGCCGTTCTTCCTCATGCTGGCGCACAAGGCGGTGCACGCCGAGTTCGTGCCGGCCGAGCGGCACCGCGGCCGCTATGCCGACGTCGAGATTCCCTATCCCGTCACCATGCCGAAGACCGAAGCGAACCTGCGCGGACAGCCGCGCTGGGTACGCGCGCAGCGCTACGGCTGGCACGGCGTCGATTACGCCTATCACGGGCAGTTCGAGTTCGACGAGTTCTACCGCCGCTACGCCGAGACGACGCTCGCGCTCGACGACAGCATCGGGCGCGTGCTGGACTGGCTCGTAAGGCACGACATGGGGCAGGACACGCTGCTCTTGTACCTCAGCGACAACGGCTTCTCCCTGGGTGAGCACGGGCTCATCGACAAGCGGCACGCTTACGAGGAATCGATCCGCATCCCGATGCTCGCCTGGGGGCCGGGCTTCGTGCCGGAAGGCGTGGTCGTCAGCGGCATGGTGCGCACCATCGACATCATGCCGACGATCCTCGAGCTGGCGGACGTCGAGCCGACGCGCCCGGTGGACGGCCGCTCGGTGCTGCCGCTCCTGCGCGGCGAGGAGATGGACTCACCCGGCGAGCTGCTCTACGAGTACTACTGGGAGCACGCCTTCCCGCACACGCCGACGACCTTCGCGCTGCGCGGTGACCGCTACAAGTACATCTACTACCACGGCGTGTGGGACACGCAGGAGCTGTACGACCTGCAGACGGATCCGTACGAGCAGCACAACCTGTTCGGCATCCCCGCCTTCGAGGACATCGCCGATGCGATGCGCAAGCGGCTGTTCGATCGCCTGGAGGAGACGGGCGGCATGCAGATCCCGCTGCGCCGCGGCGACTGGCAGGCCTGCGAGAAGCTGGTGCCGTGACCTAGCGACGGCCCAGGATCCTCTTCCGGTAGTACCGGTACCATTCGCTCTGGAAGCGTTCGTCGGGATCCCAGGCGAGCTTTTCCCGGAGGAACGCCTCGAAGCGCGGATACGCGCGCTCGACCTGGTCGCGGCGTGCCCAGCGGTGGTAGGTCAGGAAGTAGCTGCCGTCGAGCGCGAGCGCGTGATCGATCAGCCGCCGGAAATCCGCCCTGGCCTTCGCGAGCCCGGCGCTGCCATGGTCGACATGGAAGTTCAGCACGACGCAAGCGAACGATTCGCGCGCCCAAGGCAGGAACGTCTCGGCGTCACGCTCGATGAAGCGCACGGTGCCGTAGATCACGTCGACGGCGTTGCGGCGGAAATCCTCGCGCAGGCGGCCCATGAGCTCGCCGAGCCGGGGGCGCGGCACGTACACCTCGGAGATCATTTCGGTGCCCCCACCGAGCGCCCGGTGGTAGTCATCGATGTAGGTGCTGAGCTGGTGGGTGTCGGACCAATAGATCTGGCCTGAGGTCGACAGGTAGTAGTCGGAGTAGATCTCGAACGCCGCCGCCTTGTCCGTGTGGGTCATCCGCAACAGGCGTTGCCAGTCCTCAACGGTGAGCGCCTTCTGCCCGGGTGCAATCTCGGCGTCGGGTGCAGCGGGCCGGTAGGTCGAGAAGACGCAGCGGCGCAGGAACCCCGGAGACGCGGGGTCGATTTCGAACTGGCCGTCGCCGTAGAGATAGCCGTCGCTCACCCGACCCGAGACGCGCTCCGGAAGCTCGTCGAGGTCAGCGAGCTCGACGACACGCTCGATCTTGATGCGAGGTGCGAGCCGCAGCCGCACGCTCGTCACGATCCCGAACAGGCCGTAGCCGCCGATTGCCAGCCGGAACAGCTCCGGGTTCCGGTCGCGGCTGCAGTCGACGAGTGTGCCGTCCGGCGCCAGCAGCGTGAACGACTCGACGTCCCCCACGAACGGCGGAAGCAGCAGGCCGCGGCCGTGAATGTTCGAGGCGAGGGCGCCGCCGATGCTCAGCCGGTCGGCACCCGTCTGCTTCTGCACGATGCCCCATTGCGTCGGGGCATCCGCCTGCCGCTCGACGAGCCCGCCGATGAGCGCCGGCCACTGGATTCCGGCCTCCATCTCGGCGATACCGCGCTCGGCATCGAGGGCGAGAAGGCGGTTGAGTGCATCCGTTTGTACGAGCCGCGCTCCACTCGCGAACTGCTGGCCGCCCATCGAGTGCCGCCCGCCGGCCACGGCGAGCGCCGCATCACGCGGCAGCGCCCGGAACCATTCGACGAGCTCGTCGACTGAGCCCGGGACGAACACCTCCGACACACGCGTCGGATTGAGCTGCGAGTGCACGTCGTTGACGAGGATGCCCGGCGGCGAGGCCTGCGCCCGCAGCCACGGGCCGAGCGCACCGGCACCGACCAGCGCCGCACTGCCTTGCAGGAATCGTCTGCGATCCATCAATGCACCTCGTCTATACGACGCGCGG
>DATGQE010000088.1:0-5963 GCA_035304345.1 Woeseiaceae bacterium | reverse complement strand
GAACGTGAACGTCGTCGAGGAGCTCGTGAACATGATCGAGACGCAGCGCGCCTACGAAATGAACTCGAAGGCGATCTCGACCAGCGAGCAGATGATGCAGTACCTGAACAACAACCTGTGAAGGCCGGCACCATGACACGCACGAGCATGCGAACGTTCCTGTGCGGCGCCGTGGCGGCGATCGCCTGCGCCGGCTGCGGCGGCATGCCGGAGCGCGTCGAGTCCTGGCCGGCGCCGGTGCCGGTCGAAACGGCGGCGGCGACGCCGACGGACGGCGCGATCTACCGCGACAGCGGCGACGTGCGGCTGTTCGAGGACGTTCGGGCCGCGCGCGTCGGCGACGTCCTGACGGTGCGCCTCATCGAGCGGACGAACGCCACCAAGAATGCCGCCACGTCGACCTCGAAATCGAGCGAGGCGGCGTTCGCGAACCCGGTCGTCTTCGGCCGCCCGGTCACCCGCAACGGCGTGCCGATCGGCGAGGGCAGCCTGAGCGGCGAGGTCGCGTTCGACGGCTCCGGGTCCAGCACGCAGAGCAACAGCCTCACGGGCGACATCGCCGTGACGGTCGTGGCGCGCTACCCGAACGGCAACCTGCGCATCCAGGGAGACAAGTGGGTCACCCTGAACCAGGGGCGCGAGTTCATACGGCTGTCCGGCATCGTGCGGCCGTTCGACATCGGGCCGGACAACTCGATCCCGTCGAGCAAGGTCGCCGACGCGCAGATCACCTACAGCAGCGAGGGCGTCCTTGCCGAGGCGAATCGCATGGGCTTCCTCACGCGTTTCTTCAACTCCGGTCTCTGGCCGTTCTGAGGGCGACAGCAATGCGGATGAACACGAAGGATTGTTCGTGGGCGGCGCGCCTCGGGTGGGGGGCGCTGCTCGCGCTCGTGCTGGCACAGCCGGCGGCGGCGGAGCGCGTCAAGGACCTGGCGAGCGTGGCCGGCGTGCGCAGCAACCAGCTCGTCGGCTACGGCCTGGTCGTCGGGCTCGACGGCAGCGGCGACCAGACGAGCCAGACGCCATTCACGGTGCAGAGCCTGAAGAACATGCTCACGCAGTTCGGCATCACGGTGCCGCCCGGCGTGAACCTGCAGCTCAAGAACGTGGCCGCGGTTTCCGTGCACGCGGAGCTCCCGCCGTTCGCGAAGCCGGGCCAGGAGATCGACGTCACGGTCTCGTCGATCGGCAACGCGAAGAGCCTGCGGGGCGGCAGCCTGCTCATGACCCCGTTGCGCGGCGCGGACGGGAACGTGTACGCGATCGCACAGGGCAACCTGCTGGTCGGCGGTTTCGGCGCGTCCGGCGCGGATGGCTCCAGCGTGACGGTGAACATCCCGAGCGCGGGGCGCATCCCGAACGGCGCCACCGTGGAGCGTATGGTGCCCAGCGATTTCCTGGCGCAGGACGGCGTCTTCCTCAACCTGCACCAGCCGGACTTCACGACGGCGACCCGGCTCGTGCAGGCGATCAACGACAGCCTCGGCGAGGGCACCGCGCGCGCGATCGACGCGGTGTCGGTGCGCGTCGACGCACCCGCCGATCCCTCGCAGCGCACGGCCTTCCTTGCGCATCTCGAGAACCTCGAGGTCGACCCGGGGCAGGCGCCGGCGAAGGTCATCGTCAACTCGCGTACCGGCACGGTCGTGATCAACGCGCACGTCACCGTGACGCCCGCGGCGGTGTCGCACGGCTCGCTCGTCGTGACCATCACGGAGGATCCCTTCGCGAGCCAGCCGGCGCCGTTCTCGCGCGGCCGCACCGTGGTGCTGCCGGATTCCAGCGTCGAGGTCGAGGAGGAGACGTCCAGCATGTTCCTGTTCCAGCCCGGCACCTCGCTCAACGAGATCGTCGAGGCCGTGAACCGGGTGGGTGCGGGGCCGGGCGACCTCGTCGCGATCCTGCAGGCGCTGAAGCGCGCCGGCGCCCTGCGCGCGGAGCTGGTCGTCATCTGAGACCGGACCGATGAGCTTCGCCGTCACCGATTTCACGCAGTACGCCGCGTTGCGCCGGGGCGCGGAACGCCACGACCCGGAGACGCTCAGGGCGGTCGCGGGCCAGTTCGAGGCGCTGTTCATCGAGACGGTGCTCGAGAGCGCGCGCGAGGCCACCGGCGGCGACCCGCTCTTCGGCCGCAGCGAGGCGCACGGCATGTACCGCGAGATGCTGGACCGCCAGCTCTCGGTGGAGATGTCGCGCGGCCGGGGCATTGGGCTCGCCGACCTCATCGTCCGCCAGCTCGGCGGCACGGGCGAGGGCGCGGGCACGGCGCCGCGCCCGGTGCCCGGACGCTTCCTCCTGGCGGCGAGCGTGCCGGCGCGTGCGCACGAGCGGCCGGAGCCGAAACCCGCGTGGTCCAGCCCGGAGGCTTTCGCGCGCGACGTGTGGCCGCACGCGGTGCGCGCGGCGCGCGCGCTCGACGTGCCCGCCGAAGCGATCCTCGCGCAGGCGGCCCTGGAGACCGGGTGGGGCCGGCGCGTGCCCGCACACCCCGACGGGGCCAGCAGCCTGAACCTGTTCGGCATCAAGGCGGGGCCGGGCTGGGACGGCCCGAGCGTCACCCGGCCCACGATCGAGTTCGTGGGCGGCGTGGCGCGCCGGGAGCAGGCGCGTTTCCGCGCCTATCCGGATCTCGCCTCGGCGTTCGACGATTACGTGCGCCTGTTGTCCGAGAACCCGCGCTACCGGCACGTGCGCGACCGCGGTGACGACGCCGCCGGCTTCGCGCAGGCGCTGCAGCAGGCGGGGTACGCGACGGACCCGGCGTACGCCGAGAAGATCGCGTCCGTGCTCGAAAGCGGCGTGCTCGAGAACGCCGTGCGGCACTCAACCTTCCCGGCTTCCGGCCGATAAGCCCGACGAGGTGACCGTGCACCATGCCTGACCTGTTGAACATCAGCCTGTCCGGGATGCTCGCGTTCCGGCGCGCGATCGAGATGACCGGCCACAACATCGCGAACGCGAACACGCCCGGCTACAGCCGCCAGGTGGCCGAGTTCGCGACGCGCCATGGCCAGAGCTTCGGCAACGGTTACATCGGCGGCGGAACCGACATCACCACCATCAAGCGGGTATTCGACGAGTTCGCCGCCGGGCAGCTCCGCGCCTCGCTCACCGGGCAGGCGCGTTTCGCGACGCTCGACGCGCTGGCGCGGCGCCTCGACAACCTCCTCGCCGGCCCGGAGACGGGACTCGACGCCCGGCTGCAGACGTTCTTCAATGCCGTGCAGGACGTCGCCAACGACCCGGCCTCGACGCCCGCGCGCCAGGCCCTGCTGGGCGAGGCCGACAGCCTCGTGCAGCGCTTCCGCTCGCTCGAGGCGCAGCTCGACGCCCTCGAGCAGGAGGTGTCGAGCCGCATCGGCGACGCCGTCGCCCGGGTCAACCAGCTCGCGAGCGCCATCGCCGACGTGAACGACAAGATCGTCGCGGCGCGGAACGGCACCGGCCAGCCGCCGAACGATCTGCTCGACGAGCGCGACCGGCTGGTGCAGGAGCTCTCGGGGCAGCTCGCCGTCTCGGTCGTGCCGCAGGACGACGGTTCGCTGTCCGTGTTCATGGCGTCCGGGCTGGCGCTCGTCGTCGGCGGCGAGGCCTCCGGGCTCGCCGTGCGCGGCAGCGAGTTCGACCCGACGCGGCCCGAGGTCGCGTGGCGCGGGCCCGCGGGCGAAGCGCCGCTCGGCGGCGTCTCCGGCGGAACGCTGGGCGGGTTGCTCGATTTCCGTGCCCAGTTCCTCGATCCCGCGCGCGAGGCGCTGGGCGAGACCGCGCTCGCGCTGGTCACGCGCTTCAATGCGCAGCACGCGGCCGGGATGACGCCGGACGGCACGCTCGGCGGCGACTTCTTCCGCATCACGCCGCCCGCGGTGTGGCCTTCGAGCCGCAACGCGGGCAGTGCCGGCGCCTCTGTCACGGTGACCGACGTCGGCGCTCTGCCGGGCGGCGATCTCGTCCTTTCTTTCGACGGCACGGACTGGCAGCTCGCGCCGGCCGGCGGCGGTGCCGCGATTCCGCTGTCCGGCAGCGGCACGGCGGGCGATCCGTTCACCGCGGCCGGTCTCGCGATCGAGGTGAGCGGCACGCCTGCGGCCGGGGACCGGCTGCTCATCCGCCCGGCGGCGGGGGCGGCCGGCGGCGTCTCGGTGGTGGCGCGCGACCCGCAGGACATCGCGATGGCCGCGCCCCTGCGTGCGACCGCCGCGCTCGGCAACACGGGCACCGCGACGATCACGCCGCCGGAGGTCACCGATCCCGACGACCCCGACCTCCTGGCCGGGTTCGTCATCGAGTTCACGAGCGCGACGAGCTACACCGTCGACGGCTCGGGCCCGTTCGCCTGGACGAGCGGGCAGCCGATCACCGTCAACGGCGTCACGTTCGCCATCGAAGGTACGCCGGCGGCCGGCGACGTCTTCACGGTGCAGGCCAACACGGGCGCGACCGGCGACAACCGCAACGCGCTGGCGCTCGCCGGGCTGCAGTCGGCCGGGATACTGGACGGCGGCACCGTCAGCATCGGTGACCGTTACGGCCAGCTCGTCGCCGCGGTGGGCTCCGCCACGCACCAGGTGCGGGCGAACCTCGATGCGCACAACGTGATGCTCGCGAGCGCCGAGGACCAGCACCTCTCGATCTCCGGGGTCAACCTGGACGAGGAGGCGGCCAACCTGCTCCGGTTCCAGCAGGCCTACCAGGCCTCGGCGCAGGTGGTGAGCGTGGCACGCACGCTGTTCGACACCCTGCTGGCGGCGACGGGAAGGCGATGACGCGTATCTCCACCAGCGGCGCGTTCCGGCAGGGCCTCGAGATGATGCTCAGGCTGCAGGCCGCGGTCGACCGTACGCAGCGCCAGTTGACGACCGGCCGGCGCCTGCTGTCGCCGGCGGATGACCCGATCGCCGCCGCGCGCTCGCTCGGCATGCGCGAGTCGCTGTCGCAGCTCGGGCAGTACGACCGCAACGCCACCATGGCGAAGAACCGCCTGGGCTTCGAGGAGACGACGCTCAAGGGCGTCACGGACGTGCTGCAGCGGGTCCGCGAGCTCGCCCTGCAGGCCGCCAACGGCAGCCAGTCCGACGAGTCGCGGCACATGATCGCGGTCGAGCTGCGCCAGCACGTGGAGGCGCTGGTCGAGCTCGCGAACCAGCAGGACGGCAACGGCCGCTACCTCTTCTCCGGACACCAGGACGCCGTGCCGCCGGTCGGCAGGAACGGCAACGCCTTCGTCTACCAGGGAGACGACGGGCAGCGCAGCATCCGCATCGGCGACGACCGGCTGGTGGCGGACGGCGATCCCGGCAGCGAGGTCTTCTTCCGCATCCGCGACGGCAACGGCCGCTTCGCCGTGGTGGCCGGCGCGGGCAACGCGGGCACCGGCGTCGTCGGGCCGGGCAGCGTGGACCCCGGCGCGGCGTACGACGGGGAGGCCTACACCGTGCGGTTCGTGGACGCTGCGACCTGGGAAGTCGAGGACTCGGGCGGCACGGTGGTCGCGACCGGCTCCTTCGCGAACGGCGACAGCATCGCCTTCGCCGGCATTCGCTTCCCGATCGACGGGCAGCCTGCCGCGGGCGACGAGTTCCGGGTACGGCCGAGCGCGCCGCGCGACATGTTCTCCATGGTGGCGGCGCTGGCCGAGGCGATCGACACGCCGGCCGGCGACGATGCGGCGCGCGCGGCGGTGACGAACCGCATCAACGAGGGCCTGCTCTCGCTGGACCAGGCGCTCGGCCGGGTGCTCGACGTGCAGACCCGCATCGGCTCGCGGCTGTCGGCCATCGAAAGCCAGGCGGACGCGAACGGCGCGCTGGCGCTGGGGCTCGAGGAAACGCTGGCCGAGATCGAGGATCTCGACTATGCCGAGGCGCTGTCGCGGCTCAGCATCCAGATCACCATGCTGGAAGCCGCGCAGAAAGCGTTCGTCGAGACCCGCAACCTCACCCTCTTCAACGTCCTCTAGG
>DATGQE010000087.1:0-18318 GCA_035304345.1 Woeseiaceae bacterium | reverse complement strand
GAGCTCGAGTGCGCCGAACACGATGACGAAATACTTCGCCTTCATCGGGATCGGCGGGAACAGCAGCATGACGGTGTTGTTGGGAAACGCCATGCCGTACGCGAGCAGGATCCCGAACACGCCTCCCGACGCGCCGATCGTCGCGTAGAACCCGCCCTGGATTTGCGCGACGAGAAGCTGGATCACGGCCGCGCCGACGACACAGGTCAGGTAGTAGGTCAGGAACCGGCGCGGTCCCATGATGCGTTCCAGGTCGCGGCCGAACATCCACAACCCGAACATGTTGAAGAAGATGTGCCACACACCCCCGTGCAGGAACGCGTAAGTCAGGAGCTGCCAGGGAGCGAACAGCCGGGAGGACAGCGGCCACAGCGCAAATGCGCCGAGCTGGACGAACTGCTGCAGCGCGAAAACGAGCCCGTTGGCGATCAGCAGCCAGAAGATCACCGTGGGAATGGCGCTGTCATCGACGGGCCGTCGCTGGTACACGTATCGGTTCAAGCTGTGCCGGTCCTCGGACTTGGGATGACGGCGGCCACGGGCGGTGGCTCACCGTCGATATGCGGGCCTGCGGCCCGTTTGACAACCCCGGAGCGGTTACGTGCGTTGCGCGGCCGTCACCAGCCGCCGCCGCCGCCACCACCGCCGCCGCCGCCGGAAAAGCCGCCGCCGCCGCTTCCCGACGACGAGCCGGGCGGGCTCACCGACGAGCTGATGGCTTTGCCGAGACCGGACTTGAGGGTCGAGGCCGCGGCACGGAAATCGCGCGAGCTCCAGTCGCCCCCGTACCAGGCGGGATGATACTGACCGGCCTCGCCGCCGTGCAAACCGCGCAGTGCCTCCGCGAAGCGCTCCGACCACTGCTGCTCCACGCCGAGCGCGATCGCGAACGGCAGGTAGCGCTCGAAGAGTGCCGGCGTGAGCTCGGGAGGATTGCGCGCGTTCAGGTCGTCCTTCTCCGCGACCTCGAGGTACTCGCGGAAGCCGGCGACGTGGTCCAGGACCCTGCGGCCGAGTCCCGTCGGCCGCCTCATGGCGATGGCGAAGAAGAAAATGGTGCCGACCATGCACACGGCGAGCGCACCGATGCCCGGCGTCAGCCCGCTCCCGAGATTGGCGGCAATCACCAGGGCGAGAATCGCGATGAGGATGGCGGGCAGGTTCATCGCACCGTTGATGACAAAATAGCGGTTCGCGAACTCGCGCCTGAGCGCGCCCTGGTGCCTGCTGCGGGCATGGCCGATCCGCTCGTGATTCCGGCTGGCGAGCTCCAGCGTGTCGCCGTCGCTGAACAGCGCATCGAGGAGCTCCTTCTCGCCCCCTGCCAGCGCAGGTGCGTCCGCGGGCGCCTCGAGACGCGTCAGCACGTGCCGGCCGTTCTTGTCGATCCTGAGCCTTCCCTTGACCGCGAGATTGATGATCGCCGCGGTCATCGCCTCATCGTCATAGCCCATCCGCTCGATGTAGCGCAGCGACGCCGGGGAGAATCCTTCCGGCGGCTCGTAGCGCGGAATGACGAGGCCGGGCTCCGGATCGCGGCCGTGCCGGCGCCACACGGGAACGTAGTACGCGAACAGCGCCCCGAGCCCGAGGAACGCGGCGAGCAGGTTCGCGTTGTCCCCGAGCAGCCAGAGCACCCGGTCCGTTGCACCGGGCTCTTCCACGTAGCCCTTCGGCCAGGTGACGACGATCGTCAGCCCCTGCCGGGCGGCGAGCGGTGCAGTCGTTTCGAAGACGGCGCGCCCTTCCGCCGTGTAGGCGCGATAGTCGCGGCCGCGCGCGCCGAACGGCCCGGTGAAAGCCTCCAGCCCGAGCGCGCCTTCCGGCGGTGCGAAATCGAACGCGACGGTGGCGACGGCGCGGTCGATCGGGAAATCCCACCCGAGGCCGGTCACGTTCCAGTACAGCTCGTCATGCTCGTCGAAGAAGCCGAGCATGCGGCCGGCACGATAGCGGTACGTGTAGGTGTATACGCCCGGCGCCAGCAGGCGATCCGCCGACCCGAACCAGGTGCGCACGCCGTTCCCCCGCGACTCGCTGCGGAAGGCCTCGGGGTTGCCGTCGCGCAGGACCGAAACCGGCTGGTAGATCACCTCGACGTCGTTGCCGAAACGGTCCTTGTAGCGCGTGGGGTAATCGCGGTAGATGCCGCGCCGGATGCGCTGCCCTTCGGCCCGGACCGTGATCGTCTCGGTCACTTCCATCGACGCGTCCGCACGGACCAGGACGTCGCTTCGGTATTCGAGGATGCGTTCGTCCGCGGCGGCAAGCCCGGAGAGCAACGAGAGAAGCAGGAGGGCGGCGGTCCTCACCGGGAGTTCCCGAGATCGACTCGCGGCACGGCGGCCACCTCGTCCGCTTCTTTCTGGAAGAACTGGCGGGGCTCGAAGCCGAACGAGCGGGCCACGAAATTGCTGGGCACGCTTTCCAGGCGCGTGTTGTATTCGCGCACGGCGCCGTTGTAGTAGCGCCGCGCGAACTGGAGATGGTCCTCCGTCTCGACGAGCTCCTCCTGCAGCGCCAGGAAGTTCCGGTCCGCCTTCAGCTCGGGGTACTGCTCGGCGAGCGCAAGCAGCTTGTGCACGCCGCTCGACAGCTCCTCCTCCGCGCGGCCCAGGGCATCCACGTCCTGCAGCCGCATCGCCTCGGCCCGCAGGGCCGTCACGGCGGCGATCGTCGCGCGCTCGTAGCGGGCGTACTGGTCGACGGCCTTGACGAGCTGCGGAATGAGGTCGTGGCGCCGCTGGAGCTGCACGTCGATGTCGCTCCACGCGCCCGCGACGCGGTTCCGGTCGCGGACCAGCCGGTTGTAGAGCACGGCGACCGCGGCGACGAGGGCGGCGAGTCCTGCGACTACCCAGGTCATCGCGTGCCCGGGCTCAGTACCAGAACGAGAAGAAGAGCTGGAAAACGTCCGCATCCAGGGAGTACAGCGGCTCCTCGCCGACCGGCGCCCCGGACGTGAGGTCGCGGAACTCGTGGTAATCGACCCTGAGGCGGTCGATCGAGAAATTCACGGTGCCCTTGTCGATGAACTTCCAGCCGTTGCTCAGGAACTCGTAGCTCGCGGCCAGCTTGAGCGTGTGGCTCGTGAGCGGGGACAGCTCCTTGTCGCGGCCGCGGAAATTCGTCTGCTCCGGGCGCGAGAACACGTCGCGGAAGAAGTGCGCGCCGGTCTGGTCGTGCCAGCGATATTTCAGCGTGTAGGTCCATGGCCCGACGGGGTGCACGTAAGACAGCGCCGCCGTGTGCGCGTCGATGTCCCAGGTATCGGTGAAGTAACGATACTCCGCCTGCAGCGCGGCACGGTAGGGGAGATAGTAGCGCGCGCGCAGCCCGAGCGCATTCGACGTCCGCGTATGCGGGTACACCTCCGGCTCGAAGCTGTAGCCGAGCGGGCTGCCGGAATCCAGGTAGCGCACGGAACGGTACGGGTTGTTGAGGAAGCCCTCGTCCGTGATGGTCTCGAAGTTCAGGGTCGCGATGAGATTGCGAGTGAGGATCTGGGTGAGGCCGATCCCGTACTGCTGCCGCTTGTTGTCGCGAGCGAAGGTTTCGTCGTCGGAGCGTCCGACGACGTCGTCGCCGTAGGCATAGCTCAGGGTCAGGGTCGTGAGGTCGCCGAACATGTCCTGGCTGACCGAGAAGCTCCAGGTCGTGGCGTCGAAGTCGCTCTCGCTGCTGTCCGTGTAGCCGAGCGAGATCGTCGTGTTGTTGCGCAGGTAATCCATGCCCAGCGAGTACTGCTTGCGCTCCTCCTCGTACGGGCTCGCCGTGGTCACGACGTCGATCGACGCCGAGCTCACCATGTCGACGTAGTAGTTGCCGACGACGGAGACGTTCTTGCCGACCTGCTTGCGCACCAGCACGGATGGCCCGTCGATCTGCACCCCGCCCCCGTCGTACAGGTGGTACAGGATGTCGGCCCGGTCCTCCGGCAGCACTCCGGGCAGCACCGAGCCGCTCACCAGCAGGAGGAGCGCTCCCGGCAGCCAGCGCCGATACCGTGTCTTCATCGCACCTGCCGCCCGCGGTCCCTAGTTGCAGCCGCAGCCGCCGCCCGCCGCGCCTTCGCCGCCGCGGGCGGCCTCGCGCGCCTCGTAGACGTGCTGTATGTAGGCGCTCGACACCGGATCGCCATCCAGCGCCATGATCGGGTCGGCGAGGCGGTCGCGCTCGTAGGGCTTCACCCAGGGCTCGATGCTGCCGCAGGCCGACAGGACGAGCGGCACGCCGAGCGTGAAGAGGATGCGCAGCTTGCGATCGGTCATGAGAATCCTTCCGGGTTCGTGCCCCGTGAGGGGAACCTGCAGACGTTAGCGCCGGTGACGTGCACGGACCGTGAACCCTGCCTCAGAAGAACACCGTGAAGCCCAGGTGGGCTTCGAGGTTGTGCACGGTCTTCGGCCTGCCAAGGAGGTCCGTGTCGAACATGTGATCCCGCACGTCGAGGTGCATCGCGAGAAAGTCGGTGAGCAGGAAGCGGTAGCCCGCGCCGACGTTGACGGTGAAGCGATCGTCGCCGCCGAACCGCGTGGAGCCGAGCCCGGCGATGAGATAGAGCGCCGTGTTGTACGCCCTGCCCTCCCCCAGGAAGACCTCCCCGGGCAGCACGTTGTAGCCCAGGCTGAGGTTGTAATAGGTGAACTCGCGATCGCTGTCCGAGAGGATGGGGGCGCCGCCCGACAGCTCCTCGAAGCTGGTGAGCCCTGCCTCCGATTGCCCGATCGCGCCTTCCACGAACAGGCCCTCGGTGATGTGGTAGGCCAGGCGGGCGCCATAGACGACGTCCGAGCCGAAATCCTCGATGCTCATGACGCCCGCGAACACGCCCACCTCGAAGTTCTCCGTGTCGATCCCGGGCTCCGCCACGTCGCGCCGCACGACCTCCGGATCGATGACCTGCTCCGGCGTCGGCGCCTCGGCGGGCGCCGACGGCGCCGGCTCGTCCCCCAGCCCGAAGATGCCTTTCGTCGCCGCGCACCCGGACACGGCGAGAAGCGCGGGCAGGATCAGAAAAAGAAGGCGAAACCGGCTTTCCATTCTTCTACTTCCTCGTTGTCGTCACGGCTGGTGAACACGACGTAGCTCTTGTACTCCGCCCGCAGGATGAAGCGGCGCGTCGCGTGAAAGCGCAGGCCGGCGCCCACGTGCGCCGTCTGGTCGCTGCGATCCTCTCCCTGCACGATGGTCGATTTCGGCTCGGTGTGGATGTACCCCGCCCCGAGCGTGAAGAACGGCGAGACGCGCCATTCCGGCCAGGTCTCGTGCACGACATTGACGCTGGCCGCCCAGCCGTTCGAGAAGTTGCCGAGGAGGTGCGAGCCCCAGAGCTCGACGGAGACGTGCGGATTCAGCGAGAACGCACCGTAGATCGAGATCACGTTGGCGCCGCCGTAGTCGCCGGAGAGCACGCCCACTTCCCAGCGCGAATCCAGCAGGTCCTGGCGATCGGCGTCGACCAGCCGGACCTGGCCGCCGTCGGGGCGCAGCGTCAGCTCGAGTTGCGCCCGAGGCACCCAGCCCTCGTTGCCGCGCGCGTCGCGCACCAGGAACCAGTCGGTGCGCCGCTTCAGGATCTCGATCGTCTCGCCCCGCTCCACCGCGTGGAAGCGCGGGTAGCCGCGGCCCGGCCCGGTGTGCAGCTCGAGGTACGGATCCGCCACCGTGACCGTATAGTGCTCCGCTGCCGCCCATGCCCCGTCCGCCGCGATGCCCAGGCCCAGGACCAAAAGCAGTGCCGCGAGCACCGAAACGTCAGTTGGCCGGGACGTCGAAGGGGTTGTTGTAGTATTGCGCTCCGACATCCAGCCATTCCGCAATCAGCCGCAATTCGGCGGGTGTCAACCAGCCCTCGTGGGTCCCGCCCGCCTCGAACGGCGCGAAAAACCGGCTCGAGGCGAGGGCTCCCGCCACGCTCATGGATGGGTTGACGGTCCGGGTGACGAAGATCGGATCGCCGGTCTCCGGGTCCGTGCCGACCTGGACCAGCACATCCTGAAGGGCGCCCATATTAAGCTCTTGCTCGTTGTCCGGGAACAGGAGCTCGCGGTAGGACGTGAAGTGATCCGGCTCGTCGACGGAGAAGCCGTCCGAGAGATCGAGCTGCCCGGCGGGCACGCGCGGCGCCATCTGGTCGTCGACCGGTGAGTGACAGTTGACGCAGTCGCGCGTGATCGGCATGCCCTCGTCGTCCAGCACGGGATTGCCCATGGCGTCGAGCTCCGGCCGCGGCGCGCTCCACAGCGGGTGAATGTGCGTCTCGTAGTTGATCACGATGCGGCAGCCCGGCGTCCATTGCTGCATGCACGCCGCGCTCGTCGGCGCCGGCGTGGTAAGATCGGCGTAGGACAGCGCGAAGCTCGCGTCTTTAGCGCGCCCGGCGGCGGCCTCGTCCGTCCAGACGTCCTCGTACACCAGGTTCACGGAAGGCTGGATCGAGGCGCAATCCGTCGCGCAGGAGAGGCGCGCCCGCACCTCCGCCATGGTCTCGCCGACCTCGCCGACGAACAGCGCCGGATCCGTGTTCGGGAACGGCACGCCCGCCACTTCCGCGCCGGCCCAAGCCGGCACAAACGCGTCGCCCCGGCCGTGCGACACGCCGCTGTTCGGAACGTGGCAGCCGTTGCACTTCAGAATCTGCCCCGGCCGCACCTGCAGCCAGTTCTGGTGCCTGGCGGTGATACGGCGACCGCTCGCGTCGAGCACGGAAACCGCGAGGGCGACGTTGGCCGGCACCTTCATCATTACCGAGCCGTCCGGCTCGATCGGCGCATAGCCGACGATTTCGCGCATGCCCTGCTGCGTGCTGCGGCCGAACGCGGTGTTGTCGAGGTCGACGACGTCCTCGTCCGGGATCGAGACCGCTTTCACGACGCGGAGGAAGCGCGCGGGACGTTCGTCGGCGGTGGTCTGCGCCGGATCCGCGAGGCCGGCGATGTCGGCGACCGCCCCGCCGTCGAAGTCGTACACGCTGCGGATGCTGATCACGCCGGCGCCTTCCGCCGCGAGGTCCGGGTCGAGCGCAAACGCATGCTCGCCGTCGAGCACGACCGGCGGCGCGGGCCGCGGATCCGCGACCACGGCCTCCGTGTAGACGAATCCTTCCTCCGGGGGCACGACGGGGAGTTGCGTCCGGTCGCGCGGATCGTAGATCCACACGCCGTAGATGGGGGGCGCAAGCTCGACGGCCGGATCCGCGAGGCGCTCGTCCGTGCACGGCACGAGCAGCGTTCCCTCGACCACCCGGCACTGGCTCCAGGTCACGAGCAGCCGGCCGGTCCCGTCGTGGATCGGGTACGCGGAGGCGTAACGTCCGCCGCGGGACGGGGTGGCGGGCGCGGTCGACACCTCGTTGACGGTGCCCGGCACCTGCGCCGGGCCGGAAAGCCCGGGATTGTCACGGTTCGGCTGCGTGTTCTCCACGTACACCGGCGTATCGATCATGACGATGTCGCCACCGCCCTGCGTGCCCTGGTAGGGCCGGACGAGCGCCAGGATGCGGCCGTCCTCCAGCTCGCGGGGCGCGAGGAACTGCACGGTGGCGCCGTTCGTGCCCGTCGCGTGGCTGTTCCGGCCGTACAGGAGCTCGAGCCCCGAGCCGTCCGGGTTCATGCGATACAGGTTCACCGAATCGTTCTGCCCGGCGGCGTCCCAGCGGCTGAACACGATCCGGCCGTCGGCCGTCACCGCGGGATCCATGTCGTGGCTCTGGTTGAACGACACCTGCTCGATACCCGTGCCGTCCGGCTGCATCACGTGCAGCAGGAACGCGGGCTCGTTGCGGGTCTCGTCCAGGGCGTCGAACTGCGGCTTGCCCTCGTCGAGCAGCACGGCTTTCGAGCGAAGCTGCCGCGTGGAGGAGAAGATGATCCGCCCGTCCGGCAGGTAATGCGGCGCAATGTCGTGCCCGATCTCGGCCGTGATGTCCGAGGCGATGACGCGCCGGAGCTCGTCGGTCGCGATCTCGTACTCCCAGATGTTCCACGTCGGCTGGTCCGGGTCGTCGAGCGCGAGGTTCTCGTTCACCGGCCCGCGCATCGCGAACAAGAGCTTCGTGCCGTCGTAGGAGATCTCCACGTCGCGCACGTCACCGAGCCCTTGTGTCACGCGCTCGGTGACGTTGATCGCCGCGGCGCTCGGCGAGGCCCGGTCGCGGTACCAGAGGTCGGTGCCGACGTTGAAGCGGAGCTGCTCCCGCGGGTCGGGGAAGTCCGGCACCCCCTGCCCGTCGACCGGCAGCGGCCCCTTCACGTAGGCGATCGGGAAATCGATCACGACGGGATCGGGCTCCTGCCCGTCACCGATGCTGACGCCGTCGCCGCCGCTGCAGGCCGCCAGCACGAGGGCAACGGTCGCGAACGGCGCGCGCGCGGATAGACGCGGGGCTGCGGCCCCGCACCCGTGGTGGAGAGCGTCCTTCATTCCCTGGTCCCCAAAGCTCGCCGGCGAGCGCCGGCACCGCCAAAGCGCGATGCACGCTGCAAATTTCACGCCAGCGAACCCCGGTGTTAAGTCAAGTCATCTTGGCCGTGCAGCCCCCCGCGCGCCGTTAACGTGGTCACAAAGCCTCCCGCCGGGAGCGGCGTGCAGCGGCGGTCTCGCCGCCCGGGCGCGCCGGAAGCCCGCGACCTGCCCGGCAGGGGCACCGTTGTCGCCCCGCGGCGACAGCCCGGGAAAGCTTTGTATTCAATCGCTTGTAAAACGTGCACAGGCGCGATGTACCAAAGGGACGACAAGCCCTTTACATATGTTCATGCGGCCCGGCGCGCCCTTCATGGCGGTAAGTGACTGATAGTGCACGATTTCCGGGGGATCCATCGAGGCCGCGCCCGGCGTGGCACATCGCTTGCTATGGCCCCGAGCGACGGCCGCGTCCGCGGCGCCGGCGGAGTGTGAGTGCATTCACGCCCCGGCGCCCGGCCCTCCGGCATAGTCACTTCGAGGGAACACGGCGAGAACGACGCTATGGCACACGGGACGTGGACGAAGGCCGCCCTGGCAGCCCTGCTGGCGGCTGCGGCGCTCAGCGCGCACGCGGGGCCGCGCGAGCAGGCGAAGCGCATTCACGACCGCCTGGCCGGAGTGCCGCCGACCGAAGCGACGCTTCAGGCGATGGAAGCCGACATCGCGGGCGGGGACGCAATCGCCGCCGCCTACAAGGCGATGGACCATCCCGCCTTCTACAACGTCACGCTCAAGAACTTCGCGGCCCCCTGGACGAACCGCGCGCAGAACGTGTTCGTCCCGCTGAACGACTACATCGCGACCGTGATCGGCATGATCCGCGACGACGTTCCGTTCGACACCGTGCTCTCCGCGGACCTCGTCTACGTCGGCGCGCCGGGACTCGGCCTGCCGGCCTACTCGGTCTCGAACAACAACCACTACGAGCAGATGGAAGCCCGCGGAATCGACCTGAAGTCCGGTTTGCAGGCGACGACCCAGTCGTCGCTGAACGGCCTGCCGCCCGCGGCCACGGCCGGCATCATGACGACGCGCGCGGCCGCCGAGGCGTTCTTCATCGCCGGCACGAACCGCGCGATGTTCCGTTTCACGCTGCTGAACCACCTCTGCTACGACCTGGAGCAGTTGAGCGACCCGAAACTGCCTCCCGATCGCATCCGGCAGGACGTGAGCCGCAGCCCCGGCGGTGACAGCCGCCTGTTCCTGAACAACTGCGTCGGCTGCCACACCGGAATGGACCCGATGGCGCAGGCGTTCGCGTACTACAACTTCAACGAAACGACCGGCGCCATCGAGTACACGCCGGGGCAGGTGCAGCCGAAGTATTTCAACAACGACGCGAACTTCCCGTTCGGCTTCCGCACGCCAGACGACCGCTGGGACAACTACTGGCGGCACGGGCAGAACCGGTTCCTCGGTTGGGACGCGAGCCTCCCGGGCTCGGGCCAGGGCGCAAAATCGCTGGGACAGGAGCTCGCGGCGAGCGACGCGTTCGCGAGCTGCCAGGTGAAGAAGGTCTTCCGCGCGGTGTGCCTCAGGCGGCCGGAGGACGCGGCGGACCGCAACCGCGTGGAGCTGATGACGGCGTCGTTTCGCAACGGCTACAGCATGAAACAGGTGTTCGCGGAAGCGGCCGCCTGGTGCATGGGCCAGTAAGGGGGCGCGCCATGTACGGGTACAGGGGATTGACCGCGTTGCGCCTCTCGCTCGCGTTCGCGGCGGCGGTGGTCGCGGGTTGCGGCGGCGGCGCCGGCACCACGGAGAATCCGGTCAGCGGCGTCACGCCGCCCTCGAGCTACAACGGGCCTCCCCCGGCCACCGCCGACGTCCAGAGCTTCAAGCTCAACGTCTGGGACAACGTGCAGGCGAGCAATCGCTGCGGAAGCTGCCACACGAACTCCGTCGGCCAGGTCCCGCTGTTCGCCCGCCACGACGACATCAACCTCGCCTACGAGGCGGCGAACACGGTCGTCGACCTGACGCAGCCGTCCGCGTCACGACTCGTCACGAAGCTCGCGAGCGGCCACAACTGCTGGCTCACGGACGATTCCGCCTGCGCGGACATCATGACGACCTGGATCGAGAACTGGGCCGGCGCCCAGGCGAGCGGCGGCCGCCAGATCGTGCTGGAAGCGCCGGTCGAGAAGGATCCCGGTACCAGCCGCAACTACGCGAACGCGAGCCAGTCGAACTTCGCGAACCTCGTGCACGGCCCGATCCTCGCCCTCCACTGCTCCGGGTGCCACTCGTCGCAGTCGGGCACGGCGCAGCAGCCGTACTTCGCCGATCCCGACATCGCGGTCGCCTACGAGGCGGCACGGTCGAAGATGAACCTCGACTTGCCGGCGGATTCGCGCTTCGTCGTCAAGCTCGCCGCGGAGTCCCACAACTGCTGGAACAACGATTGCGCCGCCGCCGCGGCCGCGATGCAGGCGGCGATCCAGGCGTTTGCGGACACCGTGCCGCTCACCTCCATCGACCCGGCGCTGGTGCACAGCAAGGCACTGACGCTCCTCGACGGAACGATCGCCTCCGGCGGCAACCGCTACGAGGCCGCGCAGATCGCGCTGTGGGAGTTCAAGACCGGCCAGGGGCTCACCGCGTTCGACACGAGCGGCGTGGAACCGGCGATCGACCTGACCCTGTCCGGTGACGTGCAGTGGTTCGGCGGCTGGGGCATCACCATCAACGGCGGCAAGGCGCAGGGCACGACCACCGCCAGCAAGAAACTGCACGACCTGATCCGGGCCACCGGCGAGTACTCCGTTGAGGCCTGGGTGATCCCGGCCAACGTGACGCAGGAAATGGCGCGCATCGTCAGCTACTCGGCCGGCCAGGACGCGCGCAACTTCACGCTGCAACAGACCCTGTACGACTACGAGTTCCGGCACCGCAGCACGACCACCAACGTGAACGGCGATCCGGCGCTGTCGACGCCGTCGGCGGACCAGGTCCTGCAGGCGACCCTGCAGCACGTGGTCGCGACCTACAGCCCGGTCGACGGCCGCCGGATCTACGTCAACGGCGTGCTCGTCACGCAGGCCGACCCCGTGCAGACCGGATCGCTGGCGGATTGGCAGGACACGTTCGCGCTGGTGCTCGGCAACGAGGCCGACGGGCAGGGTCTCTGGCAGGGAACGCTGCGGCTGGTGGCAATCCACAATCGCGCGCTGACCCAGGAACAGATCGTGCAGAACTTCGACGTCGGCGTCGGCGAGAAATTCTACCTGCTGTTCAGCATCGCGGACGTGATCGGTGTGCCGTCGGCGTACATCCTGTTCGAGGTGTCGCAGTTCGACAGCTACAGCTACCTGTTTACGAACCCGCATTTCATCACGCTCGACGCTTCCCAGCGCCCCGAAGGCATTCCGCTCCAGGGATTGCACATCGGCATCAACGGCGTCGAAGTCCAGGTCGGGCAGGCGTACGCGAACCTCGACGTCACCCTGAGCGCCGCGGCGTTCGGCGAGCTCGGCCAGCCGCTGTCCGCGCTCGGCGCGGTCGTGCCGCTGGAGAAGGGACCCGAGGGCGACGAGTTCTTCCTGACGTTCGACCGGCTCGGCAGCCAGACGTACGCGCGCACCGAGGACCCGCCGCTGGTGATCACGCCGGCGGACCTGCCGCAGGCACCCCGCTTCGGCGTGCGGACGTTCGACGAGATCAACGCCACGATGGCGGAGCTGACCGGGATCGATCCGGAGGACCCGGAGATCGACGAGACCTTCCAGGCCCTGCGCCAGTCGCTGCCGGCGATCGAGAGCCCGGAAGCATTCCTCGCCTCGCACCAGGTGGCGGTGGCGCAGCTCGCGATCGAGTACTGCAACGCGCTGCTCGAGGACGACGACCTGGCCGCGGACTACTTCCCGGGCTTCGACTTCGGGGCCACGCCGTCGATCGCCTACGCCGAGCGCCACCTCGTCATCGATCCGCTGCTCCGGCGGATGATGGGGGTGGACATCGGGACACAGCCGCTTTACGCCGACATCGCGGACGAGCTCGGCTACATCGAAGAGGACGAAACCCGGCCGGCCAATCTCATCGACCGGCTGATCGACGGCAACCAGGCCGATACGCGCGACATCGCGAAAGGCGTGTGCGCGGCCGTGCTCGGCAGCGCCGTGACCATGTTCCAGTGAGAGGCTGAGAGCCCATGTCCAGGAAAAAGCATCGCCGCTTCGACGCGCCGCTCAGGCACCCCGACCACCCCCGCCCGATGACGCGGCGCCAGTTCGTGGCGCAGGGATTCATGACGGGCTCCGCGTTCGTGCTCGGCGGCGGCGTCCTGTCCCTGTTCACGAATCCGCGCGCGGCCTATGCGGCCCTTTCCGGCGACTTGCAGCCGCTGCTCAGCAATCCCTGCAACATCGCGACGGTCGGCGCGGGCAAGATCCCGTTCATCTGCTTCGACCTCGCCGGTGGCGCGAACATCGCAGGCTCGAACGTGCTCGTGGGCCGGGAAGGCGGACAGCTCGATTTCCTGTCCACGGCGGGATACCAGAAGCTCGGCCTGCCCGGCGACATGGTGCCGGGCCTCAACGACCCGGTGACCGGACAGCCGTACGCGAACACGGACTTCGGCCTCGCGTTTCACCTGGACAGCGCCTTCCGCCGCGGCATGCTGCGCCACATGAACCCGGCGCGGGCGGCGAACCTGAACGGCGCGGTGATTCCCGCGCGCTCGGACAACGACACGGGCAACAATCCCCACAACCCGCTCTACGGCATCGCGCGCGCGGGCGCGGACGGCTCCATCCTCACGCTCGTCGGCACGTCCAATACGGATTCCGGCGGCAACTCGATGGCGCCGTCGATGCTGGTCAATCCCGAGCTCCGGCCGACGAAGGTGGACCGCCCCAGCGACGTCACCGCCCTCGTGGACACGGGCGACCTCGCCGCGATCCTCCAGCCCGAGGACGCGACGGCCGTCATGGAGTCGATCTACCGCATCAGCGACATGAAGATGCGGTCGGTGGACAACAACCAGACGATCACCGCGCCGGAGGTGGTCAAGGACCTCGTGCGCTGCGGCTACCTCAAGGCCGCCGACATCGCGGACCGGTTCGCCGGGGTGCCGCTGAACCCCGCCGACGACCCGATGATCGTGGGCCCGAACGGCATCTTCACCGAGGCCGAGTTCAACGACAACGGCCCCGACGGACGCGAGTTCCGCAAGACGGCTTCGATCATGAAGCTCGTGATCAACGGCTTCGCAGGCGCCGCCTGCATCGAGATGGGCGGCTACGACTATCACGGCGGCCGCCGCGCGGAAGGCGAGGTCAAGGACGAGCGCGCGGGCCGCTGCATGGGCGCGTGCATCGAGTATGCCGCGCGCGTCGGCGTGCCGCTCATGCTGTACGTGTTCAGCGACGGCTCGCTGTCCTCGGACGGCACGATCGACAACTCGCCCCAAGGTCGCGGCAAGGGCGAATGGGTGAGCGACGATTCCTCCACCGCGGCGTCGTTCTTCCTCGTGTACAACCCCGGCGGCCGGCCGCAGCTTCGCGGCGCCACGCCGGATGAGCAGGCGATGCACCAGCAGATCGGCTATTTCGACGCCGGTGCCTCCGTGCAACGGGCGGCGACGCCGGCCGCGAACAACGTCAACCTGCTGGTGAATACCGTGCTCCTGAACTACATGGCGCTGCACGGCGAGGAAGGCGAGTTCGCGAACCGTTTCCCGAATCACGGCCTGGGCGACAGCAATCTCCGCGACAGCCTGACCGCGTTCGAGTCGATCGTGACCGGCACGATCGGCCCGCCCCAGCCGGGCTGATCGCCGCGCGCGTTCCGCCGTTACGCTTCCGCCGGCGCCGCGGCTGCACCCGCCTCGTGCCGCCGCGGGCATGGCGGTTTCCGGTATGCTGTGACCGATGACGGACGCCAGCCTCGTCGACCTGTTGGCCTGCCCCCGCTGTGACCGGCACCCGCTCGCTTCCGGCGAGGGCGGCTGGCGTTGTCCTGCGTGCAAGACCGGGTTCGGCGCGCTGCGCGGCCTCCCGTGGCTGTTCGCCGAGCCCGCGGCCGCGCGTGGCGAGTGGCGCAACCGCCTGCACCTGGAGCTGTCGCGGCTCGCCCGCGATGCGCAAAGCCTGCGAGAGGAGCTCGCCGCCGGCACCTTGCGTCCGCTCACCCGGCAGCGCCTGGAAAAGCTGCTCACGGCGACGGAAGCGCAGCGGCGCGCGCTCGTCGAGCTGCTCGCGCCGCTCGACGTCACGCCGGACGACGCCGTCTTAGAATCGCATCTCGCCCTGCGCACGCGCCTGCCGCTCGACCAGGGACTCAACACTTACTATGCGAACGTGCATCGCGACTGGTGCTGGGGAGAAGCGGAGAACGCGGCCGCACTGGCCGAGATCCGCGCGTTCGTGCCGCAGGCGGCCGGCGACGTGCTGGTGCCGGGCGCCGGCGCCGGGCGGCTGGCCTTCGACCTCCACCACGCGCTCGGTCCGGCGCGCACCGTCGCAGTGGATTTCAACCCGCTGCTCGCCCTGGTCGCGGCCACGGTGACGCGCGGCGACGCGCTCGAGCTCTACGAGTTCCCGATCGCGCCGCGCACGCTCGAAGACGTCGCCGTCGCACGCCGGCTCGCAGCGCCGCACCCGGCGCGGGACGGCTTCCATCTCGTGCTGGCCGACGTCCTGCGTCCGCCGTTCCGGCCCGGCGCGTTCGACCTCGTCGTGACCCCGTGGCTCATCGACATCGTGACCGAGGATTTCCCCGTGTTCGCGGCACGGATCAACCGCCTGCTGAAGACGGGGGGGCGCTGGGTCAACTCGGGCTCGCTGGCGTTCGACGCTCCCGAGCGCGCCCGGCGTTACGGACCCGAAGAAGTGCTCGCGATCCTCGAAGAAACCGGTTTCGGCGAGGCGGCCACGAGCGAATCGGTCCTGCCGTACATGTGCTCGCCGGCGAGCCGCCACGGCCGCCGCGAGCAGGTGTTCACGTTCGCGGCGGTCAAGACCGGCGAGGCGCCCGCGCCGTCGCGGCACAAGGCGCTGCCGGACTGGCTGGTGACGGGAAAGGAGCCGGTGCCGCTGCTCGCGGACTTCCGCACGCAGGCGATGACGACGCGGATCTACGCGTTCCTGATGTCGCTCATCGACGGGCGCCGCACGATCGAGGACATGGCGGCGCTCATGGAAAAGGAAAAGCTGATGCCGCGCGCCGACGCCGTGCCCGCCATCCGTCGTTTCCTCACGCGCATGTACGACGACAGCCGCCGGGGCACGGGCCTGCTCCCCTGACTGAATTGCCGGGCAGGCGCCCGGCCCGGGTCGTCGTGCGGGCGGCTAGCGTTCCAAGTACTTGAGCTTGTCCTTGACGTTGCGCCACTCGTCGGCGTCGGGCGGCGGCTCTTTCATCTCGGTGATGACGGGCCACTCGCGCGCGAGCTCGGCGTTCAGGGCGATGAACTGCCGCTGGTCCTCCGGGACCTCGTCCTCCGAATAAATCGCCTCCACCGGGCACTCGGGCTCGCACAACGTGCAGTCGATGCACTCGTCGGGGTCGATGACCAGCATGTTCGGCCCCTCGTGGAAGCAATCCACGGGGCAGACCTCCACGCAGTCGGTGAGTTTGCACTTGATGCAGGCTTCTGTAACGACGAACGCCATGGGCGGTTCCGGGTTGGAGCGCTTCGAAACATCGCATTTTACGCCATTTCTCCCCGTCACCGAACCCGGGGCGCATCCGGTGAAACCGAGACGTTACAATGGCCCTCGTCGCGCGCCCGCCGCGCGGGTCACCAGCAACAAAGGAAATCCCGATGAACCCCGTTACGCTCGCTCGCTACGAGGACGTCGCCGTCATCACCGTCGACAATCCGCCCGTCAACGCGCTCTCGCGCGCCGTGCGCGCCGGCCTGGTGCAGGCACTGGAGGAGGCGGAGGGCGATGCCAGCGAGCGCGCCATCGTGCTCATCTGCGCAGGACGGACGTTCATCGCGGGAGCGGACATACGCGAATTCGACCGCCCGCCCGAGGAACCGTACCTCCCGGACGTGGTGGAGCGCATCGAGGCCTGCAGCAAGCCGGTGCTCGCGGCGATCCACGGCACGGCCCTGGGCGGCGGCCTGGAGATCGCGATGGGCTGCCATTACCGGCTCGCCGTGGCGCAGGCGAAGCTGGGCCTGCCCGAGGTGAAGCTCGGGCTCCTGCCCGGGGCGACCGGCACGCAGCGGCTGCCGCGGCTGGTCGGCGTCGAGCAGGCGCTGGCGATGATGCTGAGCGGGGAGCCGGTGGACGCCGGCCGCGCGCTGGAGGCCGGCCTCATCGACCGCGTGACCACCGGCGACGACCTGCTGCGCGAAGCCGTCGCCTGGGCGCGTGAGCTGCCCGGGCCGCGCCGCGTGCGCGACCTCCCGGTGCCGCCGGCGGATCCCGCGGTGTTCGCGCGGGCGCGGCAGAAGCTCGCGCAGTCGGCGAAGGGACTGATGTCGCCGGGGATGATCGTCCGCGCGGTGGAGCTCGCGACCGAGCTCGACTACGACGCGGGGGTGCTGGCCGAGCGCGAGCTCTTCCTCCAGTGCAAGGCTTCGCCACAGTCGGCGGGGCTGCGCCACGCCTTCTTCGCGGAGCGCGAGGCGGCCAAGGTGCCGGGCATCGGCAGGGACACGCCGGTGCGCGACGTCCGCCGCGTCGCCGTGATCGGGTCCGGCACGATGGGCGTCGGCATCGCCTATGCGTGTCTTTCCGCGGGACTCTCCGTGCGCCTGCTCGACAGCGACGAGGCGGCGCTCACCCGCGGGGAAGACGCCATCCGCTCGCTGTTCGAGGGCGGTGTCGCCCGTGGCAAGCTCGACGCCGCGGACATGGTCGAGGGCCTGCGCCGGCTGAACGTCACCCGCGACTACGCCGACCTCCGGGACGCAGACCTCGTGATCGAGGCCGTGTTCGAGAACATGGCGGTCAAGAAGGAAGTGTTCGGCCGACTCGACGGGGCCTGCCGCGAAGGCGCCATTCTCGCCACGAACACGTCGACGCTCGACGTGGACGCGATCGCCGGGGCGACGGAGCGGCCCGGCGACGTGGTCGGGCTGCACTTCTTCAGTCCCGCGCACGTGATGCGCCTGCTCGAGATCGTGCGCGGCGCCGAGACCGCCGACGACGTGATCGCGACCGCGCTCGCGCTGGCAAAGCGGCTGCGCAAGGTCGGCGTCGTCGTGGGCAACTGCTTCGGCTTCGTCGGGAACCGCATGCTGTACAGCTACGGTCGCGAGAACCAGCTCATGCTGCTCGAGGGTGCCGCGCCGGAGTACATCGATCGCGTGCTGACCGACTGGGGGATGGCGATGGGCCCGAACGCCGTCGGCGATCTCGCCGGCCTCGACGTCGGCTACCGCGTCCGCCAGGAGCGCACCGACCTGCCGGACGATCCGCGTTTCTACCGCGTCGCCGACATGCTGGCCGAGCGCGGGCGTTACGGGCAGAAAACCGGGGCCGGGATCTACCGCTACGAGCCGGGTTCGCGCAAGCCGATTCCCGATCCCGAAGTCCGCGACATGATCCGCGCCGAAGCGGAGCGGCTCGGAGTCGAGCAGCGCGAGATCGGCGAGGCGGAAATCGTCGAGCGCTGCATCTACGGGCTCGTGACGGAAGGAGCGCGCATCCTCGAGGACGGCATCGCCGCCCGTGCTTCGGACATCGACGTCGTGTGGATCAACGGCTACGGCTTCCCGCGGCATCGCGGCGGCCCGATGTTCTACGCCGATACCGTCGGCGCGCGTGCCGTCTACGAGAAGGTCTGCGAGTTCCGCGATCGCTTCGGCGAGCGCTACTGGAGCCCGCCGGCGCTGCTCGAGGAGCTCGCGAGGACCGGCGGCCGCTTCACCTGAGCCACTCGCGTCGCGCGCGA
>DATGQE010000086.1:0-5244 GCA_035304345.1 Woeseiaceae bacterium | reverse complement strand
ACCCGAGCTCGACCTGCAGGAGGTGCAGGCCGTCGTGCGCGGCCGCGGTGCCGGCGAGCTCGACATCGAAGCCAGCGCACGCTCGGGTGAAGGCACGCTGCGGATCGAGGGCACGGCCGGCACGAGCGAGGCGGGGCCGCGTGCGGAGC
The DNA here is from genome assembly GCA_035304345.1 of Woeseiaceae bacterium. Taxonomy (GTDB): domain Bacteria; phylum Pseudomonadota; class Gammaproteobacteria; order Steroidobacterales; family Woeseiaceae; genus IDS-8. The sequence continues at coordinate 5,095 of DATGQE010000086.1, read as the reverse complement.
TCGCGATCGAGGGCGAGAACTTCGTCGTCTTCAACACGCGCGAAGCCGTCGTGCACGCGTCGCCGGATATCGACGTGAAGCTCGCGAACGAAAGGCTCGACGTCACGGGCATCGTGCGCGTGCCGGAGGCGGTCATCGAGCTCACCGAAGTGCCGGAATCCGCCGTTGGCGTGTCGCCCGACCAGGTGATCGTGCAGGCGGATGCCGAGCAGCCGGCGGCAGCGGAGGCGCTCGCGTTGAACGCCGAGGTGCAGATCATCCTGGGAGATCCCGGACAGGCCCCCACCGAGGCGAGCGCGGGCGAGGAAGCGGCGGGGCGCGTGGAGCCCCGCAGTATCGAGGACCAGCCGGTGCGCTTCACGGGCTTCGGGCTGGGCGCGGGGCTCGCGGGCAAAGTGACGGTGACCCAGACCGCGACGGAGCCGACGACGGCAAGCGGCGAAATCAACGTGACGAAGGGCTGGTACACCGCTTACGGGCAGGATCTCGAGATCCAGCGTGGACGGGTGCTGTTCGCAGGCGGACCGGTCAGCGAGCCGGGCCTTGACGTCCGGGCGGTGCGGCGGCCGGCCAACGATGTCCTCGTGGGCGTGGAAGTGGAAGGCAGCCTGATGGAGCCCCGGCTGACTCTCTTCTCCGACCCCCAGATGAGCCAGACGGAGCAGCTCTCGTACCTCGTGCTCGGCCGCCCGCTGGAGGGCGGCCCGGCCTCGGAAAGCTCGGCGCTCGCCCGTGCCGCGCTCGCGCTCGGCATCCAGGGCGGCAACGTCCTGACCCAGAAGTTCGGCGACGAGCTCGGACTGGACCAGATCGGCATCGAGTCGGGACCGGGAGCAGGCGGAGGCGATACCGCAGCGGACCCGAGCGGCGGCGATGACCAGGCGGCTTCTGGCGGGGCCACCGAGCAGGCATCGCTGGTCGTGGGCAAATACCTTTCACCCGACCTTTACGTCAGTTACGGCATCGGGCTGCTGGAGCCCGTCTCCACGCTCAAGCTCTCCTACGCACTCTCGAGCAAGTGGCGGCTGGTGACGGAATCGTCGAGCGAGCAGAGCGGCGGCGACCTGTTCTACACGATCGAGCGATGATCGCCCTGCATGCCGCCGCGTGCCATGTGCCCAACGCACCGCGGATCACCTGTGTGCAACGCCGACAACCTACCGGCCTCCCAGCCATTCCCCGAAGTGCGTAGTGCCGAGCTGCGCACCTGCACCCGGGATCAGCGTGCGGTCGTCGAGTTCCGCGCCGAAGTATCGCGCCCGAGGGTCCGCGACCACCGGCCGCGTGTCGTGGGCCGCGTTCATGGCCTCCCTCACGAACTCGTCCAGCGGCAGCCGTTCCGGTCCGCCGACTTCGATCGTCCCGTTGACAGGAGCTCCGATCGCGACCTCGGCCAGAACCGCAACGACGTCGTCCGACAGAATCGGCTGCACGAGTGCCGACGAGACGCGAACGTTTTGACCATCGAAACCGGATTCCGCGATACCCGACATGAATTCGAAGAATTGGGTCGACCGCAGGATCGTGTAAGGGATCCCGGATCGCTCGACCAGGTCTTCCTGTGCCACCTTCGCGCGCATATAGCCGCTGTCCGGAGCACGGTCGGCTCCGACAACGGACAAGGCAACGTGGTGACCTACCCCCGCTTCCTTTTCCGCCGCAAGGAGGTTGCGGCCCGAGGTTTCGAAGAACTCCAGGACCGCCGCGTCTTCGAAGGAAGGCGAGTTGGCGACGTCGACGACGACGCGAGCGCCCGCGAGCGCTTCGCCCAGGCCCTCACCCGTAATCGTGTTGATGCCCGAAGCGGGCGAGGCCGCGACCACGTCATGACCGAGCCGACGGAGCTTGTCTACCAGTTTCGACCCGATACGGCCGGTACCACCGATCACTACGATTTTCACATCATTCTCCCGAGTCTTTGGCCGCGGGCTGGCGCGTGGCAGCAGTTGACCCAACCCACACCATCCGGCAACCGGCGAGAGTGCGCCTCAGCTCTCGATGAAGGCCAGCAGGTCCCGATTGATCACCTCGGCGTGCGTCGTGCACATGCCGTGCGGAAACTTCTCGTAGACCTTCAGGGTGGAGTTCCGCAACAGCTTCGACGAGCGCAAGGCCGAAATGGCGAGCGGCACGACCTGGTCATCGTCTCCGTGCATCACGAGCGTCGGCACATCGATGGACTGCAGGTCCGCGGTGAAGTCGGTTTCCGAGAAGGCCTTGATGCCATCGTAGTGCGCCTTGGCACCTCCGGCCATTGCCTGCCGCCACCAGTTGTCGATCACGGCCTGGGACGTCTTCTCGCCGGGCCGGTTATAGCCGTAGAACGGGCCGCTCGCGAATTCGAGGAAGAACTGCGCGCGGTTGGCGGCGAGGGCTGCGCGCGACTGATCGAGCACCTCGATCGGCAAGCCGTCGGGATTGGCCGGCGTCCTGGCGAGGAGCGGCGGCACGGCGCCGATCAGGACCAGCCTGGCTACACGTCCCTGCGGCTGACCGTGGTGAGCGACGTACCGTGTCGCCTCGCCACCGCCGGTGGAGTGGCCGATATGGACGGCATCGCGGAGATCCAGGTGGGCGACCACGGCAGCGACATCCGCGGCGTAGTGATCCATGTCGTGACCGTCGCTGACCTGGCTCGAACGGCCGTGGCCTCGCCGGTCATGGGCGACGACGCGGTAGCCCTTGTCGAGGAAATAGAGCAACTGGGTATCCCAGTCGTCTCCGCTGAGGGGCCAGCCGTGATGGAAAACGAGCGGCTGTGCGTCGCGCGGCCCCCAGTCCTTGAAGTAGATCCGGACGCCGTCTTCGGTAGTCACTGTGCTCATCGGATGTTTCCTCTGGTTACGATCCCCCCGAACGTCGGGAGGATCGGGTTTGGGCCGGCGTCTCAGGCAGTCTCGGCTCGCCTCTACTAATACCTTAGGCGATCTGCAGGGGATTGAACGGCCTTGCCCGGACTTGGCGGGTGCCTGAACCCTGCTGGGCACTTGCGCGATGCCCGTCGGCGGGCGCTGGTTGGTTCCGGAGAGGACAAATGGGAGCATTCCCGTTCAAGAACGATCCGTTTGCCTTCGGTACCGTGCTGAACTAGTAGTCAGTGGTGATTGCAGCGAACGGGAACGGAAGGAGAAGAACCATGCCGAAAGTACTGATCGCCTTGTGCCTGGCCGCGGGCGCCGCCGTGGCTCAAGAGGCGCAGGTAACACCGCTGATGACGCAAGAACTGGCGACGATGGACGGGCAGGAAGGCACGATGCTGATGGTGGAGTACCCACCGGGCGGCTCGAGCGCCCCGCACCGACACCATGCGTACGCATTCGTGTACGTACTGGACGGTCAGGTCGTGATGCAGGTAAAGGGCGGAGACGAAGTGACCATAGGCCCGGGCCAGACGTTCCTCGAGTCGCCCCAGGACGTGCACATGGTCTCCCGGAATGCCAGCACTACGGAGCCCGCCCGGTTCCTGGTGTTCCTCGTGAAGCGGAAGGGCGCACCGATTACGGTGCCGGCCGACTGATCGGCGGACGCCCCTCCACCGTCCGCTATCCTCTGTACAGGGAGGCACGACATGAGGCTCAATCTCGATCCAACCGCGGTCGCCCCGCACGATGCCACCCCCGAGTCGCGCGCGCTGGCCGGTTGGTATGACGCCAACCCAGCCATTCGGCGTCTATGGGGCATCCGGGACCCACAAACGCTCAGGGTCATCGTCGCGCTCGAGCCGACGCACGACGGCGATGACGTGTTCCCGGCCTGGGCCGCAAACTACCGCGCCTGGGCTCGCGAGCTGCGCTCGTTGACCCGAAGTGCCGTGCAACTCGAGCTGTTCACCGAATCGGCGTTCGACGACATCGATTTGCGAGCCGAAAGTGTCGTCATTGCCGACCTGTTCTGGAGGGACCCGGCGGTGATTCCGTCGCCGGCTTCGTTGTAATCATTTCGCCGGCTGCAACCGGGACTCCGCTCGCGGCGCCCCGATTTCGCCACCGAGACCCCGGTCCGCACTTCGGCAAGCTTTAGGCGGCGACAACGAGCGGCCTCACGGTCTCACCAGGGTGACGAGGACCTCGTCCAGCAGTGCGAACTGCTCGGGCGCGGCACCCGTGCCCGAGCTCCCGGAAGCGATGGCCTCGTCGAGGGCTTCCTTGGAAGGATAGAGCTCGCTCAGGACCAACAGCGTCTTGCCGCCCCTTTCCTCGAAGGTCACCGTGGTTACGGGACCCTCCTCGCCCTCCTCGTTCGTCCAGACGATGCGGGAGTGCGGCGTCACTTCGAGGTACCTGCCGAAGAACGCCATGGGCTCTTCAGCGGCAGGATGGCTGAACACGAAACGGTACGTACCGCCCGTGCGGACATCGGCCTCGCAGGAAACGAAGGTGATTCCGAACGAGGGCGGCGTCCACCACCGCTTGAGCAACTCGGGCTTCGTCCAGGCCTCGAACACGATGTGCGCGGGGGCGTTGAAGACGCGTGTGACGACCAGCTCACGGTCGGACTTTCGCTCTGCCGTCGTAGGGCTTCTTCCGGGATCCGCCTGGTTTTCTTTTGCTGCTTCCATCTCTTTTCTCCCGCTGCAGTTCATCAACGACCTTGTCCAACTCGTCGAAACGTGCGCTCCAGAGCTGGCGGTAGCTTTCGATCCATGCCGCCTCTTCCTCCAGCCGGCACGAGCCGAGCTTGCACGTCCGCACCCGCCCGACCTTTTCCGTCGTGACGAGACCCGCCTGCTCCAGGACACCGACGTGCTTCTTCATGCCCGTGAGGGTCATGCGGAACGTCTCGGCAAGCTCCGTGATGGAAGCGTCCGCACGCGCCAGCCGCTCCAGGATGCCGCGCCGGGTAGGGTCGGCCAGCGCGGCGAACGAGGCGTTCAGGTGGGCCTGCTGATACTGAACCATCTGGTTCACTATATGCTCGTGGAGGGGCGCATGCAAGAGCGGTAAGCGTGTCAATCGGCCGGAAGGTGATCCTCGCCCGGAAGCCGATCCGGTACCCGGCCGTTGCAACGTCCGGATCGTCACCGCGCCAGCAACGAAATCCGGTGCCGGCATCGAGGCAATGTGCCAGAATCAGATGGGATGCCTTCCCGGGGGAG
>DATGQE010000085.1:0-41543 GCA_035304345.1 Woeseiaceae bacterium | reverse complement strand
AGGAGTAGCGCGGGCGCGCTACTCCTAGAGTGAGAGTGTAGTGTGTAAGGAGTAAGGAGTAAGGAGTAAGGTCAGAAGCGCACTGCTGACCCTCTGACCATACACTTTACACATCACACCTTACACCGTGACACGAAGGTCAGAAGCGCACGGCCGACCCTCTGACCAGACACTAGACACCATACACGCGCCACGTGACACGTACACACGTGTCACTCACCCCGTGCCGTCCACTTCTCCAACCATCCCTCCACCTCACGGTGCCACTGCAGACTGTTTGCGGGCTTCAAGACCCAGTGGTTTTCGTCGGGATAGACGAGCAGCCGGCTCGGAATGCCGCGGCGCTGTAGCGCGGTGAAGGTTGCGATGCCTTGCGAGTAGGGCACGCGATAGTCGCGTTGGCCGTGGATGACGAGCATCGGCGTTTGCCATTCGGCGACGTGGTTGACCGGATTGAACTTCTCGAAGTTCTCCGGCACTTCGAACGGCGGACCGCCGTGCTCCCATTCTTCGAACCACAGCTCTTCGGTCGTGTACGCCATCGCACGGCTATCGAAAATGCCCGCATGGTTCACGAGGCATTTGAAGGGCTGCGGCCAGTTGCCGGCGATCCAATTGATCATGTAGCCGCCGTAGGAGGCGCCGAGCGCGCAGGCGTTGTCGCCGTCGAGCCAGGGGTAGCGCTCGACCGCGGCGGCGAGCCCGAGCTTCAGGTCCTCGAGCGGCTTCCCGCCCCAGTCGCGGTTGATCGAATCGGTGAACGCCTGGCCGTAGCCCGTCGATCCGTGGAAGTCGATCATCACCACGCCGTATCCGCGCGCGGCGTACGTCTGCGGATTCCAGCGGTAGCTCCAGCCTTCGCCGAAGCTGCCCTGCGGCCCGCCGTGCACGAGGAACGCGATCGGGTAACGCCGGCCCGCCTCGAAGCCGACCGGGCGGAACGCGTAGCCGTACACGGTATCGCCTTCCGCGCCTTCGAAGCTGAACTGCTCGTAGCCGGCCATCTCGACGTCGTACAACGCCTGTGCGTTGATCGACGTCAGCCGCAGCGGCTCCCCGCCGGCGAGCGGGAGCGCGTACAGGTCGGCCGGCGCCGCGAACGACGCCCTGACGAACACCAGCCTGTCGCCCGCGACGCTCGCGTCCGAGTCCGCCGCGCCTTCGGTCAGGGCGGTCACGCTCCCGTCGTCGAGATCGATGCGGAAGAGCCGGGTCGTGCCGACGTCGGCCGCGCTCGCATACAGGCTCGTGCCGTCGGGAGCGAACGCGATGTGCTCGACCGAGCGGTCCCAGTCCGCCGTCACGTTGCGGGTCTCGCCGCTCGCGAGGTCGCGGAGCATCACGTCGAGCTGGTCGGCTTCGTAACCGGGGCGGCGCATCGCGAGCCACGCGAGCTTGCTGCCGTCCGGCGAGACCAGCGGGTTGCGGTCGGTCGCCCGGTTCGCGCGCGTCAGGTTCACGGGCGGTGCCGAGCCGTCGGCCGGCGCGCGGAACACGTCGAGGTTGGTCGACCACGGTTCGCTGCGCCCCGCTTCCCGCAACGTGAAGAACAGCGTCTCCCCGTCCGGGGAGAACACGAATTCCTCGCGGCCGCCGAAAGGCACCGGCGGCACGTCGCCGTCGAGCCGGCCCGAAACCGCGACGGGCTCGCCCGCCGCCTTGCCGTCGGGGCCTATCGCGACCGAGAACAGCACCGAGCGCCGCCCGTCCTCCCACGTGTCCCAGTGGCGCACGAACAGCCGCTCGTAGTGCCGCCCGGTGCCGTAGTCCGTCCCCTTCTCCCGCAAGCGGCCGGCGGTGCACGCGAGCGTGCCGCAGTCCGGGAACACCTCCGCCGTGAAGGCGATGCGCCCGCCTTGCGGGCCCACCCGCAGGTTGGCGACGCCGACCGGGTAATCGGTCACCTGGTGCGCCCGCCCGCCGTCCGGGCGGACCCGCCACACCTGGCGGGAGCCGGAGCGCGAGGAGAGGAACCACAGCCATTTGCCGTCCGGGCTCCATTGCGGCTCGTTGTCGTTCCCGGGGTGATCCGTCAGGCGCCGCGGCCGCGCCTCCGGGCGCGTGAGGTCGAGCAGCCACACGTCGCTCTGCCGGTTATTCGTTTCGAGGTTCGTTTCCGTGACGACGAAGGCCACTGCCGTCCCGTCCGGCGCGACCTGCGGGTCCGACAGCCGGGCCAGCGAGGCGAGGTCGGACGGCTCGAGCCCGCGACCGAACGCGGGCACGGCGAGAAGCGCGGCGGCGGCGAAGGCGAGTCCCCTGTTCATCATCGTGGGTGGCTCCCGTATGCTGAAAGCGGCGAAGGCCGTGCGGCCGGCTCCCGTTCCTGCCGGCAGGCGGTTCGAGCCGCGAGTATACCTGCCGGTCCCGCGACCGGCCCGTGCTCCCGAGGAACGCCATGGAAGCGAAAGCGGTAATGATCATGACCACCGTGGACGGCGAGGACGCTGCGGCGCGGCTCGCCACCACGCTCGTGGAGCGACGCGAGGCCGCCTGCGTGCAGCAGCTCGACATCAGAAGCCGCTACCGCTGGCGGGGGGAGGTGAAGTGCGACCCCGAGATCCTCCTGCTCGTGAAGACGACGCAGGCGGCGGCGCCGGCGGCAATGCGCACGATCCGCGACGAGCACCCCTACGACGTGCCCGAGATCCTCGCGCTGCCCGTCACCGACGGCCTGCCCGCGTACCTCGAGTGGCTGCAGGCGGAAACGCGCTGACCGGGCGCGTCACAAGAGCTTGTACATGACGTGAGCGTCGACGAGCCCCAGCCGTGCGTGCCGGAACGCCTTCGGCAGCGTACCGACGATGTGGAAACCCTCCCTGGACCACAGGTGCACCGCGGCCTCGTTCGTCGCGACGACGAGGTTGAACTGCATCGCGAGGAAGCCGCGCGCCCGCGCTTCCTCCTGCGAGTGGCGGCACATCGCCGTCGCCACGCCCCGGCCGCGTGCGGCCGTGGCGACGATGTAGCCCGCGTTCGCCACGTGCGCACCGAGCGCCGGCTGGTTGGGCTTGAGGTAGTAGAAACCGACGAGACCGCCGGGTTCGGTTTCCGCCACCCACGCCGCGGCCGGCAGCTCCACGAGGAACCGGCGCGCCTCCTCCTCGCTCACGTCGGTGGCCAGCGGCCACGTCTCGCCGGCCCGGAAGACGGGCTCGACGATGCGCCATACGGCGGGCCAGTCGGCCTCCTCGTACGGGCGGATGCGAATGGCGTCCGTTGCGCTCATGCCTGCGCCGATTCTATACCCTCGACGGCGACGGGCTGTGGCCCTGCCGCGGCAGGGCGTATCCTGAGCCGGTGAGCGGGCGACGTTTTCCACATCGGTTGCTGGCGGCGGTCATGCTCGTCGCCGGTGCCTGGCTTGCCGCGCCGGCGGCGGCGGAAGACCGGGCGTCGATGGAGGAGATGGAATCGCTCCTCTTGCGGCAACCGCTGCGCATCAGTGCCGCGGTGAGCAGGATCGCGCGGCCGGAGAGCGACGCCCCGGCAATGTTCTTCCTCGGGTTCGCGGGGTTCGGCGAGGAGAAAGTGTTCGCCGAGGAGATCCGCTTCGCCGCGGACGTCATCGCCGCACGCTACGGCACCGCCGGGCGCAGCCTGTTGCTCGTCAACGACCGGCGCGACGCAGGCGCCCTGCCGCTCGCGACGGTCAGCTCCCTGCGCTACGCGCTCCGGGCCCTCGCCCGCCGCATGGACGTGGAGCAGGACGTGCTCTTCCTCGCGATCTCGTCGCACGGCGGCGAGCATCACGTCGTCGTATCGCACGAGCCGCTTGCGCTCGGCGATCTCACCGACGAAGCGCTCGCCGCCGCGCTCGACGACTCGGGCATCAAGTGGCGCGTCATCGTCATCTCTGCCTGCTTCTCGGGCAGCTTCATCGAAGCGCTCAGCGACCCGCACAGCATCGTCATCACCGCGGCCGCGGCGGACCGGAGCTCCTTCGGCTGCGCGGACGACCGGGATCTCACCTGGTTCGGCGAAGCGTTCTACCGCGACGCGCTGCCCGCCGCGAGCTCGCTCCGGGACGCCTTCGAGCGCGCCGTGTCCCTGATTGCCGCGCGCGAGCACATCGAGGACGTCGAGCCTTCCCTGCCGCAAGCACACTTCGGCGCGGCAATCGAGTCCCGCCTCGCGGAGCTCGAGAGCGCGCGACGCTGAACGACCTCACGGGCGCGCGAACGACAGGCGCCCGCGCTCGTCGCGCTCCAGGCGGAAGAGGTCCGGGTTCCGCAGGCCGCTCCAGCCGGCGAAGCCGAAGCCCGGGTCGATGGAATGCAGGACGAGGGCGAGCAGGTGCCCGTGGGTCACCGCGACCGGGAGGCGATGCGGCCCGTCGAGCAGCTCGTGGAGCACCGCGAGACCGCGCGCCAGCGCCTCCTGGCCCGACTCGCCGCCCGGCAGGGCGAAATCCGGATCGTCGAATGCGCGCCGCACGAGCTCGCGCCAGTGCGCCACCGGCTGCGGCGAGATACGGCGTTCCGCCAGCCGCTCGTCCCGCTCGATCGCGAGCCCCGAGCGCCGCGCGAACGGCTCGATCGTGGCGACCGCCCGCGCGTACGGGCTGGAGACCACGCGATCGACCGGCAGCGCGGACAGCCGGTCGGCCAGCTCGAGGGCCTGGCGGCAACCGGCTTCCGTGAGCGGCGCGTCGGGCTCCTGCCCCGAGGTCGCGCAGTGCCGGACGACGAGGACGGCCGTCATCGCCGGGCACGCGTCAGCGCGCTTCTTCGACCCACTCGACCCAGTACGCGCGAAGCTGGCCCGCCTTCATCGGCGGCAGCGATGCGAGCAACCGGTCCCTGAGCGCGCCGGCCGTCTGCGCGTCGCCCAGCTTGTGCCGCTCGCGCGCTTCCTCGAGCAGCGCGCGCTCGCGAATCGTCAGGTTGCCGAAGGGATCGGCGAAGGTATCGAGCCGCGCGCGGTCCAGCGCGCCGGTCCAGGTGAAGCCGGCGTCCTCCGCCACGCTGTCGCGGATGGCACGGTAGCGTTCCGCGGCGGCGCCGCTGTCGATCTCGCCGGTGAGGACGCCGAGGCGCGTACGGGACGGCGATGTGCTGGATCTCGTAGGTGAAGTCGTAATGGCTGTTGCGCGCGAACTCCTCCGGCGGCCGCTCGATGCAGATGGCGTCCGGCTGCACTCGCTCGAACCAGGCCCGGAACACGGCAGGCTGGTAGGTTTCCGCCACCAGCATGGCCGAATGGGCGACACCGAGCACGACGACCTCGGTACGCTCGCCTTCATCCGGGTTGGCGAGCGCCGCGAGCGGCAACAGGCAGCCGAGCAGGAGCGGCGCGACGAGCCGCGTGCCGGGCCTCACCAGCCTCACTCGTTTTCGGGATTCTCGCCTTCGGGAGTCGCGCTTTCGCGGCTCGCCGGCTCGTAGACGATCGGCGCCCGCACCGGGGCGACGCCGGGATTCTCGACGTAGAACGTCACCGCGAGGCTGTCCTGCGGCACGTAGAAGTCGAACCGGTCGCCGGGCCGCAGCTCGCGGATGCCGGTCCTGCGCCCGTTCACGAACACGGAGACCTGCCGGGGCGGCGTCATGGTCATGAGGTCGCCCCCGGCCAGCCGCAGCGTGACCTGGCGACCCGAATCGGACACGCGTATCACCTCGCCCTCGAGGCGCGCGTAGTACTGCCCTTCGCGCGCGACGACGGCGCGGCAGGCGCTCTTGATGTTCGGGAAAAGCGTGAGCGTCCTCCGGGCCCAGGTGACGTTGTCGCAGGACTTCCCGCTCGCGACGAACGCACGCTCGGGCGCGCCCTCCTGCGCCAGTGCCCCGACTGCCGGTATCGCCACCGTGCAGGCCACGGCGGCGAGCGAAATGCCCTTCCAGAATCCCGTCATGCCGTCCCTCGTGCCGGACACCCCGGCTTCCCTCGTGATCGCGGGATAGCTTATCACGGGCGGCTACCGGGGCCCGCCGGCCTAAAGCCTGCCGCCGTCCGGCCGATATACAGGCCAGTCCGTCCTGAAGGGAAGGAAAACATCGTGACGACGACCCCGCACAAGGTGGCTTATGGATTCGTCGAGCGCCTGGCGCAGGACCTCAAGGATGCGCAGCTCGAGCTGCCGGCGTTCCCGGAAGCGGTGCTGCGGGTCCAGCGGGCGCTGCAGTCGCCCGATACCGGCGCCTCCGACATCGTGTCGATCTTGAGCTCGGATCCGGGCCTCGCGGCCAACGTGCTCCGGATCGCCAATTCGGCGGCGTTCCGGCCGGCCGCGGGCGAGGTGACCGACCTGCGCAACGCCGTCAGCCGGCTCGGCTTCAACATGGTCCGCACCATCTCCGTGGAGTTCGCGATGCGCCAGCTCCGCCGCAACGAGGACCGCTCCCCGGCCGCCCGCGCCGAGCTCGAGGAGATCTGGCGCGACAGCCTGAGCGTCGCCTCGCTGTGCCACGTGCTCGCGCGGCATTACACGCCGATCAACGCCGACCAGGCATTGCTGACCGGCCTGCTGCACGCGCTGGGACGCCTGTACGTCGTCATGCGCGCAGAGGATCGCAGCGACGTGACCCCGGCCGAGATTCGCGAGATCGCGTACGGGTGGCAGGCCGTCATCGGCAAGGCGATCCTGGAAAGCTGGGGCTTGCCGGAGGCGCTGCAGCACGCCGTCGAGTTCCAGGACGACACCGAGTGCGAGCGCGACACCGTGTCCGAGATCGGCGAGCGCGCCGGCGGCCCGGCGTCGCTCACCGACGTGCTGATCACGGCGAAGGTGCTGCATTCGGACGAGCAGCGTGCGAAGGCGGCCGAACTGCCCGCCGTCCAGTGGCTCAGCGCCATCAAGGACGGCAACCCGGCAGCCGTCCTCGAGGAGCATGCCGCCGAGTTGCAGGCGCTCAAGGATTCGTTCTCCGCCTGATCGCGTACCGCCGCGCTAAAGCTGCAGCCCGCCGCGCGCACGCAGCGCGGCCAGCGTCGGGTCGCGGCGGGCGAGCCACGCGGCGCGCCAGCCGTCGGCGCGGGCGCGCTCGATGGCGCGCGCAGCGCCGTCGTGGTCCTCGCGCATCGCGAGCACCATCGCACGTTCGTAGTCCAGCTCGGGATTGACGAGGCCCTCCTCCACGAGCCGCGCGAACAGGCGCTCGGCATCGGCCAGGAGCGCGAGCGCGGGCTCGCGGGCCTCGGTCGCGAGCAGCGCCTGCGCGTAGTACAGCGCGTGCGGGAAGCGCCACGTCCACAGCAGGGAATCGGAGACCCATTGCCGCAGGTCGCCGCGCACCCGCCGGTAGTAGCCGAGCGCATCTTTCGGGTGACCTGCGACGAGCTGCGCGAGCGCGGCATTGGCCAGCGCTTCGTCGCTCGAGCGCTCGCCCTGCAGCCGGCCTTCCGTGTACCCGCAGAGCTCGGCGTCGCGCCCGGTGGCGACGAGCAGCGCCACGCGCGTACGCACCACCTGCACGTCGTTGGGCGCGAGCGACTCCGCCTGCCGCAGCGCCCGCTCCGCGGCATCGATGTCGTCCTCGTCGAGCTCGAGCAGCGCGACTCCCGCGGGGTAGTAAGCCCGCTTCGGGTTGATGCGCATCGCCCGCTGCCACCATTCCCGCGCTTCCTCGATATGTCCCGCACGGCGCTCGACCTGGGCCATCCCGGAATGCGCGACGGTGAATTCCGGCGAGATCTCGAGCACCTGGCGGAAGCGCTCGCGCGCCGCCTCGACCTCGCCCGCCTTGAGCAGCACGAAGCCCAGGTTGCTGCCGACGATGGGCGACAGCGGATCCGCCTCCCACGCGCGCTGGAAGCGCGTTCTCGCCTCGCGCAGCCGCCCGAGATCGGTGAGCGTAAGCCCGAGCCACGTGTGCGCCATGGAATAATCCGGCTTGAGCTCCAGCGAGCGGCGCAGCGATTTCTCCGACGCCGCGAAATCCCCGCGCAGGCGCTCGATGAACCCGCGCGAGGCGTGCGCCTCCGCGAGCCGCGGATCGAGCGCGAGCGCGCGCTCGACGAGCGGCGTGGCCTGGGCGAGCGCTTCCTCGACCGGCATCTGGCCGTAGCCTTCACCGCTGGCGCTCAACAGCGAGTACGCGTCCGCGAGACCCGTGTAAGGCAACGCGAACTCCGGGTCGCGCTCGATCGCCTGCTCGAAGAACCGCACGGCGCTGCGCAACGAGTCCTCAGTGCGCTTGTGGAACTGGTGGCGGCCCATGAGGTACAGGTTGTAGGCCTCGATGTTGCGCGTGCCGGGCACGACGCGCGGCGGCCTGCCGCCGTAGACCTCGACGTGGAGCGCTTCGAACACGTCGCGGGAGATCTCGTCCTGGATGCGGAAGATGTCGCCCTGCTCCCGGTCGAACACGCGGCTCCAGCGCTGGTAACCGTCGGCGGTGTCCAGCAGCCGCACCACGATGCGCAGGTGGCCGTCGCTCTTGCGCACGCTGCCTTCCAGCACGTTGGCGACGTTCAGCGTCTCGCCGATCGTGCGCACGTCGCTCGCGCCGTCGCGGAACGCGAACGCCGAGCTGCGGGCGGCGACGCGCAGGCCGTCGACCCGTGACAGCACGTTGAGCAGGTCTTCCGCGAGGCCCTCGCAGAAATAGTCGTTCTCGCGATCGCCGCCGATGTTGCGGAACGGCAGGACCGCCAGCGACCGCACCGGCGGCGGCCGCGACGGCGCCGGGAGCGCAGGACGCGGCGCCGGCTCGAGCGCCGGCAGGTCCGGCGTGCGCTGGACGCCGCCCGGCGTGAGGTCGAACACCCAGGCCAGCACGAGCACGAACGGGAACGCCACGATGGCGAGCAGGATGACGAGGCGGACGGTCCACGCCGGCAGCAGCAGCTCCGGGAAGATGACGGATGAGACCTCGATCGCGACCCATGCCGCAACGATGTAGAGCGCGGCGACGCGAATGACCTTGCGCCGCCGAAGCTCGCGGAAGAAGCGCTCGATCCTGGCTGCGGCCGGAGGGCGAACCATGACCGATTCTCGCACATCGCGACCCGGGGTGGCGGAGCTGCCATACTGCTCCGCGCCATGACGACGACGGCAAGCCGGCGGCAACTCGTGAGCATCGCGGCGATCCTGTTCGCGGTCAGCACGGCGTCCATCACCTGGACCATGTTCGTTCCGCTGGTCGTCGTGCACCTCGAACGGATGCAGGCGAGCGCATTCCTGACCGGGGTGGCCGCGAGCATCTGGGCGCTGCCGATCCTCCTGTTCGGTCCCGTTTACCCGCGACTGATCGCGCGGCTCGGTGCGATACCGGCACTGACCGGGGGCATGGTCGTCTCTGCCGCGGTCATCGTCCTGTTCCCGGTGTTCCGGAACGTCTGGGCGTGGATCGCGTTGAGCATCGTGTCCGGTGCCGCCCAGGGGCACCTGTGGGTGCTGACCGAAGCCTGGATCAACCACGTGGCCTCGGACGGCATTCGCGGGCGGGTGACGGCGCTCTATTCGGCCTTGCCGGCCGGCGCGTCCACGCTCGGACCGGTGATCCTGCTGTGGGTCGGCTTCGAGGGCATGCTGCCCTTCGTCGTTGCGGCCGCGTTCCTCGTCGTCTCGGTCGTTCCGCTGTACCTGTTCAGGGACATCGAGCCGCGAACCGGGAATGCTCCCGTCCCTGCCCTGCGCCACCTGCTCTTGCCCACCGCGGGGCTCATGGTCGTCGCGTTCATCGCGGGCGTGTTCGAGGACGGGGCCGTGGGCCTGCTGCCGATGTACGGCCTGAGCCACGGGCTGGGCGAGGACCTCGCGGTCACGCTGGTGACCGCGTTCCTGCTCGGGCGCTTCGCGCTGATCTACCCGATCGGCCACCTGGCCGACCGCTACGACCGCAAGGGCGTCCTGCTCGTCACCTCGACGCTGACCCTGGCCTGCATCCTGCTCATGCCGCTCGTCGTCGGCAACGAGCTTCTCCTGCTCTGCATCGTGTTCCTGTGCGGCGCAGTCAGCGGCGCGTTCTATTCGCTCGGGCTGGCGTTGCTGGGAGCTCGTTTCCGCGCCCACGCGCTCACCTCGGCCAACACGCTGTTCATCATCGCCTACAGCCTGGGGCTGGTCATCGGCTTCCCGGCCACCGGCCTCGCGATGGACGCGTGGGGCGCGTCCGGGTTCACGTACGCCCTGTCCGCGGGCGTGCTGGCCGTGATCGTCGTGATACTGCTGGACCGGTGGCGCGCCGGCCGTTGAAAGCGGATCAGCCGAGCACGAGGAGCGGCCGTCCGCCGAGCGCCTGCAGGAACACTGCCGCCGTGAACGCGAGCCATGCCAGCGTGGCGGCCACGACGGCGATCGAGCCGGCTTGCCCGCGCCGGCGCAGCGCGTAACCGAGGAGCGGCAGGAACTGCATCCCGTGGCTCGAGAAGAAGTGCGCAACGCGCAGGTCGCCGCCCCGCTGCGACCAGCCGACGAGCGGCAGCCCGCCGGCATCCGTCGTCACGTTCCCCACCCAGTGGCTGCCCGCGATGCTGGACATGTAGCCGGCAACGACCACGGTCGCGACCGCCGACAGGGCGAGCCCGAGCGCCGCGGCCAGGCGGAGCGGATCCCGGCGCAGTCCCGGGCCGAAGTCCCGCCACAGCCAGTAGCCCATGAGGAACGGTGCCGCGACGAGGACCAGCGCACCGACGCCCATCAGCGCGTACATGACCTGCTCGAGCACGGTCTCTTCGTTGAAGTGCGAGGCACGCCCGCGTGCGGCCTGCAGCACGATCCAGGCGATCTCCAGCAGGCCGGCGCACGTGCTCCAGGCGACGGCGGCACGGAAGCCCCGTGCGTGCCGGCGCGCCTCGGGCAGGAGGCGTGCGAGCAACGCGAGAGTTGCGAAATGCAGGGCAAGCGAGGCCTGGAACTTGAGCGGCTTGCTCCACACGGAGACGCCGTTCAGCAGCCTCTCGTCCACCGCCAGGGCGCCCAGCGTCACGAGGAACAGCGCCGCCATCACCCATGACGCGTCCACCCAGGGCTGCGTGGGCGAAGCCGGCGCACGCGCCGCCAACGGCCGCTGCGCGGTGCCGGAGAGAACCGCGCTCATTGGAGGGCTCCCGCGGGCACCGGCCGGCGCCGGCCGGCCCCGGCCTGGAGCGCCAGGAACAGGAGCAGGCCGACCGGTCCGAACAGGAAAGTGGCGGCGAGTATCGGCGCCTGGACCACCCGGGCGATGCCGAACCGGTCGGCGCGGCGCGCGATCCACGCGCCCACGAACAGGTCGAACGCGAGGTAATGGATCCAGCCGGCGAGGCGCACGGGCTCGCTCTCGAACAGCTTGCCGACGCCGGCGAGCGACGAGTAGTCGCCCTCCGCACCCGCGAACCAGGCGGCGACCAGCACGAAATAGCCGGCGCTCAGGATTCCGGGGATGACGTACGCGGGCACGGCCTGCAGCAGCGGCCGGCGCGGCCCGAAGATCAGCAGCACCCACCCGGCCATGGCGGCGAGGTTGGCGAACCGGAACAGGCTTTCCCAGTCCACGAGACCTCCGTCGTGAAGTTGACAATGGAAACATTGGACAGCCTAGGGGCCAATGTGGACATTGTCAACATCTTCGTGCGATCATTCCGCCCGATGACGAGGGCCGCCTACCATCACGGGGACCTGCGCCGCGCGCTGCTCGCGGCCGGCGAGCGCCTGCTGCGGCAGGACGGCGTCGCCGGGCTGAGCCTGCGGTCGGTCGCCAAGGCGGCGGGCGTGAGCCACACCGCGCCCTACCGCCACTTCGCGGACAAGCAGGCACTCCTGGCCGCGCTCGCGGAAATCGGCTTCACGCGGCTGCGCGACGGCATGGCCGCCGCGGCCGCGAAACATCCCGGCGACCCGCGGCGCCAGCTCGTCGAGGCCGGAGTCGTCTACGTGCGCCTCGCCACCGCCCACCCGGAGATGACGCATCTCATGTTCGGGGGCGTGCTGCCGGACAGTGCCGTCGACGAGGACCAGCGGCGAACGGCGCAACAGGCGTTCCAGGGCCTCGTCGGGATCATCGAGGAAGGGATTCGCGCAGGAGCGTTCGTCGATCGCCCGCCGCTCGAGCTTGCCGCGTCCGCCTGGTCGCTCATGCACGGGCTCGCGATGCTGCTCACCACCGGCCGCCTCGGCCGGACCGGCGCGGCGAAGCTCCGGCCGGAGACCCTCGCCCGCCGCGTCGCGGAGCACCTGGTCGACGGCATCGCGGCCCGCTGAGCCGCCTACCAGTACGAATCCCAGCGCAGCTTGACGATCACGGCGTTGCCGGTGGGCGGCTCGCGTCCCAGGTCCGCGAGCTGCGGCTGGATGCCGTGGTTGAAGACGACGAACAGCTCGCGCCCCGGCTCGATGATCCAGCGCAGGCGTGCGTTGATGCCGGTCTCGTCGGACAGCGAGTCGTGCTGCACGAAGGTCGAGACCGTGAGGTCCGGCGTGAACGAGTACGCCGCTTCGAGCTGGGTGAGGCGGATGATGAAATCGCCCTGCGGCAGGTAGCCGAAGTTGTTCTCGTTCTCGATCTCGAACCGGAGCTTCCCGTCGGGCGACGTCCACGCGATCTCCAGCGACATCGTCCTCAGCGTGCCGCTGAAGAAATCGCCGGTGCTCACCTCCCCTTCCAGGACCCACGGCCGCGATTCCGGGGTATTGCCGCGCACGATGAGGCGGTTGAAGCGGTACTCCCCGGCGGGGATCGTGACGCCGGGCACGATCGTGAACGGCTCGGTGAGGCGCTCGTAATCCGCGAGCAGCACGGGATCGAAGTAGTAGCCGGTCTCCGTCGTCATGCGGAATGGCAAAAGCGCGAGCTCCTTGCTCTGCGGCTTGCCATCGAGGTCCTCGACCTGGATGTACTCGCCCCCGAACTGGAACCGGCGCACCCAGTGGAACGTGCCGCCCTGCGGGCGCAGGCGGTACAGCAGGATGCCGAGGTACTGGCGCGTCCCCGGCCGCGGCAGGAAGCCGAGCGCCGGATCGAGCGCCTCGCCGAACTCGTTCGCCTTCGCGAACGCGTACCAGGAATCGTTCGGGTACTCGACGCTGACGCCGTAGCCGTCCGCCTTTCCCGGCGCGAGATCGCCGGACGAGCGGCCGTACCAGCCCGCCACGGTCAGGTTCCGGTTGCCCCTGAACTCCGACGTGCGCCACACGCCGTCGAAGCCCGCGTAGGCGTTGTCGCCGACGCCGGTCGGGTCGCCGTGCGTCAGCAGCGTGCCGAGGCGCAACTCGTCGTTCACGTCGTAGGCCGCGCGCGCAACCGCGAGGCTCGCGGAAGGCGCAACGTCCGTGTCGCCCGTCTCCACGGCGAGCGCACCGATCGAGAACCTGCCCGCGTGGCCGAGCAGCTTCGCGCCCACGTCGATCGGCACGATCTCGCCTTCCACGAGGCCGATGCGCCGCGAGAAATACGGCACGAACTGCGTGCTCAGGTTGCCGTCGTCGCCGATGTTCAGGCCGTGGCCGAACTCGAACAGGTTGGAGCCCTCGAGGAAGAACGGGCGCTTCTCCGGCAGGAACAGCGAGAAGCGGTCGAGGTTCACCTGGCCTTCCTCGACGTCCGCCTCGGCGAAGTCCGGGTTGAAGGTCAGGATCCCTTCGAGCTCGGGCGTGAACCGGTACTGGATGCCCAGGCCGGCGTCGCCGGAGCGGTCGCCGCCGGACGCGCTCTCGTAGCGGGCGAGCGCGTACGGCTGGATCGCGAGGCCGACGCCCTGCTTCATGTCCTCGATGCCCGCCAGGGATCCGGCGCGGCGCAGGTCGAAGATGTCCGAATCGAGCGTGATGCCGGCCCAGCGCAGCGAGTGCTGGTCGCGTGCGACGTAGCGGCCGACGTTCAGGCCCCAGGCGCCGAGCCGCTCGCTGAACTGGAGGCTGCGGATGGAGATCGCGATCTCCGCGGTCCAGCCGTGCGGCGTGCGCTGCACGGCCGCCTCCCAGACGCCGTTCCAGTTGTCCTCCGTGACGCCGTTGACGTTGAGGCCGTCCGTGCGCGCGCCGCCGGCGTTGACCTGGAACCAGTAGCCGAGGCGGCGCGCCCCGAAGGTGTCGAGCACGATCGTGACGTGATCGTCGTCCTCCAGGTCGTCGTCGCGCTGCAGCGTGTGCACGGCAATCCGTTCGGGAGCGGGGTCCTCGTTCACGAAGGCGAACCAGAGGTTCTCGCCGTCCGCGAGCACCCGCACCTCGGTGGCGTACGGCGTCGGCGCGCCGGGACGCGGCTCCTGCTGGGTGAGCCGGATCGCCTCGGCTGCCTGCCACGCCGGCTCGTCGAAGCGCCCGTCCAGCGTCATCTCGCCGGCGGCCACGCGCCCGGCGACCGCTTCCGTCGCCGCCGTCGCGGGAAGCGCGGCCCACGACGCGAGCACGACGGACGCCACGCGCACCCATCCGCGATCGACCGCCATTGCGCTCATGCACCTCGCCTGCAAACGGACGTGCCTCCCCGGCCGCAAGCCCATCGGGCCTTTGCTTCCTCGTTGAGATGCACCTGCGGGGGCTTTGGTTTGGGAGGCGCCGTCAGGCGAGGGCGACGTCGAGGCACATCATGACGACGAAGCCCGCCATCAGGCCGCCGGTGCCTTCCGCTTCCGCACCGTGGCGGTGCGTCTCCGGGATCACTTCGTCGCTGATCACGAAGATCATCGCGCCCGCCGCGAACGCGAGGCCCCACGGCAGCAGGAACTCGGCGAAGCTGACGGCCGTGATGCCCACGAGCCCGGCCAGCGGCTCGACCAGCCCGGTGGCGGACGTGACCAGGAAAGCCGCAGGCCTCGAGTAGCCGATCGTCAGCAGCGCGAGCGCGGTCGCCGTGCCTTCCGGCACGTTCTGCAAACCGATGCCGATCGCGAGCGCAATGCCGTTGCCGACGTCGCCGCCGCCGAAGCCGACGCCGACGGCGAGCCCTTCAGGGACGTTGTGCAGCGTGATCGCGATGACGAACAGCCAGATGCGACGGATGCGATCGGTGTCCGGACCTTCGCGACCGATGATGAAGTGCTCGTGCGGCAGGCCGGAATGGATGAACCACAGCGCGGCCGCGCCGAGCAGGATGCCCAGGCTCACGATGACCACGGCCTGCAGGTCGTTCCCCTCCGGCCCCGCGGCCGCCCCCAGCGCCGGCAGGATCAGGGAGAAGAACGAGGCCGCCAGCATGACGCCGGCGGCAAACCCCAGCATCACGTCGCGCAGGCGGCCTTCGAGACGCCGGACCGCGAGCGCCGGCAGCGCGCCCAGCGTGGTGGCGAGACCGGCCAGCAGGCTGCCGACCCCGCCGAGCGCGATCGGGGACCACTCAGCCGGCGACAACACGGCCCCCGCCAGGCCCGTGCCGCGTGGGTGCCCTACTCCCCACGAACATCCTCCGCGTCGACGCTTCCCGTGAAGCCATTGCGGGATGATGTCACGGTTGCCCGCAACATGCCGAGGCCCGGGGCGCGACGGCCGGTAACACGACCTCCGCCGACACCGGGTAATGATCCGAGGGATAGCGCCCCTCGTCGTGGTCGTAGAGGATGCGGGCGTCCGTGACGCGGGTGCCCGGCTCGACGAACACGTAGTCGATCTTCGGGCCGCCGCGCCTGCCGGTGAACTCGTGGAACGTGCCGGCCGGGTGCGCCTCCGGGTGCACGGCACGGAACGTGTCGACCAGCCGCACGGGCGCTTGCGGTTGCTCGCCCTGGAGGTAGAGGATCGCCGGGTTGTCCTCGCCGGCGTTGAAGTCGCCGGTGACGATGACAGGATCGCGCGGCTCGCGCGCGGCGATGCGTTCGGCGAGCAGCTCCGCGCTGCGCATGCGCGACGGCTGCGACTCGTGATCGAAATGCGTGTTGAACACCTGGAGCGCCCTGCCCGTTCCGGCCTCGACGAAGCGCCCCCAGGTGACGATGCGCGTGATCTGGTTGCCCCAGCTCTTCGAGCCCGGCACGTCCGGCGTGTCCGACAGCCAGAACGTGTCGCCGTCGACGACACGCCAGCGATCGGCCCGGTACAGGATCGCCGAGTATTCGCCGCCTTCGGCGCCGTCCTCGCGCCCGACGCCGATCTCGCCGTAGCCCGGCACCGCCTCGCGGATCGCGTCGATCTGGAAGCGCAGCGCTTCCTGCAGGCCGACGAAATCGCTGCGCTCGCGGCGGATGACGTCGAACACGAGCTCCGCGCGCTGCGGCCACGCGTTCGTACCGTCGGGCGCGGTGCCGTAGCGGATGTTGAACGACAGCACGCGTACCTCGAGCTCGGGTGCCGATGCCGGCGCCGGCCGCTCGCCCGCGCAGGCGGCGAGCAGCAGCACGAGCATGCAGGGCGGGAGGCGCATCACGGCCGCGGCAACTCGAGATCGCGCAGGCGGTACATGAGCAACGCCGCGCGCTTGGCCTGGCTCGGCAGCGTCGTGAGATCCGCCGTTTCCTCGACGGTGTGCCCGCCGGTGCCCATCAGCCCGAGCCCGTCGAGCGCCATCGCGACCCGGCCGGCCGTGAACGAGATGTCGGCCGCGCCGGCATCGGCGGGATCGACGGCGGTGACCGGTCCGAAGCCGAGGTCGCGGCTCGCCTCGTCGTACAGCGCCAGCAGGCGCCGGTTGCCCTCGGTCGGGGCGAGCGGCGGGTAACCGTCGGCGAACTCGATCTCCGCGGAGGTGCCCGGCAGGTGTTGCGACACGATCTCGCGCATGCGCTCTTTGGCTGACGCGAGCTGCCCGGGACTCACAGTGCGCAGGTCGCCGCTCGCGACGGCGCGGGCGGGAATCACGTTGCCCTTCCCGAACGCTTCTCCCGTCGCGCGCCCGCCGTCGTAGTCGACGCGCGTGCCTGCGAGGACGACGCCGGGATTGAACGTCAGGAAGCGCTCGCCGGAAAGCTCGCGCCGGAAGCCGTCGAGGATGCGCGCGAGCTCGAACGCGGCGCCGTCGCCGATGCCCTCGCGGAAGATCTGCGACGAATGCGCGGGCGTGCCGGACACCGTGAGCTGCCAGCCGGTGTAGCCGCGGCGCGCGATGACGGCCGTCTTCGGATCCCCGTCGCCGTCCTCGAAACCGAGCGCGACGTCCGCGGCATCCGCCGCCTCGATCAGCGCCCGCCGCGCCGCGGACTGCGGGCTGCCGGTCGACTCCTCGTCGCCGATCAGCATCACGGTGATCGTGAGGTCCTCGAGCGCGCCGACGGCGCGCAGTGCCGCGAGTGCCTCGACGATGATGACGTTGCCGCCTTTCATGTCGATGATGCCCGGGCCTTTTGCCCGGTCCGGCCCGAGGTGCTCGAAGCGCTGGAACGGGCTGTCGGGCTCGAACACGGTATCGAGATGCCCGATCAGCAGCAGGTGCGGTCCCTTGTCGCCGTGGGTCGCGACGAGATGCCCGGCACGGTTGAACTCCGCGCCATCCAGCCACTGCGTCTCGAAACCGAGCGCCGCGAGCGCGCGCCCGAACAGCGCCCCGACCTCCTTCACGCCCTCGAGGTTGAGGCTGCCGCTGTTGATGTCGACCGCCTGCTCCAGGAGCTCGAGGGCCTGCGCCTGCCGGCCGTCGATGACCTCGACCAGGCGCCGCTCCGTATCCGTCAATCCCGCGGCGGCATCCGCGAAGGCCGGCAGCAGCGTGAACGCGAGCAGTGCGAGCGACGGGCGGATGCGCGGCATGAGGTCCTCCGGTGCAGGTGCGGGCACATGATAGCCGACTGTGCCGCCGCCGCGCGCCGCGGCGGACGTGCCGTCAGTGCACGCTCGCGTGCCGGCGGTAACGGAAGGTTTCCTCGCGCAGGGATCCCGTCTCGCGGTTCCGGATCGCGAGGTAGATGGTCAGCTCGTCGCCGCGGGGTTCGAACGTCAGGCCCTCGAACCAGATGCGCCCGTCTCGCAGCGCGACCAGCGGGAACGCCAGCGACTCGTCGCGCTCTTCCCAGCCGCGGAGGTCGGGGTGGCCCAACCAGGGACGACAACATCAGCTTGCGCATGGCGGCTTCTCCCGGGCGACGGGACGTCGATGCACGTCTCGAGATCGGCAGCATACACGGCCGCTGCGTCCCGGCGTTTCCGATCCTGCTGAAAGTGTCCGGGCTCCCGCGCCACAATAGCGGCGGGAGAGGACCATGCAGATCATCGACGCCCGCCGCGTGCGCGAGCGCCTCCCGATGCCCGTATGCATCGAGGCGATGGCGGCCGCCATGTCGGCCGTCTCCGCCGGCAGCGTGCGCGTGCCGCCGCGCACCTTCATGCCGCTCGGCAGCGGCGACGAGGCGCTGCTCCTCATGCCCGGCGCCGCCGCCGGGCTCGGCGTGTACGGCGCCAAGATCATCGGGCTGCACCCGGGCAACCCGGCCCGGGGCCTGCCGGCGATCCAGGGCTTCGTGGCCCTGTTCGACGTTGCCACCGGCGCCCCGCTCGCCATCGTGGACGGCGGCGCGCTCACCGCGATCCGCACCGCGGCGGCGTCCGCGCTCGCGACGCGCGTGCTGGGACGAGCCGATGCCCGCACGCACGGCGTGTTCGGGACCGGCGCTCTCGCGCGCACGCACATCGAGGCGATCGCGGTCGTGCGCCCGTGCACCCGTGTCCTCGTCTGGGGCCGGCACCTGCGCAAGGCGCGTGCGCTCGCCCGCGAAGAGGCGCAACGGACCGGCCTCGCGATCGAGGCCGTCTCCGACCCGGCCGAAGCGGCCGCCTGCGACATCGTCACCACGGTCACCGGCGCGCACGAGCCGGTGCTCCGGGGCGCGTGGGTCCGGCCGGGCACGCACGTGAACCTCGTGGGCGCGCACCGGCCGACGACACGCGAGGCGGACAGCGACCTCATCGCCGCGGCGCGCGTCTACACCGATCTCATGGAATCGCTGCTGAACGAAGGCGGCGACGTGCTGATCCCGATCGCCGAGGGCCGCATCGACCGCGCGCACGTGGCCGGCGAAATCGGGCAGGTGCTGAACGGCACGCTCGCGGGCCGCACGAGCGACGACGAGATCACCGTCTACAAGTCGCTCGGCATCACGGCACAGGATCTCTACGCCGCGCACGCGGTGTACCAGCGCGTATAATCCGCGAATGCAGGCGCTCGCCAATTTCGTCGCCGGAAAGCTCCGCCCGGCCGCTTCCGGCCGCGGGTTCGACGTCTTCGAACCCGCGGTGGCCCGGGTGCATGCCCGCGCGCCGGACTCCGACGCGACCGACGTCGACGAGGCCGTGCGCGCCGCGCAAGCGGCATTCCCCGCATGGCGCGACACGCCCGCCGCGGAGCGCGCCCGCTGGCTGCACCGCATCGCCGACCTCGTCGAGTGCGATCTCGAAGCATTCGCCGAGGCCGAATCGCGCGACTCGGGCAAGCCGCTCTCGCTGGCCCGTTCGCTCGACATTCCGCGGGCGGTGAGCAACCTGCGCTTCTTCGCGGCGGCCGCGACCCAGTTCGCGAGCGAATCGCACGCGATGGAAGGCGGCGCGGTGAACTACACGCTGCGCCAGCCGCTCGGCGCCGTCGGCTGCATCTCGCCGTGGAACCTGCCGCTCTATCTCTTCACGTGGAAAATCGCGCCGGCGCTCGCCGCCGGCAACACCGTCGTCGCCAAGCCTTCCGAGGTCACGCCGCTCACGGCCGCGATGCTCGCGGAACGCTGCATCGAAGCGGGCCTGCCGGACGGCGTGCTCAACATCGTGCACGGCGGCGGCGCGGTCGGCGCCGCCATCGTCGAGCATCCGGGCATCAAGGCGGTCACGTTCACCGGCGGGACCGAGACGGGGCGCCGCATCGCCGCGGCCGCGGCCGGGTCCTTCAAGAAGCTGACGCTCGAGCTCGGCGGCAAGAATCCCACGATCGTGTTCGGCGACTGCGATTTCGCCGCCGCGGTCGACGGCGCGGTGCGCGCGGCCTTCGCCAACCAGGGCGAAATCTGCCTGTGCGGCTCGCGCGTGCTGGTCGAGCGCAGCCTGTACCCGCGTTTCCGCGACGCGTTCGTGGAGCGCGTGCGCGCACTGCGCGTCGGCGACCCGCTCGAGCCCGCGACCGACCAGGGCGCGCTGGTGAGCGAGCGGCACCTGCAGAACGTGCTGGCCGCGGTGGAGCGTGCACGCGCGGAAGGCGGGACGGTGCTCTGCGGCGGTGCCCGCGCCGCCGTCGCAAGCGAGCGCTGCCGGGACGGCTGGTTCATGCAGCCGACCGTGATCGAAGACCTGCCGGCGGAGTCGGCCACGAACCAGGAAGAGATTTTCGGCCCGGTGGCGACGCTGCTCCCGTTCGAGACCGAGAGCGAAGCCATCGCGATCGCGAATGGCACGGAATACGGCCTCGCCGCCTCGCTGTGGAGCCGCGACGTGCAGCGCTGCCACCGCGTGGCGGCCGCGCTCGAATCCGGCCTGGTGTGGATCAACACCTGGATGCTGCGCGACCTGCGCGTGCCGATGGGCGGCATGAAGAGCTCGGGGCTCGGGCGAGAAGGCGGCTGGGAAGCGATGCGTTTCTTCACGGAGCCGAAGAACGTCTGCGTGAAGTACTGAGCAGGCGGATGCGCACGATCACGCTGAGCCTGCCGGGGGTCGACGTCACTGCCGACCTGGACCGCGCTTTCGATCTCGCGATCCCGCTCCGCTTCGACGAAGCACAGCCTTCCGCCTTCGGTGCCCCGCCCGCCACCGCCGAGCCGCTGCGCGCCGGCGCTTTCGTCGGCGACGTCGCGCGCGGCGGGAGCTGCAACTGCGCCGTGCACCGGCTGGTGCCGCACTGCAACGGCACGCACACCGAGTGCGTCGGCCACCTGGTGCGCCAGCCGGTGCACGTGCACGAGGTGCGGCGCGGCGGTTTCGAGCCGGCGCTTCTCGTGTCGATCGACACGCCCGCCGCCGCGGAGAGCGGCGAAAGCTCCGACCCGCCGCCGCAACCCGGCGATCGCCTCGTCACGGCCGCCGCACTCGACGCCGCGTGGCGGCGTTGCGCCTGGCCGGAAGTGGCAGTGCGGGCGCTCGCGATTCGCACGCTGCCGAACGGCGCCGCGAAAGCGACGCGGCGCTACGTGGCGGAATCCCCGCCGCCGTACCTCACGCGCGAGGCGGCACAATGGCTGGTCGCGCAGGAAATAGAGCACGTGCTGGTCGACGTGCCGTCGCTCGACCGGCTCGACGACGGCGGGAGGCTCACGGCGCACCGGGTGTTCTGGGGCCTGCCGCCGGGCAGCACCGACGTCACGGCCGCGGAACGCCCGCAAGCGACGGTGACGGAGCTCGTGTTCGCTCCCGACGCGGTCCCGGACGGCCGCTACCTGCTCGATCTCCAGGTGCCCGCGTTCGCGGCCGATGCCGCGCCGAGCCGCCCGATCCTCTATCCCGTCACCGGTTTCGGGGTATGATGTGCCCGACACCGTAATCGAGCCTACGGGCAGTTTCGCCCCGATCCTCTTTCGCGGTCACCACGGTCACCCAGGTCACCCCAAGGAGGATTCATGGGACGCAGACTTTACGTGGGCAACCTGCCCTATTCCGCCACCGAGCAGGGAATCACCGAGCTGTTCGCCGCGCACGGCACCGTCGATTCGGCGAAGCTGATCACGGACCGAGACACGGGCCAGAGCAAGGGCTTCGCTTTCGTGGAAATGAGCCGCGACTCGGAGGCTCACGCCGCCATCGCCGCGCTGAACGGCGCCGATTTCGGCGGCCGGCCGATGAAGGTCAACGAAGCGAAGCCGCAGGACAAGAAGTCGGGCGGTCACCGCGGCGGCTTCGGCCGCGGCAACCGCTGGTAAGCCTCAGACCGGCGGCGGCGCGTCGCCCCAGCCCTTGCGGTAGCTCTCGCGCGCGTAGAACGCCCGCAGCCATTCGTGGATCCTCGCGCGGCCGTCGAGGGATACGCCGCAGTACACGCTGTAGGTGACGATGGACGCGACGATCAGGTCCGCCAGCGAGAAGGCATCGCCGAGCAGGTACGCCCGCTCGTTGAGCCGTGCCTCCAGCCGGTCGAGCAGGTCGCCGAGCCGGCGTTGCGCCTCCGCGGCGAGCGGCGGATGGTGCAGGGCCGCGTCCACCCTCGGGCTTTGCGCGAAGTTCAGCACGGTGATCAGCGCGCCATAGCTCACGTACGCCCACGTGGTCCAGGAAAGCGCCGCCAGGCGCTCCGGCGCATCGGCGGCCGGCCACAGCCCCCGCTCGACGCCGTAGCGGTCGCCGAGCCACTGCATGATCGCGACCGCTTCGAACATCGGCGTGCCGTCGACGACGAGCGTCGGCACCCAGCCGTTCGGGTTGAGCTCAAGGTACTCCGGGCGTTTCTGGTCGCCGGCGGCGAGATCGAGCATGACGATCTCGCAGGGGACGTCGAGCTCCGCGACCGCGCTCACGACCGGCGTGGCGCTGGACATCGGGGCGGCGTACAGGGTCAGGCTGGGCATCAGAACCTCCTTTCACGTCGGCATGGACGCGCTACGGTAGCAACCATCCAGGACAGAACCTGTCCTGATTTCTGCAAGTCCGCGGCCAGTTTCCCTCCCGTAAGCGGCGGGTTTGCAGTAACCTGCGAGCGTGCCGAATCCGACCGATGCCGCGCCGCGGCCGATGCCCGCCGTCTTCTTCGGGCACGGCAGCCCGATGAACGCCCTCGAGACGAATCGCTACTCGAGCGCGTGGGCCACGTTCGGCGCCACGTTCGGCCGCCGCATCCCGAAGCCGCGGGCGATCCTCGCGGTTTCGGCGCACTGGTACGGGAACTTCACCGCGGTCACCGCGATGCCGCGGCCGCGGACGATCCACGACTTCTACGGTTTCCCGAAGGCGCTCTTCGACGTCCAGTACCCCGCGCCCGGCAGCCCGGAGCTCGCCGCGGAGGTCGCCGACCTCGTCAAGCCGACGCACGTCGGGCTCGACCAGGATAGCTGGGGACTCGACCACGGCACGTGGTCGGTGCTGGTGCACGCGTTCCCGGACGCCGACATCCCGGTCGTGCAGCTTTCGATTCACGCGCTCAAGGACTTCGATTTCCACTTCGAGCTCGGCGCGCGCCTGGCGCCGCTCCGTGAGCGCGGCGTGCTGGTGGTCGGCAGCGGCAACGTCGTCCACAACCTGCGCGCCATGGACTGGTCGCAGCCGGACCTCGGCTTCGACTGGGCGCGCCGTTTCGACGACGCCACGCGCGCCGTCCTCACCGGCAGGCCTGCCGACGCTCCCGGGCTCGAGAGCCACCCGGACTACGCGCGGAGCTCGCCGACGCCCGACCACTTCATCCCGCTGCTCTACGTCGCGGGCCTCGCCGCCGCAGCGGGGCGGCCGCTCGAGCTCCTGGTGGACGGGCTGGCGTTCGGATCGATCTCGATGGCGGCCTACACGCTCGACCTGCAATGCCCGGAAGCGGCCGACACGCGGCCGTCGGCCGGGCTGCCGGACCCGGCGATCGTGCCGCCCGAGGACGCGAACGTATAGGACCTGTTCCAGCCCCGGCTGGAGGAATCGATCACCCCACGGCGTCGGTTTCCGCGACCGGTCGCGGGCGCCCGTAATCTCCTGCAGCACCTGGGTGGCGATCGTGACGGGAACGATGATCCGTACGAGTTCCCAATAGATTTCAAGAGTTAATCTGGTTTTTCTGAAAAGCGCCTCAAGCAGGGGTGCGGCGCGCCGCCGGGGCTCCCGGGATTCCTCCACCACGACTACCGGCCGCCGCTGACGTCGATGAAGCTGCCGGTCGTGAACGACGCTTCGTCCGAGAGCAGCCAGAGGATGGCGCGGGCGACTTCTTCCGCCGTTCCGCCGCGCTGCATCGGCAGCCCGTCTTTCACGCGGTCCACGCGGCCGGGCTCTCCCCCGCTCGCGTGGATGTCGGTGTAGATGAACCCCGGGCGAACGGCGTTCACGCGGATGCCCTCCCGCGCCACCTCCTGTGCGAGGCCCACCGTGAACGTGTCGATGGCACCCTTGGCCGCCGCGTAGTCGACGTACTCTCCCGGAGAGCCGAGCCGGGCCGCCGCCGACGACACGTTGACGATCGCCCCGCCGGCGCCGCCGCGATCCCGCGACATCCTGCGCACGGCCTCCCGCGCACACAGGAACGGACCGATCACGTTGTTCGCGAGCGTGCGCTGCAGCCTCCCGGCATCCATCGCGTCGACCCGCATCTGGGTCTCGAGCCCGCCGGCGTTGTTGACGAGGGCCGTGAGCCGGCCGAGCTCGTCGTCGCACGCAGCGAACAGGCGCACCACGTCCGCTTCCCGCGACACGTCGGCCTGCACCGCGATTGCGCGGCCGCCGCCCGCCTCGATGGCGCCGACGACCCGATCCGCGGCCTCGCGGTTCTCCCGGTAGTTGACGCAGACCGCGTAGCCGCGTTCCGCCGCGAGCAGCGCGGTCGCGGCGCCGATGCCGCGGCTCGCGCCGGTGACGAGCACCACGGGACGGGTGCGCGGGTTCAAGGCCGCTTCATCCGGCCCCCGCTGCACCGGGCCGGAGCTCTTCGGGGAACGCGAGCAGGTCCGTCACGCCGTAATCCCGCCCGCACTGGCTGAGCAGCGCGGTGAGCTGCCCGCGGTGGTGGGCCTGGTGGTTGAAAAAGTGCGTCACGGCGAGCCACATTGCCGCGGTGCGCGGCGCGGGATTGCTGATGCTCGTATAGTGCAGCGTGCCGGCCAGCACTTCGTCCGTCAGGCCGGCGGCCCAGTCGACGATCCGCCGGTCGGTCTCGGCCCGCGCGCGCCGCAGGTCCTCGAAATCGTGAAAAAGCTCCTGGTCGAGGCTCCGCACGGCGAACGGCTCACCGAGGAAGCGCCCCAGCCAGACCTTGTCGGCCAGCAGCAGGTGGTTCAGGGTGCCGTGGATCGACTTGAAGAACGCGCCGCGGTCCCGCCGCCGCTCGTCGTCCGGAACCTGCGCGCACACGTCGTAAAGGCGGCCGTTCATCCACTCGTTGTACGCCGCCATGAGCCGGGCTTGTTCGGGCCGCACCGGTGCCTCCCTGGAGCCTGAAAGCCCGCATTCTAGTCGTTGCAAGGAAACGCCGCATCGCAGCATCGCGCCCGCGGCGGCATTCGCCGTCCCGCTCGGCTATCTTCATGGGAAGTCGTTTCCCGATATATCGAGTGCCGACCCGCCATGAAGGTGCTGATCGCCATCGACGATTCCCGCCACTCGCTCGGCGCCGTGCGCTTCGTCGCGCGCTACCTCGCCGCGAACGACGAGACCGAGATCCACCTCGTCCACGCGCTGTACGAGCCGCCGACCGAGCCCGGCAGGCACCCTTCGCGGCACACGCGGGACCTGCGCCGGATTCCGCCGGACGTCCGCAGGGTCTTCGATCGCGCGCTGAAACGCCTCGAGCCGCGGCGCCTGCCGGTCGACCTGCGCGTGCGCCGCGGCCTGCCGACAGCCGTCCTGCCGGAGCTCGCCGCGGAAGGCGACTACGACCTCGTCGTGGTCGGCGCGAAGGGCCGGAGCGATGCGCCGTTTCTCGACGTCGGGAGCGTGGCGCTCGCCGTGCTGGAGCACGTGCCGATGAGCGTGCTCATGACGAGGGAGCGCGAGCCGGGACGCCGCCGCGGGCGCTCGGCGCCGTTGCGCGTGCTGTTCGCGACCGACGGCTCGACGTACAGCAGTGCCGCGACGGAGACGTTCTTCCGCCTGTTCGACGTGCCGGCGCTCGAGGCGTCGGCCGTTGCCGTGGCGGAGCTGCCCGAGCCGGCGATGCTGCGGCGCATGTCGCCGCCCCGGCGGCAGGAATACCAGTCCGTCGTCGAGAGCGCGGCGGACGACTGGCTTGGTCGGCTGGAAGCGCAGCTTGCCAGGCACGACATCGAGCCGGCCTCGAAGCGTCTGAAGGGCCGCCCGCCGAAAGCGCTGGTCGATTTCGCCGCCCGCCAGGATATCGACGTCGCCGTCCTCGGCTCGCGAGGCACGCGCGGCACCTGGGGGCCGCGCCTCGGCAGCACGGCGCTCGGCGTCGCCAAGTCGTCCCCCTGCTCCGTGCTGATCGTCCGCTCGCCGGGCCGGCACTCCCCTCGTTGACGGGCTGCGACAACAGGATCGTCGTCATGGATTCGCCGAAGGAACAGCCGATCGAAATGGAGGGCACCGTCATCGACACCCTCCCGAACGCCTTTTTCCGCGTGGAGCTCGACAACGGCCACATCATCACGGCGCATTTGTCGGGCAAGATGCGGCGGCACTACATACGCGTGTCGACGGGCGACAGGGTCACGGTCGAGCTCACGCCCTACGACCTCACGAAAGGACGGATCGTGTTCCGCCACCGCTGACCCCGCCCTCGCCGCATCCCGCTTCGGCAAACGCGTATTCGAGATCGCTGCGAATGGCGTTACCGTGACCGAAATTCCGACGTTCTCGAGGAAGCGCGCCGCGCGCGCACCGCCGTCACAACCCCTCGACGACCTACAGCACTTGGGAGGTGGCATATGCAGATCACGCTGAGTGTCATCAAAGCGGATATCGGCTCCATCGGCGGGCACATCTGCCCGTCGGCACAATTGTTCGAGACGGTGCGCCGGCACGTCGCCGAAGCCGGCCGCGAGCTGCTCATCGACAGCTACGTCAGCTTCACCGGCGACGACATCGCGATCATGATGAGCCACACGCACGGCCTGAACGACGAGCGCGTGCACAAGCTCGCGTGGGACGCGTTCGTCGCCGGAACGGAGACCGCAAAGCGCCAGGGACTGTACGGCGCCGGCCAGGACCTGCTGAAGGACGCGTTCTCCGGCAACGTGCACGGACTGGGTCCGGCGGTGGCGGAGATGACGTTCGAGGAGCGGCCGAACGAGCCCTTCCTGTTCTTCGCGGCCGACAAGACCGATCCCGGCGCGTACAACCTTCCGCTGTACCTGGCGTTCGCCGATCCCATGACCACGCCGGGCCTGATCCTCGCCCCGAGCATGGCCCAGGGCTTCCGTTTCGTGATCATGGACGTGAACTACACCGAGGGCGATCGCGTCATCGAGCTCAACGCGCCCGAGGATCTCTACGACATCGCCACGCTGCTGCGCGACCCCGAGCGCTACGTCGTCGAGTCGGTCTGGTCGCGTGCGAGCGGCGAGCAGGCGGTCGCGGTGGCGACGTCCCGGCTGCACAACATCGCCGGCAAGTACACGGGCAAGGACGACCCGGTCATGCTGGTGCGCGTACAGAAGAACTTCCCGGCCACCGGCGAAGTGCTCGCGCCCTACGCCACCGGGCACTTCGTTGCCGGCGGCATGCGCGGGTCGCACAACATGCCTTTGATGCCGGTGCCGCTGAATACCGGTACGAGCTACTTCGACGGCCCGCCCGTGGTGTCGTGCGCCGCGTTCGCGATGAGCCAGGGCCGCTTCACCGAGGCCGTGGACGCGTTCGCCCACCCGTTCTGGGACACGGTCCGCGAGCAGGTTTCGGTGAAGTCGATGGACATGCGCCGCCAGGGCTTCTTCGGCGCCGCCATGCTGCCCATGGCCGAGCTCGAGTATACGGGCATCGTCGAGCGCCTCGAAGGCCTGAACGGTCGTTTCAAAGTGCGCTGAGCTCTGCCTCGACCGTTCGCGCCGCGGCGGCGGCCCCGGCCCGTGCCGGATCGTCCGCCGCGGCCTCGCCGAGGAAGGTCGCGAGCTCCCGGGCGGTGCCCTCTGCCCACGCGCGCGCGATGGCGGCGTCCGGAGGCTTCTCCGCCCAGAGCTTCTTCTGCCCTTCCCAGCCGCCCTCGGGCAGCGCGAAGAACTTCACTCGCAGCAGGCCGGACTCGAGCAGCAGCCGCCCGAGCCGCGTGGCCGCGGGAGGCACGCCCCGGCACAGCGCGAGATAGTCGTCGCGGTGGGCCGGGCCCTCGCACCCCAGCATCAGGTGGCCGCCGGGCGGCAGCAGCCCCGCCAGCAGGCCGAACAGCGCGCGATCGGCGCCGGTCGCCGCCAGCTCCGCGGGCCGGCCTGCACAGTCCACTTGCGGACGGTAAGCGTCGAGCTCGATCCACGGCGTGACGCCGCGTCCGCCGGCGCTGTACAGGCCCTGCGCGACCGGCGGGCGACAGGTTGCGCCGTCCCGTTCGAGCTCGAGCTCGAACGCGCGCCAGCCGGAGCGGGGCGTGCGCCGCAACGACGCGAGGCGCAGCACCTGTCCGTCGCCGAGCGGGCGGCCGTCGAGTTGTCGCAGGGGATGGTCGGGTTCCATGACGCAGCACTCCTGCTCCCTGTTTCGACACATTCGAATATAATCCGCCGCCCCATGACCCTGCTCGTCCTCGACGACATCTCGCTCGACATCGGGGACCAGCCGCTGCTGCGTCACGCCGCGCTCACGCTGGAGCCGAACGAGCGCGTGTGCCTGATCGGCCGCAACGGCGCCGGCAAGTCGACATTGCTGCGCATCATCACCGGCGAGCAGCAGCCGGACGCGGGCGAGATCCGGCGCAAGCACGGGCTGCGCATCAGCCAGCTCGAGCAGGCGCTTCCCGACTCCCTCGACCTGCGCGTGCACGAGTACGTCGCCGGCGGGCTGGCGCACCTGCAATCGCTGATCGACGAGTACGAGCGCCGCTCCGCCGCCGGGCTGGATCGCGCCGGGCTGCGGGAGCTCGAGGACCTCGAGCGCCGCATCGAGGCCGAAGGCGGCTGGAGCCTCGAGAAGCAGGTCGAGCGCATCCTCTCCGAGCTGGAGCTGCCGGCGGAAAAGCGCCTGTCCGAGCTGTCGGGCGGCTGGCAGCGGCGCGTCGGCCTCGCGCGGGCGCTGGTGTCGAATCCGGAGCTGTTGCTGCTCGACGAGCCGACCAATCACCTCGACCTCGCGACCATCGGCTGGCTGGAGGACCGCGTGCGCGCGTTCGAGGGCAGCGTGCTGTTCATCACCCACGACCGCGCGTTCCTGCAGGGGCTCGCGACCCGCATCGTGGAGCTCGATCGCGCGCGCCTCACGAGCTGGCCGGGCGATTACGAGAATTACCTGCGGCGCAAGGAAGAAGCCCTGGAGGCCGAGGAGCGCGAGCGAAACCTGTTCGAGAAAAAGCTCGACGAGGAGGAAGCCTGGATTCGCCAGGGCATAAAGGCGCGGCGCACCCGCAACGAGGGCCGCGTGCGCGCGCTGCAGGCGCTGCGCGCCGAAGCCGCCGAGCGCGAGCGTTTCAGGCGGCCGCAGAAGGCGCGCATCAACATCGAGGAAGCCGACGAGTCCGGCCGCAAGGTGATCGAGCTGCACAACGTTCACCACGGCTTCGGCGGCGAAAAGCTCATCGACGGCTTGTCGCTGAAAGTGATGCGCGGCGACCGGATCGGCCTGATCGGCAACAACGGCGTCGGCAAGAGCACGCTGCTGCGCATCATGCTGGGCGAGATCGTGCCCGACGCCGGCACGGTCAAGCACGGCACGAACCTGGAAATCGGTTACTTCGACCAGCTCCGCCGCGACCTCGACCCGGACAAGACCGTGGCGGAAACCGTCGGCGACGGTCGCGACTACATCCTCATCAACGGCAAGCCGCGGCACGTGATCGGCTACCTGCGCGGCTTCCTGTTCTCCGCCAAGCGTGCCATGACGAAAGTGGGTGCCCTCTCCGGCGGCGAATGCAATCGCGTGATCCTCGCGCGGCTGTTCACGCAGCCGACGAACCTGCTGGTGCTGGACGAGCCCACGAACGACCTCGACGTGGAAACGCTGGAGGTGCTGGAAGACCGCCTGGTCGAGTACCGCGGCACGCTGATCGTCGTGAGCCACGACCGCGCGTTCCTCGACAACGTCGTGACCCAGGTGCTGGTGTTCGAGAACGGCGGCGTGCGCCGCTACGTCGGCGGCTACTCCGACTGGGCGCGGCGCGGCCGCACGCTGACGGTGAAGGAGAGCCCGGAGGGCAGCGCGGCACCCGCCCGGCGTGCGCCGGCGGCGAAGCCGCGGGCGCCGTCGGGGAAGCTCAGCTACAAGCTGCAGCGCGAGCTGGACTCGCTGCCCGACCGGATCGAGGCGCTGGAAGCCCGGGTGGAAGCCCTGCAGGCCCGAATCGGCGAGCCCGGTTTCTACTCGCGCCCGTTCGAAGAGGTGCAGCCGGTGCTCGACGAGCTGGCAGCGCGCCAGGCGGAGCTGGAGAGCGCGGTGGATCGCTGGGCGGAGCTCGAAGCGCTGCGCTCCTAGCCGCCGTACCGGCGCATCATGCGGCTGAGGCCAGGAACCGCTCGAGCTCCGCGGTGAAGACCGGCCACGCCGGCTCGTCGCGCATGAGAATGTGATTGCGGCTGTCGAGCAGCACCAGGCGGCTGTTCGGGATGAGGGCCGCGAGCTCGCGCGCCTGCTTCTCCGGAACACGCAGGTCGCCGCGCGACTGGAAGATGAGCGTGGGACAGCGCACGCGCGGCGCGAGGTCGCTCACGTCGATGCGCCCGAATTCGTCCAGGAAACGGACCACGTTGCCGGCCGAGGTCGTGTCGCGCTGCAGCTCGCTGAACGCGTCCCACAGCGGCGGGCTCGCGTCGGGCAGGAACTGGGTGGCGAAGAACTGGCGGAACGCGGAATCGCCCCGGCACCAGCCGACCCGCGCGACCTCGAGGTCGAGGAGCGCTTCGGCTCGCTCCTCTTCCGTCTCGGCCCGCACGAAGCGCCCGCGCGCAAAGGCGCCCGCCAGCACGAGATGCGTGACTCTCTCGGGGTGGCGCACCGCGTACGCGATCGCGACCGCACCGCCCTGGGAGAGGCCGAGCAGCGGGAAGCGCTCCACCCCGACGGCGTCGACGACGCACTCGAGATCGGCGACGCGGGCCTCGAAACCGAAATCCGGCACTTCCCGGTCCGAAAGGCCGCAACCGCGCTCGTCGTAGCGAACGAGCGTGTGCCGCTCCGCGAGTGCCTCGAGCCAGTGGCGCCACACGGGGCTCGTCCATTCCCGGTCGATGTGGGTCAGCCAGTTCGCCGCCTTGACGAGTGGCGGGCCCTCCCCCGTGACCGCGTACGCGAGGTGCACGCCGTCGGCGGCGACGCAGTAGCGGATCTCCTGCGGCGGATCGCGGCCGGGTCCGGGCGCGGCGTCGATGGGCACGACGAAGCGGTAGCCCCGGCCGTGGACGGTGGCGATGGCCGACTGGCGGTGGCCGTCGTCCCCGAGGGCGCGGCGCGCGGCCTTGATGCGGCTGGTGAGCGTGGAATCGCTGACGTAGCGGCTCCCCCAC
Source organism: Woeseiaceae bacterium (assembly GCA_035304345.1). GTDB lineage: Bacteria > Pseudomonadota > Gammaproteobacteria > Steroidobacterales > Woeseiaceae > IDS-8. The sequence continues at coordinate 10,571 of DATGQE010000085.1, read as the reverse complement.
ACCGCGTCGAGGAGCTCCGTCTTGAGGACCGTCTGCCCGTGATGCCGGACGAGGTAGGCCAGCACTTCGAACACCTGGGGCTCGACGTGCACGAGCTGGCCGGCGCGCCTGAGCTCGTAGCGCCCGAGGTCCAGCTCGAAATCCCCGAATCGGTAAGCGGCGGCTGGCATTGTTGTTGTGTCGCCTCCGGCGCTTATTGTGCGCCTTCTCCCGCTTTTCTACACCTTTTCTCCAGCGCATCTCCAAGCATTGCCGCAAGGGTGTCGGACAATGCCTGCGCCGATAAAGATCAAGGGGTGCCGCGCGCCCCGGGTAGCCATGCACCCGGAGCACCGGCAGGCAACGGCTCCATCGTCACGGGGGCCGCTGCCGCACAGTCACCAGGAAGCACGAGCATGAACCGACGTCACTTCTGCCGCTCGGCCATCGCCGCCGGCATCACGACCTTCCTCACGGCCTGCAACCGCACCCCGGACGGGGCGCCGGCCGATGCCGCCCTCCCGGAGGCGACGTCCGCCGACACCGCCATCCCGGCGATCTCGCTGGACGGCCGGGAGATCACGCTCGAAAAGGCGGCGGTGAGGGAGCTCGGCGACAGCCTGTCCGGCCCCGTCATGCTCTCCGGGCACCCGCAATACGACTCGGCGCGAACGATCTGGAACGGCATGCACGACAAGCGGCCGGCGCTCATCGCGCGCTGCCTCGACGCCAACGACGTGAGCCAGGCGGTGTCGTTCGCCCGCGACCACAACCTGCTCCTCGCCGTGCGCGGCGGCGGCCATAGCTGGCCGGGCAAGTCGGTCTGCGACGGCGGCCTCATGATCGACCTGTCGCAGATGCACGGTGTCACCGTGGACGCGGCCGCGCGACGTGCGCGCGCCGGCGGCGGCACGTTGCTCAGCCAGCTCGACTGGGCGGCGCTGGAGCACGGGCTCGTCACGACCACCGGCGTCATCTCGCACACCGGCATCGGCGGCTTCACGCTGGGCGGCGGGTTCGGAAGGCTGAACCGCAAGTTCGGGCTCACGATCGACAACCTGAGAGGCGCGACGATCGTCACGGCCGACGGCCAGGTGCGCCAGGTGAGCGCGGACGAGGAGCCGGAACTGTTCTGGGCGATTCGCGGCGGCGGCGGCAACTTCGGCGTCGTCACGGAATTCGAGTACGAGCTGCATCCTTTCGATCGCAACGTGCTCTCGGGCCTGATCCTCTGGCCCATCGACCAGGCCCGCGACGTGCTCGAGCACTACGCCGAAGCCTCGTCCGGGTACTCCGACGAGCTCTACGTCGGCCCGCTGCTCGGCCGCTTCCCGGACGTCGGCGACGTCATCGCGATGGAGGTGCTCTACGCCGGCGACCCGGCCGCGGGCGAAAAGGAGCTGGCGGCGCTGCGGGCCGTCGGCAAGCCGCTGGTGGACGACGTCAAGGTGCAGGATCACGCGGTGATGCAGACGATGAACGACGGCGTCTTCCCGCACGGCATCCGCTCGTACGCGAAGAACGGCATGGTCAAGGAGTGGACGCAGGGCCTCGTCGACGCCATCGTCGACTCGTACAACCCGCAGTTGCTGCTCGCGAACCACGTCGCGGGCGGCGCCGTGAAGCGCGTCGGCGAGCTGGACACGGCGTTCCCGCACCGTAACGCCGAGGTCATGCTGGTCTTCCTGAGCCTGTGGACGGACCCGGCGCAGGACGAGTCGATGATCGCGGCCGCGCGGGCGCTGTACCAGGCGATCGAGCCGTACATGGGCGGCTACTACGACAACATCGAGTTCGACCGGGACGCCGCCACCGGCAACTACGGCCCGGCGTACCCGCGGCTGTCGCAGATCAAGGGCCGGTTCGATCCCGGCAACCTGTTCCGGCTGAACAGCAACATCGAACCGGCGGTGTGACCCGGTCCGCGCAGGCGGGCTTGACCCACATCGCATTTCCGGCGCTCCGGGAAAAATCGTCAACTCGCGCGGGACGGACGGGCAAATCCGTCCCGCGCGGCTCTGACATGCTTGCCCCACACGGTGACGACATAACGACGCTGGGGGCGAGCACTTGCGATCGGCCGGATCGACGAGCAATGCAATGGCGGTCATGGCCGGCTGCGCGCTGCTGCTCTGCGGGTGCAGCGGCCTCGGTGCCGAGGTCGTGCAGCCCCTGGGCTACGAGCGGGGCTGGCTGTACGCCGCGCTCGCGGTCGCGGTGCTGCTCGCCGGCCTGACCGGCCTCGCCTTCATCAAGTTCTACACGCTGAGCCGCAGTCTGCAGGCCGAGATACGCGCGCGGCGGGCGCTCGAGGACGAGCTGAAGCAGCTCGCCGTCACCGATCCCGGAACGGAGCTGATGAACCGCCGCGGGCTGTTCGAGACGCTCCAGGCGGCGCTCGCAGGCAGCAAATCGCCGCTGTCGCTCCTCATCATCGATCTCGATCACTTCAAGTGCGTCAACGACACGCACGGTCACGCGTGCGGCGATCACGTGCTGCGCGAGTTCGCGCGCATGTGCCGGCAGAGCCTGCGCGCCGGCGACGCGGTGGGGCGCCTCGGCGGCGAGGAGTTCGCCGTGGTGCTGCCCCGGACGGAGCTCGACGAGGCACGCAGGATCGCCGAGCGCATCCGCGCGACCGTGGAGCAGCGGGTCATCTCGCTGCCCAAGGGACGCCGCCTGCAGGTGACGGTCAGCGTGGGACTCGCGGTGCACAGGCGGGGCGAAGCGCTCGATTCCCTCATGTCGAGGGCGGATGGCGCCATGTACGAGGCCAAGGTCCTCGGCCGCAACCGCGTCGTCGTCGCGGCCGACTTCGACCAGACCGGCCGCCTGGAGCTGCAGCGCAAGCGGATGCGCGCCGAATCCCGGCACAACGGGCTGCGCCCGGCCGAGGGCGCGGAATCGCTGCGCCGGGGCTCCCTGTAGACTCCCGCTTCACCGCGGAAGCGCAACCTGCAGCTTTTCCCCGCGTCCCGCGCTATGCTGGCGCTCGCCTGGAGCCAGGCGAACGAGAACACGAATGACTGACGGCACCGCGCTGCGACCCGGGGAGGCGCCGCGCCTCGCGTACGACCACTTCCGCACCGATACACTGCCCGCCGGCGAGGGCTTTCCCGTCTGGCGCGACGCGGTGCTGCCGCTGTTCGACTGCGCCCCGCCGGATGCCGCGACGTTCGCGGCGACTCTCAAAGGCTACAACCTCCGGGAGACGTTCGTCTCGATCTGCACGTTCACCGAGCTCAGGTTCCGCCGGGCGGCGCGATACGCGCACGATGAAGGGGCGGATCACCTGCTGGTGCAGATCTACCTGGAAGGCGGCTACGTCGGCGACAACGGGCTGACGCCGGTGCGGGTCGAGCCGAACGACATCTGCCTGCTCGATCTCGCGAAACCGCTGGCGACGCAGGCCCTGCCCTCGCGGGTGTTTACGGTCGTGATGCCGCGGGATCTGCTGCGGTCGGTGGCGCCGAAACAGGGCTGGAGACCCGGCACGGTGCTGCGGGCGGGCACGCCGATGGGCAACATCCTCGGCCATCACCTGCGGACGGTGTGGCGCAACCTCCCCGACGCCTCCGACGCGGATGCCCCGGCCGTCAATCGCCTCCTCGCCGGCGCCGTCGCGGGCGCGTTCGCGACCGAGACCGCTCGCGCGAAAACGCTGGCCGCGCCGGACGGGCCGGCCACGCTGGACGCAATTCGCGACTACATCCTGCGCAACCTGAATTCGCCGAAGCTGACACCGGAGCACCTGTGCCGGCACTTCGGGTGCTCCCGCTCAAGGCTCTACCGCATGTTCGCCTCCGAAGGCGGCATCGCGGGCGTCATTCGCCGGGCACGCCTGGAACGCTGCCGCGACGAGCTCACGAACCTGCGTCCCGGCGAGCGCATCGTCGACGTCGCGCTGCGCTGGGGCTTCGGCAGCCAGAGCCACTTCTGCCGGCTGTTCCGCCAGGCGTTCGGCATGAGCCCGGGTGAGGCCGTCGAGCGCGGGCGCGCCGCAAGTCCGGCCGCGCGTTCACCCGCGGCCGAGCATTGCCGGCCCGCCTTCCATCGCTGGCTGAGGGAGCTGCGCGTCGCGTAACCCGGCGGCAAGGCCAGGCTCAACCCGCGCGGTGTAGCCCGTCGAGTATCACGGCGCTCATGGTGAACCCCGTGCCGCGCGGGCGCCCCACGCTAGGTCATGCGGCGCTCTCAGGCTTTCCGCAGGAGCGCGGCCGTGGCATCGAACAGCGACTGCAGGCCGAAGGACACGTCCTGGATGCGGCCGTTGACGAAGATCCCGGGCGTGCTGCGCACGCCGCTCCGCTCGCCGCTCTCGATGTGCTTCCTGACGCGCGAATTCCACGCGTGGGCGCGCATCGCTTCGTCGAAAGGCGCGAGGTCGAGCCCGAGCGTCGCGGCGTAGCCCCTGAGGTGTTCCGGCTCCAGGTGCAACTGGTTCTCGAAGAGCAAATCGTGCATCTCCCAGAACGCACCCTGGGCCGCCGCGCACTCGGCGGCTTCCGCGGCCTGCAATGCGTGGGGATGCACGCCCTCCAGCGGAAAGTGCCGGTACACGAGGCACACGCTGCCCTCGAAACGTGCGAGCAGGAGGTCCAGGGCGGACGCCGCCTGCTTGCAGTTCGGGCACTCGAAATCCCCGTACTCCACGACGGTCACGGGAGCCTCGCGCGGCCCTCGCACGTGATCGGCCGCGCCGACGGGCGGTACCAGCTCGAAGGGCCGTGAACGGTCGTCTGCCATGTCCGCGTTCGCTGTTCCCGGTGCGTTGCGCCGCGCAGCGAGCGAAGCGCTATACTGTGAACTCTCCCCCAGTGTAGTAGCCCGCCGGCGCAATGCCTGCCTGAAGCGAAGTGAACCCGTGCGCAAGTACCGCAAGGATCCCGACGTCGTCTCCCGGTTGTCCCCGGAGCAGTATCGCGTGACCCAGCAAAACGGCACCGAGATGCCCGGAACCGGGGAGTACCTGTACAACGAGGAACCCGGCATCTACGTCGACATCGTGTCGGGAGAGCCGCTGTTCGCGTCCTCCGACAAGTTCGAATCGGGCTGCGGATGGCCGAGCTTCACCAAGCCCATCGAGCCCGCGAACGTCAACGAGCGGCGCGACACCAGCCACGGCATGATTCGCACCGAGGTCCGCTCGGCGCACGGCGACAGTCATCTCGGGCACGTGTTCCCGGACGGGCCGCGGGATGGCGGCGGATTGCGCTACTGCATCAACTCGGCGTCGTTGCGCTTCATCCATCGCGACGACATGGAGGCCGAGGGCTACGGGGAATACCTGGACCAGGTGAAGGAGGTTAGATGAGCAAGGAACGCGCTGTTCTCGCCGGTGGCTGCTTCTGGGGCATGCAGGACCTGATTCGCCGCCGCCCGGGCGTCCTCGCGACGCGCGTCGGGTATACCGGCGGCACCGGTCGCAATGCGACCTACCGCGATCACGACACGCACGCGGAAGCGATCGAGATCGTCTTCGATCCCGCGCAGACGAGCTACCGGGATCTCCTCGAGTTCTTCTTCCAGATCCACGACCCGACCACGCTCAATCGCCAGGGCAACGACGTCGGGACGAGCTACCGCTCCGCGATCTTCTACACCAGCGACGAGCAGAGGCGAATCGCGGAGGACACGATCGCCGACGTGGACACATCGGGACTGTGGCCGGGAAAGGTCGTGACCGAAGTGGTGCCGGCCGGCGACTTCTGGGAGGCGGAACCCGAGCACCAGGACTACCTCCTGCGCAATCCCGGCGGTTACACCTGCCATTTCGTCCGGCCGGGATGGAAGCTGCCGAGACGCAGGGAGGCGGCTCAGCAAAGCTCGTAACGTCCAGCCTCGGCCTCGCCGGCCCGCTGCGCGCAGCGTGAGCGTGGGGCTATTCCTCCAACGCCAGCACCGCGACCGATTTGGCGGGCAACGACACACGAACATTCTTGCCCCGCGCCGTGCCGCTGATCGCCTTCGGCACGACCTCGTCCGGGCGATCGTACGTGTTGATCGAATCGACTTTGGGCGCCGTCAGCACTTTGCCAGCCACGCTGCGGATCGGCGGGCCTGACACGGCGAGCCGGACGTCCTTGGCCTTGCCGGGATCGAGATTGACCAGCGACAGCCACAATTTGCCCGCGGTGTCGCGGAAGGCCACCGCATCCACGCCCGGCAGGGTGATGTCACCCAGAACATACTCCCCCGCCTCGAAGGATACGGGTACGAAGGTCGCGTCCTGCATCGGCAGGTACATCTCGTGCACGTAGTAGGTCGGCGTGAGGACCATTCTTGGCCCGTCGGTCAGGATCATGGCCTGCAGCACGTTGACCATCTGCGCGATATTGGCGCCGCGCACGCGATCCGCGTGCCGCGCGAAGATGTTGAAATTGAGCGCCGCGACCAGCGCATCGCGCAGCGAATTCTGCTGCTGCAGGAACCCCTGGGGTGACCCGGGATTCTCGGCAAGCCAGACGCCCCATTCGTCGACGACGAGTGCGACCTCCTTTTCCGGGTCGTACTTGTCCATGATTGCCGAATGCATCCGCAGGAGGTCGTCCATCTTCAGCGTGGTTTGCAGGATCAGGGCGTAATCGTCCTCGCCAAAGCCGACACTCGGAAGCGACGGCGGCCATTCGGGCACGGTGTAGTGGTGCAGGGACAGGCCTTCGATCGACCAGGACCAGTCCCTCTCCGACCAGGCTTTCATGACCGCTTCGGTATAGCGGGTGTCGTCGCCGCTGGGTCCGACGGCGATCCGGCGCATCTCGTTACCGCTGCCTGCGGCCTGCGCGGGGTTGTAATTGCGGTCGAAGCGTGCGTGCCGTTTCATCAGGTCGACGTAGTGTTCCGGCCTCATGTTGCCGCCGCAGCCCCAGTTCTCGTTGCCGAGACCGAGGAAGGCGATCTCGTACGGATCTTCGTGTCCGTTGGCCGCGCGCTCCTGCCCGGCGGAGCTTCTCGTGTCGGCCGTCATGTAGGCGACCCAGTCGGCCGCCTCCTGGATGGTGCCGGATCCGACATTGACGGAGATGAAGGCCTCGGAACCGATCATGCCGAGGAAGTCGAAGAACTCATCCGTGCCGAACGTGTTGGGTTCGATCGCACCGCCCCAGTTCGCGTTGACGGTGCTGCGGCGTTCCGGACCGACCCCGTCGCGCCAGTGGTATTCGTCGGCGAAGCATCCGCCCGGATAGCGGACATTGGGAACCTTGAGTCGCTTCAGCGCGTCGACCACGTCCGTGCGTATCCCGCGAACGTTGGGGATGTCGGAATCGGGCCCTACCCAGACGCCGCCATAGATGCCGGTGCCGAGGTGCTCGGCGAACTGGCCGAAGATGTGCCTGCTGATCCTGGGGCCGGACTCTTCGGCTTCGACGGTGACCGTGACGTCCTGCGCAAGCGCCGAAGTGATCGAGCACGCCAGCAGCGTGCCGGCAGCGACTTTGATGGCAAGCCTCATTATTTTCTCTCCCCTCCGCGACGGGCGTAGTGTACGCATTATTTATTACTCGGACAATTGCCGTAAGCTATGGAATCACAAAGTGCGGCGGCTTTCGCCAAGCGGCATCGCCGAAGGGGACGCATCGGCCTATGGCCGGGAAAGGTCGTGACCGAAGTGGTGGGCGATCGCTACGTTTTCGAGCTGATCGGGACGTCCAGCACGATGTCTGAATAGGCAACCCGTGGCGCGATCTTGCCTTTCGGACCTTTCTTCAGCGTGACGAGTTTATAGCTCTCGAGCGTGCGGAGCGTCCTCGAGAGGTTCGACTTCGCGCGCCCGGACAGCGCCGCGAGCTCCGCTAGCGACTGCGGTTCTTCCTCTGCAATCAGAGCCAGGAGCGCGCGATTTCGCTCGGACAGGACCTTCGCGAAGCTCTCGACAGACCTGAACCAGATCTTCGGCTCGCCACGCTGGCGCCTCCGCTCGCCTCGCGCGATGGACAGTGTGCGGGCCTTCATCTCTTCGTAGCTTGCGATTCCTACCTTTAGTGTCCTCAAAAGACTATGCCTCTTTCGTCGAGCACCGCCTCGACCTCATTCCAGAAATCCGCCAGCAGAGTTGCTGCGTCCTTGTAGCGGTACGGGCGGGTGGTCTCCTGTCTATGGCGGTGATCATGCCGGGCAGTTGTCCGCCCACCCAGACCTCTCGTGCTACGGACCGGATGAGCGTTGTCAAAGCCGACCAGCCGCCTACCGTCGGGTCCATGGAGCGTCATGGAGTACTCCAGCCCGTGCGGCTTTTCCGGCGTTCGGAGCACCCGCCTGACACGAAAAGTAGACCCAGTACTGGCCGGCCGGATCGATGACGAATGCTTCGCCATCCAGATCCAGCAGGCTATCGAGTCCCGGATCCCTCCGGGGGCTATCTGGCTCTAAGGTTATCAGTTGCCGATAACTCGGTCAAAGGCAAAGTGTCTCCCGCCATTGGCAGGCGAACTCGAAAGCTGCCCCCGAGCACGAGCTTAGAACCGTCAACGCCGGACAAGGATCATCAAATCCGGGAGTTCCGTCTTGTTTTGCATTCGTTGCGCTCGGCCCCCACCGCCTCGATAACTCCAAGCCGCTGTGCTCTATCGGACACTGGCCCTGCCCGGAAGAGTAAACGGGCCATGCTCACACGGCTCCCGAATACCCGTTTTCCAATTATTGGCCGTCGCCCTCTTCCACCCGCTCCAGCAGGTCGAAATACGCAAAGAAGAGGTTCCGGTGCCGGCCGTCGTGGCGATCCAGGCGGTTGAGCGCTTTTCGGAGCCGGCGCTCGACGATCCTGAGCACGGTCTCGGCTTGCATCGCACGGCCGTCCGTCGCATCGCCCAGCGATGCCCGCAGCACACCCGCGAGGTTCAGGGCGTCCTCGATACGGCGCTGCGCACGGCGGAGCTCACAGGCATGCTCGTCGGCGGCGCTGCCGAGCTCCGCATCGCCCTTCCAGGGCCGGCCGGACATGACATCGGGCACGTAGAACGCCCGGTCCTCGCGAACCCGCCACCGGCCGGGACCGGCGCAAGTGGCGGAAACGACTTCGCTCATGGTGTGGCTCCTCTAGTCAATCGTGATGGGAGCCAGCGCAGGCGCATGGAAAAGGCAGGAGGCCCGCAAGGTTCGGATCGGGCGTTCGCGCTTCGGTCTGATAGCATCTTTGTCAGCCATCGTCAGCACCTAGCTGCTGGCATGGTCAGGGCCGTTGAGGGGTGGCAGCCCCTCCTCGGCCCGCTTGTTATAGCACAGACATTTGGTAATTACACTGTCTCTGTGTTATTTTTCGGGCATGAGAAACGTCACGATCACCCTGGACGAGAAGGTCGCCGCCTGGGCCCGGCAACATGCCGCCCGCCGGCACGTGAGCCTGTCCCGCTTCATCGGCGAACTGCTGGAAGAGACCATGCACGAATCCCGGGAGTACGAACGCGCTATGCGCGAGTACATATCGCGCAGGGCCTCCCCTCTGAAGCGCGGTCGCGCACGTTACCCTTCTCGAGACAGGCTCCATGAGCGCGGCCGTCTTCGTTGACACGAACATCTTCGTCTACGCTCGCGACGCGAGCGAGCCGAAGAAGCAAGCGGTTGCCGCTCGCTGGCTTGAGCAGTTATGGATCGAGCAGCGGGGACGCACGAGCATCCAGGTGCTGAACGAGTTCTTCGTCACGGTCACGCGGAAGCTCGACCCGGGTATGCCGGCGGAAGATGCCTGGGCCGACGTCCGCGCGCTGCTCGCATGGGATCCGCAGCCGTCCGACCGACATTTGCTGCTACGGGCGCAGGACGTCGAGCGCCGCCATCGGCTGAGCTGGTGGGACGCGCTGATCGTCGCCGCCGCGCAGCTCCAGAACTGCACGCTGCTCCTTAGCGAAGACCTCCAGGATGGATGGAGCTGCGATGGCCTGACGGTCTGCAATCCGTTCAGGACGCGAGTCGCGGAGGAAGCGGCGATCTATTCCTCCATGCCTGAGCCGGCTTCCCGCCATCGACCGCGCGGGCGACCACGGCGAGAGGCCCAGATAGTTCGTCCATGAGGTCCGATTCTTCGCAGGGCCAGTTCAGACTGTCGCGAACTCTTAGTTTGCAGCAATGCGATACACCCTGTGCAGGGAGCACGTATGGCGAAGAAGAACAACGACGGTATTGACCGGGCTCTGTTGGATCGGCTGATCGCGGAACAGGGAACCTTACGCATGATGCGCCGGCTTAATGATCGCGCGCGCTGTAGCGGCCCTGTAGCGGCCCCAGTAGGGCTAGCCCCGCCATTGACTATCCTATGAACGAACTTACCCTGTGCTTCCTTGCCCTTCGTGTTGCACTTGGCGTTCGTCGCTATCTGAGACTCGGACTTCAGTCGGCCACTCTTGAGGAAGGGCAGCTACAAACTCTCGGGTCTTCTCCTGCTGTTGATTAGCAGCTATTTGATACGCCTTAGCCGCTCTCTCATGGAGCGCCTTATCGATGCCTTTCACAAGATCTTTAGTGTAGAGCTCCCTCGGCGGCCCCTCAGGCTTTTGCACATAGTTCCAACGCTCCATGCATTGAATCTGAAGTTGGTGTACTTCCGGATAGGGGCCAAGCTTGCCAGCCTGAGCGAGCTCCACGGCAACAGGAAAAAG
>DATGQE010000084.1:0-20709 GCA_035304345.1 Woeseiaceae bacterium | reverse complement strand
TATGCGGGGCTCAGCGAGTACCTGCTGTCGGCGTTCATCGTGCTGATGCTGATCAAGGTGGACTTCGTGTCGACCGTCCGCATCATGGGCCGCGGCGTCCTGGTGATGCTGATGGGCACCGCCGGGGTCGTGGTCGGCGCGGTCCTGTCCTACCTCGTCGTGCATCGCTGGCTTGCACCCGACGCCTGGACCGGCGTCGGAGCCCTGGCGGGAAGCTGGATCGGGGGCACGGGCAACATGGCCGCCGTGGCCGAGATGCTCGAGACGCCCCCCGAGCAGTTCGGGCTCGCCGTGCTCGCCGACAACGTCGTGTACCTCGTCTGGCTGCCCCTGCTGCTCGCCTCGCGCAACGTCGCGGAGCGCTTCAACGCCTGGACCGGCGTCTCGCCGGAGCGCATGCAGAGGATCGAAGCGGCCTCCGCGGCGGTGCTGGGCGAGGAGCGGCCCGCGGAAATGCGGGATTTCATCTACCTGGCGGCGATCGCCGCCGGGGTGACCTGGATCTGCACGCTGCTCGCGCCGGTGCTGTTCGGGCACACCGCCAGGCTCGCGCCGCCGTTGCTCGAGCTGACCGGCGGCCAGGTCGACCTGACGGTAATACTGTCCGAATCGGCCTGGCGCATCTTGCTCATCACGACCGTGGCGCTCGCGCTGTCCTCGACGCCGGTGTCGCGGCTGCCCATGGCGACGAACCTCGGCACGGCAATGATCTACGTCTTCGTCGCCGGCATGGGAGCTCGCGCGTCGCTCGCGGGCTTCGCGCAGGCGCCGGCCTTCCTGCTCGGGGCCTTACTGTGGATTTTCATCCACGGTGCGTTCTGCGTGCTCGGCGCGAAGCTGTTGAAGGTCGACGTGCACAGCACGGCGATCGCCTCGGCCGCCAACATCGGCGCGGCCGCCTCGGCGCCGATCGTCGCCGCGTTCCACCGTCCCAGCCTGGTCCCCGTGTCCATCCTGATGGCGCTCATCGGCTACGCGGTCGGCAACTATCTGGGCTGGATGGCGGGGCTGCTCGCGCGTGCAGCCGTGGGGCAGTAAGCGCCCCGGCGCGACGGAGCGGCGCACTTGACCCGGTTCTTCCGCCGCCGGGGTGTGCTGGGCGGCGCGACGGTCACCCTCCTCCTGCTGCTCGGCGCCGGCGCCTGGCAGGAATGGCACGACCGCCCGCCGCTCCCCGCGCTCGGCTGGCCGGTGGCCGATGCCGCCGACGAAGCCGCGGGGGCCGCCGTGACCGTGACGTGGCTCGGCATCACGACCCTGCTGTTCGACGACGGCGAGACCCAGATCCTGACGGACGGCACCTTCACCCGCCTCGGCGTCCTCGACCTGCTGGGCGGCCGCGAGGTCTACTCCGACGCGGCGCAGGTGAACGCCGCCCTCGTCGATTACGGCCTCAGGCGGCTCGCTGCCATCGTCCCGCTGCACACTCACTTCGATCACGCCATCGACGTGGGGCTCGTCGCAAACCGCACGCAGGCCATCGTGCTCGGCTCGGAATCCGCGGCGAACATCGCCCGCGGCGCGAACGTACCGGCGGCGCAGTACCAGATCCTGGCCGACGGCGAATCCCGCCGCTTCGGGGAGTTCACGCTCACGCTGATCGAATCGGCGCACGCGCCCGTCGGCCCGGGCGACGGGCACTGGTTCCCGGGCCACATCGAGGAACCGCTCGAGCAGCCGGCGCGCGTCGCGGACTGGAAGGCCGGCACCTGCTGGTCCGTCCTGATCTCGCATCCGCGCGGCACGGCGCTGGTCCAGGGCAGCGCCGGCTTCCTCGAGGGCAAGCTCGCGGGCGTGGCCGCGGACGCCGCCTTCCTTTCCGTCGCGGGCCTCACCGGCGCCGGCCCCGACTACACCGCCCGTTACTGGGCGGAAACGGTCGGCCGCACCGGCGCGGGCCGCGTCTTTCCCGTGCATTACGACGATTTCACGCGCCCGTTCGGCGAGCTCCGCCTGTTCCCGCGGCGGGTCGACGACGCGACCGTCAGCGCGCGCTGGATCGACGGCCTCGCCCGTGCCGATGCGGTGCGGGTGGAACGCCTGCCGCTCGGCCGCCCGGTCGCGCTCTTCTGACGCGCCCCTAGCCGCCGGACGGGCCGGGTGCCGCGCCGCCGATCCCGGCGAGCAGCGCGCGCCGCGCCGCCGGTGAGCGCAGGAGGCGCTCCTTGGCGGCCCTCGGCAGGCGCTTGATGCGGCGCTCGAGCCGCAATGCCGGCCCGCGCCCGCCGGCCTCGAGGCTCAGCACGAGCTCGAACGGCCCGCGCCCGCGCAGGTACTTCGCCCCGCGGCGGCCGCCGGCATGCTCGGCGAGGCGCCGGGAGACGTCCGTGGCCACGCCCGTGTACAGGCTGCCGTCCGCGCAGCGCAGCACGTAGACGCTCCACGACACGGCCCCGGTGGCCGGCGCGCTCACGGCGCCGCGCCGCCCCCCGGACCTTTCCTCCGACTCCGCTGCCATCGTCCCCTCCGCACCCGGCGTCGATTGTACCGGCCTCTCCTTGCGCGGCAGCGCCGCGGTTATACTCCGCGGCGCCGGCCGGGAGCCGGCGCGGTTGCGAGTGTATGCGTCCCATCGTACTCACGATCCTCCTGCTCACGCTGAGCAACGTGTTCATGACGTTCGCGTGGTACGCGCACCTGAAAGAGCTCAACCACAAGCCGTGGCTGCTCGCCGCGCTCGTGAGCTGGGGCATCGCCCTGCTCGAATACCTGCTGCAGGTGCCCGCGAACCGCATCGGCTACACCGTGCTGTCGGTCGCGCAACTCAAGATCCTGCAGGAAGTGGTGACGCTGTCGGTGTTCGTGCCGTTCGCGTTGCTCTACCTGAAGGAGCCGATCAAGCTGGATTACCTGTGGGCCGCGCTCTGCATCCTGGGCGCGGTGTTCTTCATCTTTCGCAGCAAGCTGATGGGCGGCTGAGCCGCCGCTGCGTTCACCGGGAGACGACGTAGTGCACATCCTGTATCCGGCTGCGGCGCTGTTTGCCCTGACGGCGCTCGCCGTGTTCCGCCTCGCCGCCCTGCGCCTGGCCGCCATCCGCTCGGGCGAGATCCACCCGCGCTACTTCCGCGCGTTCCGGGACGGCAGCGAGCCCGAAGCCGTGCACGTCGCCGGGCGCCACGTTCGCAACCTGTTCGAGGCGCCGGTGCTGTTCTACGTGATCCTCGTCATCGCCTTCGCCACCGGGCAGTCCGGCTGGCTCCCGGTCACGCTCGCGTGGCTGTACGTGGCCCTGCGCGCCGCGCACACCTGGGTGCACCTCACGTCCAACGTGGTGCTGCTCCGGTTCCGCCTGTTCGCGCTGAGCTGGTTCGTGCTGATCGCACTCTGGATCGTGGTGTTCCTCGGCCCGGCGCTCGGCGGCTGAGGCCCGGCACGGGAACGGCGGCGCCGGTGTGACGGGGGTCCGTGCTTTCCACGATGTGGACCTCGTCGGGAGCGTTTACCGCGGTGCGGGCGAACGGGTACCATCTCGCGGCTTCGAACCCTTCCCACCGGATCACGAGGACATGTCACGCGCAGTGCTCATCGACGGCAAGGCGCACGCAGCGCGGCTCAACGACGCCACGGGGGCGGAGGCGATCGAGCTGCTCGAGCGCCACAACGTCAAGCCCGGACTGGCAGTCGTGCTCGTCGGCGACGACCCGGCGAGCCAGGTGTACGTCAGGAACAAGACCCGCACGGCGCGCGACTGCGGCTTCCATTCGGTGCAGCACACGCTGCCGGCCGACAGCCGCGAGGAAGACGTGCTGTCGCTGGTGCGGCGCCTCAATGACGACCCGGCCATCCACGGCATTCTCGTGCAGCTCCCGCTGCCGGCGCACCTGGACGAGCGACGGATCACCCAGGCCGTGGCGCCGTGGAAGGACGTCGACGGCTTCCATTTCGAAAACGTCGGCAAGCTCACCGCCGGTGCGCTCGACGACGCCCTCGTCCCGTGCACGCCGGCCGGCTGCATGCTGCTGATCGAGGACCGCCTCGGCCGCGATCTTTCCGGGTTGCGTGCGGTGGTCATCGGGCGCTCGAACATCGTGGGCAAGCCGATGGCGGCGCTCCTGTTGCAGGCCAATGCGACCGTCACGATCTGCCACAGCCGCACGCGCGACCTGCCGTCCGTGGCACGCGAGGCGGACGTGCTGGTGGCGGCCGTCGGGCGGCCGCGGATGGTGGGCGGCGACTGGATCAAGCCGGGCGCGACCGTGATCGACGTGGGCATCAACCGGGTGGACGAGCAGGTCGACGGCGAGACGCAGGCGCGGCTCACGGGCGACGTGAACTTCGACGAGGCCGTGGAAGTGGCCGGCGCCATCACGCCGGTGCCGGGCGGCGTCGGCCCGATGACGATCGCGATGCTGATGGCGAACACGCTCACGGCCGCCCGCCGCAGCCTCGCGCGGTCCTAGAAGCTCGCTTTCGATTCCAGCAGGATCTGCACGTCGTCGATCGACGGGTCGCCGTCCAGCGGGAACGCGATGTCGAGGTGGATGATCTCGTGATCCCCGCCGCGCGTCGGCGCGAAGCGCAGGCCGAAGCCGATGTCCTTCAGCCACCCGAGTGAGCTCCCGCCGACCGGGTTGTCGCCCCAGGTACGGCCGACGTCGGCGAACACGGCGCCCCCGATCCGGAACAGCCTGAACGGGTACCAGTCGGTGAAATAGCGCTGCTCGACGGTGAACAGCACGCTCGCATCGCCCGCCTGGTAGCGCAGCGGATAGCCGCGCAGCCCGGTGTCGCCGCCCAGCTCGACCGGGTTCTCGAGATCGAGCTCGTGTCCCGCCGCCACGTCGAGCGTCATGAAGAACAGGCGCTTGTCGGTGATCTGGTTGTACCAGCGCGCCCCCACCTCGACGACCGCGTTGACGAGCCCGCCGTCCTCGACCCGGCCGGACGCGCCGGCGGAGACGAGCAGCGCCTTGCGGTCGATGTGGCCGAAGCCCCGGCTCGCTTCCAGCGAATACACGAGCGCGTCGCGGTCCGACCCGAACTCCTCGTCCGCCCAGCCGAGGATCGCCTCGAACCGCCTGCCCATGTAGAAGTCTTCCGGGCGGCCGATGTGGTCGCGGTTCTCGGTGACCTCGTAGTCGTCCTCGAGCTGCTCGAAGCCGATGAACGGGTAGACGAGCTTCCGGTCCGCGGGCAGAACCTGCGGCAGCTCCGGCTCGAGCGCTTCGGAGAACTTCTGGTCGTCGTACACGATCCCGGCGGTCCAGCGCCGCACCCGGCCGTCCCGGAGGCCGGCGGACCAGCCGCCGAAAACGGTGTAGTACTCGGAATCGTGACGGTACTCCGCGACTTCCTCGCCGAGGTCGTAGAGGCGATCCTCGCGCTCGTCGTCGAGCAGGCTGATCCCGGCCGACCAGCGTGCGTCGAGGGCGTAGAACGGGCGCACGACCGCGAGCTCGGCGGTGCTGCCGTCGGACTTGTCGGACAGGCCGAGCGCGACCGAGACCCAGCTCCGCCCGAAGTTGCGGTCGGAGAACTCGAAGCTGGTCGCCTCCCGGTCCACGTCCTCCTCGTACACGAGGCGCACGCGCGCACCGCGCCCGAGCAAATTCTTCTCCGACAGGCTCACGTGGAGCTCGTTCTCGCCTCCGGACCGCGACACGGACGCGCCCGGCATGAGCGTCCAGATGTCGCGGGTACGCACCGCGACGTCGACGACGCCGGTTTCCGGATCCCAGGCGAGCGGCTCCACCGACGCCGTGTACAGGTACTCGTTGTCCCGCAGGATACGGGCGGATTCCGCGAGCAGTCGCTCAGAGAACGGATCGCCTTCGCGGAACAGGAGCTGCTGCTCGATGACCGCATCGTGCGTGACGATGTGCCAGCGGTTGGCGAGCCGGTAGAGCCAGCGGTCCTCGCCCGGCTTCGACGGATCGAACACGTTCTCCTTGAGCAGGACGATCCTGCCGATGGTGGCTCCCATTTCCTCGAGCTTCGCGGGCGTCGGCATTTCCGGCGCCGTTTCCCGGGGCGTGTCCGCCGTGTCGGGCGGCGCCGCGAGCGGCACCGCCGGGAACAGCACCATGAGCCCGACGCCCGCAAGCAGGCGTCGGGACGCTCGACCGGACACTGGATTCGATCTCTTCAACGTAAGGTCGCGCTGGCGCAGGTCTCGGCAGGGCAGGACACTAGATGACGCCCTGCTTCCTCAGGCGCGTGATCTCGCTCGCCGAGAACCCGGCGGCTTTCAGGACCGCGACCGTGTGCTCGCCGCTGGCCGGCGGCCGGCGCGGGGGCACCGACGGCGTGGCGCTGAAGCGCGGCGCCGGCACGGGTTGCGTCACGTCCTCCACTTCGACGAACGTACCGCGCGCGGCGTTGTGCGGATGGGCGGGGGCCTCGCTCAGGTTGAGCACCGGTGCAAAGCAGGCATCGGTTCCTTCGAGCAGCGCGCACCATTCGTCGCGGGTGCGCGTGCGAAACAGCGCCTGGAAACGGGCCTTCTGCTCGGGCCATTGCGACGGGTCGAATTGCGCTTCGAACAGGGGATCGTCGGCGAGGCCGCAACGTTCGACGAGCTCGCGATAGAACGCCGGCTCGAGCGCGCCCACGGAGACGTAGTTGCCGTCGGCGCACTCGTAGCAGTCGTACCAATGTGCGCCGCCGTCCAGGAAGTTGGCCTGGCGCCGGTCGATCCACATGCCCTGCTGCTGCAGGCCGTACAGCAGCACGGTGAGCAGCGCGGTGCCGTCGCAGATCGCGGCGTCGATCACCTGCCCCTGTCCTGTCTCGCGCGCATGGAGCAGCGCGGCCAGCAGGCCAACCGCCAGCATCATGGCGCCGCCGCCGAGGTCGCCGACCAGCGTCGGCGGCGCCGCCGGCGGGCAGGCCGCGTGCCCGCCGTGGAACAGGGCGCCGGACAGCGCGATGTAGTTAATGTCGTGGCCGGCCGCCTGCGCCAGGGGTCCGTCCTGTCCCCAGCCGGTGATGCGGCCGTAGACCAGGCGGGGGTTCACCTTGTGGCAGGCCTCCGGCCCGAGACCGAGGCGCTCCATGACGCCGGGGCGGAAGCCTTCGACGAGCAGGTCCGCCTGCTCCACGAGGCGCAGGACCGCCGCCGCGGCACCGGGCTTCTTGAGGTCCATCGCGACCGATTTCTTGCCCCGGTGCGGGATCGCGAAGCGGTCGAATTCCCGGCCGCGCTCGGCCGGATCGTCGGGCGGGCGCTCGATCAGCACGACCTCGGCACCCATGTCGGCGAGCAGCATGCCGCAGAACGGCGCCGGCCCGATACCACCGACCTCGATCGCTCTGATGCCGCTCAACGGTCCCATGGCACCCGGGGATGAACCTCGTCGGGCACAGGTTAGCAGCATCGGCGCCCGGGAGCCTCCGGCGCATCGCGCAAGGCGGCTGGCGCGCCGCCCGGCGCTTGGCTATGGTGTGCTTTTGCGCATTCCCGGAGCCGCGAGTTGCACCTGAAGGGCGAGGCGTTCCGCACCATCTGGCCGAAACCGGGCGACCCCTCGGTCGTGCAGATCATCGACCAGTCGCGGCTGCCGCACGCGCTCGTGATCCGCGACCTGGAGAGCGGCCGGGACGCGGCGCGCGCGATCCGCGACATGCAGGTGCGCGGCGCGCCGCTCATCGGCGCGACCGCGGCCTGGGGCCTGTACCTCGCGGCGCGCGAGGCGGAGACGCAGCCCGACCCCCTGGCTTTCCTCGAGGCGGCGGCCCGCGAGCTCGAAGACACGCGGCCGACCGCGGTGAACCTGCGCTGGGCCATCGACCGGTCGATGCGCGCCGCGCGCCGCGCCGCCACCGCCGGCGCGCGCACCGCGGCGCTCAGGCGCGAAGCGCAGGCGATCTGCGACGAGGACGTGGAGATCTCGCTCGGCATCGGCCGCCACGGCCTGCCGCTCATCGAAGCGGTGGCGGAGCGCAAGGCGGGCGGCCCGGTCAACATCCTCACGCATTGCAACGCCGGGGCGCTCGCCACCATCAACTGGGGTACGGCGACCGCGCCGATCTACCTCGCGCACCGGAAGGGCATCGACGTGCACGTCTGGGTGGACGAGACCCGCCCGCGCAACCAGGGCTCCCTCACGGCGTGGGAGCTCGCGCAGAACGGCGTGCCCCATACCGTCATCGTCGACAACGCGGGCGGCCACCTGATGCAGCACGGGCTCGTCGACCTCTGCATCACCGGGACCGACCGCACCACCCGCACCGGCGACGTGGCCAACAAGGTCGGCACCTACCTCAAGGCACTGGCCGCGGCCGACAACGGCGTGCCGTTCTACGTTGCGCTCCCGTCCACGACCATCGACTGGACCCTCGAGGACGGGCTCGCCTCGATCCCGATCGAGGAGCGCGGGCCGGAGGAAGTGTCGGTCGTGCGCGGCATGGCGGGCGACGACTGGGTCGAGGTCCGCACGCTGCCGGAAAGCACGCCGGTCAGGAACATCGCGTTCGACGTGACGCCCGCACGGCTCGTTACCGGGCTCATCACCGAAAGGGGCGTATGCGAGGCGAGCGAGCGGGGTCTCGCCGCGCTGTTCCCCGAGCGCGCGCGGCGGGCATCATGAAGGCGAAGGCCGTGGGCCGCGCGACGGGCGTGGGCGGCACCGGGATCGACGAGGGCTACACCAAGTTCACGGTGCACTGGCACGACCGGCGTCCCGTCGAGCACGACGCGGTCGCAGAGCTCGACCGCTGGCGCCGTCCGCTCTACGAGGCCGGCCTCGTCGGCGAGTACGCCGAGCTCGGGATCGGCTACGGCAACATCAGCGTGCGCGTCGGCGCAGGCCGCGAGTTCCTGGTGAGCGGTACGCGCACCGGCCACGTCGCGCACACCGGGGCCGAGCATTACGCGCTCGTCATGGATTACGACATCGACGGCAACGCTGTCCATTGCCGCGGCGCCGTGCAGGCATCCTCCGAGACGCTCACGCACGCGGCCATCTACGAGCTCGACCCCGCGATCCGGGCCGTCGTGCACGTGCACGACGAACGGCTGTGGCAGCGCCTGCGCGGCCGCGCGCCGACGACCCGCGACAACGTCGCGTACGGCACGCCGGAGATGGCGCGCGAGTTCGGGCGGCTGTGGCGCGAGACCGCATTTCCCGAGGAGCGCCTCGCCGTCATGGGCGGCCACGAGTCGGGCCTGGTCGCCATCGGCGGCTCGCTGGCCGAGGCGGCCGGACGTGTGCTCGCGGCGCACGCGGCGCTCGATCGAACGAAGGAGGAAACGGGATGAACCTGCGCCTGGCACTGTTGTGGGCGGCGCTGGCCGCCGTGCTGCCTGCCGGCGTCCGCGCCGAGACCGTGGACATACGCGAGTGGCCCGTGCCGTGGGAGGACTCGCGCCCGCGCGATCCGTTCGTGGCGGCCGACGGGCGCGTCTGGTTCGTCGGCCAGCGCGGCGACTACGTGGCGAACCTCGATCCCGAGAGCGGCGAGTTCAACCGCTACGACCTCGATCCCGGCACCGGGCCGCACAACCTGATCGTCGATGACGACAACCGGATCTGGTACGCCGGCAACCGGGCGGCGCACATCGGCCTGCTGGATCCCGCGACCGCCCGCACGACCCGCATCGCGATGCCCGACGACGACGCCCGCGATCCGCACACGCTGACGTTCGACGGCCGCGGCAATATCTGGTTCACGGTGCAGGGAGGCAACTTCGTCGGCCGGCTCTCCATGGCCGACCAGGCGGTGCAGCTCATCCAGGTGCCGACCCCGCGGGCGCGTCCCTACGGCATCGTCACCAACGCCAACGGCATTCCGTGGGCGGTGGAGTTCGGCAGCCACAAGCTCATTCGCATCGACCCGGAAACCATGCAGCTCGAGGAGATCGCGCTGCCCGACGAGGACGCGCGGCCGCGGCGGCTGGTGGTGACCTCGGACGGCAAGGTGTACTGGGCCGATTACGCGCGCGGCCACCTCGGGCGCTACGACCCGGACGCCGGCACCTTCGAGGAGTGGCCGCTGCCCGGCGGCGCCGACAGCCGCCCCTACGGCATGGCGGTGGACCGCCACGACCGCGTGTGGGTGGTCGAGACCGGCGTCTCGCCGAACCGCTTCGTCGGCTTCGACACCGGGGAGGCGCGCTTCTTCAGCATCACGGAGATCCCGAGCGGCGCGGGCGCCGTGCGCCACATGGACTACTACGAGCCCACCGGCGAGGTCTGGTTCGGGACCGATGCCAACACGATCGGCCGCGCCCGGGTGCACTGAGCGACGCCTGCCCGCGCTGGCGCTGGCGGCGCTCGCCGCCTGTGCGTGGGGCTACGAGGACGGCGCGCCGCCGGGCCACACCGGCGGCCACGGCGAGCCCGACTGCACCGCCTGCCATGCCGACAACGAGCGGAACGACGCCGCCGGCGCGCTCACCGTCCTCGGCCTGCCGGAACGCTACGCGCCGGGCGCGCGGTATGCCCTGTCCGTCGTGCTCGAGCACCCCGAGCTCGAGGCCGGCGGGTTCCAGCTCGCCATTCGCGGACCGGACGGGGAAGCCGCCGGCCGGCTGGTCGCGGCCGACGACCGCACGCGCCTGCTCGAGGCGGACGGCGGCCGTTACCTGCAGCACACGGCGGAAGGACGGAAGACCGTCGAGGACGGCCGCATCGCGTGGCAGCTCGTGTGGCAGGCGCCGGACGGTGGTCGGCCGGTGTGGCTGCACCTCGCCGCCAATGCGGCCAATGACGACCTGTCGGCGCTCGGCGATTTCATCTACACGCTCGAGAAGCGCCTGGAAGCCGCGGACTGACCTTCAGGCCGCGTCCTTGGCGTCCGCGGGACCGAGCCGGAAGCGAAACGTGCGGCAGGTGCGCTCCGCGGCGGCCATCTCGCCGGGCCCGAGCGGCTCGAAGGTCGAGGCACGGATTGCCGCGAGCGCGGGCTTCTCGAAGATCTTGTGGGAACTGCCGGCAATCACCGGGTCGAGCACGCGGCCGTCCGGCGTGATCTTGAAGCACACGGTCGCCTCGCCCTCGATGCGGTCGCGACGCGCCTGCGGCGGATAGTCCGGGAAGCGCGTCACCTCGGGAATACGGATGGAGACGACCTCGGGTTCGGGGGCAGCGTCCGTCGCCGGCGGCTCGTCGGCCCGGGCGCCCGCCGGCGGCAACACGCACGCCGCCAGCACCAGGCCGGCGAGCGCCGCGCCGTGCGCGACAGCGGGTTCAGTCGTTCTCCACATCCTGCGCCGGCTCGGCCGGGGATCCGTCCGGACGGTCATCGATCTCCACCTCGGGAGTGACGGGCTGCACGGCATCGAGGTACATCGCGCGCGCAATCTGCAGCGTGCGGGCGTCCGGGTTGAGCGCCTCGCCCTTCTCCAGGTCGGCGTGCGCCTTGTCGTACTGTTTCGTGTGGATGTAGACGAGTGCGCGGTTGTTGTACCCGCGCCAGTTGCGGTCGTTCCGCTCGAGCACCATGTTGCAGTACTCGAGCGCCTTGTCGTACTGCTCGAGCATGATGTAGCCGGCGCACAGGTTCGACAGTGCCGCCTCCTCCTCGCGCGCGCCCTGTGCGACCGCGAGCCCGCGCAGCGTCAGCTCGATGCCCATCCCCGCGTCGCCGTCCAGGAGCTTCCGCGCACCTTCCTGGAGGTCCGGGTTGCGCGGGCCGATGACCGTTTTCGGCTGGGCCTCGTCGCGCTCCTGGCTCGCCGCCGCGCCGGGAAGCGCCGCCAGGGCCGCCGCCAGGAGTGCCGCCGCGCCGATGCCCGCTTTCCCGTTCATCACCGAATTCTCCGCCTGCCGGGAGTGAGACCGATTTTCCCGCCGCGGATTCCGTCCGTACAGACCCTTTCGCATCCGCCCCGGCCGGTCCGCCGGTCCGGTCGCGGCGTCACCGCCGTCACGTCACGCGCGGCGTCGCCCGGCCCGGCGCTCAGCGGGCGAACGGCGCGAGCAGCGCGTCGAGGTCCTCGCGGGACAGCCACCGGCCGCGCAGCATGACGCCGTGCACGCGGCGGGTGTTGCCGATGTCGGCGAGCGGATCGTCGTCGAGCAGCACCAGGTCGGCGACGAAGCCCGGCGCGACGGCGCCCGCGTCGGCCAGCCCGAAGAAAGCGGCGGCATTGGCGGTTCCGGTCTCGAGCGCCGCATGCGGCGTGAGCCCCGCCGCCACCAGGAGCGCGAGCTCGCGGTGCAGCGAGAACCCGGGCACGTTGAAAACCTGCGGCGAATCCGAGCCCAGCAGCAGTCCGGCGCCCGCCTCGTGCAGCGCCAGGATGAGGCGGCGCCTGAGCTCGATCGCGCGCGCCGCGAGCGCCGGGTCGAACCCGCGCTCCCCGGCGATCCTGCGCTTCGCCTCCACCCATTGCGCGACGGTCGCCGCCGGCATGTAACGCATCTCGGGCCACGCCGCCATCGCCTCCGGGTCAACGGCGGCGGTGGCGTGCTCGAACAGCGTCTGGGTCGGCACGACCCACACGCCGGCCGCTGCGGTGCGCTCCGCCAGCGGCCCGATGCTCGCGGCGTCGGCCTCGCCCGCGAGCAGCACGCCGAAGAACCCGCCGTAGCCGCCGGACGGGTCGACGTGCGGCGGCACCAGCGCCTGCAGGTAGCCGTCGAGATGGTCGATGCTCGCCATGCCCGCCTCGAGGGCCGCGTGCAACCCGACCTCCACCGGCACGTGCCCGGCGAAGCGCATGCCGAGCTCGCCGGCCGTCCGCGCGACGGCGGCAAATTCCGCGCGACTCAGGCCCGGGTGAATCTTCAGGAAGTCGTAGCCCGCGTCACTCTGGGCACGCACCCTCCCGATCGCATCCTCGACCCCGGCGACGCTCTGGCCGCTGAACGACGGTCCCGACGTGAACAGGCGCGGCCCCAGCACGTCGCCCGCTTCCAGCGCACGCCGGAGCTCGAGGTGCGACGGCTGCCCCAGCATGCCGCGCACCATGGTGACGCCGTTCGCGACGTACAGCGCGAGCACGCGCTCGAGATCGGGCGAGTCCGCGGGCGGCACGTGCGCATGCAGCTCGGCGAGCCCCGGCATCAGCCAGCGATCGGTGCCGTCGATCACCTGCGCGCCGTCGGGGATCGGCACCGATTCCACGGGGCCGATGCGCGCGATGCGGCCGTCGCTGACGAGCACCGTCTGGCCGGTCAGGACTTCCGGCGAGCGCATGGTCAGCACGTTCACGTTGAGGAACGCGGTGTCCGCCGCGGCCGGTCCGGCGAGCACCGCCGCGAGCAGCAGGACGGGTGCCGCGCGCGCGCGCATTCAGATCACCCGGCGCAGCGTATCGCGGCCGATGTTGCCGCCGCAGACGATCGCGGCTACGCGGGCGCCGGCGAAACGCCTGCCGGTCTCGAGGAGCGCCGCGAGGGCCACGCCCGCGCCGCCTTCGAGCAGCATGTGGTGGTGATCGATGAAATCCCGCATCGCGCTCACGATCGCCTCCTCGCTCACGGTGACGTATTCGTCCACGAGGTCGCGGACCAGCTCGAACGTGATCGCGCCCTCCTCGATGCCCCCGGCGGTGCCGTCGGAGAGCGTCGGCTCGCTCGGCAGGTCGAGGAGCCGGCCTGCCTCGATCGAGCGCGTCATCACGGGCGAAGCCGACGGCTGGCAGGAGACGATCGTCACGTCCGGGTTGCGCGACTTGAGCCAGGCGGCGACGCCCGAGACCAGGCCGCCGCCGCCGACGGCGACGAACGCGGCGTCCACGGCCGGCAGGTCTTCCGCGATCTCGAGGCCGCAGGTGCCCTGGCCCGCGATCACCTCGGGATCGTTGTACGGCGAGAGGTAGCGCATGCCGCGCTCGGCGGCGAAGGCGCGCGCGTGGTACTCGGCTTCCACCGCGTCGCGGCCGACGAAGCGAAGGTCCGCCCCGGCGCGGCGAATCGCCTCCGCCTTCGGCCTTGCCGTGCCTTCCGGGACGAACACGATGCCTCGCATCCCGAGCCGCTGCATCGCGTACGCCACGGCCGCACCGTGGTTGCCGCTCGAGGCGGCGACGCAGCCCGCCCGGCGTTCCGCGTCGTCTAGCGTCAGCAGCCGGTTGAAGGCGCCGCGCAGCTTGAACGAGCCGGTGTGCTGCAGGTTCTCGAGCTTGAGGTGCACGTCCGCGCCCGTCACCTCGGAGAAGTACGGCGAGGAATCGAGCGGGGTGCGCCTGATCCACGGACCGATGCGTGCCGCCGCGGCGGCGATCATGCCCGGCAGTGCGTTGCGGTCGATCGGTGCGGGCCGAGCGGCGGCGCCCGTGGTCATCGGGAACCGGCCGTCAGAACTCGAGCTGCCTCGCGGCATAGCCCTCCGGCGGCTCGAAGAAGCCGGTATCGAGGCGCTTCGATTCGGCGGCGCGCAGCACGGTCTCGCTCGTCACGGCGCCGGATTCGTCGAGCTCGCGCGTGAGCACGGGATACCCGTCCAGCTCCCGCATGTGCTCCCAGATCTCGTGCTGCCCGCCCGTGAGGTCCAGCCCCGCGCCGTCGGAGAAGGCGTTCGCGATGCGGTCGAAGAATCCGGCCATCTCGAGCATGGCGACGCCGGTGCTGCGCCCGTCCGGCAGGTCGTCCCAGGGCGTGACGCACAGCTCGCGCACCTTCACGTTCGCGCGCCGCACCTCGTAGTACCGGCAGCCGAAGCCGCCGACGGAGTCCTTGCGGCCGGTCGCGTGCAGGGTGGCCGGCGGCGTCGCCGAGCCGTCGAGGCCCGGCATGTGCTCCTTCATCATGGCTTCCGCCATCGCCCGCTGCTCCGGCGGCATGGCTTCCAGCGCCTTCTGCATCTCGCGCATCGCGCCGCCGACCCGCTCTGCCATGGTCTCCATCGCGGCCTCGTCGAGCACGAAGTACTCCCGGGCCTGGTGGTCGATCGCCACCATGTCGGCGCTCTCGCCGCGCCAGATCATGCCGCTCGATTCCTCCTGCCCGGCGGTCGTCATCTCCATGCGCGACGAACGGCCCTCCGTGGAGATCTCGATGGTCGACACGACGGGCGGGTCCCCGGCGTAGTCCTTCATTTCGAGCTTCAGCACCGAGCCGGCGAACGCGAGCGACGGCAGGCCGAGCGCGACGGGAGCGAGCAGGTGAAGGCTTCGGCGCATGGGGAATCCTCGAGGCAACGGAAGCGCTCATTATAAGCGCGAACGGCGCGGCCGGCCTCAGCGCTCGAACGTGTAGCTCAGGTCGATGCCCTCCGTGCGCCGCCCGGAGGTCGCCTTGATGCCGAAGCCGCGGGCGATGTCGTACCGCAGGCTGATCACGTTCTCCCGGTCGAACAGGCCGATGCCGTAGCTCAGGAACAGGTCCGGCGCGATGTAGGTGCCGACGTCGACCGCGCCGACGCCCTGCTCGTAGTCGAAGTCGCTGCCCGTGACGAGCAGGGTCAGCGCGCGTTCCCGGGTGGTTTCCGGGTTCGTGTACACCTCGATCTCCGGCTCGCGGGCGCTGCCGGAAACGAGCACGCCGGCGGTCCGGATCTGGGGGTTGCCGAAAATCTCGCGTTCGGCACGGATCCTGAGCTGCGGGTTGTTCGCGGGCACGCTCGGAAAGCGGATCGAGCCCTCGGTGATCTCGAGGAGCTGCCCGTAGGCCTCGAAACGGCCGGTCACCTTGTACTCGCCGATCGCGGTCGGCATCGGCGGGCCGTTCCAGTCGAACGCCACCGAGCCGCTCAGCCGCGTTTGCGCGGCGTCGAAATCGACGATCACGTCGTCGCCGAGCGTGAGCCCGACGCGGCCGAAGAGCTCGAGCGGCGCGGTGGCCGCCGGCTGGGTCTCGACGGCCTGGTCGTCGCTCGCGACGATCACGACGTCCTCACTTTCGCTGACCTTTCCCGAGGCGATCTCGCTCGGCGCGATGCGCGCGCGCGGGACCGCGACCCAGCCGTTGAGCGTCAGCTCGCCGGGGGACACGCCGACCCCGATGTCCATGTCCGTCACGACCGTGAGCTGCGGGAGCTTGACCATCTCGAGATCGTCGCCGGTCAGCCTGAGCCTGAGGCCGGCGCCGTCCAGCCCGTCGGTGCTGCTCTCGAGGCGGCCGTGCCCCTGCCCGGCGCGGAACGTCGACGTGAGGTCGATGCGGTTGCCCTCGCCGATCCGGGTCTCGAGCTCGATGTCGTCCAGGTCGAGCCCGAGCGGGGCGTAGGTGAGCGCGCCGTTCGCGAGCGACACGTTGCCCGTGACCGACGGGGAGTCCAGCGTGCCATCGACGGCGAGGTCGATGCCCAGCGAGCCCTGCGCGCGCGGCAGGGTGGGCACCAGTGCCGTGAGCACGCCGATGTCGCTCACGTTGGCGACCACCTTGCCGCTGATCCGGCTGTCCTCGCCCTGCCGCACGTCCTGCACGCCGAACTCCGCGTCGATGGCGGTCGTCGCACCCACCGGCAGGCTGAGGCGGGCGAGCAGCACGCGGCCGTCGTCGAGGTCGAGGTGGACGAGGCCGGCGCGCGTATCGAGGTTCATGCGCGGGTCGGCCGGGTGGTAGACGCGGCCCGGCGCGATGTCGATGCGCGCATCCGCGGACAGCGCGCGACCCGCCCGGCGGCGGACGTTCAGGCTGCCGTCCACCGCCTGGGTGAACTCGAGCTCGGTGTCGAGCGCGAGCTTGACCAGGCCGACCGGCACCGCGGTGAGGTCGGCCGAGAAGTCGTACTCGCCGGAACCGCTCCGAACGCCCCGGGCGCAGATCCGCGTCGGCCCGTCCGCCGCCACGAGGCAGACCGGCTCGAGCGCCGCGTGCCCCGGCCCGAAAGCCAGGCTCGCCGGCGCCTCGAGTGCGAGGCGCAGGTCGGGCGTGATCCCCGCCGCGAGCGTCTCCAGGCGCCCGCGCCAGGCGGACTCGAGCGGCCGGCGCCAGTCCTCGAAAGCGCCCTCGAGCGCAAGCTCCAGGGTCTGGGCGCCGCTGGCGAGCGAGGCGCCGAGCCGCTGGCGGGTCTCGCCGGCGGCGAGTTCGGCGGACAGGCGGTCGAGCTCGACGCCGGCGAGCCGGAGCGCCTCGGCGTCGAGCTCGACGACCAGCGGCTCTGCCGCCTCGCGCGCGGAGACGCGCAGGCGCTCGACGCGCCAGTCCCGCCAGGCGAGCCCGCGGGCCTCGATACCCGCCGTGGCGCGCGGCATCCCGCCGGCCAGGAACACGGTGCCGCCGGCATCCAGCGCACCGGCCGCCTGCGGCAGCACCGCGGCCAGGGACGGCACGTCGAGCTCGAAATCGAGCCCCTCCTCCGCGCGCAGGCTGCCGTTGGCGCGCAACACGGCCTCGCCGGACGCCAGCACGAGCTGCTGCACGGCCAGGTTGCCGCGCGCCCACCGGAATCCGCCGCTGCCGGTGATCGGGCGGCCGCGGAGGCTGCCTTCGAGGCGATCGACATCGACCGCGAGCTCCAGCGGAGCGAGGCGCCCGCGGGTCGCGAGCTCGGCATCGAGGCGCCCGGGCCAGTCCGGCAGGAGCGCGCCGGTGTCCACACCACGCGCGGACAGCGTCGCCACCCAGCGGCCGCCCTCCGGCAGCGTGTAGTGCACCCGACCGGCGATCCGCCCGCCCAGCACCTCGCTGTCGTGCACCACGACCGTGAACGCCTCGCGGCTGCCCTCGCCGGAGAGCACGAACGTCCCGGGCGGCAGCTCGGGCGCGGCGAGCGCGACCGTGCCGTCGAGCTTCCAGTCGTCGGGACTGCCGCTCACCGTGACGCGGCCGCGCTCGGTCTTCAGGCGCCACGCGGCGCCCGCGAGCGGCCATTGCCAGTCCTGCCAGCCTACGTCCAGGTCCACGACGCGGGCCTCGAGGTCGACGAGGCCGGCCGCGGACAGCGACCGGCCGGTGCCGCGCACCGTGGCTTCGAGGGACTCGAGCTCGAGCTTGCCCGGGTTGAAGCCGGCAACGGCGCGTCCCGACAGCGGCGCCCCGGCCGGCCACTCTCCGGTGACCGCCGCCGGGTCGAGCCGCTCGACGTCCGCCTCGATCCGCGCCGCCAGGCCACCGGCCCAGCGCAGGCTCCCCTGCGACCTCGCGGTCACGGCGGGACCCTCGAGCTCGAGTTGCGAGACCTCGATGCCGTCCGTATCGCCGCGGCCGTCCAACGCGAATTCGTGCGCCTCGAGCACGGGCGTCGCCACGCTGCCCCTGCCTTGCAGCGAGTAACCGGATGGGCCACCGCGGGATGCCAGCGCGACGTCTGCCAGGGTGACTGCCGGCTCCGCCCCGGCGAGCGGCCAGGTGAGCCGCGGACCGCGCGCTTCGAGCGTCCACCCGGGCTCGTCGAGCAGGCCGGTGAGTTGGCCCTCGACGGCGAGCTCCGGCTCTCCGCTCCGCAACGCGACATCGAGGCGCTCGAGGCTGCCGGACGCCTCCGCCTTGATCGCGAGCGGCACGCTGTCGCCGCCGATCTCGAAGCGGCGCCGGATGTCGAGCGTCGCGTCCGCGGCGAACGGCCGCGCCAGCGACAGCACGGCCGATCCCTCGACCGTCGCGAGCGGCGACTCGAGCGCGAGCCGCGACAGGCTGATGCTTTCGTGCCAGCGCCCGGCGAGCGCTGCGCGGTCGATCGCGAGCAGCACGTCACCCCCCGCGTTGACGAGCTCGAAGTCTTCGAGCACGAGATCGCGGACGAAGAGCTCGAACGGCAGCGCGAGGCTTTCCGGCGAAAACGGACGGTCCGGGCCGGCCGGTGCGGGCGACGGCACGAGCGCGACCCTGACCTCCCCGGCTTCCAGCACTTCGATGGTGAGCGCGGGCGGGAACAACTCGGGCTCGATCGCGACGACGAGTCGCGCGGCGCGCACCTCGGCCCCGGGACCCGCATACTCGAGGCCGGCGATCCTGAGGCCGCTCGCGAAGGCTCCTTCCATCGCCGCCACCGAAAGGCGGCCGGGGACGAAGCCGCGCGCGCGCTCGAAAGCCCAGGCGGTGCCCGCGTCCGTGTGCAGCACCCAGCCCGCGAGCGCGACCGCCGCCGCGATCACGACGAGCAGCGACAGGACGAGGGTCGTTGCGAGTATCCGGGCGGCGCGCAGCATCACAGGAGCGGCGTGCCGATGCTGAAGTGGATGCGCCAGGGACGGCCTTCGACGTCGAGCGCGCGCGCGAAGTCGAGCCGGATGGGCCCCGCCACCGAGTACCAGCGCACGCCGACACCCGCACCCTGGCGCAGCTCGAAGTCGCTCCACTCGTTGAACGCGTTGCCAATGTCGTAGTACGCCGCCACGGACCAGTTCGGCAGCACCCGCATCTCGACCTCTGCGCTCGCGGCGACGACGTTGTTGGAGCCGATGTCGTTGTCGGAGAGCTGCTCGAAGGCATAGCCGCGCACGCTGTCGCCGCCGCCGGCCTTGAAGCGGTACTGGCTGGGGAGCGCCGTCACCGAGAGCTCGAACGGGTCGCCGTCGAGGTTGAGCGAGACGTTGCGTACCTCGGCATCGGTGTAGCCCACCTCCGCTCGCAGGAGATACTTCCAGCGCTCGCCGAGCAACCAGGCTCGCCGCGTGGACACGTAGGCCTGCGTGAACTCGCGATCCGATCCCCACAGGTCCTGCGACGTGAACACCCACGCACGCTCGTGATGCCCGTCGGTGGCGAAGCCGCTGCCGCGAATCGACGGCCAGTCCCACTCGACCCCGATGGCCAGGGTCTGGACGGTGTCGCGGAACAGCGTGCCGGATTCCGGGTCGCCGAGGAGCACGAGCACCGACGGATCGGCGTCCGGCCCGGGATCGTACGCATACGACTCGCGCAGGTACTGGACGTAGCGCGTTTCGAGGAACTGGTCCCTGCCGAGCTCACGGTTCCTGACGATGAGCTGGCCGAGCCTCAAGGTGACGTCCTCGACGTTGCCGAGCGCGAGCGTGATGAAATCCTCGTCGTCGTCGTCGCGCTTCACCTCGAGATCCTGCTTGTCGCGGCGGAGCACGAGCGACGATATCCAGAACTGGCGACCCGAGCCGCGCCGCGGGATCCGGTAATCCCCGCGCAACGAGAATTCGTCGTCCGTCTCCTGGTAGCCGATGCCGACGTCCAGCCGGTCGCCCTTGCGGGAAACCGGCAGCCGGCTCCAGAACACCTGTGCCCGGACGCCGGTATCGGTGCCCACGCCGATGGTGCCCTGGTAAGTGTCGCGGCGCGACGATTCCAGGTTCGCGACGATGTTGACGACCGGCGGCCTCGCGTCCAGGTGGCTTTCCTCGATCACGTCGATGTCGGTGAAATAGCCGGTCTGCCAGAGATCGAGCCGCAGGTGATTCACGAGCTCGCGGCGATAGGGATCGCCGGGATTGAATCGCGGTATTTCCGCGAGCACCTCGGGGGCGACGATGTCCTGGCGAAACTCGACGCTGCCGAACTGCGCGCGCGGCCCGGTTTCCAGCACCAGCTCGAGCTCCGCCTCGTTGCGGACGAGGTCGAGGCGGATCGAGTGCTGCACGAACTCCGCGGCCAGGTAGCCTTCGGCGTTCGCCGCGTCCAGCGCCGCGTCCTTCTGCTCGGCCCACACCTTCTGGTTCAGCACGGCGCCCGGTCCGAGCGGCCAGCCGGCCTTCCATGCCTGCAGGGCGCCGAGCTCGCGCCCGTCTCCGCGCACGTCCACCTGTGCCGTCCGCACGCGGACCGGGGGCCCGGGCTCGATCCGGATGTTCATGCGCCACCGGTCGCGCCCGGCCTCCACGATGTCGGCAACCACCGTCGGGTGGTAATAGCCGAACGGCTTGAGCGCCTCGCGGGCACGGCTGGTGGCCTGCTCGATCGCCCGGTCGAACTGGCCGGGCGCGACACGGCCGCTGCCCAGGATCCCGAACTGCTCGAGGTGCGC
>DATGQE010000083.1:0-55582 GCA_035304345.1 Woeseiaceae bacterium | reverse complement strand
CGATGTATGCGTCGTAACTCCAGCTGGACGTCAGGTCGCCTCTCATGCCGATAAAGGTGTTCGTGCGGTCGATTTCGACGACACCAGCGGGATCCTGCAGGTTCCAGGACGGCATGACGGCCAGCACCGGGAAACCGCCTCCCGGATTGCTCGGGTTGAAGCCCGCCAGCGGACCGAAATCGCCCATGATGTTCATCGGGTGGGACGCCGGCACCGTGGGGAAGAACTGCCGGTAGCCTGACATCGACTCCGTCTCACGCCGGTTGTAATAGAACTCGTAGTACGCGGTCGCCCCGCGATCGCCGAACGCCAGGTCGACGTCCCCGAAAGACGTGATCGAGATCAGCTTGGCTTCGGGCACGATCTGGTTGATTGACGGGCTGCGTTCATCGACCCAGAACGGGCCCTGGTTCGGCAGATCGTTCACGGGCACCCGGGTCCAGAAGGGTATTCCGAAACCCTGGATGCCGGGGTCGTAGAATGGATTGCTCGTATCGGCCGGATCGGTGAGTGTCGGCTCGTAGCGCGCGAAGCCGAACGGACCCGACTGCAAACCGTAGATGAACCCGAAGCAGAGCTCTTCTCCGGTGGCCGGGTCACGGTTACTTCCGTCGACCCTCGGCTGCATGGGACAACGCGAAAAGTCGCGGTCGGTCGCGACCGTCTCCCGGCGCTCGCCATACACGCCGGCAACGTTGAACGACCAGTTGTCCCCGACACGGCCCCAGACCGCGTCTACGCTGTACCCGGCGCCGCCGTCCGCCGGTCCCTCGTACTGCACGTTGACAACGCTGCCGTCGACCCTCTCCTTGGTGATCAGGTTTACCACCCCGGCCACGGCGTCCGCCCCGTAGACCGACGATGCGCCGTCCTTCAGTATCTCGAAACGGGCGATGAGCGAAGTCGGCACGGCGGTCAGGTCGACCGAGTTGGTCGAGCCGCGAACGCCCGACGGCCCCCAGCGCTTCCCATTAACCAGCACCAGCGTGCGCTGCGCACCGAGACCGCGCAGGGAAATGGAATTGGCGCCCGGCCCGCCGTCCACCACGAAGCCTGAGAAGGAATCGTCGATCTGCTGCCCGGAAGCGACCGTCGAGCCTTGCAGGATGTCGGTTGCGTCCAGCAGGCCGGCGAGCTGCGAACGCTCGCTCGTGATGACCTGGATAGGCGCCGTCGTATTGAATTCGTCTCTTTTGATGCGCGAGCCGGTTACGGTGATCGTATCCGCCTGACTTGCCTCCTCGGCAAGACGGTCGTCATCTTCCTGTGCTGACGATGGCCCAGCCAGGACCAGCAGCGAAACCAGGGTAAATGACGCGAGAAAAGCACACTGCCGCGCGCGCGCCGCGCGAACGTCGTCGGCGTTCATGGGACCCCCTTATGCAGCGTTTATAGGGGATGTTGCGCTCCCCTTTATCGTTTGCCGATGGCAGACGTCCCTTTCGGCCCCTGGGCACATATTGCGCGCATCGGGACCGTGATGTAAATGGTTCACCCCCCATCCGAGGCCTGGCTCGTTGCAGAAGAACGACAATCGGCAAGCGGCGGCACGTGCGGTGCTGCTCACCGGCCTCGCGATGCTGGCCTTTGCCGGCAACTCCATCCTGTGCCGGCTGGCGCTCAAGCTGTCCGCGATCGATCCCGCGAGCTTCACGGGGCTGCGCCTGGCGGCGGGCGCGTTCGCGCTCGTCGCCGTCGTGGCGTTCCCTGCGCAATCCGGTACCGTGCGGCCGCGGGGCGCAACCTGGCTATCCGGCATCGCTCTTTTTCTCTATGCCGTGTTCTTCTCCTTCGCTTATGTCGCGCTCGATGTCGCCACGGGCGCGCTGATCCTGTTCGGATGCGTGCAGGCGACCATGATCGGCGCCGGCCTCGCGCGGGGCGACCGCCCCGGGCCACTCGAATGGGCAGGCTGGTTGCTCGCCGCGGCCGGACTCGCCCTGCTGCTCCTGCCGGGAGCACGCGCCCCGTCACTGGCGGGAGCGGTGCTGATGGCTGCCGCCGGCATCGCCTGGGGGGTGTACTCCCTCCGGGGGCGCCGTGCCGGGCGGCCCCTCGAGGCTACTGCGGGCAACTTCCTGCGCGCCCTCGCGTTCGCGGCACCGCTCGTCGTCCTCGCCGCCGGGGAGCTTCGGGTATCACCTGCCGGTGCGTTGCTCGCCGTCGTTTCAGGTGCGATCACCTCCGGCGCCGGCTACGTCCTCTGGTACGCGGCACTCGCCCACCTCACGTCGATGCAGGCCGCCCTGGTGCAGCTTTCCGTGCCTGCAATTGCCGCGGCGGGCGGTGTGCTCCTGCTCGCCGAGCCGCTGTCACCGCGGCTCACGCTGTCGGGCGCGATGATCCTGGGCGGCATCTGCCTCGCGCTGGTGCGGCGCACCCGGCGCCTTCCAGCATAAAATGCGCCCGGATACTGTGAACGCGGCCAAGGAAACGGTCGGCCGTTTGGGAGACAGTGGAGCGTCATGTAGAGTCGTGGGGGGTGTCCCGCCGCCATGCTGATCACACCGAACCGCCGGAACCTCAACACCGTCGTCGTGCTGAATCCCAAGGGAGGCTGCGGCAAGACCACTCTCGTGACGAACCTGGCGAGCATCTACGCCGCGCGTGGCCCGATGCCGGCGGTGATGGATTACGACCCGCAGGGATCCACGATGCGCTGGATCGAGAAGCGCCCGTCGGATGCTCCGCCGATCCACGGCATCGCCGCCTACAAGAACACGATGCAGACCACGCGGAGCTGGCAACTGCGTGTGCCGATCGAGACCAGGACCCTCCTCATCGATTCGCCCGCCGGCCTGACCCATGACGGGCTGCGCTCCATGACACGCGACGCGAGCAGCATTCTCGTCCCGGTCCTGCCCTCGGCCATCGACATCCACGCGGCGTCGCGCTGCATCGCCGACCTGCTGCTGGTGGCGAAGATCGACCGGCGCGATCGCAAGCTCGCGGTCATCGCCAACCGCGTCAGGCAGAACACCAAGAGCTTCGACAAGCTCATGCGCTTCCTCGACTCGCTGGACATCCCCATCATCGGCGTGCTGCGCGACAGCCAGACCTTCGTCCACTCCGCCGAGAGCGGCATCGGCGTGGCCGAGATGCCGCGCCACCGGGCGCGGCGCGAGATCGAGGAGCTCGAGAAGATCGTCGCGTGGCTGGACGCGTGGCAGGAGCGCCGGCGGACGGCTCCGGCCCCGGAGCGTCCGCCTGGCCCGCCGACGCTGACGGTCGTCGGCAAGCCGCATCTCGGGCGCGCCTGAGCGCGCTCAGCCGGCCCGCTGGACCGCGGCGAACGACGCCGGGTCGGCGTT
The DNA here is from genome assembly GCA_035304345.1 of Woeseiaceae bacterium. GTDB lineage: Bacteria > Pseudomonadota > Gammaproteobacteria > Steroidobacterales > Woeseiaceae > IDS-8. The sequence continues at coordinate 52,271 of DATGQE010000083.1, read as the reverse complement.
CCCCCCCGACACCACGACCACGGTCACGCGATCGGCGAGCTCGAGCTTGCCGGCGAGCACCGCCGCGAGCGCGACGGCACCGCCCGGCTCGACCACCAGCTTCAGGTGGCGGAAAGCGAAGCGCATCGCCTCCTTCACCTCCTCGTCGCCGACCGCCAGCCCCCCGGCGAGGAGCCGCCGGTTGACGGGAAACGTGAGCTCGCCGGGCAGCATGGCCTGCAGCGCGTCGCAGATCGAGCGCGCGGACGGGTCGTTGGCCACGCGCTCGCCGGCCAGCAGCGAGCGGCGCGTATCGTCGAACGCCTCCGGCTCGACCGTGTACACCGCGGTCTGCGGCGAGCGGCCCCTGATGGCGATGGCGCAGCCCGCCGCCAGCCCGCCCCCGCTGCACGGCACGAGCACCTGGTCGGGGACGAGCTCCTGCTCGGCGCACTGGGCGACGATCTCGAGCCCGACCGTGCCCTGCCCTGCGATGATGTCCGGGTGATCGTACGACGGCACGAGCCCGGCGCCGCGCTCGCGGGCGACGCGCCGCGCAATGGCTTCCCGGTCCTCCGCGTAACGGTCGTAGAGAATCGGCTCGCCGCCGAGCCGGCGCGTGTTCTCGAGCTTCAGGGCGGGCGCGTCCGCGGGCATCACGATTGCCGTGCGGATGCCGAGCAGCGAGCCTGCCGCGGCCACTCCCTGGGCGTGGTTCCCCGAGGACCAGGCGACGACGCCCGCCGCGGCCCGCTCCGGCGGCAGGCGGCTCAACGTGTTGTAGGCGCCGCGGATCTTGAACGAACCCGTGCGCTGCAGGTTCTCGAGCTTCAGGAGCACCCGGCCCCGTGCCACCCGGTCGAGCTCCTCGGAGCCGATGAGCGGCGTGACGACCGCGACGCCGGCGATGCGCTCGGCCGCGGCTTCGACGTCGCCGAGCCCGGGTTCAGCGCCGGTCACGGCCCGGTTTCCGCTCACAGGTCCGCCGCGAGGCGATCGATCTTCGCGGCACAGATGAAGTCGTTCTCGGAGAGGCCGTCGATGGCCGTGGTCGTGTACCGCACCACGCAGCGACCGTAGTTGACCGTGAGCTCGGGATGGTGCCCCTCGGTCGTGGCGATCCAGGCGACCGCGTTCACGAACGCGATGGTCCAGCTGAAGGCGGGAAAGCTGAAGCTCCGCTTGATGCTCTTGCCGTCGGCCGCGAGCGTCCACTCGGGGTCGAGGGCCGCCATGAGCTCGCGCGCCGCCGCAAGCGACAGCGGCTCGACGCCGCCTTCACACGGCTTGCAGCGCCGTTCGTGCAGGTTGCTCATGCAATGGAATTCCGTTGGGGTGTCGCGAAGGTCGATTGTAGCGTACCGCACGCTTCCGAAAAAAAGGCCGGCCCCGAAGGGCCGGCCAGGCGTGCCCGGAACGGATTGCGGGCGGGTCAGTTCGGATTGGCGGCCAGCTCGGGGCCGTCCTCCACGTACAGCGTCACCGCGACCTTGCGCTGGAGCGCGTAGTCGTCCGCGGTGGCGTCGGGCGCCGCACGCTCACCGTGGCCCACCACGCGGATGCGCTCCTCGGGCACGCCGTTCGCGGTGAGCAGGTCGCGGACGTGCTCCGCGCGCCGGGTGGACAGGTCCAGGTTGTAGGCTTCGTCGCCGCGCGGATCGGCGTAGCCGTCGATGCGCACCTGGACTTCCGGCATCGTCGCCAGCGTCCCCGCGAGTGCCGCGAGCCTGCCGCGGGTGGAATCCATGAGCACGTGCTCGTCGGTGCGGAACAGGAGATCCATCTCGATGCCGCTCGCCAGCAGCGCCGTGAGCTCGGGCCGCGAGCTCGCCTGCATGCGCTCGAGGTCCGCACCTAGCGTGTCGATCTGGGCGTTCAGGCGCCCGACCCTGCTTTCGAGCGACGCGACGCGCGCTTGCGAAGCTTCGAGAGAACCGGACAGGCTCGCGACCTGCTCGTTCTTCTGATGAAACTCGTCGCCGAGCTTCGCCCCGATAGCGGCGCCCACGATGAAGCCGACCGGGCCGCCCGCGAGCGCGCCGACGGTCGCGCCGACCCCGACGCCGATGGTTTCCTGCTTCGACGCCTTGCCCGCGGCAAGCGCCGGTCCCGCTGCCAGGCAGGTCGAGAGCGTGACGAGAATGAGCTTGCGTTTCATGGTACTTCCTCCGATTTCGATCGCCACGGCGTGGCGCCTTCGGAGTCCATTACAGTCCGCGATCGGGCGGGCGCGCGGGCGCGAAAATGGCGCGGCGGCGACCAATTCGGGCGAAATCTGGCGGCGAGAAAGGTGTGCGCCGCGAGCGGCAGAGGTCGGGGGCGCGCGCTTACCTTCGGCGGTCGACCTCGGTGAGCGCGACGAAGGTGCCGCCGTGGCGGTCGCAGAGCACGCGCATCAGGCCGGCGAAGCGCTGCGAGCTGGTCGGGATGCTGGAACCCGTGAAGGAGTACGGGAACCCGACCGCGTGGATGCGGACGCGCCGGTTGCCCTCCTCGTCGACGCGGTTGATCCGCTCGATGTCCCGCAGCACAGCCTCCATGGAGCTGCCCTGGAATTCGTCGCCGAAGACGTAAATGCTGATCTTCTTGTCCGGCGCCCAGAAGGACTGGATCGCATACGCGATGCCGTCGGCGGGGTTGCTGTCGCTGAACGGCGCCCAGGTGCGCATGACCTGCTTGATCTGCTCCCGAAGCTGCGGCGTGTCGGGCAGCCAGGTGGCACCGTACTGCTGGAACATGAAGCGACCGTTGTCGTTCATGATCTGCAGGCCCTTGACCGTCGGGTAGACGTCGAGCACCTCGTCGAGCTTCTGCACGACGAAGTCCCACTTCGACTGCATGCTGCCGGAGGTGTCGATCACGAAGATGATGTACTCGCTGTCGACCGGGATGCCGCCGATCGCGTCGTCCGGCGCTCGCCGGTAGTTCGGCTGCAGCCGTCGCATCTCCTCGGTGAGCCGCTGCAGTGCGGCTCGCAACTGGCCCTCGTCGACGTCCAGCTCCGGCGCGTCCTCCTTCAGCAGCGCGTACTGCCCCTGCACGCGATCGAGCTCCCGCTGCAGCTCCTTGAGCGTCATCTGCGTGTCGGTGGTGAGCTTGCGTGCCGAGACCAGCTCCCGGTTCAGCTCGGTCGTGTCGCCGCGGATCTCGTAGAGCTCTTCCTGCAGCATGGCGATCAGCTTCTGCAGGTCCGTCTCGGTCTCTTCGATGATCACCGGCTCGGCGATCTTGCTCAGTACGAGCAGCAGGATGACCGCCCCGAAGCCGCAACAGATGCAGTCGAGGAACGAGAGGCTGAACGTCTCGACGTTGCGGCGCCGTCCCGCCTTCATGGCCAGTCCTCGCTCACGCTCATGAAGGAGCCGCCGGTCCGGTAGGCGAGCAGCCAGTACGCGATGGCTGCGTTGTAGTCGCCTTCCATCGGGTACAGCAGGATGTTCACCGGAATACCGTTCGGAATGATGGCTTCCGCCTCGTAGTGGTAGTTGAGGCGTTCCTGGCCGGTCACCATACCGCGCTTCGCATCGGGGCTGTTCATGGTCGGCAGGCCGTCCACCAGCACGATCACGTTGTCCGGCTTGGGATTCAGGCTGTTGATGACATCGTACGCGGCGGCCATGTTCGTGCCGTTCTCCGGCACGGTGCGGCGCAGCACGCGGATCGCCTGGTTGAGCTGCTCGCCGTCGCCGACATCCAGCCACATGCCCTTGGTGCCTTCCAGCACCGGCCACGCGGTCGTGTTGAAGGCATAGATCTGGAACTTGCTCGTGGCGGGGAACTGCGCGGACAGCCAGTCCACGCTGTTCACGACCTGGCGCCACTTCTCGGACCGCAGCCGGCGCTCGGCCGGCATGTTACGGCGGCGCAGGATGTTGATGATGCGGCGGTCGAGCATGCTCGCCGAGGCGTCCACGAGCACCAGGATGCGCTCGCCGCCCACCTTGAGCCCGGTGAGGTACTGGCGATCCCCCTCGCCCGTGAACCGGCGCACCTGGGAGCCGCTTTCGCGAGCGGCGGCCGCGGCCAGCAGGCGCGCTCGCTGCTCTTCGAGCGACTTGATGTCCGACTGCAGCTTCTCGACCCGTTCGATCTTCGCGAGCGTTTCCTCGTCGTGCTGCTGCATCTCGAGCTTCAGCTTCTCGATCAGGGCCGTGATCTGCTCGATCTCGGTGGCTGCCTGTGCCCGCTCGTTCTCGAGCTCCTCGATCGTGTTCTTCGCGAGCACGTAGTTCTTGCGCTCGTCGAGGATCTCGTACTGCAGCTTCGACACCTCGGCCATCAGGCGCTGGGTCGGGGCGTCGGTCGCGCGCGTCGCCTGCGCGTTGATGATCATGAAGAGGAGGATCACCGCGCCGAAGCCACAGCTGATGCAGTCCAGGAAGGACATGCTGAAGATTTCGAACGAGCGCCGCTTACGCGCCATGACTTTCGTCCGTCGTGATCAGCCTGAACTCGTAGCCGGGCGAGCCGACACGCACGGTGTCGCCCACCTGCAGGACAGTAGACCCGTCGATGCGGTGTCCGTTCAGGAACGTGCCGTAGCGGCTCGTGTCCTCCAGCACGCACTGGCCGTTGACCCGCCGCACGGAGCAGTGCCGCCGGGACACGCCCGGCATGTCGCCCCCGAGGACGATGGTGCGCTCGCCCTCCGCCGGCCGGGAACCCAGCCACAACGGCAGGTCGTTGATCTCATAAGCGATGTCGCCGAACAAGAGGTGCGTCGGCAGGCCGCTCGCCGCGCCTGCCGAGCGGTCCTGCTCGACCTCGACGGGGGCCTGGTCCAGCGGCAGCCGGCGCCTGAGGGCCACCGCCGCGCCCTGCCGCAGCGGCTCCCGGCAGCGCGCCAGCGCGCCGCGCGCGGTCGCGCCCGGCTCGAGCCCGAAGACTTCGCCGCCGACGCGCGCCTTCAGCATGTCCGCGAGGCCGGGGAGGCGGGCGACCCGGTCCGTGACCTGGATGGCCGGGGTGTCCTCCGCCCGGTACAGGGCGCGCAAGCGGCTCGCAATCCGCTGGTAGTGAGGCGCCGCGGCGCCGATCAGCGCGAGCGCTTCGATGCCGGCCTCGTGCCGCAGGCCGCGGTGCTCGAGCGCGAGCGCCACGGTCCCGCCGCGGGCAGCCGCGGCGAGCCAGTCGGGCAGTGCGGCCAGGAGCATCTGCTCGGTCTCCGCGTCGTACAGGGGGTCGAAGCGCGACTGCTGCACGAAGGCTTCTGCCACCGCGGTCAGCCAGGCGTCGTACAGCGCCCACACGCCGCAGTCCTCGATCACCTCGGACCGCTCGAGCCGTACTTCGCCGTCGCGCTGCGCGAGCCGCGACAGCGTGGCCGCGTGCAGGCCGATGTCGACGTGCACCGGCACCGCGTTCACGTACTCGCGCCGCGTGGCCGCGACGGCCGCCTCCACCATCGCGCTGACCGGCAACCCGAGCTCGGCGGCAATGCCGAGCAGCAGCCCGAGCTGCTCCTGGCTCATCCACGCCGGCACGGCGAAGACCAGCTCGGTCGCGCCGCCGGCGACCGCCCACATCTGCTCGAGCTGCCGGCTGACGAGGTCCGCCGGGCTCAGGTGAGCGAAGCGCCGGTCCGGCAACGGATCAGCGCTCAGGTCGCGCCAGTAGCGGTGCTGGATGCTCCGCGGGTGGACGCGGGCGTGGGCGTAGGCTTCGTTGCCGGTCGTCAGGCGCTCACCGTCGAGGAAGGCGAAGCCGGGCTCGCGATACAGGATGCGGTCGGCCGCGAGCAGCGTGATTCCGGCATCGTTGACGTGGGCGGCAAGCCGTGTCACGGCGTCCGGCTCGCTAATCCGCCTTCATGTGGCGGATGAGCTTCTCGTCGCAATACGCCTCGGTGTCGAACACCAGCCTCTCCTGCACGGACTGGAGCTGGTGGATGAGAAACATGAGCACGATGCTGATGAGAAGCGCAATCAGGGTCGAGTTGAACGCGAGGCCGAGGCTCTCGGTGACGCCCGCGAGATCGCCCTGCACGGCGCGGTTCGCCTGGGCGAGCGCGTCGCCGATGCCGCGGACCGTGCCGATGAACCCGATCGCCGGGATCGCCCATGCGATGTAGCGGATCATGGAGAGATCCGATTCCAGCTTGTCCGCTTCCGTCTCGCACACCGACTGGGCGATGTTGGTCACGTCCTGGATGTTCTGGGTCGTGGCGAAGCGGCGCAGCGCGGACAACAGGGCTCGCGGCAGCAGCAGGCGCTGCTGGTCCTCGGGCAGCGCCTGGATCTGGCGCGCGAACTCGCGCGTGTCCTCCGGCAGGATGCGCATGCCGTCGGCGATCGGTATCAGGTCGATCTCGAGCAGCCGCCGCTCGCGCGAGAGCTGGAATGCCTTGTAGCCGATGATCGCGAACGCCCAGAACATCAGGATGAAGCAGGCCTCCTGCTCGTAGTCCTTGATGAGGACCCATACCGAACGTTCCGGCACGTAGTTCGGGTTCTGCTCCTGCAGCCGGTACTGCTCTTCGAGCGCCTCCGCCGCGTTGGGCCGCACCACCGACATGTAGTAGCCCTGCACGACGATGACGATGATGATGAGCGCGAATACCTGGTAGACGAACTCGATCGGAATGTTCTTTTTTTTCATGAATCTGCAGCTTGGCTCCTGCCGCTCTCCACCGGCTGACGACTGTACCGGATTAACCGCCCGCGATGCACGCGGCGGCCCGTGTCTGCGGTTGTCCGGAGTCGCTCAGATGTCGGACGGGAACGGGATCGGCTCATCCACCGGGATTTCCTGGCTGGGGATGAAGTCGTCCTCCTCGCCCTCGAAGGTCTGGTCGTCGAGGACGGATCCTTCCTCCTCGTCGACGACCAGCGGGCCGTCTTCGCCGGCCGCCCCGCCGTCCCCTGCGGGCTCCCCGTCGGCCGGCGCCCCGGTCTCGCCGCCCTCGGCCTCCGGGGCTTCCGCCTCGGCGGCCGGTCCGTCAGCCCCGGTGGTCGCGGCAGGCTCGTCCTCCTCACCGGCGGGCGCCCCGCCGCCCTGCTGCGCGAGGGCCGCCCCGGCGAGCGCCAGCGCCCCCAGCAGCGCCGCGGCGATGTGCCACCACCCCTTGTCCCGTCCTGGCCACGTCATGCCGGTTTAGACCGCGGTTCGAGCGAAAGTGTCCCGGGATCGCGCATGCCTCAGGGCGCCTTGACGGCGGGCGCGTTGCGCACGATCCGGAAGCCCACGTCGTCGCGGCCCTCGCTGCCGAAATCCCGGAAGGCGAGGCGCAGCTCCATGATGCCGGCATGGCGCCACGACGAGCCGCGGATGACGTGGTGGGTGCCGCCGCGGGGGCCGGTCGGGTCGACGAGCGGCTCGGTGATGCCCGGCGTCGGCACGTGGTAGTAGTCCTGCACCCACTCGGCGACGTTGCCGCCGCCGTCGTAGAGTCCGAGCGCGTTCGGCGGGAACGAGCCCACCGGTGCCGTGGCGACGAAGCCGTCGTCGTAGCCCGGCAGGATCGAGGGGACGACGCCCTCGGCCGAGCGATCCGCGTAGTTGCCGCTGTCGCGGCGCGGCGGCAGGCTGTCGCCCCACGGGAAGACCGGCGCGCTGGCGCGTCCCTGGTAACGGATCGCGAGCTCCCATTCCGCCTCCGTCGGCAGGCGGTAGCCGTCGGGTGCCGGGATGATCGGCTCCCATTTCTCGAAGCGCTTTTCGTAGGCGAGCGGCAGCCCTTCCTCGGCCGAGAGCCAGTTGCAGTACTCGACGGCATCGCTCCACGACACGTTGACGACCGGGTTCATGTCGCCCGCCAGTGACGCGAGCTCGCCGCTGCCGGAGACGTGGTCGCGCCGGAAGCGCGCGAACTCCTTGTTGGTGATCTCCTTCTCGCTGATGTAGAACGGGCGCGTGATCCTCGCCGGTACCAGCACCTCGTTCGCGCGGCGGCCCTGCTCGCTGCGGGACGAGCCCATGACGATGTCGCCCGGCTCGACCCGGCGCAGCACCTGGCCCTGCGACGTCGTGAGCGTGGCGGCAACGCTCTGGCGGCGCACTTCCTCCTCCGTCAGGAGCCGCACGTCGACCGTCTGCGGGTAGCCCGGGCGCGGCGTGATGCTGCGGCTGAATGCCTGGTAGCCGGGTTTGCGCACCTCGAGGCGGTGCGGGGCGGAGGGGAGGTGCAGCGTGGTCGATCCGGTCCCCGCTTCGCGCCCGTCCACGTACACGGTCGCGTCCGCGGGCACGACGTTCACGTTCACGATGCCGACCCGGGCGGTCATGTCGACGGTGAGCTCCCGCGTCGTCGCGGCCGGCAGGCGGACCTGGCGCTCCGCCGAGCCGTACCCGGCCTTGGAGACGCCGATGCGGTAATCGACGTCCGGCGACAGCGCGAGCGTGATGGGCGACTGGCCGCGGTAGCGCCCGTCGACGGTGACGGCCGCACCTGCCGGCACCGTCGTCACGCGCAGGCGGGCGTCGGCCGGCTCGAGCTCGATGGTGGGGAGCACGAGGTCCTCGTTCGCGCGCGTCTCGATCACGCCGTCCCAGGCCTTGAAACCTTCCCGCACCACGCTCAGGCGGTGCGTGCCCTCGATCAGGGCGACGGTGGCCGGCGTCACGCCGATCTGCTCCTCGCCGCGGTAGATGGCCGCGCCCGGAGGCGTGGACGTGATCTCGACGTCGGCCCAGCGCGGCACGAGCTGCACGAAAAGCTGCTGGTGCCGGTCGAGCCCGGTGATCGTCACGCGGTCGTGGAACGGCAGGTAGCGCTCGGCCGTCACGCTGATCGAATGCACACCCGGCTGCAGCTCGATCGGGCCGTACGGCGCGGGCCCGACCTGCGTGTCGTCCACGGTCACTATCGCCTCGACTTCCGGATCTGTGCGCACCGTCAGCCGCCCGGGCAGCTTGCGCAGCGCGATCTGGATGTTCTGGCTGCGGGCCTCGCCCACCTCGAAGCTCTGGCTGGCCGGGTAATAGCCTTCCCTGCGCACGTTGACGACGTAATCGCCGGGCCGGAGCAGCACGCGATCCCCGATCGGCATCCGGAACCAGCCGCCGATGATCGAGATCTCGGCGGGCCCCGCCGGGTCGAGATCGAAGCGGATGGAGCGCGACGTGAACAGCAGCCACGAGACGGTCAGGAGCACGCCGACGGCCAGCGTCAGCGCGATCTGCCAGCGGTGACTCCTCTGCTCCTCGACGACCGCCGCGGCCTCGCTCGCGCGCCGGAACGCGGCAGGCGCGATGGCCTCGTCCTGCGCCGCCTCGTCGGGCAGCTCCGGTGGCCGGGTGACGTAGGCGCTGTCCTCGAAGCGCACGCGGGCCGTGAGCTCGCCGCCGTGCAGGGCGAATTCCACGCGTGAGCCGAAGAACTCGACGGCGTCGCCGTCGCCGATGCGACGCGGCGTCGCCAGCGGCTCGCCGTTCAAAGTGACCGCCGCCCCCCGGCCGGACGGCTGCACGAACGGCTCGCCGTCGAGCTCGGCGAGCAGCGCCACCGGCGCATTGCCGGGACCGGGCAGCCGGATCTCGCAGTCGCTGGCGGTCCCGAGCTTGAGGGGCAGCCGATCCAGGCCGTAACGCCGCTCGCCTTCCGCGTCCCTGATGACGATCGACGTAATCTTCAAATCCGCTCCTCGCACACGATCACGATGGGCTCGAGCTCGATCTCCGGGGCCACGCGGAACTCGAGGCGCACGTCCCGGTAGCCGGGACGGCTGCCGATCGCGACGTACTCACCGGGCCGGAGCTCAAGCTCGCGCGTGGTGAACGCACCGAGCCGGCCTACGCGGAATATCGACACCTCGGTAGCGTTGTCGGAGACGAGCTGCACGGTGAGCGGCGTCGCGGCGCGTTTCAGCAGGCGCGAGAGCTCGTTCTTCCGGTCCTCGAGCCGCGGCCCGGCCTGCATGCGCGAGATCTCGAGCAGTACGTTGGTCGCCGCCTGCATCGTTTCCGGCGCGGACAGCGAGTCCGGCTCGGCGATCCACGCGTCGAGCTGCGCGTGCAGTGCCGCCATCTCCTGCGCGCGGCGCAATCCGTCGCGGGCGAACTGGAGCAGGCCGTCGATCTCGAGAATCGCTTCGTACTTCTCGACCGCCGACTGCCACTGCTCGCTCGCCTCCAGCGCGCTCGCCTCCTGCTCCAGCGCCTGGATACGCGCGAGCCGCACTTCCTGGTCGACCTGGAGCAACCCGTCGACCGGCTCCGGCGAATCCGGCGCCAGCGCTTTCGCGGCCTCGAAGGCGGCGCGCGCGCTCGCGTAATCCCCTGCCGACAGCGCGGCGAAACCCTCGGTCATCCGTTGCTCGAACGAGCGCCGCACGAGCGCTTCGCGCACGCGCGCCAGTCCCTCGGCAGCCGGTTGCCATGCCGGGTCCAGGTCGAGCGCGCGCTCGAAAGCGGACTTCGCGGCGTCGAGCTCGAGCGAGCTCTCGAGCCGCAACCCCTGGTCCGTGAGGCGGAGCACGGCTTCCAGGTTGCGCGCCCGCTCGAGCCAGCGCCTGGCCTCGGCATCGTTGGGCGTGATCGCGGCGGCAAGGTCGAACTGCCGCACGGCGTCCGCATGGTTGCCGGCCTCGAACGCCGCCTTGCCCGCCTGCATGGCGCGCGCGAACTCCGGCTCGATGCGATCGAAGAACGGGCGCAGGCGCTCGAGCGCCTCGCGGTAGCGGGCCCGCGCCTTCTCGTAGTCGCCGCCGAGGTACGCGCGATCGCCCTCCTCGTAGACGGCGATCACGTCCTGGTAGGCCTGGCCGCCCCAGCGCTCGATCGCGCGCAGGCGCAGGCGCTCGAGCGTCGACAGCAACTCGCCCAGCACTTCGTCGGTATCGCCCTTGAGCGCGGCGCGCTCGGCCGGCGTGCGTGCCGGGCCGGTGTCCGGCACGGCCTCGCCGGCGGCTTCCGCCGGCGCCTCGGCAACGGGCTCTGCCCGCTCGCTCGCCTGCCGCTCCGCGGTGCGGCGGCTCTCCATCCATTGCGGCAGCAGCCAGAAAAAGCCGACGACCACCAGCGCGAGGACGGCGAGGCTGCCCCACCAGAACGCCGCCGAGACGCCGTGCCGGGTGTCCGGAGCGGCCGCCGCCGGCGTGCGCTGCCACGCCGGGGCCGCCTGCACGGAATCCACGGTCACCTCGTCCCCGCCCACGCTGATGACGTCGGACGGATCGAGCCTGATGGTGCCGGCCTCGATGCCGGCGGCGCGCAGCGCTTCCGCCACCCTTTCGGCTGCCGGGCGGCGCCGCGGGTCCTCGTCGAGCATGCTCGCGAGCAGGGCGGCAATGTCCGCGGGCAGGCTCTCGCCCGGGAGCGTGCGCCGGGCCGCGAGCGCACCGGCGGTGCGCTCCGCGCCGGGCGGCTCACCGAACAGGATTTCGTGCGCCAGCACCCCGAGGGCGTAGACGTCGTCCGCCGGGTCCGCCGCGCCTGCGCCCGGCGGGGTGGCGACCGGCGTGCCGCCGGAGGCGGGCTCGCCTGCGGCGGCGGCCACGCCGAAGTCGATCAGGTACGGCGCGCCGCGCGCGTCGAAGAGCACGTTGGCCGCCTTGATGTCGCGGTGCACGAGGCCCTTGCCGTGCGCGTAGCGCAGCGCGTCGGCGATGAGCCCGAAGGGCCTGAGCGCTTCCGCGAGCGGTCGCCCCGCGAGCGTCGAGGCATCGGGCCCGCCGAGGAACTGCAGCGAATAGAAGGGGCCGTCGGCGTCGTCGTGGTACTCGAACACGCGCACGATGTGCGGGTGCATCAGGCGAATGCCGGTCTGCCATTCCTGGCGGAACCGCTCGCGACGGCGCGCGTCCGCCGCCAGCGACGAGGCGAGGAACTTGAGCGCGACGACCGACTCCGCCCTCGAATCGCGGGCGAGCCAGGTTTCCGACATCGGCCCGGAGCCCAGCCGCCGGAGCAACGTGTATCGGTCGGCGAGCCGCGTGCCTTCAGCCAGTGCGCGTGGTCCCCTCATCGACTTACGTTAGTCCCTGATCGGCGCCACAAGTTTTGGCATTTTCGGCGCGTTCGACCCCGCGCGGCAACGCCCGCTCGCGGCGTCCGGGGAAGGCAACGGGAACGGCCGCGGGCGGGCGGCCCGCCCGCGGCGCGAAACCGGCGGCTCAGTCCTGTGGCCCCTGCTGCTGGGCCCGGCCGTCCACGCCCACGTCCAGCGTATGGGCGAACCCGGTCTCGGCCTGGTAGATCTCCTTCAGGAGCTTGCGCCAGGTCTCGTACTGCGCTTCGGCGGTGCCGGTCAGCCGCCGCGTTTCGCCCTCGACGCGCACGACGAGGGGAGCGGCTTCCGCGCCGAAGGATTCGGACAGCTCCTTGATGTTCTCGCGGTGAATGTCCGCGGTCTGGCGCAGGTTCCAGGCGCTGATGATGGTGCCGATGCCGCGATTCACGCCCACGTAGCGCGCCGCGGACTTCGCGCGGGCCGCCGAGCGGCTGGAGCTGCTCGTGTCGATGCTCATCGAGCCCGCGACGACGACGACCCCGAGCAGGGCCCGCAGCGTCGCCGCGCGCTTGACCTGCCGGTAGTTCACCGCCTGCTCGCGCGCCGTCTCCCGCCACGACTCGTAGGGAATCGCGATGCCGTAGTAGAAGTTGGCGTAATGCTCGTTGAGCGTGTCGATCACGAGCTGGTCGCGGGCGCGGATCTGCCTCAGGCGCTGCACCATCGGGTCGTTCTCGGCCGGCAGCCTGACGAGGCTCGTGATCCCGTCTTTCTCCGTGATGTAGTCACCGAACACCGTCGGCGCCATGTCGGCGAAGAACTGCATCTCGGAGATGTTCCGGATGCGGCGGATCTCGTCCGCGCTCAGGCTGGCCGCATGGGCACGCAGGTCGTTCGCGATCTCGTTGAACACCTTCTGGTAGGGATCGGTGCTGAGATCGCGGTTCTCCGAGTAAGACGTGATCCCGGTCTGCATGGAGTAGGTTCGCTCGAACCAGTGCTGGCCCCGCGCATCCCTGGCTTTCACCCGCAGCTTCACGAACTCGCCGTCGGAGCGCTCGATCACGCCCGACACGATGACGTCCGTGAACACCGATTCCGAGGGGATCACGCGCACGGCACCCCAGAAACCGGTGCCCTGCATCGTGGTTTTCAGGTGATACGGCAGGTAGCGAGCCTCCGCCTGCCGGACCTCGGGGTAGATGCCGGTCTCGTCCGCGTCGTTGCTCTCGGGAATGCCCGCGTCGAAGTTCAGGATGCCGACGTCGAGGAGCAGGCTCTCGTCGATCTTCAGGGACGCCACCTCGAGCGGCGTCTTTTCCGCCGTGATGACCTCGGACACCGTGCAACCGGCGCACGTCAGCGCAAGCATCACGACGAACGGTGCTTTCATGGCGGTGGCTCGTCCTCTCTTGGCCGTTGTTGCCCTTCCCGGTCGTGGCCGGCGTCCTGCGGGTCGTTCCCGTCCCGGCGCCGGCCGCGCTCTACACGATCTACAGGTTGTTGTACTTGCGGTATTCCTCCCACAAGCGCTCACGCAGCACCGGGTCTTCCTCGGCGAGCGCCGCCTCGCGCAACTGCTTCGCGACGATGTCCTCGCTGACGAGGTCCGGGATGTCGGCCGGCGTGCGCCGCTTGATCTCCTCTTCCGACAAGCCCGCGATCGACGGGCTGCTGCCCGAGCTCTCGTCGCGCTCCGTGCGCGCAACCTGCCCGGTGCCCTCGATCTGGCCCTGCTTGCCGAGGCCGACGCCACCGCCGCCGCCGCCCCGACCGCCGAAGCCTTTCGTATCGCGGCCGACCGTCGAGATCTCCTTCTGCTCGCCCGCCAGAACGCCGTCGAAATCGCCTACGGACTTGTCGAGCTCCTTTTCCAGCCGCGCCTTGCGCTGGGCCGGGGTCTCGCCCGGGTACTGGCCGACGCCGCCCGCGCAATCGCCGGAATCTTCCATGCCGCCGACGCCGCCCGGCAGGTCCTGGCCGCAGCCGTCCTGCGCGCCGCCGCCGGCCGTGCCGACGCCGCCCGGCATCTGGCCGCCGAGCCCGCGCACGCCGCCGCCGGCCATGCCGCCGCCTCCGCCGCCGCCGCCGGCTCCGGACATGTCACCGCCGGCGCCGCCCGGCATACCGCCGCCGGAAGCACCGCCCGGCATGCCGCCGGCAGTAGTACCGGGCATGCCGCCGCCGGAGGCACCTCCGGGCATGCCGCCGCCGGAAGCGCCGCCGGGCATGCCGCCGCCGGAAGCACCGCCGGGCATGCCGCCGCCGGAAGCACCGCCGGGCATGCCACCGCCGGAAGCACCGCCGGGCATGCCACCGCCGGAAGCGCCGCCGGGCATGCCACCGCCGGAAGCACCGCCGGGCATGCCGCCGCCGGAACTGCCACCAGGCATGCCGCCGCCGGAACTGCCACCAGGCATGCCGCCGCCGGAACTGCCGCCGGGCATACCCCCACCGCCCGGCATGCCGCCGCCGGGCATGCTCACACCTCCGCCGCCGCCCATGCCGCCGCTCGACACACCGACCGCGCAGCCCCCGACGAGGAGCGCCGCGGCGACTCCGAGCACCAGCGGCTTCAACCGCCGAACCACTTTAGGTGTCGCGTGGAATGTATTCATGGACTTAGCTCTCAAGGGAATTTCGAGCGTCGCCGGCGGGAGCCGACTCTCACGCGCCGCAAGCGCCGCGATCCGATTGATCTTGTTTTGATCGCGGGGACGACACGTTGTTCCGCCGGACCGCTGCCACACGTACCCGGTACCTCTTCAATCACCTTAATACGCCCCTGTCCGGGTCGCAACTTCGGCTGCTTCCGGACGCGACACGGGCGGATACGGCGGACCCCGGGACCGCCGGAACGGGTCCCGCGCCGGGCTCGCGCGGGCCTGCGGGCGTCAGCCCGGCCGGCGCTTCGCGGGGCGGTAGGGCTTGCGGAACAGGATCAGTGACAGGTCGTCGGGTTTCGACGGCTGGGTGCGCGCTTCACCGGTCATGCGGCGGCTCGCGAGCCGCGTGAGCGACTGCACGGCCTTCTCGAGCGGACCCTTGCGGATGAGCTCGACGATCTCCTCGATGTGGATGTTGTCGGTCAGCCCGTCGCTCGCGAGCAGGACCGTGTCGCGCGGCCCGAGCTCGACGTTGGCGCCCATGTCGATGCGCATGTCGGCAGTGCCGAGCAGGTTCGACACGAGATGGCGCTCCGCGTGATGCAGCGCCGCACGCTGGTCGAGGAAACCGGCCTCGACCGCGAAGCCCGTCGGCGAGTGCGGCAGCGTCTGGGCCTTCACGCGCCCGCGCTGGCCGACGATGAGCGCCTCGGAATCGCCGATCTGGTAGGCACGCGCGATGATGCCCTCGATCGTCACGACCGTGAGCGTCGTGGCCGACCCGCCGCCCAGCGCCTGCACCGCCTTGTTGGCCTCGTCGATGCCGTTCAGGATGGCCGTGCGCAGCAGCATCGTCTCCGCCATCGCGACCTGCAACGACTTCTCGAGCGTCGTGACCGCGAGGCGCGACGCCTGGCGGCCCAGCGGCAGGCCGCCGGCGCCGTCGGCGACCACGAGGACGACCGCGTCCGGGCCGTAGGGGATGGCGGCCACGGTGTCCTCGTTCTCGCTGTCCTTGTCGGGTGAGCGCGCGGTGTACGCGATGAGCCGGCCGCCGCCCAGCTCGAGGTCGAGGATTTCGGGTACTTCCGCGCCGTCGAGCATCACCATGCGATCGACGACGTCGTTCATGCGGCACCAGCCGTGAGCACGTTCATTTCGGGGTCACCGGTTCGCTGCACCAGGCGCAGAAATTCCAGAACTCCTTCGCGATGCCCCATTTGCACGTGCTGCAGGTCTCGCGGCTGCCCGCGAGCTTCCACGGCTTCTTCACCTTGGTGCGGCACCAAGGGCAGTAGCGCATGAACGCCATCAGCGGCCGGCGGCAGCGGGTGTTCGCGCACTTCGCGACGTACCGCCGGTCGCTGTACCGTCGATTCGTCTCCGGCTCGAACCCGGGCCCGTAACACCAGGGGCAGTAAGTCCAGTCGCGCTTCACGCCGCGCTCGCACCGCGGGCACTGCGCGGGATACGTCGTCTGCGCGGTCCGCGTCGGGTGCGACACGCCGCACCAGGGACACGCGTGCATGCTCTCCGCGACCGGGCCTTCGCAGCGGCGGCATTCGTGGCGCGTGTCGAGCACGCTCCGGTAGAGCCGCTGGAACTCGCGCCACTGCTGCTGCCGCCACGAGAACGAGGGCTTTTTCGCACGCTGCACCCGCCGCGGGCGCCGCGCCCGGGAGCGCACGCGCTTGAACGCGGAGTACATCTGGATGGCGTCGCGGTAACGGTCGGCGGGGTCGAGCTGGATGGCCTTCCGCAGGAACTCCACGAAGGCCGGCCGCACCCGGGCGGCGACGCGCTCGTGCCCGGGCAGCGGCCACGCGAACGGCCATTCCGGCAGCTTGCCCGAGAACATGCGGTAGAGCACCAGCCCGCAGGAGAACACGTCCGACTGGAACTTCGGCCGGCCCATCGCCTGCTCCGGGGCGATGTAGTCGATGGTCCCGGATCCCGACGCCTTCAGCGTCCGGAGGCTGATCTTGGCGAACCCGAAGTCCGTCAGCTTCAGCGTGTCGTCCGCGAACAGGATGTAGTTCTCGGGCTTGATGTCGCAGTGGATGACCTTCTGCGAATGGGCGAACGCGAGCCCGGCGAGCGCCTGGTCGGCGAGCTCCAGCGCGCGCTCGGTCGAAATGCGGCGGAACAGCCGGTCCGCCAGCGACTCCTCGCCGAGCTCCATCGCGATGACGAAATGCCCGTCGATGTAGCTCGCGTTCTGGACGGACAGGATGTTCGGATGGCGGAGCTTCACCGCGACCTGGACCTCCCGCAGGAAGTCCTCGTGCGTGACGTTCCGGTGCACCTTCGGGATCTTCAGCGCGACCCTGGACTTGTGGATCGTGTCGAACGCCGAGTACACGTCGGCCAGGGGGCCTGACGAGATCCGCCCGAGAATGCGATATTTACCGAGCTTCTGGCGAGCCCTCAGCAATGCTGGCGCTGTCCTCACGATGATCTGGCAATGGCCGGCAGGGGCCGGCCGCCATCATTGGGGCAGTCCGCACCCGAGTCAAGACGGGGCGCGCCTACAGCACCTCGAACAGGCCGGCGGCGCCCATGCCGCCGCCGACGCACATCGTGCAGATCACGAACTTGGCGTTGCGGCGCTTGCCCTCGATCAGCGCGTGGCCGACGAGGCGCGCCCCGGACATGCCGTAGGGATGCCCGATCGAGATGGCGCCCCCGTTGACGTTCAAGAGCTCGTTCGGGATGCCGAGCCGGTCCCGGCAGTAGATCACCTGCACGGCGAAGGCCTCGTTCAGCTCCCAGAGCCCGATGTCCTCCATCCTGAGCCCGGTCCGCTTCAGGAGCTTCGGCACCGCGAACACGGGCCCGATACCCATCTCGTCCGGCTCCGTGCCGGCCACGGCCATGGCGCGGTACACGCCGAGCGGCTCGAGGCCACGTTTCTCGGCGAGGCGGCTGTCCATGAGCACGGCGGCGGAGGCGCCGTCGGAGAGCTGGCTCGCGTTGCCGGCCGTGATCGTGCCGCCCTCGCGCACGGGCTTCAGGCCGGCAAGCGCCTCGAGGGTGGTGTCCGGGCGGTTGCCCTCGTCGCGCGCCAGCGTCTTTTCGACGAGCGTGACCTCCTCGCTGTCCCGGTCGCTGACCGCCATGCTCGCCGTGACGGGCACGATCTCGTCGTCGAAGGCGCCGCGGCGCTGGGCGTCCGCCGTCCGCTGCTGGCTCTGCAGGGCGTACTCGTCCTGGCGCTCGCGCGGGATGCCGTAACGCTCTGCCACCACCTCGGCCGTGTCGATCATGCTCATGTAGATGGCGGGGGCGGCGGCGAGCACGTTCGGGTCGTCGGCGCGGTGGCGGTTGAAGTGCTCGTTCTGGACCAGGCTGATGGACTCGAGGCCGCCCCCCACCGCCACGCTCATGTTGTCGTCGAGGATCTGCTTCGCCGCGATGGCGATCGCCATCATGCCCGACGAGCACTGGCGGTCGACCGTCATGCCGGCGACGCTCACCGGCAGCCCCGCCGCGAGCAGCGCCTGCCGCGCAACGTTGCGGCCGCTGGTGCCCTGCTGCATGGCGCAGCCCATGATGACGTCGTCGACCTCCGCGGGCTCGACGCCGGCCCGCTCCACCGCGGCGCGGATCGCGTGCGCGGCCAGCGTAGGCGCTTCGAGGTTGTTGAACGCGCCCCGGTAGGCCTTGCCGATCGGGGTGCGGGCCGTCGAGACGATCACGGCTTCTTTCATGGCGATGGCTCCGAAAAACGATCGCGTGGAGGCGGCTCTTACCGCTCCGGTCCGAGGGCCTTCGCGGCCTGCTCCAGGAACTTGAGCGTCTGCTCGCTGCCGGCCGCAAGCTCGCGGGGCGCGCCGTCCGCGATGCGCTCCCAGGCGGCGGCGACGTGCTCGGCCTGCCGTGCCGACGGCGGCAGGAACACGCCCGGCGTTTCCCCGATCACCACCCTGGCGAAGCCGCCGGCGCCCGCCGCCACGACCTGGCGCGTCGGCGCGTCCTCGCTCGCCAGGAACACGACCGCCGGCGTGACCGCCTCGGGCGCGAGCAGCGCGAGCGCCTGTTCCGGCAGGAGGCCCGCGGTCATGCGCGTCGCGGCAATCGGCGCCACGGCGTTGACGCGGATGCCGTACTTTGCGCCTTCCGCCGCGAGGCAGTTCATGAACCCGACGAGCGCCATCTTCGCCGCGCCGTAGTTGGTCTGGCCGAAATTCCCGTAGAGCCCGCTGGAGGACGTGGTCATCACGATACGCCCGTACTGCTGCTCGCACATGACCGGCCAGGCGGCTTTCGTGCAGTTCACCGCGCCCATCAGGTGAACGTCGACCACGGCCTCGAAATCGTCGAGGTCCATCTTCGCGAACGTCTTGTCGCGCAGGATGCCGGCGTTGTTGACCAGCACGTCGACCCGACCCCAGCGCTCGACGGTCTTCGCGATCATCTCCCCTGCCGCGCCGCGATCGGCGACGTCGGCGCCGTCGGCGACCGCCTCGCCCCCGCCGCGGCGGATCTCCTCCACGACGCTTTCCGCCGCGTCAGGGGAGCCGCCTTTGCCGTCGCGGCTCCCGCCGAGGTCGTTGACGACGACCTTCGCGCCGCGACGCGCGAGCTCGAGCGCGTGGGCCCGGCCGAGGCCCTGGCCGGCCCCGGTCACGATCGCGACCCGGCCGGTGAACGAAATGCGCCGCTCCGCGGTCACGATCCCGGACGGGGCGCTTCCCGCGGCGCGATCCCGTTGCCGTCGAGCGTGACGAGCTCGACCTCGCCGAGCCCCAGCGAGCGCACCCCTTCCTCGATGCGCTCCCAGTCGCCGACGACCACCCAGACGAGGCCGCCCGGCCGGATGTGCCGCCGCGCGGCGGTCGTCACGGCGGCGCCGTCCAGCGCCGCAATGCGCTCCGGGTAGACGTCCCAGTAGTCGTCGTCGAGGCCGAAACGCACGATCTCGCCGATCGAGGACAGCACTGCCGACGAGGTCTCCCAGCGGCCCGGCAGCGTGAGCGTGGCCCTGTTCCGGACCCTCGCGATCTCCTCCGCGGTGGGCGGCTGCTCGCCCACGATGCCTTCGATCTCTTTCGCAATCTCCGCCATCGATTCGGCGGCCTTGTCGGTCTGCACCGGCGCATAGGCGAGGAACGGCCGCGGCCCGCGCGCATCGAGGATCGCGCTGCGTGCGCCGTAGGACCAGTGCTTGTCCTCGCGCAGGTTCATGTTGAGGCGTGCCGTGAAGCTCCCGCCCAGCACGTCGTTCGCCGCGGCGAGCGCGAGCTTGTCCGGGTCGTCGTACGGGGGCACCACGTGCCCGGCAATGATGACCGCCTGCTCGGAACCGGGGCGATCGATCACGTACACGGTACCGCCGACCCGCCGTTCGCTCGGGCCCACGTTCTTTTCGGGAACGTCGCCCGGTTGCCAGCGCCCGAAATACTTCTCGAGCAGCGGCCGGATCTCCTCCATGCTCGTGTCGCCGACCACGATCATCGTCGCGTTGTTCGGCCGGAACCAGTTCCGGTGGAACGCGACGAGATCGTCACGCGTCATCGCCTGCACGGACTGCAGCGTGCCGGAGCCGGTGAACGGGATGGAGTACGCGTGATCCTCGTCGTAGATGAGCAGGGGAAACACGCGCAGCGCCATGGCGAACGGCTGTGCGAGCTCCTGGTGGATCCCGGCGATCACCTGCGCGCGCCGCCGCTCCAGCTCCTCCGGCGGAAACGTCGGGTTGAGCACGATGTCGGAGAACAGCTCCAGCGAGGGCTCGAGGTTCACCGTCAGCGCGGACAGCGTGGCGTAGGACGTGTCGAGGTTCGACCCGAGCCCGATACGGGCGCCGAGGCGCGTGGCGGTGGCCGCGATCTCCAGCGCGTCACGCCGCCGGGTGCCCTCGTCCATCATGTCGAGCGCCAGGTTCGCCGCGCCGAGCGCCCCCGCCCTGTCCGCCGCGTAACCCGCATCGACCAGCAGCGCGAGCTCGACCACCGGCACGCCGCCGTGCCGGGCGACGATGACCTCCAGGCCGTTCGACAGCTTTCCGCGCTGGTACTCGGGGAAATCGACCTCCGGGAACGCGTCCGGCATCGGCGGCCCGTCGGCGCGGTTCACGCCGGTGTCCCTCGCCGCGAGGTCCGGGTAGGGATGCACTTCGAGCACGTACACGCCGTCGCTCAGCCATTCCCGTGCGTCGGCCAGGATGCTGCGCTCGCTGGCATCGCGCACGGCCTGCAGGCCCCGCTGGTAACCGTCGGGGCTGCCGTAGTAGACCTCGCTCGCGGCGAGCACGTCCGACTTGCCGCCGAACCCGCCGATGCGCTCGATGCCCCGGATGAAGCCGGCGAAGTGCTCCGTCTTGGCGCGCGCCAGCTCCTCCCTGGCGGGGCCGTCGTCGAGCAGTCGCCGCATCTCGGCATCGAGCATCGCCTCGACCTCGCCGAGATCCCGACCCGGCGCCGCCGTGGCGTAGACGATGAACAGGCTGCCGAGCTCGCGGCCCCATACGAATGCCCCGACGTCGGTCGCGACCTGCTCGCGGTAGACGAGCTTCTCGTAGAGGCGAGAATTCTTGCCGTTCGCCAGGATGTCGCCGAAGAGCCCGAGTCGATCGGTCACCGGGTTCGTGAGCTCGGGCACGTTCCATACCTTGTACACGCGCGCCTGTGGCACGCGATCCTGCATGACCTGCCGCTGCATGCCCTGGCGTTTCGCCACCCACGCGGCGTGGCGCTCGATCGGAGGGCTCGGCCGGATGCCGCCGAAGTAATGCCGCACCTTCTCGAGCGCTTCCTGCGTGTCGACGTCACCGGCAATCACGAGCGTGGCGTTGTTCGGCCCGTAGTACTGGTCGAACCACGCGTGCACGTCCTCCAGCGACGCCGCCTCGAGATCCTCCATGGAGCCGATGACCGTGTGGTCGTACGGATGGCCCTCCGGGTAGGTGGCCTCCTGGATGAGGTTGAAGACCTTGCCGTAGGGTTGGTTCTCGCCCTGCCGTTTCTCGTTCTGCACCACTCCGCGCTGCTCGTCGAGCCTTGCCTGGTCGACTGCCGCCTTCATGCAGCACATGCGGTCGGATTCCATCCACAGCACCATGTCGAGCGCCGTGCTCGGCACGTTCTGGAAATAATTGGTGCGATCGGAATCGGTCGTGCCGTTCATCTCCGTCGCGCCGACGGCATCGAACGGCTTGAAGTAGTCGTCGTTGTAGTGTTCGGAGCCGTTGAACATGAGGTGCTCGAACAGGTGGGCAAAGCCGGTCTTGCCCGGCACCTCGTTCTTCGAGCCGACGTGGTACCACACGTTGACGGCGACGATGGGCGCCTTGTGGTCTTCGTGAATGATGACCGTGAGTCCGTTGTCGAGAACGAACTTTTCGTAGGCGATGTCGGGGATCGGCAGCTCCTGTTGTGCGAGAGCGGATACCGTGAACAGGAGGCAGACGAGGCCGGGCAGCACAATCCGGAATCGCAAGGGTGGTTCCTCTGTGGCGTCGGAGGGTCCCGAGCATACCGGCGGCCGACGGGCGGGACAACAACACCCGGCGGCGCCATCGAGGCGTAACGGCGCTAGCGCGTGCGTATGCGATCCACCGCGGCGCACCAGCCGGCATACAGCGCGGCACGCCGTTCCGCCCCCATTGCCGGCTCGAACCGCCGCTCGCACTGCCACACGTCGGCAACGGATTCGAGCGACGCGAACACGCCGGCCTGCAGGCCGGCGAGGAACGCCGCGCCGGCGACGGTGGATTCGATGTTGGCGGGACGCTCGACCGGGAGCCCGAGAATGTCGGCGAGGAACTGCAGCAGCCAGTCGTTCGCGACCATCCCGCCGTCGACGCGCAGCACCGCCGGCGCGATGCCATCGGCCGTCATGGCTTCGAGGAGATCGCGCACCTGGTACGCGACCGCCTGCAGCGTCGCGGTCACGACCTGGCCGGCGCCTGTGTCGCGCGTAAGCCCGAGTATCGCACCGCGTGCATCCGGGTCCCACCACGGCGCACCGAGACCCGCGAAAGCGGGCACCACGTGCACGTGCTCGACGATCCCGGTGGAACGGGCGATCGCCTCCGTCTCGCCGGCGCTCGCAACGAGGCCGAGCTCGTCGCGGAGCCACTTCACGGCGGAGCCCGCGGCGAACAGGCTGCCCTCGATCGCGTACGTCGGCCGGCCGCCGAGGCGGCACGCCACGGTCGTGAGCAGGCGGTTCCGCGAGGAGAGCGGCGTATCGCCTGTGTGCGTGATCACGAAGCAGCCGGTGCCGAACGTGGCCTTCGTCATGCCGGAACGGCAGCCCGCCTGCCCGACGAGCGCCGCCTGCTGGTCGCCGGCGACGCCGCCGATCGGCAGCGCGGCGCCGAGCAAGGACGGCTCGCTGGTGCCGAAATCGCCCGCGGAGTCCCGCACCTCGGGGAGCACCGAATGCGGAACGCCGAACAGGCGCAGGAGATCGTCGTCCCAGCGCTGCGCGTGGATGTCGAACAGCAGCGTGCGCGAGGCATTGGTCGCATCGGTGGCGTGCACGCGGCCGCCGGTCAGCCGCCAGGCGAGGAACGCATCCACCGTGCCGAACGCGAGCCGGTCCTTCAGTGCCAGGCGCTTCGCCTCCGGCACGTGCTCGAGGATCCACGCGAGCTTGGTGGCGGAGAAGTAGGGATCGATCACGAGCCCCGTCCGCTCTGCCACCAACGCTGCCGCGCCGCCGGCTTCCAGTTGCCGGCAACGATCGGCGGTACGCCTGTCCTGCCAGACGATGGCGGGATACGGGCAGCGTCCGGACTCCCGATCCCAGACGATGGTGGTTTCACGCTGGTTCGTGATGCCGATGGCGGCGATGTCGGAGGCCTGCACACCGCTCCCTGCGATCGCGCGGCGCGCGACGTCGAGGGTGGAGGACCAGATCTCCTCCGGATCGTGCTCGACCCAGCCGGGCTTCGGGTAATGCTGCGTGAACTCGCGCTGCGCGGAGGCAAGCGGCTTCAGGCGCCGGTCGAAAACGACGGCGCGGCTGCTGCTCGTGCCCTGGTCGATGCCGAGCAGCAGCGGCTCAGCCACCCGTCGCGGCTCCGTCGATCCGGTAGAGGGGTTTTGCGATGGCCATGCGCCGGCCCGCCTCCTCCGGGAACGCGCCGCGCGGCTGCCCGGCCGTCAAACGCGCGAGCGCCTGCAGCGTGCACTCGGGCCACGGGCTCACGCGCCGCGTCCCCAGGTCGACGTGCAGGTTCATCCATTCGGCGGTCGCGGCGAGCCAGCCTTCCTCCGCGTGCAGCATGCGCTGGAACTGGTGCACACGCTTCTCGTCGTACGCGAGCACGCGCGATTCGATGCGATACGGCTGGCCTTCCGTCAGCTCGCGCTGGTACGTGACGTGCGCCTCCACGGCGAACGTCGTGCCGCGACCCGCGCGGATGTAATCGTCGGTGATGCCGACCCGCACGAGCAGCTCGTCCACGGCCATGTCGAACGCGAGCACGTAATACGCCACGTTCATGTGGCCGTTGATGTCGATCCACTCCGGTCGCACCACGCCTTCGTAGGTGAAGAAGCCGTCTCCCCCCATCTAAGGTTCCTTGAGCGCGGGCAGGTCGCGGAAGTGCTCGAGCGCCTGCGGGTTCGCGAGCGCGGCGGTATTCTTCACCGGCCTGCCGTGCACGACGTCGCGCACGGCGAGCTCCACGATCTTGCCGCTGATCGTGCGCGGGATCTCGGGCACCGCCACGATCTTGGCGGGCACGTGACGGGGCGTCGTGTTCTCGCGGATCACCTTGCGGATCCTGTTCTCGAGCGCCTCGTCGAGCGTGACGCCTTCCCGCAGCACGACGAACAGCACGACGCGGGTGTCCTCCTCCCACTCCTGGCCGATCGCGAGGCTCTCCAGCACCTCGTCGAGCTTTTCGACCTGGCGGTAGATCTCGGCCGTGCCGATGCGCACCCCGCCCGGGTTGAGCACGGCGTCGGAACGCCCGTGCATGATCACGCCGCCGCTCGCGGTGATTTCGGCGTAATCGCCGTGAGCCCACACGCCCGGGAAGCGCTCGAAGTACGCGGCG
The DNA here is from genome assembly GCA_035304345.1 of Woeseiaceae bacterium. Lineage (GTDB taxonomy): Bacteria > Pseudomonadota > Gammaproteobacteria > Steroidobacterales > Woeseiaceae > IDS-8. Next base: position 27,784 of record DATGQE010000083.1, on the reverse strand, counting down.
CGATACTTCGCTTTGCCGGGATCGTTCCAGAACCCGACGGGCATCGACGGGAACGCGCGCGTGCACACGAGCTCGCCGCTTTCTCCGATCAGCGAGTTCCCGTGCTCGTCGAAGATCTCGACCGCCATGCCGAGCCCGAGGCACTGGATCTCTCCGCGCCGCACCGGGAGCACGGGATTGCCGAGCGCAAAGCACCCGATGATGTCGGTGCCCCCGGTGATCGACGACAGCAGCACGTCTTCGGCCACCGCCTCGTAGACGTAATCGAAGCTCGCCGGCGCGAGCGGGGAGCCCGTCGACAGGATGGTGCGGAGCGCCGGCAGGTCGAACTCGTCCTTCGGCCGCACCCCCGCCTTCTCCAGTGCCGACAGGTACTTGGCACTGGTGCCGAACACCGTCAGGCGCTCCTCTTCGGCCATGCGCCACAAGCCGCGCCCGTCGCCGGCGAACGGCGCACCGTCGTACAGGACCAGCGTCGCCCCGGACGCGAGCGCGCTCACGAGCCAGTTCCACATCATCCAGCCGCAGGTGGTGAAGTAGAACACCCGGTCCCCGGGCCGTATGTCCGAGTGGAGCTGGAGCTCCTTCAGGTGCTCGAGCAGCGTGCCGCCGGCGCCGTGCACGATGCACTTCGGCACGCCGGTCGTGCCGGAGGAATACATGATGAAGAGCGGGTGATCGAACGGCAGCGAGGCGAACTCGAGCTTTGCGCCCTCCTCGACGAAGTCGTCCCACGGCACCGCCCGCGGCAGCCCGGACAGGTCGAGAGGGTCGCCCGTGAACGGCACGACGACCGTGCGCCGGATGGCGCCGATCCGCTCGAGCACGCCGGCGACTGCGCCCAGCGAGGCGATGCGCTTGCCGTTGTAGAAATAACCGTCGGCGCAGAACAGCACTTTCGGCTCGATCTGGCCGAAGCGGTCCACCACGCCGCTGATCCCGAAATCGGGGGAGCACGACGACCAGATCGCGCCGATCGAGGACGTCGCCAGCATCGCGATGATCGTCTCCGGGCAATTGGGCAGGAAACCGGCGACGCGATCGCCCCGCTCGACGCCGGCGTGGCGCAGCGCCGCGGCGACGCCGGCGACGGCGTTGCGCAGCTCGCCGAGGGTCAGCTCGCGCCGCGCGCCGTTCTCCCCGCGGAAGACCAGGGCAGTGCGGCCCGGGTCGCCGCGCAGGAGGTGCGCGGCGTAGTTGAGCTCGCCGCCCGTGAACCAGCGCGCGGTCGTCATGTCGCCCGGCTGCTCCAGCACGCGCTCCGGCGCACGCGTGAATTCGAGGCCGCAGAAATCGGCGACGGCCGGCCAGAACGCCTCCGGCTGCTCTATCGACCACCGGTGCAGTCGGGCGTAGTCCGGTGCGGCCTGGGCAAGCATGAACCTGTGCATGGCGGACTGCTCGCGGCGCGCGGCGTCCGGTTGCCAGAGAACGGGATTGTCGGTCACGTCTGCTCTATCATGTGATCAGGATCGGCCGCGATTATCGCAACAAACATCCCTGCCTGCATGGACCCGACGACGAGCCCGCCGCGCCTGCCGCGCGAGATGACGGCGATCCGCATCGCGCGGCCGGGCGGTCCCGAGGTGCTCGAGCCGGTTGCGGTGCCGGTGCCGGAGCCGCGTGCCGGCGAGGTCCTGGTGCGCGTGGCGGCGGCAGGCGTCAACCGCCCGGACGTGCTACAGCGCCTCGGGCGCTACTCCATTCCGCCGGATGCCGACCCGCTGCCGGGCCTCGAGATCGCGGGCGAAGTCGTTGCCCGGGGACCGGGCGCCAGCCGTTTCGCGATCGGCGATCGCGTCATGGCGCTGGCGCACGGCGGCGGCTACGCGGAGTATTGCCGCGTGCACGAGTCGCACTGCCTGCCGGTGCCGCCCGGCATGACGTGGGAAGCCGCGGCAGCCGTGCCGGAGACCTTCTTCACCGTGCAATACAACGTGTTCATGCGCGCGCGCCTCGACGCGGGCGAGACGCTGCTCGTGCACGGCGGCTCCAGCGGCATCGGCACGGCCGCGATCCAGCTTGCGCGCGCGGCAGGCGCCACCGCGATCACGACCGCCGGAAGCGACGAGAAATGCCGCTTCTGCGAGCGCCTGGGCGCGGCCCTCGCGATCAACTATCGCGAGACGGACTGGCTCGAGGTCGTGCGCGAAAAGCTCGAGGGCCGGGGCGTCGACGTGGTCCTCGACATGGTCGGTGGCTCGTACATGCAGAAGAACCTCGACGTGCTGGCGCACGACGGCCGCTACGTCATCATCGCGTTCCTCGAAGGTTCGCGAGCGGAGCTCGACCTGCGCGGCGTGCTCGCGAAGCGGCTCACCGTCACCGGCTCGCTGCTCCGGCCGCGGACGGTGGAAGAGAAGTCGGCGATCCGCTCGAGCGTGGAGGCGAACGTGCTGCCGCGGCTCGCGGCGGGCGAGGTGCAGGCGGTCGTGCACGCGACGTTCCCCCTCGCGGCGGCCCGCGACGCCCACGCGCTGATGGAGTCCGGCCGGCACATGGGCAAGATCGTGCTCACCACGGGCCAGGCGCACACCGCGGGCTAGCGGCCGCTACCCGGCCTTGCGTGCAGCGGCGATGATCTCGCGGGCCTGCTCGTCCGCGATGACGTTGGTGGGACGCCCGGTACGGTCCGCTTCCTCGAAGATCCGCGTGAGCCGCGGCCCGATTGCCTCGATCTGTGCCATGACCTCGGCATCGTCGGCCGTCCCGAAATACTCGGCGGCGACGTTGATGATGCCGCCGGCGTTGATGACGTAGTCCGGCGCATACAGGATGCCCGCGTCCGCGAGGCGCTGCCCGTCGGCGGCGGTCTCGAGCTGGTTATTGGCGGCACCGGCAACGATGCGGGTGCACAGCTTCGGGATGCTGCGCTCGTTCAGGATGGCGCCGAGCGCACACGGCGCGAGCACGTCGACCTCCTGGAACAGGATCTCGTCGAGACCGACGACGGTGGCGCCGAGCTCGTCGCGCGCGGCCGCGGTGCGCCGCTCGTCGATGTCGGCCACGACGATCTTCGCGCCCGCTTCGGCGAGGTAGCGGCACAGGTTGAAACCCACGTTGCCGACGCCCTGCACCGCCACGGTCAGCCCGGCGACGCTCGCCCGATCGAGCTTATGTTGCACGGCGGCCTCGATGCCCTTGAAAATCCCCCACGCCGTCTTCGGCGACGGGTCGCCGCCGGCATGCCCTTCCTTCTTCGACAGGCCGGTCACGAAGCGCGTGCGGCGCGCCACGATCTCCATGGTCTCGACCGACATGCCCACGTCCTCGGCCGTGATGTAGCGACCGCCGAGCGAATCCACGAACTCGCCGAACCTCTCGAACAGGGCCGGGCTGCCGTCGAAATCCTCGCCCTTGAGGATCACGGCCTTGCCGCCGCCGAACGCGAGTCCCGCCATCGCGTTCTTGTAGCTCATGCCCTGCGACAGGCGCAGCACGTCGTGGATCGCATCCTGCTCCGACGCGTAGCGCCACAGCCGGCAGCCGCCGGCCGCGGGCCCGAGCGCCGTCGAGTGGATGGCGATGACGGCGCGAAGCCCGGTCGCGGCATCGCGGCAGAAAAGAACGCGCTCGTGATCGTCGAAAGCGGAGTCGTCGAAGACTGGCATCGGCTCACCTGCTCGTCGGCTGCCCGGCCCTTCGCGGGCCTGTCGGGGGGATCGTGACCGGCGGCCGAACCGGCCCGCGGCGGCGCGGATTCTAGCACGTCGCCCCCGGGCGGACGCCGCGCGGAAGCCGCGTGCCCGCACCGCGGGTCAGCAGGATTCCACGTCTTTGAGCGGGTGCGGAAACATGTCCGACTCGTCCTCGCCCGGGCGCGGTGCGAGGCAGGCGAAGTCCTTCTCCACCAGGATCTTGAGGGCGTCGCCGTCGCCGAGCGGCTGCTCCCCGGCGATCGACACGCGATCGGAGCCCGCCCAGTCGCGCACCTCGGCGCGCGGCAGCGTCACCTGCACGCGGTCGTGCTCGTAGCGAGCGTCGGGCTGCGTCGCGTCCGCCGCGCTCTCGACGGCGTATTCGAGGCGCGCGCCGCCCGGGAACGCGACCGTGGACGTCACGCGTCCCTCGCCGGCGAGCCGGTCGACCTCGCCGCGCGTCAGGCGGAGCCGGATGGAGTTGTCTCGGATGCGCAGTTTCAAGGCACTGTCACCGTGATCGAGGGGTGTTCGACCAATGTACGGGCGTAAAGGCACCCGGCGCAATCCCCCGACGGTGCGCTGCGAGGGGCGGTCTGTCTCGCGAGAGCGAACGGCTCGAACGCGTTTCCCGCCTGTTACCGGGAGCCGGTTTCCCTCACCGGCGTCCGGCCGTTGTCGTTATTCGGCGATGACGCTTTCCGCCTGCGGTCCTTTCTGACCCTGCGTCACGATCATCGTGACCTTCTGCCCTTCCTTGAGCGACCGGAAACCCTCCATCTGGATGGCGCTGTGATGAACGAAGACGTCCTGTCCCCCTTCCCGCGCGATGAAGCCGAAGCCCTTGTCGTCATTGAACCACTTGACGGTTCCGCTCACTCTTTCGCCTGCCATAACCACCTCACGAACGTAGCCGCCGGCCGCAGCCGGCGCAGCCACAGTGTACCTCCAATCGGGGTCGGGTGGCGGCCTGCCCGCGCCGGGTGTGCGCCGGGCAGGCCACACGCGGCGCCGGGAACGCCTGGGAGCGAGGGTTGTGCGCCGGGCGGACCGGCGCTGCGGGGCCCGGAACCGGGCCCTCGCCGGGGCGGCCGCCCGTCGCGGGGTGGCTGGCGGGCTTCAGGACTCGGTCAGGACACCGCGGCGGATCTGGTCGAGCTCGAGCGACTCGAACAGGGCGCGGAAGTTGCCTTCGCCGAAGCCCTCGTTGCCCTTGCGCTGGATGATCTCGAAGAAGATCGGGCCGATCACGTTCTTCGTGAAGATCTGCAGCAGGAGGCCCTGGCCTTCCTGCGGCGCGCCGTCGATCAGGATGCGCCGCTTGCGCAGCTCCTCGAGCGGCTCGCCGTGACCCGGCACGCGCTGGTCCACGAGCTCGTAGTAGGTCTCCGTCGTGTCCTGCAGCTCGATGCCGTTCTCCTTGAGCCGGTCGACCGTGCGGTAGATGTCCTCAGTGCCGAGCGCGATGTGCTGGATGCCTTCGCCCTTGTACTCGCGCAGGAATTCCTCGATCTGGCTCTTGTCGTCCTGGCTCTCGTTGAGCGGAATGCGGATCTTGCCGCACGGGCTCGTCATCGCCTTCGAGAACAGGCCGGTGTGCTTGCCCTCGATGTCGAAGTAGCGGATTTCACGGAAGTTGAACAGCTTCTCGTAGAACTCCGCCCACACCTTCATCTGCCCGCGATGCACGTTGTGGGTCAGGTGATCGATGTAGACGAGCCCGGTGTCGAGCCGCGCCACCTGTTCTTCCCAGCCCGGCTCGAAGCGGAAATCGATGTCGTAGATCGTGTCCTCGCCGTAGCGGTCGACGAGATAGAGCCGGCTGCCGCCGATGCCCTCGATGGCCGGGATGTTGAGCTCCATCGGCCCGGGGTCGCCCGGCACGGCTTTGGCGCCGAGATCGACGGCCCGGTTCAGCGCGTAGTTCGCGTCCTTGACGCGGAACGCCATCGCGCAGGCGCAGGGCCCGTGCTTGCGGGCGAACTCCTGGGCGAAGCTGTCCGGCTCCGCGTTCACGATGAAGTTGATGTCGCGCTGCTTGTGCAGCGTGACGTCCTTCGACCGGTGATGGGCGACCGCCGGCATGCCGAGCCGCGCGAACAGCTCGCGCAGGCGCTCGGGCTCGGGAGCGGCATATTCCACGAACTCGAAGCCGTCCGTGCCCATCGGATTGCGCGGGTCCGGTGCGTCGCCCGCGATTTTCCTTCTCGTCGTCACCACTGTCTTGCTCCCCGACTGGCCAGGAGAAATAGTAGCAGATGAAACTATCTTAGCCCAAGGCGGCGCGAAATGCCCGCTCGGGGGGGCCTTTTCCTCAATGGTAGCGCGGAAACCGGGCCCCGGCGGCGGCGCCCGTCACAGGGCCGGCAGGAGGCCCCGCGGAGGTCAGCCCCGCCGCACCAGCATCGAGCGGTCGAGGTCGCGCAGCGACCGGCAGCCCATGAGCGCGAGGCCCCGCTCGATCTCGGCGCGCAGCAGCGTCATGGCGCGCCGCACCCCGGCCGTGCCCGCCGCCGCCAGCGCGTACAGGTACAGGCGCCCGCCCGAGCAGGCCGTCGCCCCCATCGCGAGGGCCTTGAGCACGTGGGTGCCGCGCCGGATGCCGCCGTCGACGATGATGTCGATCTGCCCGCCGACCGCATCGACGATGGCGGGGAGCTGGTCGAACGGCGCGCGGGAGCCGTCGAGCTGCCGGCCCCCGTGGTTCGAGATCATGATGGCGCTCGCCCCGACGTCCACCGCCCGCTTCGCGTCGTCCACGGACATCACGCCCTTGATCGCGAACGGCCCGCCCCACTCCTCGATCATGCGCGCGGCGTCGTCCCAGTCGATCGAGCGCTTCATCTGCGTGTCGATGTACTCGGCAACGGACGAGGCCACGCCGGAGCCCGCGCGGATGTAGGCCGACACGTTCGGCAGGTCGAAGCGCTCGCCGGTGAGATAGCGGTACAGCCAGCGCGGGTGTGCCAGAAAGCTCAAAAGGCTCCTCGGCGTGAGCTTCGGCGGCGTGGTCATGCCGGTCACGATGTCGCGCTCGCGGTTGCCGGCGACGATCGTGTCCACGGTGAGCGCCAGGGCGTCGAAGCCGGCGGCCTTGCAGCGCGCGATCAGGTCGGAAGTCAGCGCCGGATCGTTGTGCACGTAGATCTGGAACATCTTCGGCGCGGCCATGCGCCCGAGCTCCTCGATGCTGCGCGTGCCGATCGTGGACACGCCGAACATCGTGCCGAGCTCGGCCGCGACGGTCGCGATCGCACGCTCTCCCTCGGGGTGGAACAGCCGCTGCATCGCGGTCGGCGAGAAGAACAGCGGCATCGCGAGCTTGCAGCCCAGCACCTCGGTCGAGAGATCCACGGTCTCGATGCCGGCCAGCACGTTCGGCACGAGGTCCCACTCCTCGAAGGCCTCGGTGTTCCGCCGGAGCGTGGTTTCGTCGTCCGCGCCGCCGTCGATGTAGTGGAAGATCGGCGCCGGCAGGCGGGCTTTCGCGAGCCTGCGGAAATCGGCCGTCTTGCAGCAGTGCGCGAGCCGCATCCCATCTCCTCCCCTCTTTCGGCGCGAAAGCCTACCATGCCCGAGGTTCCAAAGACGGCCGCCACCTACTAAGATGCGCGCTGCCGAGACCCCGACGACGTCATGGAAGCCACAACGCACGTCCGCAACCGCCGCGTCGCGCGCTGGTTGTTCGTTCTCTGCGCGCTCGTGTTCGCGATGGTGGTGCTGGGCGGTGTCACCCGCCTGACCGGCTCCGGCCTGTCCATGACGGACTGGCGGCCGATCGTCGGCTGGCTGCCCCCGCTCAGCGCGGAGGACTGGGAGCGGTCGTTCGAGCTCTACCGCCAGTCACCGGAATTCCGGCACGTCAACCCGGACATGGACGTGCACGGGTTCAAGCGCATTTTCTGGCTCGAGTACCTGCACCGCCTGTTCGGCCGCCTCATCGGCGTCGCGTTCCTCGTGCCGTTCGTCGCATTCGTGTGGAAGGGCTACATCGGCTGGCGCGAATCACCGAAATACGCGCTGATGTTCGTGCTCGGCGGCCTGCAGGGCGTGCTCGGCTGGTACATGGTGAAAAGCGGCCTGGTGGACAACCCGAGGGTCAGCCAGTACCGCCTGACCGCCCACCTGCTGTCGGCGTTCGCAATCTACGCGTACATGTTCTGGATCGCGCTGTCGCTCGTGCACGGCCCGCCACGGCCGCCGCACCATGCCTGGTTCGGCAGGACGACGGCGCTGCTCGCGCTCGTCACCGTGACCGTGATCTCGGGCGGCTTCGTCGCCGGGCTCGACGCCGGCCTGATCTACAACACGTTCCCGAAGATGGGCGAATACTGGATTCCGCCCGGGCTGTTCGCCCTGGACCCGTGGTGGCTGAACTTCTTCGAGAACATGGCCACCGCGCAGTTCGACCATCGCGTGCTCGCGCTCACGACCGTGTGCGCCGTGATCGTCTACTGGTGGTTCGCCTGGCCGCAGCTCGGCCAGAAGAGACTGCGACGGGCCGCCAGCCTCATGGTGCTGGTGGTGCTGGTGCAGGCGGCGCTCGGCATCTCCACGCTGCTCCTGCACGTGCCGATCGCGCTCGCCGCCGCGCACCAGGCCGTCGCGCTGCTGCTGTTCACGGTCGCGCTCTACCTCTGCCACGGCTCCCGGTACGGCTGAGGTCGTGGACGGCCCCGCGCAGGCTCCGCTGAAGATCTGCTTCGTCACGGCGGAGCTCGCGCCGTTCGCGAAGACCGGCGGGCTCGCCGACGTCTGCGCCGCGCTGGCGGCGCGGTTCCATGCGAGCGGGCACGACGTGCGCGTGCTCCTGCCGCGCTACGCCACGATCGACTCGAGCGGACTCGACGTCGTGCCCGTGGACTTCCTGCAGGACGTGCCCGTCAGCCTGCAGGGCGTCGACACCACGTGGTCGATCGACACCGTGCCGCTCCCGGGCAGCGACCTGCGCATCCACCTCCTGCGCTGCCCCGCGCTCTACGATCGCCCGCGCATCTACACGCAGGATCCGGACGAGCACCTGCGGTTCGGGGTGCTCACCCGCGCGGCCATCGAGATGTGCCAGCGCATGGCGTTCGCCCCCGACGTGCTCCACTGCCACGACTGGCACGCGGCGCTCGGCCCGCTGTACCTCAAGTCGATCTACGCCTGGGACCGGCTGTTTGCGCGCACGCGGTCGGTGCTCACGCTGCACAACATCGGCTACCAGGGCGTGTTCTCCGCCGACGTCCTCGGCGACCTCGGCCTGCACGTGGCCGCCCACGATTTCCCGGCCGACGACCTCGCCCAGGGACGGATCAATTTCCTGAAGACGGGCATCGTGCACGCGGACGCACTCACGACAGTGAGCCCCACGTACGCGCGGGAAATCCAGGGGGACGAGCTGGGCATGGGGCTGCAGCACCTGCTGCGCGCGCGCTCGGACGTGCTCACCGGTATCCTGAACGGCGTGGATTACGCGGAATGGGATCCCGCGCACGACCCGTTCATCCCGCACCGCTACACGGCGGACGACCTGCGCGGCAAGGCCTGGTGCAAGCGCGCGCTCCTGCGGGAGCTGGGTCTCGAGGTGGCGAAGGGGCGACCGCTCGCCGGCATGGTCACCCGGCTCGTGGCGCAGAAAGGGATAGATCTCGTCCGCGAGGCGGTGCCGTCGCTCCTCGAGACGCGGGATTTCGCGCTCGCGGTGCTCGGCAGCGGCGAGGCGCAGTACGAGGAGCTCTTCCACGCGCTCGCGCGCCGGTTCCCGGGACGCGTGGCGTTCCGCCCGGGCTACGACAACCCGCTCGCCCACCGCATCGAGGCGGGCAGCGATTTCTTCCTTATGCCGTCGCGCTACGAGCCCTGCGGGCTCAACCAGATGTACAGCCTGCGCTACGGCAGCGTGCCGGTCGTGCGCGCCACGGGCGGGCTCGCCGATTCCGTGCAGCCCTACGATCGCGAGGCGCGCACCGGCACCGGCATCGTGTTCCGCGACTACACGGCCGACGGGCTCGCCTGGGCCATCGGCACCGCCCTCGACCTGTACGCCGACCGGCCGGCGTGGCGGCAGCTCGTGCTGAACGGCATGGCGCAGGACTTCTCCTGGGAGCGCCAGGGCCAGCGCTACATCGACCTGTTCCGCTCGCTGCTCCGGTAAGCCGAACCCGCCGTGCGCGGGCGCACCCTAGCGGCGGTTCGTGGCGGCGACGAGCGCCGCGATACGCGCGGCCAGCGCCGGGTCGAGGTCGCCCGCTGCGAGCTGCCAGCGCCAGTTGCCGGCCGCGACACCCGGCCGGTTCATGCGCGCCTCGGACCCCAGCGCGAGAAAGTCCTGCATGGGCACGACGGCAAGCCGCGCGCGCGAGCGCATCACGGTCTCGATCGCCGGCCACGGCATGTCCTCGGCGGTGCCCCCGGTCAGCGCCAGCACCTCCTGCTGCGTCGCGGGATCCAGCGAGCGGAACCAGCCGAGCGTCGTGTCATTGTCGTGCGTGCCGGTGTAGGCCACGCCCTGCTCCTCGTGACGCTCGGGCCGGTGCGGGTTGTTCTCCGTGCCGTCGAACGCGAACTGCAGCACGTGCATGCCGGGGAGACGAAACGCGTGCCTCAGCGCCTCGACCTCGGGAGTGATGTCGCCGAGGTTCTCGGCCACCAGCGGCAACCGGCCCAGCGCGCGGGCGAGCGCCTCCAGGAGCTCGCGCCCCGGCACCTCGCGCCACTGGCCCTCGCGCGCGCTGGCGGCGCCGGCCGGCACCTCCCAGGTCGCGACGAGGCCGCGGAAATGATCGAGCCGCAGCAGGTCGCAGCGGTCCAGCTCGTGGCGCACGCGCTCGATCCACCAGGCGAACCCGGTCTCGCGCATGGCGTCCCAGTCGAACAACGGGTTGCCCCAGAGCTGTCCGTCCTCGGCGAACGCGTCCGGCGGCACGCCCGCGACCGCCGTGGCGCGGCCCTCTTCGTCGAGCCGGAACAGGTCCCGGTGCGCCCACACGTCGGCGCTGTCGGCGACGGTGAACATCGGCAGGTCACCGTAGATCGCGATACCGCGTTCGTGGGCGGCCGTCCGCAGCTCCCGCCAGCGTGCGGCGAAGCGAAACTGCTCGACGTACACGCCCTCGATCAGGGTCGCGTACCGCTTCGCGAGCGAGCGCAGCGCCTGCGGCTCCCGGTCGCGCAAATCCGGCGGCCATTCCCACCAGGGTGCACCGGCCGTCTCCTGCTTCGCCGCGACGAACAGCGCGTAGTCCGGGAGCCACGCCCGTTCCCGTTCGACGAAATCCGCGAGCGCGCCCCGCGCCGGCGGCGCGCCGGCGCCCGAGGGCAGCAGGGACGGGTTGCCGGCGAACACGGACGAAGGGCTGTAGGGCGAAAGGTCGGGCCCGGTCGGGCCGAGCGGGAGCACCTGCCACACGCGGCAACCCGCGGCGGCGAGGAACTCGATGAACTCGAGCGCGGCAGCGCCGAGCCGCCCGCCCGGCAACGACGTCGGATGCAGCAGGACGCCGGCCGCGCGCCGCTCCAGGAATCCTTCCGCGGCGAACAGTCCGGCGGTCACGAGCCGGCGCGGCGCATGCTGCCCGCCTCCTCGCTGTGCCGGGTGTGCGTGGCGATGCGCACGTGTAACGCCTGCGGCGGCGTCTCGCCGAGGCGGACGTACAGACCCGCGAGCTGCCGCCGGAACTGCTCGTCGAAATCGCGGCTAATGGCCGGATCGTTGTCGCCGCCCAGCCACCAGAACCAGTCCGAGGCCTCGCACACCGCGAGCTGCTCCAGCACGGCTTCGCGCGCGGCGGCGTCGCGGACCCGGGTGGCGAGCGCCCGGTCCGCCGCCGCCTTGGCTTCGCCGAGCCGCTCCCACGCGCGGTTCTTCTCGTCGTCGCCGATCCACAGCGCGAAGTTGCCGTACACCCAGCTTCCGGCCGTGAGCCGTGGTAGCTCCGCGCTGCCGCCGCGGCGGGCGAGCTCGCCGAACGTGGTCAGCCCGACGTGCGGTTGCTGCACGAGCTTCGAATACAGGTGCTGCAGGAAGAACCACCCGTTGTACGGGAAATGCTCCCACGCGTTCTCGCCGTCCATGATGATCGCCACCACGGGCGGCTCGGCGCCCGTCCACTCGCGGCGGATCGCGTCCAGCCGCGCGAGGAAATCGTCCACGGCGTGCGCCGCGTCCCAGCTCCGGTATTCGAACCCGATGCGATCCGACAGCTCGTCGTCACGGAAGAAGCAGGCGATCGGCACGCCGCGGAACGTGGCGTGCCAGCGCCTGAAGTGCGCACCCTCCGCGCCCCCGGGCAGCGAGTGGCGCAGCACGTTCGTACCGGTCGCGGCCCAGGCGAAGCCCGCTCGTGCCAGCAGCGCCAGCGTGCTTTCGCTCACCCCGCCCTCGGCCGGCCAGCAGCCGGCCGGCCGCGCACCGAAATGCCGCTCGAACGAGGCGAGTGCGCGCGTGACGTGCCACTCCGCGCGCTCCCGGCCCCCGGGGTACGGCCTCGACGGCAGCGGGGCTTCCGGCATTGCCTCGTGCGCGACGCGATGATCGATGAGCAACGGCAGGATCGGGTGCGCGTGCGGCGTCAGCGACAGCTCCACGATGCCGCGTGCCGCGAGCTGCCGGTAGCGCGGGATCAGCGCCGCCAGCTCGCGGCCGACGAGCTCGAGCAGGCCGCGCCGGTCCTGCGGCGAAAAGCCGCGGCCCCGCCGCAGCAGCTCGCGCACCGGCGGATGCCCGCGCCGGACGCTCTCGCCCGTCCACGCGAGCACGTACCAGGTCACGAGCTCGCCGAGCTCCCCGTCCTCCAGCGGTGCCTGCGCCGCGACCGCCTGCTCGGCCGTCCGGTACAGCTCCGCGTAGGGCGGGAACGCCTCCACCATGTGCGCGCGGTTGGCGTGCAGGCAGGCCGCCGCGAGCGCGAGCCGCTCGTCTGCGCTCCCGGGCAGGTCCCCGGCGAGCGCATCCAGCAGCGGGTCGCCGATCGGCGCCCCGCCCGCGAGGCGCCGCTCGATGCGCGCGGCACAGTCGGCGAGCTGCTCGAGCAGGATCGTCGAAAAGTTCACGACGGCCCTGGCGCCGGGCACCGTTTCCAGGTGCGCCGCCATGTCGGTGTAGTCCTTGATGCCGTGGAGCCAGGTCCACGGCTTGCGGTACCGCCCGTCCTGCGGATCGCGGTACTCCGGCTGGTGCATGTGCCAGCACAGGACCAGCTCCAGCTTCGCCTGGGTCATGCGGGTGGCCGTCTCTCCGCGAAGCGGGCGGGCTCAGTGCAGCATGTGGGGGCACACGAGGACCACGCCCTCCTCGGTGCGGTGAAACCGGCGCGCGTCCTCCTCCGGGTCCTCCCCGATGACCGTGCCGTCGGGTATCTCGCAGTCCTCGTCGATGATCGCCTTCGAGATGCGGCAGTGACTGCCGATCGACGCCCGCGGCAGCGCGAGCGTGCGGAAGAGCTTCGATCCTTCCTGCACGTGAACGCTGGAGAACAGCACGGATTCCCGGACCTCGGCGCCCGAGACGATGCAGCCGCCCGAGACCAGCGAGTTGAGCGCGAGGCCGGTGCGGCCGGGCCCGTCGAGAATGAATTTCGCGGGCGGAAGCTGCTCCTGGTAGGTCCAGATCGGCCAGTCTTCGTCATAGAGATTCAGCTCCGGGCTGACGTGGGTCAGCTCCAGGTTGGACTTGTAGAACCCGTCGATCGTGCCGACGTCGCGCCAGTAGCTCTGTGCCTTCGTCACGACATCGCGGAACGGGTAGGCGTATACCCGCTCCTGCCGCTCGATCGACTCCGGCACGATGTTGCGGCCGAAGTCATGGGCGGAATCCGGGTTCGCCGCGTCCTCGATGAGCTTTTCGCTCAAAAAGTCCGTATCGAAAACGTAGATGCCCATCGAGGCCAGCGCGAGGTCGGGCGAGCCCGGCATCGGGGTCGGCTCGGCCGGCTTCTCGTCGAACCGCCGGATCCGGTTGTCGTCGTCGACCGACATGACACCGAAGGACTTCGCGTCGGCCAGCGGCACCTCGATGACGCCCACGGTAATGTCCGCCTTCTTGCTCGTGTGGTAGGCGATCATCGGGCCGTAGTCCATCTTGTAGATGTGATCGCCCGCGAGTATCAGCACGTGCTCCGGGTGCCGTTCCCGCACGATGTCGAGGTTCTGGTACACGGAATCCGCCGTGCCGACGTACCACCGCTCGCCCATCTGCTGCTGCGCCGGCACGATCTGGATGAACTCGCCGAACTCGCCCCGGAGATAGCTCCAGCCGCGGTAGATGTGCTGGATCAGCGAGTGGGCCTTGTACTGCGTGAGGACGAAGATCTGCCGGATGCCCGAATTCACGCAGTTCGAAAGCGGGAAGTCGATGATCCGGTACTTGCCACCGAACGGCGCCGCCGGCTTCGCCCGGTTCGCGGTCAGGTCGCCCAGCCGGGAGCCGCGGCCGCCCGCCATGATCACGGCCATCGTGCTGCGCGTAAGGCTGCTGACGAAACGACCGGAACGTCGAGGTTTCATTGAACCGGCTCCCGCAGTGACGCCATGCCCGCCGGGCACGGACGTGCTGGTGGCGATCAGTATGCTACATTGGCGCTGTCATCATCCACCGGCTCGCCGGGACCCGCCGCGCGGGCGATGGCGAGCGGCGGATCGCCCGCTGGCGCCCTGCAGGTCCGCTGCCGACGCTCGATACGCATGCTCCGCCCCGACGATCCCGACGCGATCCGCCTGCTGGAAGCACGCCACCACGACCCGTTCGCCGTTCTCGGGCGTCACGGGGATGCCGTGCGGGCGTTCCTGCCGCACACCCGCAACGCGTGGCTGGAAGACGAGACGCGCCCGATGCGCCGCGTCGGGAACACCGATCTTTTCGAGTACACGGGCGACCTCCGCGGGCTGCCGCGGCACTACCGCCTGGTGCTGGAGGACGGCGAGGGCGCGCGCCGGGTACGCCACGAGCCCTGGACGTTCGGGTCGGCGATCGGGGAGCAGGACCTCTGGTACTTCAACGCCGGGAAGCACACCCGGGCCCAGGAATTCCTGGGCGCCAACCCGCGGACGCTCGACGGCATCGCCGGCACGCTGTTCGCCGTATGGGCGCCGAACGCGGAGCGCGTGAGCATCGTCGGGGACTTCAACCGCTGGGACGGCCGCTGCCACCCCATGCGCAACCTCGGCGCGAGCGGCGTCTGGGAGCTGTTCGTGCCGGGGCTCCACGAAGGCGTGTACAAGTTCGAGATCCGCAACCGCGCCACGGGCGCGCTGTTCCTGAAAGCGGATCCGTACGCCAAGGGCAGCGAGCTGCGGCCGGCCACGGCCAGCGTCATCGTGCACAGCAGGCACGCGTGGCAGGACGGCGACTGGATGGCGGCACGCCGGCAGCGCGACTGGCGGCGTGCACCGCTCGCCATCTACGAGCTGCACCCGGGCTCCTGGCGGCGCCGCGCGGACGGCGGCTTCCTCGACTGGGGCACGCTCGCCTCCGAGCTCGCGAGCTACCTGGAGGACCTGGGGTTCACCCACCTCGAGCTGTTGCCGGTCAGCGAGCATCCGCTGGACGAGTCCTGGGGCTACCAGACGACCGGTTACTTCGCCCCGACCTGCCGGTTCGGCACGCCGGACGGGTTCCGCGCGTTCGTGGATCACTGCCATCGACGCGGCATCGGCGTGATCCTCGACTGGGTGCCGGCGCATTTCCCGCGTGACGCACACGCGCTCGCCAACTTCGACGGCACCGCGCTGTACGAGTACCACGACCCGCGCAAGGCAGAGCACCGCGACTGGGGCACGCTCGTGTTCAATTACGAGCGCAACGAGGTGCGGTCGTTTCTGATCTCCAACGCGCTCTACTGGCTGAACGAATTCCACGTGGACGGGCTGCGGGTCGATGCGGTCGCCTCGATGCTCTACCTCGATTTCTCGAGGCGGGGCGAGGACTGGGTGCCGAACCGCTACGGCGGCAACCACAACCTCGAGGCCATCGACTTCCTGCGCGAGATGAACGACGCGGTGGCGCGAGAGGCGCCGGGATGCCTCACGATCGCCGAGGAGTCCACGGACTGGGCCGGCGTGACGGCGCCCACCGGGCAGGGCGGGCTCGGATTCAGCCTGAAGTGGAACATGGGCTGGATGCACGACACCTTGCGCTACTTCGCCAAGGACCCCGTGCACCGCAAGCATCACCAGGACTGGCTGACTTTTTCCTCGCTGTACGCGTTCAACGAGAGCTTCGTGCTGCCGCTGTCGCACGACGAGGTGGTGCACCTGAAGCGGTCGTTGTTCGGCAAGATGCCGGGCGACGAGTGGCAGCGCTTCGCCAACCTGAGGCTGCTCTACACCTGGCAATGGACGTTTCCGGGCAAGAAGCTCCTTTTCATGGGTGGCGAATTCGCCCAGGAGACCGAGTGGAACTCGAACCAGGCGCTGCCGTGGGAGCGGATGGGACACCCGGGGGCGGCCGGCGTCGCGGCCCTGGTCGGGGACCTCAACCGGCTCCATCGCGACCGGCCGGCGCTGCACGCCGGCGACTGCGAGCCCGGCGGCTTCGAGTGGCTGAGCGGGGAGGACTGGCAGCACTCGGTGCTGGCCTGGATGCGTCACGGCCCGGGAGAGACCGTGGTCGCCGTCCTCAACTTCACGCCCGTGGTGCGCGAAGGCTATCGCATCGGCGTGCCCGAGGCGGGCCGCTGGACGGAGATCCTGAACTCCGATTGCACGCGCTACGGCGGCAGCGGCGTCCGGAACGGGCCGCTCGAGAGCGAGCCCGTCCCGTGGCAGGGACGCGCGCACAGCATCGTGCTCACGCTACCGCCGCTGGGCGGCGTGCTGCTCGCACGCACGGTCACGTCGTGACCGGATCCGCCTCCGGCGGCACGCTCCCCGTGTGCCAGATCTTCCCGGCGTACTCGCGGACCGCACGGTCGGACGAGAACCATCCCAGGTGCGCCGTGTTGAGGAGCGCCGAGCGCCACCAGCGCGCCGGATCCCGGTAGGCGGCAAGCGCCCGCTCCTGCGCGTCCATGTACGCCGCGAAATCGGCGGTGTTCATGAACCAGTCGTGGTCGTAGAGATTGCTCACGATGGGAATGAACCGGTTCGGGTCGTCCGGCGAAAACTCGCCGCTGGCGATGGAATCGACGACGTTCCTGAGCACCGGGTTGCCCTCGATGTTCGCCCGCGGGTTGTGGCCGTCGTACCGCCGTGCCGCCACCTCCTCGGCCGTGAGCCCGAAGATGAACAGGTTCTCATCGCCCACCCGGTCGCGGATTTCGACGTTTGCGCCGTCGAGCGTCCCGATCGTGAGTGCCCCGTTCAGCGCAAGCTTCATGTTGCCGGTGCCGGACGCCTCCATTCCGGCGGTCGAAATCTGCTCGGAGAGGTCGGCGCCGGGGATGATCACTTCGGCGCGCGACACGTTGTAATCCGACACGTAGACCACCTTGAGCCGGTCGCCGACCACCGGGTCGCGGTTGACGACGGCGGCGACGTCGTTGATCAGCTTGATGATCAGCTTCGCCATCGTGTAGCTGGGCGCGGCCTTGCCGCTGAAGATCTTCACGACCGGCTGCCAGTCCGCATCCGGCCTGGAACGGATCGCGTGATAGCGGGCGATCGTGTGCAGCGCATTGAGCAGTTGCCGCTTGTACTCGTGAATGCGCTTCACCTGCACGTCGAAGACGGCGTCCGGGTCGACTTTCACCCCGGTGCGTTTCGCGATCTCGGCAGCCAAACGCACCTTGTTCTCCCGCTTGGCCGCGGCGAAGCGCTCGCGCACGGCGCCGTCGTCCGCGTACCGGGCCAGCGCCTCGATACGGCCGAGGTCGGCGATCCATTCGTCGCCGATCGTCTCGTTCAGGAGGTTTCCCAGAGCCGGGTTGCATTCGTACAGCCAGCGCCTCGGCGTGATGCCGTTCGTGACGTTGACGATCCGTTCCGGGTACACGGCATGCAGCCCCTTGAACACGGTCTCCTTCATCAAGCCGGTGTGCAGCGCCGAAACGCCGTTCACGTTGTGACTGCCGATGAACGCGAGGTTGCCCATGCGCACCCAGCCGCCGTTGTCGTGCTCGATGGCCCTGAGCTCCGCCGGGTCGACCGCGATACCGCTCGCCTCGACCTCGGCGGTGAAAAGCCGGTCGATCACCTCGATGAGCTGCAGGTGGCGCGGAAGCACGCGCGTGAAGAGCGGCATCGGCCAGCGTTCGAGCGCTTCCGGCATCAGCGTGTGATTCGTGTAGCTCAGCGTCCGGCGGGTGATGTCGAACGCCCTCGACTCGTCGAGGCCATGAACGTCGATCAGGAGCCGCATGAGCTCGACGACGGCGATCGCGGGATGGGTGTCGTTGAGCTGGATCGCCACGTGCTCCGGCAGCGCCTCGAGGTTCTCGTGGTCCTGGAGGTAGCGGCGCAGGAGGTCCTGCAGCGAGGCGGACGTGAAGAAGTATTCCTGCTTCAGCCGCAGCTCCCTGCCCTGCTCGGTCGAATCGTCGGGGTACAGCACCCGGGTGATGGTTTCCGCCAGCACCTCCTGGGCCGCGGCCCGCAGGTAGTCGCCCTGGTTGAAACGCGACAGGTCGAACAGCCCGGCCGGCTTCGCCGACCAGAGCCGCAGCGTGTTGACGTGCGCACCGCCCCAGCCGGTGATCGGCGTGTCGTAGGCGCTCGCGATCACCGTCTCGCCCGGCGTCCATCGTTCCGCCGGCGGCTTCGCCGGGTCGGCATGACCGCCGAAGTGAATCGCGTAGCTCGCTTCCGGCCGCTCGAACTCCCACGGATGGCCGTACATCAGCCAGTTCTCCGCCTGCTCGACCTGCCACCCGTCGGCGAACCGCTGCCGGAACAGCCCGTGCTGGTAGCGGATCCCGTACCCGAAACCCGCGATGCCGAGCGTGGACATCGAATCGAGGAAGCACGCCGCGAGCCGCCCGAGGCCGCCGTTGCCGAGCGCCGCATCGGGCTCACTCATGATCACCGTGTCGAAGTCCAGGCCGAGCTCCGCGAGCGCGCCGCGGCAGACGTCCGTCAGCCCGAGGTTCGACATGGCGTCGTACAGCAGCCGCCCGATAAGGAATTCCATCGACAGGTAATACACGCGCTTCGCGCCGCTCCTGTACGTGCGCCGCGTCGTGTCCATCCACGCATCGACGATCGAGTCGCGGATCGCGAGCGTGAGCGCCACGCACCAGTCGCGCGGCTTGGCGTGCTCCGGATCCTTGCCCACGGCGTAGACGAGCTTCCTGAGGAGCTCCGATTTGAGCGTTTCGATGTCGGGCCTGGATTGCGGCATGGTGACTCGGGCGGCAGCGGGACGGCGGATTAAACACTGAGACCGCGAGGCGGCGCAATGCACGGCATTCTTGATTTTTGCCGCACAAGCGGTTACGCCGGCGCCACGCGCCGGGAACCGTGAGCGCGGCGGCTCAGGGCGCTTCGGCGATGGGCATCAGCCCGGGTCCTATCCCCAAGCGCTCCTTCTCCGCGCGCACCATCTCCGCCACGTCGGCGAGCAACGCCTTCGCGTCGTACACGATGCCGTCCTTGATCGTGTAACGCACGCCGCCGACCCGCTCCACCCTGCCGGTCTCGTCGTTCAGGCGGATCGTGCCGGTGCCGAGCAGGACGTGCAGGTTGGCGAGCGGGTTCTCCGCGACGACGACGAAATCGGCTTTCTTGCCGACCTGTATCGAGCCGACGTCCTCGTCGATGCCGAGCTGGCGCGCGCCCTCCAGGGTCGCGGCGTGGATCACCTCGAGGGGCGAGAAGCCCGCCTCGCGCAGCAGCTCGAGCTCGGTGACGTATCCGAAGCCGTACAGGTTGTAGATGTAGCCCGAGTCGGAGCCTACGGTGACGCGCCCGCCGCGGTTCTTGTACTCGTTGACGAACTGCATCCACAGGCGGAAGTTCTCCTTCCACGCGATCTCGTCGTCGAGTGTCCAGTCGAACCAGTACGAGCCGTGCGCATCGCGGTTCGGCCGAAACCAGTCCCACAGGCTCGGCAGCGTGTAGATCTCGTGCCACGGCGCGCGGCTCATGCGCATGAAGTCACGGCTGGTCACGTACGAGGTGAACGTCGGCGACAGGCCGAAATCGCGCTCGAGCAGCGTCTCCATGACCTCGTTCCAGCGCACCGAACCCGGTTTCGCGGTCTGCTTCCACAGCCGGCCCGCCGCGCCGAAGCGGTGCTGCTCGTCGTTGTAGTTGTAGTCGGCGGGATAGTGCTGGATGCGCCGGTCGGTGAACATCGCTTCCGGCAGGCCGTACCAGTGCTCCATCGACTTCAGCCCGTGCGCCGAGGTGGTGAGCACGTTCGCCTGCGTCACGCTGAGCTGGGCGTGATGCATCGTCGAGTTGAGGCCGAGCCGGTCCGCCTCCTCGAGGGCGGCCCACAGGATGCTTTCGGGCGCGGCGAAGAACTTCACTCCGGAGGCCCCGGCGCGCTCGAGCGCGCGAATGCGGTCGCGCGCCTGTTCCGGGGTGTCGATCGGCCCGGAGTCGCCACCGGCGAAGAACGGGTACACGTGAATGCGCGGCCCGGTGATCTCGTTCGTGTCGAGCAGGCGCTTGATCTTCATCTCCTCGGCCACCGGTCCGTCGTACCCGACCGTCCGTCCCGACGTGACGCCGTGCGCCAGCCACAGTTTGAGCACGTACTCGGCGGGCACGTTCTGTCCCGAGCCGCGGTGATGGATGTGCAGGTGCGTGTCGATGAACCCGGGAAGCACGTACATCCCGGCCAGGTCGAGCTCGCGCCCTCCGTCGAGCGGCGGGCGGTTCTTCGGGTCGATCGGCAGGAGCGGCGCCCCGACGCTCTTGATCTCGGCGATGCGATCGTTCTCGACCACGATGTCGACGGGACCGCGCATCGGCGCGCCGGTGCCGTCGACCAGGTTCACGCCGCGCAGGATCAGCCGCTCGAACGGGCCGTCGCCTTCCGAGCGTCTCGGGATCGCATCCGCCGTCTGCGCCACGGACACGAGCGGAAGGCATCCCGCGAGAACGATGCCGAAGACCCGCGACCACACGCGCCCCGGCCGGCCGCCTGCACGTTCGATCATCTCTTGCTCCTGCCGTCGTTCGGGAACCGTCTTATAGCACAGATGCCCGCGTGCTAGACTCGTACCCGCGACGGAAACGCGCCTTTCACTCCCACTCCCCCACCGCCCCGGAACGTTCACCTTCCGACGTCTGGAGCCATCCATGGTCCGCTCGTACGAACGCTGTGCCACGCAGGAATACCCGCCGATCGAAAGCTACGGCATCGTCGGCAACCTGGAAACGGTCGCGCTGATCGGCCACAACGGCTCGGTGGATTTCTACTGCTATCCCTCGTTCGATTCGCCCTCGGTCTTCGCCCGGCTGCTCGACCGCGAGAAAGGCGGCTACTTCCAGATCCGCCCGGAGGAGAACGACTGGACCGAGCGCCAGATGTACCTTCCCGACACCAACGTGCTGGTCACGCGCTTCCTGTCCATGCGCGGCATCCTCGAGATCATCGACTTCATGCCGCTCACCTGGGACTCCAGCCAGCACCGGCTCGTCCGCATCGTGAAATCGATTCACGGCGACATCGACGTCGTCATGGAATGCTTCCCCGCATTCGACTACGCGCGCGCGATCACGCGCTCCATCCAGGATCGCGACCGCCGTTCCGTGCGCTTCGAATCCGACGGCGACCGCAGCCGCCCCGCCCGCCTGCACAGCGACGTGGACATGGAGGCGCGCGCTGGCGGCGCCGTGGCCCGGTTCACGCTGCGCGAGGACCAGCAGGCAGTCTTCGCCTACTACTGCGACGACACGGAGAACGAACCGTTCCGGTTCGAGCGGGCGGAGGAAAGCCTGCACGAGACCGCGCAGTTCTGGCGCGAGTGGATCGGGCGGATGGCGTACAGGGGATTCGCGCTGAACCACGTGAAGCGCTCCGCGCTCGCGTTGAAGCTCCTCATCTCGCGGCGTCACGGCTCGATGGTGGCCGCGCCGACCTTCGGACTGCCGGAATCCATCGGCGGCGCTCGCAACTGGGACTACCGGTACTGCTGGATCCGCGACTCCGCCTTCACGGTGCACGCGCTGCTCAAGCTCGGCTTCCGGGACGAGGCGTCGCGCTACATCGAATGGATCTCGCGCCGGTACGAGCGCAGCGCGGCGGACGGCTCGCTGGACGTGATGTACCGGGTCGACGGGGGCGACGACCTCGAGGAGGTCTTGCTCGATCACCTCGAAGGCTACAAGGGCAGCCGCCCGGTGCGCATCGGCAACGCCGCCAACGAGCAGCTCCAGCTCGACATCTACGGCGAGCTGATCGACAGCATCTACCTCGCCCACAAGTACAGCTCGCCGATGTCCTACGACGGCTGGCAGCAGCTGCGACGGACAGTCGAGTACGTGTGCGAGAACTGGGAGCGTCCCGACGAAGGCATCTGGGAGTTCCGCGGCGGCGTGCGCCACTTCCTCCACTCCCGCCTCATGTGCTGGGTCGCCCTGGACCGCGCCCTGAACCTGGCCAACATCGCTTCCCTGCCCGCACCGGTGGATCGCTGGCGCGGCGAGCGCGACCGCATCTTCCGCTCCATCCACGAAGAATTCTGGAACCCGGACATCGGCGCGTTCGTCCAGTACCGCGGCGCGAAGAACGTCGATGCTTCCGTTCTCCTGATGCCGATGGTGAAGTTCATCTCGCCCATCGACCCGCGCTGGCTGGCAACGATGGATGCCGTGCGCAAGCAACTCGTCGTCGATGCGTTCGTGCACCGCTACGACGGAACCGCCGTCGATTTCGAGGGACTGGACGGTTCCGACGAAGGCAGCTTCACGATGTGCTCGTTCTGGTACTGCGAGTGCCTCGCGCGCTCCGGACAGGTGGACAAGGCACGGCTGCTGTTCGAGAAGATGACGGGCTACGCGAACCACGTCGGGCTCTACGCCGAGGAGCTCGGGTTCGATGCCCGCCACCTCGGCAACTTCCCGCAGGCGTTCACCCACCTCGCGCTGATCTCGGCGGCCGCCGCGATCGATCGCGCGATGACGGATCCGCTGCCGTTCTGACCGGCCTCAGCGCACGTAGCTGGCGCCGTTGATGTCGAACGTCCCGCCGGTCGCGTGATCGACGAGGCCGGACAAGAGGAACACGATCATGTTCGCGACCTGCTCGGGCGGCGCCGCGTCGCCCATCGGGATTTCCGCGAGCGCCGACTCGTAGCCGGCGTGCCCGCCCTCGTAGATCACAGATGCCATGTCCGTCTTCACCCAGCCCGGGGCCACGATGAAGGCCAGCACACCGTCGCGCGCCCACGCGCGGGCGATCGAGCGCGTGAGCGCGACGACGGCGCCCTTGCTCGCCGCGTAGTGCAGCCCGTCCGGCGTATCGCCGCGAAAAGCGGCGCGGCTCGCGACGTTTACGATGCGCCCGCCGCCCGTCTCCCGGAACCGGCGCACCGCCTCGCGGCAGAGGTCCGCGACCGCCTGCGTGTTGACGGCCAGCACCTCGGCCCAGTCCCGGTACCAGGTTTCGTCCGGATCGTCGATGCCGCTCATCGGCGCGATGCCCGCATTGTTGACGAGGCCGTCGATGCGGCCCGCCGCGTCGAGCGCCTGCTGCCAGAGCGCCGCGCCCGCGCGCGGGCGCGCGAGGTCGCACCGGATCGCGTGCACCCGGCCGCCGTGCTCGTCCCGGAGCGCCGCGAGCGCACCCTCGGCGTTCCGGTAGCTGCCGACGACCGTGGCGCCGGCGCGCAACGCCGCCTCGGCGGTGGCGGCACCGATGCCGCGCGATGCGCCGGTGACCAGGACCACCTGTCCTTCGAGCGAAATCATCTGCGCATAGTTATCACGTTTCGTGCACCCGGTGTAGGAGCAAGGCCGCGAGTGGCCATCGGGGAATGTTCCCGACTGGTCATTTGCGGACGGCGCCCGGTCGGCCATAGTGCGCGTTTTCCGTCCGCCGGAAGCGTGCCGTGACGTCGACTGATCGAGGAAAGCCACCCACTGCGCGGACCCGCGTGCGGCAGGCCCGTGAACGCGCGCGTTACGAGCGCGCCGAGATCGACGCCATCCTCGATGCGGGGATCGTGTGCCACGTCGGCTTCGTTCACGAGGGGATGCCCGTCGTGATTCCGACGCTGTACTGGCGCGAAGGCGATCGCATCTTCCTGCACGGCTCGACCGCGAGCCGCCTGCTGAACGCCGTGGCGGGCGCCGACGCCTGCGTCACCGTCACGCACCTCGACGGCCTGGTCCTCGCGCGCTCGGCCTTTCACCACTCGGCGAACTACCGCTCCGTGTGCCTCTTTGGCCGGCCGGCACCCGTCCCGGCGAACGAGCAGGAAGCGCATCTCCGTGCCTTCATGGAGGGACTGTTTCCCGGGCGCTGGGACGCGCTGCGCCCGGTGCGCGCGCGCGAGCTCCGGGCGACGCGCCTGCTCTCCATGCCGATCCGCGAAGCCTCCGCGAAAGTGCGCTCCGGGCCTCCGGATGAGCCGGCAGCGGACAGGCGGTGGCCGGTGTGGGCCGGCGTGTTGCCGCTCGTCGCCGCCTGGGGGCCACCGCTGCCCGACGCGAACGCTGCCGCCGGCGCGGCACCGGCACCGGCGCCGGCACGGCTCGCCGCACCGGCCGCCGGCGGGCCTTAGCCCTCGCCCCGGCAAACAAGTTGACGGGATACGCAACGCGCGCGCATCACGCTCCCTCAATGCCACGCGCGCTCGCTCGTCTCCACCCGGTACAACACGTAGTCGCGCAGCCTCGCCGCGCCGGCGTAATCGATGAACGGCACCACGACGGCCTCGCCGGCGAGGTGAATGCGCAAGGTCGCGAGCCCGCGGCGGCGCTGGAACGGCGACTGCGCGATCACGACGCTTTGCACCTTCCGGTGCAGCCAGACGACGATCCGGGACCCGATGAAGCCCTTGCGGAACGCCATCGCGTCGCGGGTGACGACCAGGCCGAAACGGCGATGACGCAACCATGCGATGCCCGCCACTGCCGGAACCCAGCCGAGCGCGAGTAGCGCGCCAAGCCCGGCGGCGGGCGCGAGCGCGATGCAGCCGAGCACGGCGGGCCAGAAGCCGAGCAAGACGGTGCGTGACCGGACGTAGTAGCGCGGAATCGGAACGAAACGCGCCGAGCCCGGTGCGAGCGGCGCTTCCCCGAGCTCGTCTCCGAACAGGAACTCCGCGACGCGCGGGGGCAGGTCCGGGCCGGCGATCGGCACGTCGAAGCGGCTCGCCCGCCCGGGCAGCCCGCCGCCCGCCTGGCGCATCCGGAGCCGGTAACGGTGAAACAGCCGCAGCACGGCATTCTGGATGACGTGCAGGCACTGCACCTTCACGCGCTGCACTGACTGCTCGTGGCGCGTCAGCAGCCCGGCGTGGCTGCGCAGCGCGTCGCCTTCGGCATAGAGCTCGTAGCCGTACCAGCGCAGCACCGAGCCGACGATCGATGCCAGCACGAGCAAGAGCAGGATCGCGAACACGACGGCGAGCGTGAGCAGCAACGCCGTGCCGGGCGGGGGCGGCGCTCCGCCGAAAAGCTCGAGCACCGCTTCCTCTTCAGCGATGTCGCCGAGCCGGTCGCCGAACCAGTCGAGCAGCGGACCGACCAGGATCAGGGCGAGGAACACGCGTCCGCTCGACAGCCCGATGCGCACGACCTCGCCCAACGGCAGCCGCAGGAGCGTTTCCGCGGGCGCCCGGGTGACGCCCGCTTCCTCGTCGGCGACCGCCTGCCGCGGAGCGCCCCGGATGCGCTCCCTGAGCTCCTCCGCCACGGCATGCCGCACGGCCGGCAAGTGCCCCTCCTGTCCGGCGGCACCGGCCGTATCGACGTTCACGGTGACGAGCCGGAACAGCCGATACACGAGGTTCTGTGTGGTGTTGATGGCCTGCACTCGCTCGAACCGGATGTCGAGCTGGCGCTTCCGGAACACGCCGTCCCGTATCAGCAGCGAATCGGGCGTCACGCGAAAGCGGAAGAACCAGTAACGCAGGAACGCGTGCACCAGGGTGGCGACGACCAGCAGGCTCACCGCGACGATGGCGGCGGTCAGGCGATCGCCGCGGAACGCGACGACGAACGCCGCGAGCGGCGCGAGCGACTGCACCGCGTTCTTCGCGATCGCCTGGTAGATGCGCCCGAGGTAGAAGACGGCGGCGAGCGGCGACGTGCGCCGCCAGCCGGCGACGTCAGCCGCGCTCAACGGCGGCGCCCGCCCGCTCGAGCACGAAGACGCGCATGCGTTCCGCGACGTCGGCCGTCAGGCCGTGGATCCGGAGGTCGCCGGCGGTGCCGCCGGCCGTGTACAGCTTCAGGCTGGCGAGCCCAAAACGCCGGTCGAGGGGGGTGCTCTCGGTCTCCACGTGCTGGATGCGATTGAACGGGACCGCGCTGACCGTCCTCCACAGGAGCCCCGAGCGGTAGAGCACATCGCGCTCCCGGACGGCCCACGCTTTCCTCGGCACGCTGAGCAACGGCCAGACGAGACCGCTCGCGGCGATCACGGCGAGCGCGGCCCAGCCCGGCCACAGGGGCAGGTCCTTTCCCGTTTGCCACTCGACACCGTGCAGGACGAGGAGGCCGGCCCCGATCACGCACGCATTGAGAACCGCGCCGACCTGCAGGCGCCTCGCGTAGCGCCGGTCGAGCGGGCGCCACGCGACCGCATCGACGGCGGGCAGGTCCGCGGGCGCGATCTCGGCGTTGCTGAGCATGCTGGAATCCCGGTGGCGGCGCCGCCATTATACGGAGCCGGGGCGGCTTGACACCAAGCAACCCGCGGCGGACAATCCCGACCCCTCCGGCGCCCGCCCCCGACGAAAATGGTGATGTAGCTCAGCCGGTTAGAGCGACGGATTCATAATCCGTAGGTCGGTGGTTCAAGTCCACCCATCACCACCAGATTCCCCTTTCCAAAACAGCCGTTTGCAAAAATCCCGCTTTAGCGCTCGTGGCTGGCGGGGGCTGCGATTCAGCACATACTCAGCAAGCTCAAAGCAAACCCGCCTCACCGAGGAGTACGGTGGGCGGGCCTGCTGCGGCTTCAGACTGATGGCAGCCGGGCCGCTGGTCCGTTTGTTGATAACGAAGCAACGGTTTCCAATGGCTCCGCTCCCCGCCACTCCGGGAAGATTGGTTACTCGCTGAGATACGACTTGCACATATCGCAGATGCGAATGCGGATAACGTCACGGCTGAAGAACCAGCGCGTGCACCTCAGGCACCGTGCGTGACCGACATGCCGAACGATTCTCGGCGGACGCTGATTTTTATCAACCACGGGTTCACGTCGCGCTCCGAAGTCCGGTGGCCATGATGCCGGTTCTTTGATGTCGTAACCGATGCGGCTCATCGCTGCACCCTTGCCGGGTCGGGCTTGTACCGGTCTGTCACGTCCATCGGATCAGGACTGGTAACCACAGGGGCAGGACCAAGCCATTCGCCTGTCTCGCGGACTAAGGTCGCCTGCGCGTCCAGCGCCAGCGCTTCCCACTCGTCTACAGGCAGGATGGGCGGCACGAGCAGGTACCCGCCCCGGTCTGGACGCGGCAACGCC
This sequence comes from Woeseiaceae bacterium, assembly GCA_035304345.1. Lineage (GTDB taxonomy): Bacteria > Pseudomonadota > Gammaproteobacteria > Steroidobacterales > Woeseiaceae > IDS-8. Next base: position 634 of record DATGQE010000083.1, on the reverse strand, counting down.
GCCAGCGCTTCAAACAGCCGCTCGTTACGCGCGTCCAGTTCCTCCGTGCCGTAGAGAACAACTCCCCCAGGAACGGAGAAGCGCTTCGCCCGCGCGATCCCGGCGACTTTATCAAGCCGCTTACTGAGACTGGTTGCTGCGATCCGTAGCGCCATTCGCTTCGTCCTGCGCCGCCTTGGCCCGCTTCAAGCGTTCCAGCAGTTCATCAAACGCGGCCTGCGGCATGTCGAGCAGGTCTTGCAGCAGCAATTCTTCGTCAGTGGACATCACGGGGCCTCCGTCATGTGAAATATGTCGGCCAGCTTGCACAGAGCGGTCACCCGGTCCGACTGCGAGGGACTGTGATCTGCAACGTCGAATAAGCCCTCGATAATGCGGCGGCGCGCTGCTCCGGCGTCTATAGCTGTGCTCCGAGCGAGCGCCGCGTCGAAACCCTCGGTGGACACGGTATCCAGTAGCTTGCTGTGGTCGGTACCTTTCATGCCGCGAACCTTTCTTCGAGTTCTCGGATGCGTGCTTCCAGTTCGTCGTACTGCTTGATCGCTCCGAGGGACGAGATCGCGTCAATGATCTGCTTCCCGACATCGACTGATACCTCGCCGTTCGCGATGGCTTGCAGCACAGCCTCGACTTG
>DATGQE010000082.1:0-5937 GCA_035304345.1 Woeseiaceae bacterium | reverse complement strand
CGACTGCAAGTCGACAAATGCTAGCGCAACCTGAATTGTGCCGGCGAGCGACCAAACGCGCGCTTGAAGGCGTGGTTGAAGGTCGAAAGGTCGCTGAAGCCGGCTTCCACTGCAACGCGCGAGATTGTGAAATTGCTCTCGAGCAAGAGCCGAGCGGCCTCGCGCAGGCGTGCCTGGCGCACAAATGCATAAGGCGTGAGACCGCAGACTTGCTTGAAGCAGCGCAGGAAATGAAACTGGTTCATGGCCGCAAGTCCCGCCAATCCCGCGAGGGTCCACTCGGCCGCGGGGTCTTCCTCGATGGTGCGCGCGACTTCCAGCACCCGGCGCGCTCTCGCCGGCGCAGGCGCCGTTGGAGTAGCAATAGCGGTTGACTGAACAGCGCGACGAACGACGCGGGTCAGGAGCTCGGCAGGGTCTATGTCGAGGCCACCTGAGGCAAACGCTTCGGCAGTTGCGACAAGGCCAGTACTGGATTCGCTTGCTGGAATCGAAGGGACGGAAAAACGGGCACGCGGCCCGCTGCCGTACAGGGACCATAGTGCTTCGAGCTCTTCGGAAGCGAGCTGAAAGGCGATGCAGCGGTCGCCTGCGCCGTGCTCGTGGCTACAGCAAAAGCAATCGCCCGGATTGGTGAGCAGAATCGAGCCCGCGGCGAGCTGCGCTCGTCCAACAGCGCAGTGATAGCTGAAGGCGCCGGCTGTGACGATGGCGATCGATGCATAGGCATGGGCTTCCTCGAACGGCCTGTCGCTGACGTCCGAAGTGCACACGATGTCGACGATGCGCCAGCCCGGCCCCGAGGCCAGCACGTTGAGAGCCGCCGATCCCGCCTCGGCCAGGCGTCGGCGCTCTGAGACGGCCGTTTTGACAATTGCGGCGCTCGATGCCATACGAGTCAATATTCCCCAAGACGCGAGCGGATCCCTGCGTTCAAATTCGGACCATGGAAGGCTCGTCGCTCACCCGCAGGATACGGCGCCGTACGTTTGACGACAAGGCGCTGGAGTTCTTCACGACAGGGTCGCGCGTTGCCGCGTGGAGATCGTCATGAAATTGACCGCACTGGCTGCCATAGCAGGAGTTCTCGCCATGTCCGTGCCCATCGCCTTCGACGAGGAAGGCTTTGCCGACGCGCTCGTCTCGCAGGAGCGCTCGCCGCAGATTGCAGAGGAAGACGATATTTACGCACCCCTCCTGGGGGTCTGGGAGGTGCTCGCCGTCGACCGTCTGGAAGACGGTTCGAGATACGAGTCGCGCGGGGAATGGTACTTCGCACGCACGCTGGAAGGCCGGGCCATTCAGGACGTGTGGATCGCGCCCAAACGGCCGCGCGCGGCGCCGACGCCCGGCTTGCCCAACCGCTACGGCACCACAATGCGCATGTTCGACCGCGACAGCGGGCAGTGGCGCGTCGTCTGGTTCAATCCCGTGAGTGGCGCCTTCAACACCCTGATGGGCTGGGGCGAGAACGGGCAAATCATCCACGAAGGCGTCCGCGACGGACAACGCATCCGCTGGATATTCGTCGAAATCGGCACCGATCGTTTCCATTGGGTCGGGGAATCCGAGCAGGCTGACGGCGTTTGGGTGCGCGAAGTCGAGTTTTTTGGCGAGCGCCGCCGGTGAGGAGCCATTCACGCGCCGGTCCCGATCCCGTGATCGTGCATCCGGGCGCCTATGTCAGTTCCGGCGGGACGTCCGAGAAGATCGCCATCGTTTTCGGAGACTCGTCGATACGACGGCCGCCGGCGGCGTGCACGGGAAGGTGGACGAGCAGGAGGACATCCTCACGGTCGTGCTGCCGGCGCCGGAGTTCATCGACCGGGTGCGCCGGGGCGAAATCACCGATCTCAAGACCATGGTCGCCGGCTACTGGTTGGCCGAGTATCGCAGCCGGCTCGCCAGCTCCCGTCTCGCCGGCTGATCCGCCCTGACCGTGCGCCGGGCCGCGCTCGTGCGCGAGCCCGCCGGGTCAGGAGTCCGTCCCTGCGCCCCTGGGGCTTTCCGGGGGACCGAGATAGCTGGGCCGGATGCCACCCGCATCGATGAGGATCCTCTGCAGCACCACGCCGGGCGTCACCATCCAGAACTTGAGCACGTGCCGGCCGGGGCGGTCGATCCGGCGGGAGACGGTCACCCGGCGTACGCCGTCCGCCACCGCCTTGCTCCAGTCCCGCAGGCTGGCCTCGGTGCTCAGCCGGTGGACCCGCGGCGGCTCGTCATCGAAGGAAAGGGCAAAGCGCAGGCCCTCACCCCCCTGGAAGTCGAGCGAGGGCGCGAAGTGCAGCTCCACGTCCAGCTCGCCCGTCGAGAACAGATGGACGTCGTATTCGAGCCGCGGTGAGGTGCTCCCCGGCTGGCGGGTCGGCGCCGTGACCGGTGCAATGGTCACGCCGCCCAGCGTACGGCCGAAATCCGGCAAGACCTCCCAGCTCATTCCTTCCCCGCTTACGGTGCGGCTGAAGTGCGGCGCTTCGATCGCGACGTGTCCGTCCGTCTCGATGAAGCCTTCGAACCCGGGTGGCGGCGGAACGGCCGGCTTGTGCAGCGGCAGCTGCACCGTGACACGCTCGCCGGTGTCCGCGGAGATCGTCAGCGTCGCAATGCTTCTTCCGGCAGGCACGGGCTCCCACTTGGCGCCGACTTCGATGCGCACGGCATCGGTCACCGATCCGGCGGGTGAGGTGAGGCTGATCCAGGGCCGATCCGCCGTGACCTCGTAGCGAAAGGGCTTCCCGCCACGGTTGAAGATCTCGATCCAGCGCGTTCCCCGTGCAATCGCGTCGAGCGGTGGCAGACGGGCCTCACCCGAGCCATAGGACGGGAAGGCCACGGTCGTTCCCTCTATGGCGACGGCCATGGATGCCCCCGCGCGCGGGCGGACCTGATGCACCGCCGGCATGGTTTCGATGTCTGGCTGCTGCCACGTGACGTAGCCCATCTTGGCCTGCGACATCATGTGATTCCACTTGCCGCCTTGCAGCTCGTGGTAGGCGCGGGCGAGCTTGCCGTCGGCGGCAAACAAGGCGCGCGCCCGCTCGGCCTGGGCGTTCGCCCCGGCGCGGCCCTGGAGCGCATACAGCCGATTGCGGCCCGTAGCGACGTAAAGTTCGTGGAGATTTGCGCTCGCCTCGACCGGATAAAGCACGAGCTGAAAGAACGCGGAGCGCGACTCCCCGGGCAGCTTCGCGTACAGCGCCTGCGCCTCGGCTACGAGCTCGGACCACTCGGCAAGGACTCGCTCGGCCTCGCGATAGTTCACCAGACTGTAGGTGTCCGGAGCGAGCATCTCGGGCTTGCGGCGTCCATTCAGCTTCGTGTAACCGTTGATCAGTGCGGCGATCCGCGGCGCGAGCTCCGCGCCGAACTCACGTGCCGCCCAGGCGGTGGAATAGTCATCCAGGCTGTCCGCGCTCCAGCGCGAAGGATCCCAGGCCAGGGTGAGGAAGAACTCGATCGGGAACTCCATGGGCTTGAGATCGCCGACATTGACGATCCAGATGCGATTCGCGCCGTAGGCCCAGGCGAGATGCATCTGCTCGCGGATCTTGTGGATGGGAATGGTGTTGATCCACTTGTAGTTGCGCGGACCGCCGACGTAGTCGAAGTGGTAGTAGACACCCGCGCCGCCGGAGCGGGAGCGCTCGGAGGGCAGGGGCAGGCGGCGGATGTTGCCCCAGTTGTCGTCGCACCAGAGCAGCGTGACGTCATCGGGGACGCGCATGCCGCGCTCGTAGTACTCCTGCACCTCCTTGTACAACGCCCAGACCTGGGGAATCTCCGACGGCTCGCGCCCCATGATCTCGCGCAGCAGGGTCCGCTGATCGGCGACGATCCGCTGCAGCAGGGCGACGTTCGTCTCCTCGGACATCGCCTCGTCACCGTCGCCGCGCATGCCGATGGTGACGAGCTTTTCGAGATCGCGCACTCGCTCGACGCCGCCGCGCCAGAACTCGCGCAGCTTCGCTTCGTTCTTGGAGTAGTCCCAGGGACCGCTGCCGTAGCGACGCCACTCGTCGTGGGCCCGCATCATGGGCTCGTGATGTGAGGTGCCGATGACGATGCCGTACTCGTGCGCGAGCGGCGCGTTGCGAGGATCGTCGTCGATGAAGGCGCTGCCCCACATCGCCGGCCAGAGATAATTCCCTCGCAGGCGCAGGATCAGCTCGAACACGTGCGCGTAGAATTCGTGGTTGAAGCCGCCGAACTTTTCGCGTGCCCAGCCGGACAACGCGGGAGCTTCGTCATTGAGGAAGATGCCGCGGTACTTCACCGCGGGCTCGCCTCGCACCCACCGCCCCGGTTGCACGTATAGCGCATCGTGCCTCTTCACCGGCACATCGGCCCACCAGTACCAGGGCGATACGCCGATCTGCCGGGACAGATCGTACAGGCCGAAGATCGTCCCGCGCGGATCGCTGCCGGCGATCACGATCGCCCGGTCGATGCCGGACGCCGGCCGCTCGATCACTTCGACGAGGAAGGACTCCCATTTGCCTGTGATGCCGGCGACGTCGAGCTTGCCTGCTGCGACGAGATCGTCGATGACGCGGCTGCGCCCCGCAGTGCCGGCGATCACGATGACTTTGCCCCGGGGCGCGGTGGCCGTGGTGTCGAGCGTCGGCCGGATGCCGCTGACGCGCTCGATGTCCGTCTGCAGATCCCGTGCGGCCCGCAGGACACCCGGGTGATCGTTCCGGTCGAGCCACAGCGGCGCCGCGATGCCGCCTTCCACGAGCGCAGCTGCCTTCTCGACGGGCGTGAAGCTGACGTAAGGCTCCTCGCCGATCAGGGCCCGGGCCGGGACGGCCGTGAGCAGGCCGGACAGGCACAGCAGCATCGCCGCAGCGCGAATGGACATCGCACGGGGTCTCCCCTTGGGGTGGTACCGCTATCATATTGGTATCGGTCACTTCAGTCCAAAGACGACGATCCGGCCCGTTGCCTTCGGCAGCGGCCAGATCGGGGAGACGTTTCCCGCCGCCACGGCAAGCCGCTGCCGTCCGCCGGCAACGTAGCTGATGACGCCGCCACCGAGCGCGCCATCGAGGCGGGTGGACCAGAGACGTCGGCCGCTGCGGGAGTCGAGCGCATAGAGTGTTCCGCCGACGTCACCGAAGAACACGATGCCGCCGGCCGTCGGCGTGATGCCCGAGAGGCGCCGGTGTCTCGAATCTCCACCGCACCTTGCCGGAGTCGGCATCGGTCGCGGTGAGCCAGCCGCGCCAGCGCTCCTTGGGGTCCATCCGCCCGAACGGGTTGTTCTCGTCGGCGGAGCCCGTCCAGGGCTCGCCGTAGGATGCGCGCTTGACGGCCTCCGCCGGCGCTGCAGCGGGCGCTGAAGGCGCGCGACGGCGGCTGCCGCTATCCGGGGTGCGGGCGGACGATGTTCATGAGGGGCATCACGTCCTGCACTGGGCGCTCGGCGGCGAGACGAAGCTCTCGAACCTGATCACGCTCTGTCGCTTCCATCACCGGCTGATTCACAAAGGCGGCTTCGGGCTGCGAGCGACGGACGACGGCCTGTTCGTGTTCACGCGGCCCGACGGCACCCGCGTCGAGGAGGCCGCGGCACGACACTGCGTTTCCGCGGAAACGTCGGCGCTCGGAGCCTGGTCACGCTCAATGCCGCGCGCGGGCTCGACATCGATGCGGAGACCAGCCGCTGCAAATGGAAGGGCGAGCAGATGGACTACGGCTGGGCCATTGCGCGGTTCATGCATCTGCGCGATCGACACAATCAGCGCGTGCTGCGCAATGAGAACTGCGTCGTTGTCCCCGGAGGGTGACACATCTACCTCTAGCGGCGGGCCCTGCCTCACCCGAGCGCCGCGGGGTTATCGCGCCACACCACGAAGTTCAGTGCGCCGGCAAAGGTGACCCAGGCGAGATACGGCAGGAGCAGCGCGCCCGCGAGTGGGCGCAGGCGCCAGA
>DATGQE010000081.1:0-2846 GCA_035304345.1 Woeseiaceae bacterium | reverse complement strand
GGTGCAAATTTTTGCACATGGCGCGCTCCAACGGAACGCATCCGGTCAAGCTCACGCCAGAGCTGGAGGCGTGGATCAAGGCGGGCAATCCGGTTCGGACCGACCCGGATGACCCGTTCGCGGGCCGTTGCGGCGGTGTCGTCAAGCCCCGCACCGGCGACAGGCAGGCGTTCTGCCGCCTCGCTGCCGGCCGCGGCACCGACCACCTCGGCATCGGCCGCTGCTCGCTCCACCCGGCGCTTGACCAGGGACTGCCGCCCTGGGTCGGCACACTGCCCAAGGAGCAATGGGTCCAGATCGCCGGCGGCGGCGGCACCGGCAACCACGGCATGACCCCCGCCGTCCAGAACCCGGACAACCTCCGCGACCTCGCCGACCTCTTCGCGCAGCACATGCAGCCCGAACAGCGCGAAGTGTTCCTCAGCGCCATCAACTCACGGCCCGAAGAACGCCTCCAGGTCGTCATCGGCATCCACACCGTCGTCCACCGCGAGATCCTGCACGACCGCAACCGCGCCCGCGCTCAGTCTCGCGGCAAGGCCGGCGCCGATGCGGGTGTGACAGCACTGCTCACCAACCACGGACAGCTCATGGCGCGGCTGCTCGAACTCGAACGCGCCTACGCCGACCTCGGCGAGCTGAACAAGAGCCGCGAGGCGTTCCGCCGCTTCGTCGCCAACCTCACGGACGAGCAGTACCAGCGACTCAGACAGCGTCCCGAAGAGATGTACCGACTTCTCACAGGGGGATCCGAATGAGCGAATCGCAGCACGATCTCGAACAGATCAGCGCGCGCCCGGCACCCGGCATCCGCGCGGGGCTGGCCATCGTGCCGCGCCGTAACGACGGCAAGCCGATCCACCACGGCATCCGCCCACTCGGCGACCGGATCCTCGTCTACCCCTGCATCATCGAACTCGACGAGGACCGCAGCGGGATCTTGCAGGCAGACATCAGCGAGGACCGCGCCGATTCAGGCGTCGTCGTCGCCACCGGCGAGGACTGCAAGCTCCTCCGCGTCGGCGACCTCATCTGGTTCGGCAAGTACACCGGCAGCTACGTCGCCGACGAGAAGCTGGTCATCATGCGCGAGCAGGACGTGATCGCCGTGGTCGACGAGTATCTCAGGGTCCGGCGCCGCGAGGAGAAGGGCCAGGAAGTCCGCCTCGCCGTCGCCGGCGGCCTCGAACAGTTCCAACGCGGCGTCATAAAGCGTTGAGCACAGCGACGGTTGCCACCCGCCCGCGCGGCTGGCGCGAGATCGAACGCCGCGCACGCGAACTGGAACTCCGGTTCCAGCTCGTGCTCGAGGACTGCCGTAGATCGGGCCTCTACTACATCGAGCGCTTCGCCTACACCGTCGACGAACACCGCCGCACGGACAACGAACGGCCGCTCATCCACGGCCCGAAGTGGATCGACCCCGAGACGCTGATGCCCGCACGCAACCTCGACCCGGACACACCCGACGACTACCTCCGCTACATCGCCGCGGTGTGGCTCCAAGAGCCGCTCATTCTCGTGCCCAAGAGCCGCCAGCTCCGGCTCTCGCACCTGATGGTCCATCTGCACGGCTGGCTCGCGATGTTCTATCCAGGCCAGCTCATCGGCTTCCAGTCCAAGAAGTTCGAGGACGCCGACGCGCTGCTCCGACGCCTGGACCTCGGACTGCGCGCACAGCGGAAGTTCCACCCGCACATCCCCTGGCCGCCCTACAAGCGCATCAAGGGCGCCATCATCTTCCCCGAGACGAACAGCATGATCATGGCGTTCGCCCAGGGCGATGATAAGGTGCGCTCGCACACGCTGTCCGCGCTCTTCAGCGACGAGATGGCCTTTCAGGAAGAGGCCGAAGCCGCCTACACCGCAGCACTGCCAACCATCGAGGGCGGCGGGAAGTTCACCGGCGTCTCCAGCGCGCACCACTCGTTCTTCTGGCAGCTCGTCATGGACAAGCTGGAGGCGGGAAGATGAAACAGGTCTTGAAGAAGGCGCTTGCCTGGGCACTCGCATGGCTCGTCGAGCAGATCAAGGAAGAGATCGAGGAGCGCATCGAGCAGCGCGCCGCAAAGAAGAATGCCGCCAGGGAACAGCACGATGGGTAGTCTGGCGCGACACATGCGCAGGCGCATGGAGCATCGCCGGCGCAACGCAGAAGAACAGGCGTTCCGGATCCTCGAACGCCGCTGGCGAGATGAGCTGCGCGGCCAGCCCATCCCGCCCAACTTCCGGTCGCGGATGCGCCGCGACCCGCTGTTCCAGCAGATCGTGGACACGATCCTCGAAGGCGAACCCATCGCGTTCGAGGACCGCGACCTCACGCCGGACGTCGTTCGCCGCCCTGACGGCACCGTGCGTAGCCGCATGGAAGAGGAGCTCGGCGGCGATCCGGCCGCCTACCTCTGCCCCGACTGCGACGAGCCGGTAAGCGAACCAGGCCCCTGCGAGCCGTGCAGGACCTACACACGTCGCACCACCTGAACGGAGGCCAGAATGGGCACCGCTGCGAAGACCGCGACAATGTACCCGAAGAGCGCGCTCTCCGGCGCGAAACTGCACGAGCTGATCATGCAGCACAACGCCGGCGTGCAGGACGACCACGCCATCTGCGCACTGCTCGATCAGGAGGGCGGCGACGTCGACACCGACTACGAGGCCCAGCTCACCGCGCTCGAGATCCCGTTCGACGGCTACACGCCGACCGAGGACGCCGAGCCCGGCACCAACACCCCCGGCTTCCTCACCGAGAAGGTGATGCGCCAGCTCGTGCGCCAGCACAACGCGCGCGTCGACGACATCCGCAAGGTCGTCGACAAGCTCAACGCCGATGACGGCGTGACGGACGA
>DATGQE010000080.1:0-8925 GCA_035304345.1 Woeseiaceae bacterium | reverse complement strand
CGGGTAACCGACGGCCCAGAGCTGCATCAGGTTCCAGAGCGGCGACCAGTCCCACAGCGCGCGTGGCCCGGGCCGGCCGGTGATCTTCGACCAGGCGACCTGGGCGGCGATCTTGGTGAGGTCGTGCTTGCGGTAGACGTCCTTCGTCTTCACGCGGTGCCAGATCGCGCGGAGGTCGAAGAGCCGATCCTGCGCGGCGAGCACGCCGTTCATGCTGCCGACGCTGATGCCGGCGATCCCCGCGGTGGGCAGGATGCCGAGCTCGGCCGCGCGGTACATCGCCCCCGCCTGCAGAGCCCCGTTGGCTCCACCACCCGGCAGGACCCACGCGACGCCGCTCACCGGATCGCCCCCACCGCGGCCGCCGTCGCGATCGCCTGACGCGCCGCCTCGCGGGCCGCGCGGCGCGCCTCGGCGACATCGGCCTGCGCGGCACGCTCCGCGCGCAGCTGGTCGTCGATCTGCCGCAGGATCCGGGGATCGCGGGCGCGGCGGCGCTGGCCGGCGCGGACGCTGTAGACCTTGCCGTCCGCATCGGCCTCGTACGTTCGGCCGCCGAGCGTCAGCCGGCGTGGCGAGAACATGCGTCCGCCGCTTCGGCCGTACAGGACGGTCCGCGGTTTCTTGGGTGCGCTGTCGCTGGGCCCTTCCTGCCGCGAACGCTCGTGCATGTCGCCCCCCCATTCCGCTCGGAATCGCTCAGGTGGAGGCCGGGGATCGAACCCGGCAGCCGGGGGCATGAACCCCGACCGGCACCCCGGTGGCTGTCGGACCGGGCCAGCCCTCCGCGCTCACCGGCCGCGCCACGGCGAGGCCCGGGTTACGCCCGCGGCCGCCACCGCGAGCACGCGCTTCGCCGGCGCGCCGTAGACCGAGAGCACCGCCGCGTCGGCGCGGTCCGGGCTCCGGCCGATCTTCCCCTTCACGCTGTCTTTGTCCTCGAGCTTCAGGCTCGGCACCCGCTTCCGCACGCGCCGCTTCGTCGCCGGATCGAACACCTCGACGCTGCGCGTCTTCCAGCGGAGCTCGTGCGCCATGACCTCCTGGCGCAGCAGCGGATCGTCCGGCACGTCGGCGAGGCCGTAGTCCACCAGCCGCGCGAACATCACGTACAGCCAGGTCCGCATGTCCTCGCACCACGGCATGCCCGGCAGCGGCTCCGGCGGCGTTGACGAGAACGTCACGCCGACGGCGTCCAGCTCGAGCACGCGGCGCAGATGATCGAGCGGCGAGCTCCCGACGCCCGTGTCGTCGACGTTGTAGGGGACGTCGCCCCAGATGCTCACGAGCTGCTCGGCGACGTCGACGCCATCGCCCTTCCGGAGCACGCGGATCGTGCCGATGCGCGCGCGACTCGTCGCCCGCAGCTCGTCGATCTTCGCGCGGCCGCCGTTCGTCGCCGCGCTCTTCTGGAGCTCGAGGAACCGCGTGAGCAGCGCGTCGGCCGTGTCGCCCCACGCCGGCGCCGCGCACGTGTCGTCGCTGCCCTCGCGCGCCGGGTCAACACCGACCCGGTCGGGCGGATCGATCGGGTCGCGGCCCTGGCGCCACCTCTCGACCGCCGCATCCCACGTCGCGGGCTTGAACAGCCCCGACTCGGTCACGTTCGGCCAGTCGCCCAGCACCTGCGCGACGAACGACGGCGATGGCCGGTAGACGCGGAGCGGCGCGTCGGGGTGGCCGGGGAACCCGTCCTCGCGGGGCCCGCGCTCTTCGGCGTCGAGCGGCGGCACGGCGTAGACGAAGTCCTGGAACTCGGGATCCGGCTGCACCTCGGGGTACGGGCCGCGGTCCTGGCACTCGTTGCGGACCCGCGCATCGATCACCCGGAAGTCCACCGCCTGCGAGATCACGTGCGACCGGGCCCGCACGTTGGGGTGTTCGAGCGCCGAGAGGTGGTGCACCTTCCAGGAGCCGCTGCGCGCCCGGTCGTACGCGGGACCGAGCGGCTCGGTCGGGTTGAACGGCGAGATGATCTTGTTGCCGGGGCTCGAGCACGCGCCCTCGGCCGCCTTCCAGAGCGCCTCCGGCACGCCCTGACCTTCCTCGATCAAGGCGACCTGGTTGCGGTGGTGCCGGCCCGAGGCGGCGTGCGAGACCTGCTGCCCGATTCTCCTGGGCGGGGTGAGGACCTCAACGAACCAGCGCGGCCGCACACGCCACAGCACGCTGTTCTCGCTGCGCCGGCCGGGCATGATGTAGCCGCGGCGCTCGGCACGGTCCGCGTGCTCGAGCATCGCCTGGTACAGCGTGCTGAAGACCGCCTTCTCGTCGACACCGGGCAGCAGGATCTGCGCGCCCTGCTCCTCGAGGTCGAGCTCCTCGTTGGGCAACGCGGCGACGGCATCGAAGAACCAGATGGCGACCCCGCCCAGGAGGAACGTCTTGCCGAGGTCCGTGCCGCTCGGTACGAGGACCCGGTCGTAGCGCATGATCAGCTCGAGGACCTGGTCCTGCTGCTCGGTGAGCCGGTAGCCGAGGACGTCGCGGAAGTAGGCCCACGGGTCGGTTGCGTACGGCCGCCGCTCGGCCGCGCTGCGCTTCGCCACGCTCCGTGCGCCACGGGTGTGCTCGATCGCCTGGGCAGCCTGGCCGAGCGCCCGGCGGATCATCCACGGCCGGCCGAACGTCTCCTGCTCGAGCTGCTCGAATACGTCGCTGAGCGTGCCCACGGCCTCACACCTTGATCGCGAGCCAGCCGTCTTTGATCCGGCTGAGCTTCTCTTCGCTGTCGAGCGTCTCGTCGGCGATCCAGCGCTCGACGACGCGGCCCATCTCGCCCATGATCCGGTACAGCTCTGGCCTCGAGATCGCGTTCGCGCTCCGGATCCGCTCGATCCGCGCGACGATGCTCGCGATGTCCGTGAGCAGCCGGGACGCGGCGCTGACGTCGAGCTCGGCCGCCCCGCCTTCCTGCTCGGCGCGCGCTTCGTTGCGGTCCAGGAAGTCCTGCAGCAGCGCGCGGGCGGTCGCGAGCTCGGGCAGCAGGTTGAGCGGGTCCGGGTCCTGCTCGTACTCGGCGATGAGGTCGCGCAGGGCCTCGCGCTTGATCTTGCTGTAGCGGCCGTGCTTGATCGGCGTCGCGCCGCCATGGAGATGGCATCTGCCCTGCCCGGGGTGGTCCGTGCCTTTTCCGGCCGGGTTCTGGCAGATCGTCCCGTCTGCCTTGGTCCGTGCGCCGCAGATCTTCCGCTCGAGGTCTTCATCCATGCTCGCTGCGATGGCATGCGGTGCAGAGCGTCAACCCGTTGTCGATGTTCGCGACGCTCCGCGGCGTTCTGCCGCGGTAGCTGCAGTCCCGCGCGGGACATGCATGGACTCTATGAGCGGTCGCCAGATCCATGGGGTATCAGTCCGCCTTCGCGGCCATCACGCGATCGAGCGCGCCCAGCTCGTCGAGCACCAGCCAGACCATGCGTCGGTCGGCCGCGTAGCGCTGCGCCTCGGGCGGCTCGAGCGCGAGCACGACCCAGATCCCCTGGCCGACGTCGGCCACGTAGGCATGCTGGCCGCACGTGCAGCGCGCCACGGTCGAGCCGGCCTCGACCTGGACGCCGGCGAGGTGGCGGTGGCAGCCGGGGCACTTCGCGCGGCCCGCGCGGCAGAGCTGCACGGGTCGTTTCCTGGCTGGTCTGCCGTCGGGCATCGCTCGGTACATGCGGCTCCTGGAAACGCAGAGAGCCCCCGAGGCCGCGCGTGCTTGTGCGCGGTCGAGGGCTCTCTCGCCTGCTGCAGGTGTCGTCACGGAAGCTATCTCCGGCGCGCGTGGCTGTCCAGCGAGACGGTTCAGACCGACGCCAGTGTGGCCACCGTGCGCACGGTCGCGCGCAGGATCGGGTGCCGGATTGGTACGGGCGCCGCGGGATCGGTGCTCGCCGGTTCCAGATCCGGGTTCGCCGGATCCCAGAGATCGACGTCGACGCTCGTCTCGACGTTCAGCTCCGCGGCTTCCGCGATCGCCTCGTTGAGCTGCTCGACGAGCCGGGCGATGCGGCGCGCGGCCTTGCGCTGGTCCTTCGGAATCGTGGTGCGTGGCATGCTTCCTCGCAGGGTTGAAGGGGTTACGACTGCCCATGGACCTTCTCGAGCGCGCCCTCCTGGACGCGCTGCTCGAAGGCCTCCGGGCCCACGGCGAGCGAGATAGGCTGGAACGGCTGCCCGTGCGTCAGCACACCGAGGTACAGGTCCTCGCCGGCCGCGATCGCGGCCCGCTCCTCGGGCGTGAACGTCCAGCGCGAGAGCAGCAGCGCGGACTTCTGCTCGTGGTCGTAGTAAAGCGCGACGACCAGCGGCGAGTACTCGAGCTGATCCTCGGCCAGCGTGATCTCGTGCGCTCCGGTGCGCGGCGCGATCATGCGCATGGCACGGCTCCGTTTCCGGCCGCGGCCGGCTGCCGGCGGCTGCGGGCGAGGCGACGATCGGGCCCACGGAACTCGAGGATGTAGCGGCCGCCGTCTCCGCACTCGCCGGCGATCCGGCTCGTGATCCGCTCGAGCTCGGGCGCCTGCTGCGCGATCACCCTCACCGAGAGGTTGCTGGTCCAGATCGTGCCCTTCGCCTCGCGTCGTTTCGTGAGCTCGTCGAACAGCCGGATCGCATGCGGCGAAGGCAGGCGCACGCCCAGGTCGTCGATGATCAGCAGGTCGTAGCTGGCGTAACGCGAGAGCAGCCGGATCTCGCTGTCCTCGCTGTTGCTTCGGAACGTCGCCTCCGACTCGAGCAGGATCGTCTCGGCGGTCGCGAACCTGAACCGTCGCGGATCGAGCAGGCCCTCCTGGATCAGCCCCCGGGCGATCGCGATCGCGAGGAAGGTCTTGCCGTTGCCCTTGCCTCCGGGGACGGCACGCCCGCGGTCGATCGTCGATCCGGCGCCGTAGAGATACATCCAGTCGCGCGCCGGCCAGCGGTCGTTCATGCTGGCGCGCCAGGCCTCGATGTACTGGTCCGCGAGCTCCAGGACGTGCGCGTCCGGATCCGGGTCGAACGTCTCGAGCGTGGCGGCCTTGTACTTCGGGACGTTGACGCCGGCGCGGTCCAGGTCCTCCAGGATCGAGCCGCGGTAGCCGCCCGGTTCGTCGCTGCCCTGGACGTCGGGGCGCAGTGTCGCGACCGGCAGGCAACGTGGGCACGTGGCCGGGATGACGTTCCCGCTCGGCAGCTTGACCACCTCGTACTTGAGCTGGCACGCCGGGCACGTCTTCTCCTCAGTGGGCACTTCCGGCGCGTCCATGACGTAGCGCCGGCGCTCACCCGAGGTGGTCGTACTCGCCGCCCGTGCTCGAGCCTCGGCCGCCTTGCGCTGGAGCTCCTCGACCGTGATCTCGGCTGCCGCCGTTGTGTCGTGGCTCATGTGTCCAGTCCCTCAGCAGGATCCTGATCTTGGTCCGCAGGTTGCCGACGTCGCCTACGGGTCTCGACATCTTCTCCTCTTCGGCCGCGGCGAGCTCGTTGAGCGCTGTCGCGAGCACCTTCGTGCGTTCGGGCGGCGGCAAGCCTCCGGCTGGCGTCCCGTAGAACGGGCTGGCGGTGTCCGCCTGGAGCCACGCCGCGACGGTCTGCACGTAAGCGTATTGCCGGCGCGGAGATACGCGACTCGCGAGGTAGTCACGCAGGGCGCCGCGGCAGCCGCGGAGCAGCTCCGCGTGCTGCTCGATCGCCGCCTCCGCCCGTGGTGCGAGCGTAGGGGGGACTACAGGGGGGTCATCTTCGACTTCGTCTACTACTTCTACTGCAGTTCTAGCATCCACACGCGTGAGGGCGTTTAGGGTGCCCTCTGTGGGCAGGCTATCCTTTAGGGTGCCCGCTACGGGCAGGCTATCCGATAGGGTGCCTCCCTGGGGCAGGCTATCCGGATTTAGGTTGCCCTCTGCGGGCAGGCTATCCGTGCTTAGCTTGTCCTCTGCGGGCACCCTATCCGCCTTTAGGGTGTCCGTAGCGGGCACCCTAACCGCGTACGAGTCGGCGTGTCCGCGGCCGCCCGGGATGCGCTCGAGCCATCCCGTGTGGACGGCCATACGGAGGGCGGTCCGCACCCGCTTCTCGGACGCCTGGTTGAGCAGGATGGACCACTCCGTGAACGAGATCTCGTGCGGTCCCCGGCCCTTCGTCGCGACGAACAACACCGCGATTCGTGCCTCGGCCGAGAGACGGGTGTCGGCCACCACCTTCGCCAGATCACTCGAGCGTGCCACGCACAGCCTCCACCACTTCGTGGTCGCCTCGACACATCGTCGCCATGCTCAGCCCCGGCCCTCCGCGGCGTTCAGGGCGTCGACGATACGCTGGGCCCACACCAGCGTCTGGGGGCGCGTCATACGGAGTCGGCGTGCCTCCTGGTCGGCGACGTCGGCGCCGACGCGTTCGCGGTGCTTGGCGTCCGCCTCGAGGCTGCGGAGCCGCGCGTCGGCCGAGGCGTTCACGAGCGCGATCGACTCGCCGTCCGGGCTCCAGATCTCGGCTGCGACCTCGCCGTACGGCGTCCAGCAGTAGCGGCCGGACCCGCTTCGCGCGGGCGGGTTGTACAGGCCGACCGCGCAGTCGGCATGGAGCTGCACGGTAACGGCGCGCCCATCGAGCTCATGCCCGCACGCGATGCAGGTCCACGTGTCCTGGTACTCGAGCACCGGCCGTGCGTCGTCTGTCGTGGTGCTCATCGATCGCGCTCCCGCGGCAGGGCGAACGTCTTCCCGGACCCCGCCGACTGCACGACGGCCATGGCGACGCCGCCGGAGCCGGAGACGGCCGCCATCGCGCGCGCGTAGGCCTCGGCCGCGTCGGCGACCGCGGCGAGGACGTCGGCAGCGCGGCGCGCCTCGTCGACGCGCTGGGCGCGCTCCTCGGCCGAGAGCAGCTCGTCCGTCGAGCGCTCGAGGTCGCGCGCGACTTGGCCGTGACCGTCGGCGAGCCGGCGAACCAGGCCGACGCCCTCGCGGACCAGGTCGAGGTCGATCTCATGCATGCGCTTTCTCCTTCCGTGCGCGCGCCTCATCGCGCCACGCCTTGTTCACGCGTTTGAGCAGCTCCGGCGTGACGAACGGCCACGGCTCGCCGATCAGCGCGAACGCGAGCGTCACGGCCGCGTTCACCGGGTCCGTGCCGCGGGACATGCCGACCATGATGCCGCTGGTGCCGCGCACCGCCGCGTCGTCGTCGGTCTGGCGGATCACCGTGCAGCCCAGCTGCTCGAGCCAGCGGACGGTGTCCGCGACATCGCCGCGCGCGAGGATCATGGCGCGCTCGACCAACCGATCGGTGATCGCGGACGGATCGATCATGGCTCGCATGCGATGGCCGCGTTCGCGGTCATGACCGCCTCACGCACTTTGCGGATCGCGGCCGTCTGGTCCGCGCTGGCCGGCGTCACACGCAGGATTACCTCCGCGAACGTCCGGGCCGCCGCGCGCAGCTCCTCGTAACGCGGGATCTGGTCCGGCGTCGGCGGATGGTAGGTGAAGAAGCGGTCGAGGTCGTCGGTCGTCATAACAATCACCTCCCTGAGCTTGAGGATCACCCACACGATCGCAGCGACCGCGCGCTCGGCGAGGTCCCGCATCTACACTTCATCTTCCTGCCGTTCGCGCCGCAGCCACCACAGCCGCCACGCGATGCGCGTCCAGGGTGCGTGCGGCGTGGTACGCGGCCACGCCCAGCCGAAGCGCCCGAGACGCCAGCGGAACGATCCCATCAAGCCTCCTCGGCCGCGGCTCGTTTGCCGAGCGCCCGCACGCGGCGCTTCGCTGCCCCGAGCATGCGGCGCGCGTGCCGTCGATCGCGGATGAGCTGCACAAGCCGCGAGCACGCCGGGCAGTCCTTCACTTCGCGCTCGATCTCGTCGAGCGTGATGCGGCGCAAGCCATGCTCGGGCCGGCTGAGGATCTCCGGGACCTCCTTCTGCGCGGCCTCCTTGAAGCACGATGGGTAGCCGCGAAAGTGCGTCTCCTGCTCGGCCGGGGCCTCGTGCGGGCACTCCGTCTCGCGGATGGCCTCCGTCAGACGCGAGACCTCGCTCGCCCAGCGGTCGTAGTCTCGGCACGCGGCGATGGCTCGCTCGGCGAGATCCCGCATCTACGCCTCCTCTCCCTGCCGCTCGCGCGGGGCGGCGTCCTTCGTATCGGTCGTCATCTCAGAGTCCCTCCGGGAACAGCAGCTCCGTCGCGACGACGTCGCCGCCGCGGTCGATGTCGCGGATCAGCCCCGGTCGCCGCAGCTGGCTCAGGTACGCGCGGAAGGTGCCCGTGTCGTGGCTGATCCCGATCGCGCCCGCGAGCTTCTCGCGGCTCACCGGCTCCGGGTAGCAGGCGATGATCTCCTCGAGCATGCGCGCGGGCGTGCCGCCCAGCTTGGCGAACCAGATGCGGTGAAGGTCCTCGAGCGACGGGATCGACGGCGGCGGAGCGGCCGCGGCGCGTCCTGCGTCGGTCAGGCGCACGCGCATGCCCGGCACGTCCTCGATCAGGCCCGCGCGGCGAAGCTGGCTGAGGTAGGTGCGGAACGTCCCGGTGTTCGCGGAGATCGTGCAGAAGCCGGAGACGTTCTCACGCGTGGGCTCGCTGATACCGAGGCGCTCCAGGAGCGCCATCGCGTCCAGCATGCGCTGCGGCGTGCCGCCGACCTGCGTATCGCCCTGGTCTCGATCGCGCGGCGAGGCCGGCTGCCGGGGCCCTCGCCGAGGCCTCGGCCCCGGCGCGCGGCTCTCCCGCGCTTCCGGTTTTGCGCTCGGAATGGAGGAAGCGACCGAGGCCTTCAGCTTCGATCCGTTGCGCAGGGCGGCCGCCGCGGACTCGAGCAGCAGCAGTGCGCCGCCGATCCGCTCCTCGAGCTCCCGGATCCGCTCCGCGGCCGAGGCCTCCGCCGCGGCGACGGCGGCCCGGATCCGGCTGTCGACGTCCTCGGGCGAGATCCCGCCGCGGCCCGCGCGCTTCAGCT
>DATGQE010000079.1:0-2913 GCA_035304345.1 Woeseiaceae bacterium | reverse complement strand
TACCGCGTCGTCGCCGCACGGCTCGCGGTCTCCGGCTCCAGTGATGCGACGGCCACGCCGCAGCTCGCGACGCGCTCCGCACGTGTGTGTAGGCACTGCGGCGCGGCGCACTTCAGGGACGACCGCAACGGCTGCCACGCGTGCGGCCAGCCGCTCGATGGCGCCCAGGTCATCAACAACCTGTACCGCATCCAGAACGTCGACACGTACCCCGCCATCCGCATTACCGCGAACGACGAGGAGCGCCAGCGGCAGGGTTTCGAGCTCCAGACGGTTTTCGAATGGGCGGTCCGCCGGGGGCGGCCGGACGCGCGCACGGTCCGCGCCGCCGATGAGGCCGGCGACATCCTGACGCTGCGCTACGGCCCCGGCGCCACGGTGACCCGGATCAACAAAGGGCTGCGCCGCCGCAAGGACCGGAACGTCTACGGCTACAACATCAACCCGCGCACCGGCTACTGGGCGAAGACCGAGGATGACGACGGCGGCAGCGAGCAGCAGGACCCGGACCGCACGCCGCCGCAGCGGATCGTCCCGTACGTGCAGGACCAGAAGAACGCGCTGCACGTGATGCCCGCCACACCGGTCGAGGAGCAGACGCTCGCCACGATCCAGCACGCGCTCACCCGCGGCATCGAGGCCGTCTACCAGCTCGAAGAGGGCGAGATCCTGGCCGAGCCGCTGCCGGAGGCGAACGAGCGCCGCGGGCTCCTGCTCTACGAGGCCGCCGAGGGCGGCGCCGGCGTGCTCACGCGTCTGGTCCACGAGCCGGACGCGCTCTCCCGCGTCGCGCGCGCCGCGCTCCAGATCATGCACCTCGACGTGCCGAACCCGCCGCACGATGTGCCGGATCCCGAGGACCTCGAGGACGCGGACGAGAACGCGTGCATCGCCGGCTGCTACCGCTGCCTGCTCTCGTACTACAACCAGCCCGACCACGCGATCATCGACCGCCGCGACCGCGCCGCGCGCGAGATCCTCGTCCGGCTCGCCCGCGTCCAGACCCGGCTGCTCGACCAGGAGCCGGAGGAGCTGGATATCGAGGACCAGCCGGCGGACGAGGACGGTTGGGAAGCCCGCTGGCGCGCTGCGTTCGCACGCGAGCTGCACGGCGCGCAGCCGCCCGTCCGTTCCGCCGTCGGGGAGACGGCGGTGCTCCAGTGGACGGACGACCTGGTAGCCATCGCGCTGCCCGACACGCCGCCCGAGCTCCAGCACGAGTGGGAGGAGCGCGGCTACACCTTCGTCCGGTTCGCCGCGGACGAGTCGACCTGGCCGCAGACGTTCATCCGGCTCGGCAGACTCCTCGGCTTCCAGAGGTGATCGAGTGAGCACCGTACAGTACTCGCCCGGCGCGCTCGTGCGGGCCCGCGGCCGCGACTGGATCGTGCTGCCCGGCAGCACGCCACAGATCCTGCGCCTGCGCCCACTCACCGGCTCGGAAGAGGACGGCGCGCTCCTGCATCTGGGCATCGAGCCGGACGTCCGGCCGGCAACGTTCGACGATCCGCCGATCGAGCCGCAGGCCGGCCAGGAGGCCATGCTGCTGCTGCGCGACGCGCTGCTGCTGTCGCTCCGCCGCGGCGCCGGCCCGTTCCGCTCGTTCGGCAACCTCGCCTTCGAGCCGCGCGCCTACCAGCTCGTGCCGCTGCTCATGGCGCTGCGCCATGAGACCGTGCGGCTTCTGATCGCGGACGATGTCGGCATCGGCAAGACGATCGAAGCCGGCCTGATCGCGCGCGAGCTGTACGACCGTGGCGAGATCTCCGGCTTCTCCGTCCTGTGTCCGCCCCACCTGGTGGACCAATGGATCCGCGAGCTGGACGAGCGTTTCCACATCAAGGCCACGGCCGTCACCGCCAGCAGCGCGGCCCGCCTCGAGCGCGGCCTGCCGGTCAACGAGTCCATCTTCACGGTGCACCCGTTCACGGTCGTCAGCCTGGACTACATCAAGAGCGAGCGGCACCGCTACGACTTCGTGCGCGCCTGCCCCGCCATGGTGATCGTGGACGAGGCGCACACGTGCACGAACCCCGGCGCCGGCCGGCACCTCCGCTACGAGCTCCTGCGGGCGCTTTCCGAGAAGCGCGACCGGCACATCGTGCTCCTCACCGCCACGCCGCACAGCGGCCACGAGGACGCGTTCTACCGGCTGCTCGGCCTGCTCGACCCGGAGTTCGAGCGCCTCCGCGACCTGGACGAGCCGGAGCGCAGCCGCGTGCGCGAGCGGCTCGCCGGCCACTTCGTGCAGCGGCGCCGTGTGGACATCGACGAGTGGATGGACACCAGCATCTTCCCGCGCCGCGAGGTCGCCGAGCTGACCTACCGGCTGACCGGTCCCTGGCAGGCCTTCTTCGAGAAGGTCCTCGGCTACTGCGCCGACGTGACCCGCGCCGCCGGCACCGACGAGCGGCGCCAGCGCCTCACGTTCTGGGGCACGCTCGCGCTCATGCGCTGCGTCTCCAGCAGCCCCGCGGCCGCCGCGCAGGCCCTGCGCACGCGCATGGGGCTCGACGGCGAGCCGGACGAGACGCTCGCCGAACGCGTGTTCGACGGCACCGTGGATGACCTGCCCGAGGACGACGTCGAGCCCGGCGCGGACACCGGCGACCCCCGGCTCGAGCGGCTCGTCGCGGAAGCGCAGCGGCTCGCGGGCGCGAGCGGCGACCCGAAGCTCGCGCTGCTGCTGGATCACGTGGCCACGCTCGTGAAGGACGGGTTCGCGCCCGTCGTCTTCTGCCGCTACGTCGCCACCGCGCACTACGTGAAGGAGCACCTGGAGAAGCACCTCCGCGATACGACGGTCGAGGTCGTGACGGGCGAGTTCGCCACCGAGGAGCGCGTCCGGCGCATCGAGGCGCTGGCCGAGCACGAGCCGCGCGTCCTCGTCGCGACGGACTGCATCTCCGAGGG
>DATGQE010000078.1:0-17565 GCA_035304345.1 Woeseiaceae bacterium | reverse complement strand
GGATCAGTAGCGCAGCCGGAAGGTGACGCCGTAGGTGCGGGGCTGGTTCGTGCGGAAGCCCAGGCGCGCGCGTCCCCCGCGCTCGCGGTCGAACGAGAGGTTGGCATTCTCGTCGAACACGTTGTTGACGTAGAGCGCGGCCTCCCAGGTCTCGGCGGCCAGGCCGAAGCTCAGGTTGAAGAGCTCGTAGGCGTCGAGCTCGAGATCCACCTCCGTCACCTCTTGCCCGGTCGCTCCCCCGAAAGGCAGCTCCGACACGAACACGCCGGCGCCCGGCACCTGGTCGCCCGGCTGGGTGATCCGGTCGCCCACATGCTGGAACGTCGCCGAGACGAAGGCCTCGGAATCGGCCGGCGCCCACGCCAGCGGGAAGTAGTACGTGCCCACGGCGGAGAACTGGGTTTCCGGCACCGAGGCGAGCCGGTTGCCGTCCTCGATCCCGCCCAGCACTTCGCCCGTGCTCGGCGCAATCACCGTCGAGTCGAACTCGGCCTCGACGAAGCTGCCCGCAAACGAGAGGTCGAGACCTTCGATCGGTGCGAAGCCCAGCTCGAGCTCGACGCCCGCCGTGTGCGCGTCCGGCACGTTGAACGAGATGCGCGAGGAGCAGGAGCCCGCGTCCAGCGTCACCTGCAGGTCCTCGATGTCGGAATAGAACGCCGCCGCGTTCAGGCTGACGCCGTTCGCGAACGTCGATTTCACGCCGATCTCGTAGTTCCACAACGTCTCGTCTTCGTAGCTCTGGAAGCCGCCGAAGATCTCCTCGTCCTCGGGCGTGCACAAAGGCAGGTTGATCGGGTCGTTGACGCCGCCGAGCCGGAAGCCCTGGGACGCCTGCGCATTGAACGTGACGCTGTCGTTGAGGTCGTAGCTCGCCATGATCCGCGGCGTGAAGCCGTCAGCCGAGGTCTCGTCGAACTGGTCCGCGAGGCTGGAGAAGATACCGCCCTGCCGAATCGTCCTTTCCTCGTCGTAGTCGTAGAAACGGCCGCCGACGGTGAGGGTGAAGCGGTCGGTGACGTCGTAGCTCACCTCGCCGAAGACGGCGACCTGCTGCAGGTCGTAGGGCAGGTCGGCGTTGTACGGTGAATCGGTGGGAAACCCGTTCCGGAACGACTCCGCCGTCCCGGGGCCCAGCGTGGCGTCGAGGAAGGCGTCGTAGCCCGGCGTCGGCAGGCGCTGGGCGTAGTCGCGCGAGTTGTCCGCGTAGAAGATGCCGAAGAGCCACTGCCACGCGCCTTCCGTGTTCGAGCTGAAGCGCAGCTCGCCCGTGACCTGCTCGAAATCCGTCGTGTCGCGCAGGTTGGACGGCAGCAGCACGCCCTCGTCCGGGAAGCCGAAGTCGACGGACACGCTGCCGGTGAGCGCGCTGGCGTCCCGGCTGACGAGGATGTCCCGCTCGGTGTAGCTGGTCGTGAACGTGACGTCGAAGAGGTCGAAGGAGGCGTTGATCGTCGCATCGGCGATCAGCAGGTCGTCCTCGTAGCCTTCGCGCAGCAGCAGGTACTGCTCGCGCTCGCCGAGCTGGATCGCCGGGCGGGTCGTCGTGAACGGATTCGCGAACAGGTTGTAGACCTCCTGCCGGTTGAAGCCGTCCATGTCGATCTGCTGGTAGAGGATTCTCGGCGTGACCAGGATGGAGTCGGTGGCCTGCCACGCCAGCGTGAGCCGGCCGCCGCGGCGCGATCCGCTGTTCACGTCCTCGATGCGGGTGCCGCCCTCCCCCAGGGCGTCGATGAACCCGCCGTATTCCGTGTCGTAGCCGACCGCGCGCAGCGCGACGACGCCCTCGGCCAGCGGCAGGTTCACCATGCCCTTGAGGTGCCCGCCGACCTCGCCGTCCGTCATCGTGTTCAGGTTCGCCTCGACCGACGCCTCGAACTCGTCCAGCAACGGCTGATTCGTGATGTACCGGATCGTGCCGCCGACGGAGCCGGAACCGAACAGCGTGCCCTGCGGACCGCGCAGCGTCTCCAGCCGGGCGAGGTCGTACAGGTCGATGTCCGGCGTGAACAGCGACAGCGAGATGACCGTCTCGTCGAGGTAGATCCCGACCTGCTCCTTCACCCCCGGCTGGTCGCGCACGATCTGGCCCGCGGAGACGCCCCGGATCGCGACCTGGCTCTGCCCGGGCCCCAGGTTCTGGATGGTGAGCCCCGCGATGTTGCGGGAAAGCTGCTCGAGGTCAACGGCGCCGGAGCGCTGGATGTCCTCCTCCGACTGCACGTTGATCGAGAACGGGACTTCCTGGACGGTTGCCTCGCGTTTCGTCGCCGTGACGATGATCTGCTCGACGGGCTCCTGCTGTGCGCCGGCCCGGGGGACCAGCCCGGAGGCCCCTTCGAGCGCGTACAAAAAAGCCGTCAGCAGGACGGCGTGGACAATCGTGGACCCTGCACGGGTGACAATCCGGACGGCAGCCTGGCGAGCCATGATCATTCCCCTTTCGACGCATGATCCAGCTCGCCCCGACCGGATTATAGACAAGCGCAACCGGGGACGACGGCCGTGCGGCCCTTGCCGGCGTGCCTGGCTGCCAGCTTGCCGAGCTCCCGCAGCCACAGCACCGAGCTGCCGACGGCGGTGCAGACGAGCCAGTCGCCGACCGAGAGCGGGGACGTCGAGAAGGCCTCCTGGAGGAAGGGGACGTAGACTACGGCGAGCTGCAGGACGAAGGCGAGGAGCAGCGAGCCCCACAGCCAGCGGTTCGTGAACAGGCCCCGGAAGGCGGTCTGCACGTCCGAGCGCGCGTTGAAGACGTTGAACAACGAGAACATGACGATGGTGGTGAACGCCATCGTCTGGGCATAACGCAGGTCGCCCGATCCCTCGATCAGCCCGCCCGGCAGGCTCGCGTCGATCACGAGCAGCGTGCCGGTGGCGAAGATCGCGCCGACGAACACGATACCGCGCCACATCCGGTTGGTGATGACGCCCTCGTTGCGCGCGCGCGGCGGGCGCCGCATCACGCCCGGGTCGGCCGGGTCCACGCCCAGTGCGAGGGCGGGCGCGCCGTCGGTCACCAGGTTGATCCACAGGATCTGGGTGGCGAGCAGCGGCAGGGCGACGCCGTCGCCGGCAGCCGCGAGGCCGATGAAATCCGCGAGCAGCACGCCGAAGAACATCGTCAGCACTTCGCCCACGTTCGACGACAGCAGGTAGCGCAGGAACTTGCGGATGTTGGCGAAGATCGCCCGGCCTTCCTCGACGGCCGCGACGATGGAAGCGAAGTTGTCGTCCGTCAGGACGATATCGGCGGCGTTCTTCGACACGTCGGTACCGGTGATCCCCATGGCCACCCCGATGTCGGCGGTCTTGAGCGCCGGCGCATCGTTGACCCCGTCGCCGGTCATCGCGACGATCGCGTCCTGCTGCTGCAAAGCCCGGACGATGCGGAGCTTGTGCTCGGGGTTCACGCGCGCGTACACGGAAACCTCGCGGACGACGTCGGCGAGCGCCTCGTCGGACAGCTTCTCGAGCTCGGCGCCCGTGACCACCCGCGAATCCTCACCGATGCCGAGCTCGCGCGCGATCACGGCGGCGGTGGAAGGGTGATCGCCGGTGACCAGGAGCGAGCGGACCCCGGCGGTGCGCGCCAGGCGCACGGCCTCCTGCGCTTCCGGCCGCGGCGGATCGATCATCCCGACCAAGCCGGCGAACACGAGGTTCTTCTCCATGCGCTCGCCCGCATCGCCTTCCGCCAGCGCGTCCTCCGGCAACTCCCGGTAAGCCACGCCGAGCGTGCGCAGCGCTTCCCGCGCCAGCGCCTCGTTCTGCGCCAGGATCTCCTGCCGCCGCGCATCGTCGAGCGGCACTTCCTGCCCGCCCGCGAGCTCGTGCGAGCACAGCCCGAGCAGCACGTCCGGCGCGCCCTTGCTGAAGGCCAGCAAGCGGCCGCCCTGCTCCTCGTCCGCGTGCACGGTGCTCATCCGCTTGCGCTCGGAGGAGAACGGGATCTCGGCGACCCGCCGGAACCGTGCGTCGAGCCTGTCGGGCGCGAGCCCCGCCTTGCGGGCGGCCACGAGGAGGGCGCCCTCCGTGGGATCGCCTTCGATCTCCCACTGGCCGTTCCGCTGCCGCAGCGCGGCGTTGTTGGCGCGATCCCCGGCGGTGAGCGCCCGCTCGAGCTCGGTGCGCAGCGGCTCCTCGATCCGACCGTCGGGCGATCCCGCGGCCCTCACCTCGCCTTCGGGAGCATACCCGGTGCCGCCGAGCTCGACCCGGCCGCTCGCGGTCACCACGACCCGCACGGTCATCTCGTTCTTCGTGAGCGTGCCGGTCTTGTCCGAGGCAATGACGTTCGCGGAACCGAGAGTCTCCACGGCGGAAAGGTGACGCACGATGGCATTCCGTTTGGCCATCCGCTGTACCCCGAGCGCGAGGACGGCCGTGACGATCGCGGGCAGCCCCTCGGGCACGGCGGCCACGGCGAGCGCCACACCGAAGATGAGCACGTCGAAGAACGCCGAAAAGCCCCTGACGTCCGACACCAGCAGGATCGTAGCGACGATGACCAGCGCGATCGCCACGACCGCGATGCCGAGCAGCCGGCCGACCCGTGCGAGCTCGTGCTGCAGCGGTGTGCGTTCCGGCGGTGCCTGCTCCAGCATGCTCGCGATGCGGCCCATCTCGGTCTGCATGCCCGTCGCCGTGACCACGATCTTTCCGCGGCCGTAGGTCGTGCTGGTGCCGCTGAAGACCATGTTGCGGCGATCGCCGAGCACGACGTCGGGCGGCAACGGCTCCGTGTGCTTGGAGACCGGGATACTTTCGCCGGTCAGCGCGGCTTCCGCCGCGTGCAGCGCCGTGGACTCGATGACGCGCCCGTCCGCGGGCACCGTGTCGCCCGCCTCGACCAGCACGATGTCGCCCGGCACCAGCTCGGCCGCCGGGACGTTCGCCGGGGCACCGTCGCGGATCACCTTCGCCCGGGCGGCCGTCATCCGTTTCAATGCCGAGAGCGCCGCCTCCGCGCGCGATTGCTGCACGAAGCCGATGATCGCGTTGAACAGCACGATGGCGAGTATCGCGATCGCCTCGTAAGGCAGCGCGGAATCCCGTTCGTACAGCCACAGCGACGCCGAGATCACCGTCGCGACGAGCAGCAGCACGACGAGCACGTCCTGGAACTGGCCCAGGAACAGCCGCCATGCCGGGACGGGTGGCGCCGTGACCAGCCGGTTGGGGCCGTACTTCGCGAGGCGCCGCCTCGCCTCCTCCGTCGTCAGGCCGGCATCGGGATCCGACGCGACCGCCGCCAGCACGTCGGCTGCCGGCAGGCCATGGGCGCCCGGTGCCGCGAGCGGGCCGTCGTTCATGCCACCAGCGGAAACTGCCGGGTGACACCCGGCTCGACGGTGGCGGTCTCGTTGCCGACCTGGAGGGTGATGGCGGCGGCGGGCGCCGGCCAGCTCCGCACGGTCAGGGCGTCGTGCGTCAGCCGGAGGTCGAGCGTCTGGCCGCGATACTGGACGCGCAGGTCGAGGCGCTCCAGCTCGGCCGGCAGCCTCGGATTCAGCCGCAGCACGCCGCCGACGGCCTCGATGCCGGTCGAGACGCGTTGCACGAGGTCCACCGTACCGGCCATGGCCCCCAGGTGCACGCCTTCCGCCGTGGTTCCTCCCTGGATGTCGTTCACGTCGCTCTGCAATGCCTCCGCGAAGTAACGCATCGCACGCGGCCGGTCGGAGCGCGCGAGGACCCAGGCATGCACCACCCGGGACAACGTCGATCCGTGCGACGAACGTGCGTCGTAATAGTCGATCGTAGCCGGAATGACCCGCGTGTCGTAGTCGTACCCGAGGCGCGCGAACAGCGCCGAGAGCTCCTCCGCCGAGAACAGGTAGAACAGCATCAGCACGTCCGCCTGTTTGCCGGCCTTGTAGCGATTCGGCGTGTCGTTCTCCGCTTCGAGTATGAGGTCCAGGCGCTGGATGTTGCCGTACCGCACCCGGTAGTCCTCCCAGTCGAGCTCGGCCAGCTTTTCGTAGCCCTCGAACTGGCTGATGATCCCGCCGTCCAGGAACGGCACGAACATGCGCCGGCTGACGTCCATCCAGCGCTCGATCTCGTCCTCCGTGAGACCGAGCTGGCGGGTAAGCTCCGAGCTCCGGACCGGCGGGAGCAGGTCGAGAACCTCGAGCGCCCGGCAGAGCACCCACACGGCCATCACGTTGGTGTACGCATTGTTGTCCAGGCCGGGCTCCTTCGCGTCCGGCAAGGCATCGTGGAACTCGTCCGGCCCCATCACGCCGCGGATGACGTATCGTCCTTTCTGCTCGTCGAAGGACGCGAGGCTCGACCAGAAGCGCGCGATCTCCAGCAGGAGCTCCGCGCCGTAGAACTGCATGAACTCGTGGTCCTGGGTCACCTGGAAGTACTGCCACACGTTCCATGCAATGGCGCTGCCGACGTGCCGCTGCAACCAGGTGTTGTCCTTCATCCAGCGCCTGGAGCGGGGATTCAGGTTCATCTCCTGGGTCTCCTCCTGCCCGTCGCTGCCGCTCTGCCACGGAAACATCGCTCCCCTGTACCCGGCGGCGCGCGCGGCCGCCCGCGCCTCGGGCAACCGCCGGTAACGGTACATGAGCAGCGAGCGCGTGATCTCCGGCGTTCTGAAGTTCAGCGTGGGGAAGATGAACAGCTCGTCCCAGAAGATGTGCCCGAGGTAGGCCTCGCCGGTCCAGCCGCGCGCGGGCACGCCGATGTCGAGCCCGATCGAGTTGAGCGAGGCCGTCTGCAGCAGGTGAAGCATGTGGAGGCGCAGGAGCATCGGGACGTTGAGCGTGAAGCGCGGCGGGTCCGCCGCCCGCAGGTGCACGTCGAAGCGCCTCCAGAGATGCCGCCAGGCGTGCAGGTGCCGCCGCGCCAGTGCCTCGAACGACGGCGCCCTCGCCAGCGCCTTGCGCGCGGCGAGACCGCACTCCGAGATCGCGTGATCGCGCGACGTATACATCGCGAGTATCTTCTCGAATACGAGCGGCTCTCCTTCTGTCGCCTGCACCGCGAGCTCCTGCGCCACATGGCCAGGCCGTTCGAGCGCGCGGCGCGAGGTGCGCTCCGCGAGGCCGCCGCGGAACACGCGCGTGCGGGCGGCCTGCGCCACCTCCACGCGCGATTGCGAAGTGCGCACGCCGAGGAACAGGACGTCGTCGCTTTCCACGGCACTCGCGACCGGCACCAGGTGGCGATTGTTGAACGGCTCGTAGAGCGCCGCACCGGCATTCACGACGGTGCCGTCGAGCGCCGTCCGCACCTCCAGCTTCCCGGACCAGTTCTCCGGCGTGAGGGTGAGCTCCAGGGCGGCGAGGTGCATGTCGGCCATCGAGACGAGCCGGCGCTCCTCGAGCGCGGTGCGCCGGCCTGCCGCGTCCTCGAAACGCAGCCCGCGGTACAGCATGCCCCTCCGCAGGTCGAGCTCCTGCCGGTACGACAGCAGCGTGACGTCGCGTTCGTCGAACCACTCTCCGCCCGCGGGCCGAAACGTGAAGCAGAGCCAGTTCGGCACGTTCACGAGGTCTTCGTTCTCGACCACCCGGCCCTCGATGTCGGTCTGGAGCCGGTTGTACAGCCCGGCGACATAGGTACCGGGGTAATGGCACCCGTCCGCCCGCGACCACGGCGCCGCGCCGCGCGTCGCGAAGTAGCCGTTGCCGAGGGCGCACAGGCTTTCCCGCATCCGCTCTTTGGACGCGTCGTATGCCTCGTACACGAGCGACCAGGCGGACGGCGGCTCGGCCGCGACCTGCACCTGCTCGAGGTCCGTGACCACCACGTCGGCACCGGCCTCGCGCAGCGCCTGGGACTGTCCCAGGCGGTCGATACCGATCACCAGGCCGAAACCGCCGCGCCGTCCGGCCTCGACCCCGGCGCGGGTGTCCTCGATCACCACGGTCCTCGCAGGCTCCACCCGCAGGCGGCGTGCGGCCTCGAGGTAGGCGTCCGGCGCCGGCTTTCCCGCGAGGGCGAGCTGCCGGATGTCGGTGCCGTCGACGATCACGTCGAAAAGGTCGCCGATCCCGGTCGATTGCAGCACGCGCTCGCCGTTCAGGCTGGTGGAAACGACCGCGGTTGCCACTGCCTCGTCCCGCAGTGCGCGGACGAGCGCCGCCGCGGACTCGTACGCGGCCACGCCGTGCCGCTCGAGAGCCTCTTTGAACCAGCGATCCTTGAGGTCGCCGAGCGAGCGAACCGTGACGTCACCCGCGCCCTCGCCGGCACCGCCCTCCGGCAGCGCGATGCCGCGCGACTCGAGGAACGAACGCAGGCCCTCGTCGCGCGGCTTGCCGTCCACGTAACGGAGATAGTCGGCCTGCACGTCGAACGGGACGAACGCTTCGCCTCGTTGCGTGGCGCGCTGCTCGAGAAACTCGTCGAACAGGCGTTTCCACGCGGCAGCGTGCAGGTCGGCCGTGCGCGTGAGCACGCCGTCGAGATTGAACAGGACGGCATCGTAGTCACGCGGGGACAATGTGACGATCGTACCGGTGCCGGTCACGTTCGAGGCTCTTGTCTCGGTGGATCCCGTCGGATCGGGCAGCGAATGATCCGCCTGCAAGTATAGCCGAGGGTCGTGTCGCGCCTTGCCGGGCGTGCGCGCGACCGGGTACGCCGTGGATGCCTGCTGTTTTCGCGGTTATGCTGGATGCCAATCGAGGAGAGCAACAGCATGGGGATCGCCGCGACGAGCTCGACACCCTTACCCTGTTTTCGCACCGTGGGCCTGACGAAGGTCTACGGCAGCGGTCCCGGCGCCGTGCACGCCCTGCGCGGCGTCGATCTCGTGCTGCCGGAGCGGGAGCTCGTCGTGCTGCTCGGCGCGTCCGGCAGCGGCAAGTCCACCCTGCTCAACATCCTCGGCGGCCTCGACCGGCCGACGAGCGGCCGCCTGTTCTTCCGCGACACGGAGCTCACCACGGCGAGCCAGCGCGAGCTCACCCTCTACCGGCGGCGGCACGTCGGCTTCGTGTTCCAGTTCTACAACCTGATGGCGAGCCTGACCGCGCGCGAGAACGTCGCGCTGGTCACCGAGATCGCCGAGAACCCGATGGCGCCGGAGGAAGCGCTGCGGATCGTGGGCCTCGAGCAGCGCCTCGATCATTTTCCGGCCCAGCTCTCCGGGGGTGAGCAGCAGCGGGTCGCCATTGCGCGGGCGATCGCGAAGCAGCCGTCCGTGCTCCTCTGCGACGAGCCGACCGGCGCGCTCGATTCGGCGACCGGCGTCCGCGTGCTGGAGGCGATCAGGAACGTGAACGAAACGCTGCACGCGACGACGCTCCTCATCACGCACAACGCCGCGGTCGCGGACATGGCGAACCGCGTCATCACCTTCTCGGACGGACAGGTTCGCGAAGAGCGCATGAACGAAACCCGCAAGCTGCCGAGCGAGCTGTCCTGGTGAGCTTCTTCCGGATGCCGCCGCTGCGCGCGCTCGATCGCAAGCTCCTGCGCGACCTCTGGGCGATGAAGGGCCAGGCGATGGCGATCGCCTTCGTCATTGCCGGCGGCGTCTCGGTATACCTCGTCATGGCCGGGCTCCTGTCCTCCCTCGAGGAAACGCGGCGTGCCTACTACGACCGCTACCGCTTCGCCGACGTCTGGGCACCGGTCGTGCGCGCGCCGAACTCGCTGCTCGACGAGATCAGGTCGATTCCCGGGGTGCACTTCGCCGAAACGCGGGTGCGCGTGCCGGCGCTGTTCGACATGCCGGGGATGGCGGAGCCCGCGACGGGCGAAGTCCTGTCGCTGCCGGACTACGGCGCACCCTCGGTCAACCAGGTGCACGTCGTGCGCGGGCGCCTTCCGCGGCCAGGCGCCCGGGACGAAGCGCTCGTGCTGCGCGGCTTCGCCGAAGCCCACGGCCTGGAGATCGGCGACACGATACCCGCCACCATCTATGGCGGGCGCGAGAACGTGCGCGTGGTCGGCTTCGCGCTCTCCCCGGAGCACGTTTACGCCATCGCGCCGGGCCAGATCATGCCCGATCCGCGCCTGTTCGGCGTGCTCTGGATGGGACGGGATGCACTCTCGGAGGCGGTCAACCAGGACGGCGCTTTCAACGAAGCCGTCGTCAGGCTGACGCGCGGCGCCAGTGCCACGGCCGTGATCGCGGCCCTCGACAGGCTGCTCGAGCCGTGGGGCTCGGCCGGCGCGTACGGGCGCGAGGACCAGATCTCCAACGCCTTCGTCTCCAGCGAAATCGACCAGCTCCGGACGATGTCGAACGTCCTGCCGCCGATTTTCCTGCTCGTCGCGGCGTTTCTCGTCAACGTCGTGATCTCGCGCCTGATCGCGACGGAACGCAGCGAGATCGGCTTGATGAAGGCGTTCGGTTACCGGGACGTCGACGTCGTCGTGCACTACCTCAAGCTCGTCGCCGTCATCGGCGTCGTCGGTCTGGCGCTGGGGCTCGCGCTGGGCGTGTGGATGGGGCGACTGCTCGCGGGCGTCTACACGGAATACTTCAACTTCCCCCTGTTCGTGTTCAGGCTGGACAAGGGCGTGTTCGCGATCGTCGTGCTGGTCACCGCCGCGGCCGTCGGCGGCGGTGCCGCGGCCGCGGTGCGCCGCGCCGCGCGGCTCGAGCCGGCCACGGCCATGACACCGCCCGCTCCGCCCGATTACTCGCGCGCGATCGGGAGCGCGATCACCGGACTCTCGTTCCTCGACCAGCAGACGCGGATGGTGTTGCGGCAGATCGTGCGCTTCCCCGGGCGCGCCGCGTTCACCGTGGCCGGCATCGCCGTTTCCGGCGCGCTCCTGGTCGGCACGCTGTTCTTCGTGGATGCGGTAGGCGAGATGATCCGCGTCTACTTCAACGTCGCGAACCGCTACCACGTGCAGGTCACGTTCGTGGAGCCGCGCTCCACCGCCGCGTATTTCGAGCTCCTGCGCGAGCCCGGGGTGCTGTACGCGGAGCCGTATCGCCACGTGCAGGCGCGCCTGCGGTCGGGGCATTACGTGGAGCGTGCGGCCGTCACCGGGCAGCCGCTGGACGCGACGCTCTCGCGCATGGTGGACACGGCGAGAAAGCCGGTGGTGCCGCCGCCGGGCGGGCTCGTGCTGTCGCGCGACCTGGCGGAGAAGCTGCGCGTGAGCGCGGGTGACGTGCTCGAGATCGACGTGACCGAGGGGCGCCGCCCGACGCTGCACGTGCCGATCACCTCGGTGACCACTACCTTCATCGGTTCCGGGGCGAACATGCTGCTCGAGGATTTGAACCGCCTGCTCAAGGAAGGCGAGGTGATCTCGGGTGCCAACCTGCTCGTCGATCCCGACGCGGTCGAAGCGCTTTACGTCGAGCTGAAGGAGAGCCCCGCGGTCGCGGGCGTGATGCTGCAACAGCTCGCGCAGCGAAACTTCACGGAGCACATGGACCAGAATCTCGGCCTGGCCATCTGGACCTACACCGCCTTCGCCGCCCTCATCGCCGTCGGTGTCGTGTACAACACCGTGCGCATCTCGTTCGCGGAACGGGAACGGGAGCTGGCCTCCCTGCGGGTGCTCGGATTCACTCGCGGCGAGGTATCTTACATCCTGCTGGGGGAGATCGCCTTCCTCACCCTCACCGCCCTCCCGCTGGGTGCGGCACTGGGGGCCGGGCTCGCGTGGTCGCTCGCGCAGGCCGTGAGCTCGGAGCTGTTTCGCCTGCCGTTCGTGATCGATGCCGGCACGTTCGGCTACGCGGCGTCGGTCATCATCGTCGTTACCGCCGCGTCGGCGCTGCTGGTGCGCCGGCAACTGGATCGGATGGACCTCGTGGGAGTGCTGAAGAGCCGTGACTAGCGCCTGCCCCGTCGTCGTCACGACAGTCGTGACGCCCGTTGCCAGGCCTGCCGCGCCGCAAGGGTGCGGCGGGTCCCGGGCGTTGCCATGAAGCTTTCCTTCCGCAACGCATTCTGGGCCGGTGCGACGATCCTGCTCGCCCTGCTCCTCCTGCTCGCGTTTCGCCCGACGCCGGTGACGATCGACGTCGGACAGACCTGGCGCGGGCCCATGCAGGTGACGGTGCGGGACGAAGGCCGCACGCGGGTGCGCGACGAGTACATCGTGTACGCGCCGGTGAGCGGCCAACTCGAACGCGTGCGCCTCAAGCCCGGTGCGGAAGTCGCGGCCGGCGACGTCGTCGCGCGCATCCACCCGGGCGCTCCCGCCTTCCTCGACGCGCGCCAGCGAGCGGAGGCACAAGCCGCGGTCCGCGCCGCGGAAGCGGCGCTGTCCGCGGCGACCGCCGAGCTCGAGCGCGCCGAAGCCGCCGCACGTTTTGCGCGCACCGAGCTCGAGCGCGTGGAAAGGCTGCGCGAGCGCCATCTCGCGTCGGCCGAGGCGCTGGACCAGGCGCGGCTCCAGCTCCGCACGGCGGAAGCCGCGCGCGCGACGGCGGCCGAAAGCGTGCGCATGCGCGAGGCGGAGCTCGAAGCGGCGCGCGTCCGCCTGACGCGACCGCAGGATGCGAACGGGGAACCGGTCAACGTGCTGACCCCCGTGTCCGGGCGCCTGCTGCGAGTCACGCGCGAGAGCGCGGGCGTCATCGCCGCGGGCGAGGAAATCCTGTCCGTCGGCGATCCGGACGACCTCGAGATCGTCGTGGAGATGCTGACGACCGACGCGGTGCTCGTCGAGCCCGGCGCGGAGGTGATCATCGAGGACTGGAGCCGGTTGCGGGAGCCGCTCGCCGGCCGCGTGCGGCTGATCGAGCCCTACGGGTTCCGCAAGATCTCCGCGCTGGGGGTCGAGGAGCAACGGGTGAACGTCATCGTCGACTTCACGGGCCCTCCCGGGGAATGGAGGATGCTCGGGCACGGCTACCGCGTGGAAGCGGCCATCGTGATCTGGAAAGCCGACGACGTGGTGCAAGTGCCCGTTCCGGCACTCTTTCGCGACCAGGGAGAATGGGCGTTGTTCAGGATCGAATCCGGGCGCGCGCGGAAGACGCCCGTCGAGATCGGTCGCGACAACGGGCAAAGCGCCGAGGTGCTGTCCGGGATCGGGCCGGGAGTGCCGGTCGTCCTGTATCCGGGCGAGGAGATCGAGGACGGCACGCGCGTCGAGCCGCGCCCGTAACCCCGGGAGCGCGCAGCGCGCGCCATGACGACGGCGGGCCGCGCAGAATGCGCGGCCCATGCGCCGGGCGCGAGGATCGCTCGCGACGAACGCGTCATTGAGGCGGGGTCGAGGCTGCAGCCCCTGAATCGGTCGCGAGCGATGCGCGCGCCTACTACACTCATGAAGCCGCGCCGGTTTCCCCGCGCGGCCGCGGCCTGGGCCGCATCCCCTGCAGCTTCGCGAATCGAGGGCCGTTACCGTGCGCCGCCTGCTCGTCGACCGGCGTTGGCCGGCCGTCGCCACGTTCCTGGTGATGCTGGCCGCCTCCCCGGCGGCTTTGGCCGGCGCGGTGCTGCAGCCGCCCCTGGTCAACGTGACGGCCGGCCGGCTCGGCATCGACCGCGACGTCGACGACCCGACCACGTACGGGCTCGAATACCGGCACCGTCCCGTGGGCCGGTGGCAGCTCGTGCCGGCCATCGGCGCCGCTCGCGCCGAGAACGGTGCCAGCTTCGTATACGCGGAGGTCAAGCGCGACTTCCGCTTCGCCTCCGGCGTCGTCGTGACCCCCAGCTTCGGCCTGGCCCGGTTCGAGGAGAGCGTCGAGCTCAGGCTCGGGCAGGCGCTGGAGTTCCGGTCGGGACTGGAGCTCGCCTACGAAATGCGCAGCGGCTGGCGACTCGGGCTCGCGCTCTACCACCTCTCCAATGCCGGGCTCGCGCCGGAGAACCCCGGCTCGGAGGGCCTCGTCGTCTCGATCAGCCTGCCGACCGACTGACCGGCGGCCGCCTCAGGACTCCGACGGAATCGCCAGGCCTTTCTGCACGGCCGGGCGCGCGAGAAACCGGTCCAGCGCCCGCAGCACGTTGCGGAAATCCTGGATACCGACGAGGTCGCCCGCCTTGTAGAAGTGGATCAGGTTGCGCACGAGGGGAAAGATCGCGATGTCGGCGATGGTGTACTCGTCGTCCATCATCCACTCGCGGCCTTCGAGGTGCCGGTCGACGACGCCGAGCAGCCGCCGCGACTCGGCCGCGTAACGGTCGCGCGGCCGCTTGTCCTCCCACTCGCGCCCGCTGAAGCGATGGAAGAAGCCGAGCTGGCCGAACATGGGCCCGATTCCGGCGACCTGGAAGATCACCCACTGGATCGTGTGCCAGCGCCGCGCCGGATCCTGCGGCAGGAAGCGGCCGGACTTCTCGGCGAGGTACATCAGGATCGCACCGGACTCGAACAGCGGCAGCGGTTTTCCGCCGGGGCCGTTCGGGTCGATGATCGCGGGGATCTTGTTGTTCGGGTTGAGCGACAGGAACTCGGGACTGTGCTGGTCACCCTTCTCGAAGCTCACCAGGTGCGCGTCGTAAGGCAGGCCCGTTTCCTCCAGCATGATCGAGGCCTTGACGCCATTCGGCGTGTTCAGCGAATAGAGCTGGATGGCGTCCGGGTTCCGCGGCGGCCATTTGCGGGTAATCCGGAATTGCGACAGGTCGGCCATGATTTGCCCTTGCGAGATCGGAACATGGATTCTACGCGCACACCAATGCGCGACCAAACCGTGCAGCAGTGCGCATCGCACGCGACCTGCAACCGCTGTCGCGTGCGATACCCGCTTCTAAAGGGAGGCGCGGCGCAGTCGCAGCGCGTTCGCGATCACCGACACCGAGCTGAAGCTCATCGCCGCGGCGGCGACCATCGGGCTCAACAGCAAACCGAAGACCGGGTACAGCACGCCCGCGGCAATGGGGATGCCCGCGATGTTGTAGATGAACGCGAAAAACAGGTTCTGCCGGATGTTGCGCATGGTGGCACGGCTCAGCTTGCGTGCCTGGGCCAGCGCGAGCAGGTCGCCGCGTACCAGGGTGATGCCTGCGCTTTCCATGGCGACGTCGGTGCCGGTCCCCATCGCGATGCCGACGTCGGCCTGCGCCAGCGCCGGTGCGTCGTTGATGCCGTCGCCGGCCATCGCCACCACCGCGCCACCCTCCTTGAGCTCGCGCACGACACGATGCTTGTCCTCCGGAGAGACGTCGGCGCGCACGTCCTCGATCCCCAGCCGGCGAGCCACCGCCTGTGCCGTCACCGCGTTGTCCCCGGTGAGCATCACCACGGCGAGCCCTTCCGCACGCAGCGCCTCCAGCGCACCCGGCGTCGTCGCCTTGATCGGGTCCGCGACGCCGAGCAGGCCGGCGGGCCGGCCGTCGATCGCCACGAACATCACCGTCCGGCCTTCGGCGCGATGCCCTGCCGCGGCCTCCTCCCACTGCCGGTCGAAAGCGCCCGCCCGTTCCATCAGGCGGGCGTTGCCGACGGCGACATCGCGGCCGGAAACGCGCGCGCGCACTCCCGCACCGGTGATCGACTCGAAGTCGGCGGGACTCTCCACGGGAAGCCCGCGCTCGCGGGCGGCGGTCACGATCGCGTGCGCGAGCGGATGCTCGCTCGCCGCTTCCACGGAGGCCGCGAGCGACAGCAGCTCGTCCTCCGTGAATCCCGGCGCCGGCTCGAGCGCCACCAGGGCCGGCTTGCCCTCCGTCAGCGTGCCCGTCTTGTCCAGCACGACGGTGTCCACTTTCTCGAACGTCTCGAGCGCCTCGGCATCGCGGATCAGGATGCCGTGAGTCGCGCCCTTGCCGGTGCTGACCATGATGGACATCGGCGTCGCGAGCCCGAGCGCGCAGGGACAGGCGATGATCAGCACCGCGACGGCGTTCACCAGGCCGAAGGCCATCGCGGGCTCGGGACCTGCCAGGGACCAGACGACGAAAGTCAGGACGGCGGCGACCACCACCGCCGGCACGAACCAGGCGGAGACGGTGTCCGCGAGGCGCTGGATCGGGGCGCGGCTGCGCTGCGCCTCCGCCACCATGCGCACGATCTGTGCGAGCAGCGTGTCCTCACCCGTCTTCGTCACCGTCATCACGAAACTGCCGGTGCCGTTGACCGTGCCGCCGACGACCGCATCGCCCTCGCGCTTCTCGACGGGCAGCGGCTCGCCGCTGATCATCGATTCGTCGATCGCGCTCCGTCCCTCCACCACGACGCCGTCGACCGGTACGCGCTCGCCGGGCCGCACCCGCAGCCGGTCGCCGACCGCCAGCATCTCGATTGCGACCTCCTCCTCCCCGTCCGGCGTGAGGCGCAGCGCGCGGGGCGGCGCGAGCTCGAGCAGCGCCCTGATCGCCCCCGAGGTCCGGCTGCGCGCCCGCAGCTCCAGCACCTGCCCGAGCAGCACGAGCGTGGTGATCACGGCCGCCGACTCGAAGTACACGCCGACCTCGCCGGTGTGCAGCCGGAACGCCTCCGGAAACACGCCGGGCGCCACGACCGCGATCACCGAGTACGCGTAGGCGACGCCGACACCGAGCGCGATCAGCGTGAACATGTTCAGGTTCATCGTGCGCAGCGAGCGCGCGCCGCGGACGAAGAACGGCCAGCCGCCCCAGAGAACGACCGGGGTGGCCAGGGCGAGCTGCAGCCATTGCCCGAGGCGCGGCGGAATCGCGGCGAACGGCTGCACCGGCAACATGTCGCTCATCGCGTAGACCAGGAGCGGCAGCGACAGCACGGCGCTGATCCGGAAGCGGCGCGACATGTCGTCGAGCTCGCTCGTGTCCTCCGGCCCCACGACGACGCCCTCGGGCTCGAGGGCCATGCCGCAGATCGGGCAGCCGGTGTTGCGGGTCTCGCGCACCTCGGGGTGCATCGGGCAGGTGTAGACGACCCCGCTGTAGCCGGGCGGCACGCGATCGTAGTTGCGGGCCGGGTCCGGCTGTGCCCCGTGATGATGGCAATGATGGTGTTGTGTCATTTCGCTTACATCCTGCCAGAACCATGCCCGGCGAACGTAGCTGCCTCGAGAGGGCGCCGCCGTGGCCATGCTGCGGTGGGATGCAGGGAGTCGCCTGGCACGAATTGGTAGACTCGGTGTTGCCGGCTTGATACCCTATACGGGTATAGGGTACCTGTCAACAAAGCCGAGATGGAAGACAAGGAGCACCCGCGCCGCGCGATCGCCCGGCGCTTTCACAGGATCGAGGGCCAGGTGCGCGGGCTCGCGCGGATGCTCGAGGAAGATCGTTACTGCATCGACATCCTGCACCAGATCCAGGCGGTGAAAACCGCGCTCAAGAAAGCCGAGACGGAGCTCCTGCGCGCGCATGCGCGGGAGTGCGTGGAAGACGCGCTGAAATCCGGCTCGATCCGGGATCGCCGCGAGAAGATCGTGGAGCTCGTCGAGCTCTTCGAGCGCGTTCGCTAGGCTCGCGTCACCGCCCGCGACCATTCGGGGCTCGTCGTTGCCACGGTGGCACCGACGTCTGCGACCGCATCGTTCATGCCCGATTGCGATCGGGGCCTAAGCTCCGCCGCGACCGGGGGGTGTCCCCGGGGGAATGGCTCCCATGCGGACACGGCGGAGCAGCGCGGGCATCGCGCCGGATGTGCGTCCCGCGCCGCGCTGCTCCGCCGTGTCCTCGGTCCGCTTTATTTCCCCCAGGGACACCCCCCGGCCACGGCTCCGCG
>DATGQE010000077.1:0-33509 GCA_035304345.1 Woeseiaceae bacterium | reverse complement strand
GACGCGCCACGAGTCCTGGCGATAGCGGCGGTTGACGAGCGGCCACAGGAAGGACGCCGTCGCGCACAGCGCCGCGGCTACCGCCGGTTCCAGCACCAGCAGCAGCCCGACCTGCGGCAGGCGCTCCATGGAAGCGAGCCCGACGCGCGGCGCCGGGATGCCGAGCTGCCAGACGAGGAGGCAGGCGGCGATGACGAGGAGCGCGGCCCAGGCCGGCGGGAAGGCGACGTCCGCCGCGAACCCGTGTGCCAGCCATGCTGCCGCGACGGCAGCGAGCAGCACGGAGTACAGCGCGAGACCTCGGTAGCGGATCGCCATGGAGGTCCAGTCTAGGGCGGGCCGACGGCGGCCGCCCGGAGCGGCATCACAATCCGCTGCGTGCGGTTACCACCAGTACCAGTAAAGCCCGGTGAGAATGGCGGCCACGATCGCGGACGCGATGTTGAAGCCCGCGTTCGTGGCGAAGCGAATGTCGCCGAGCGGGATCGCTTGCGGATGGATCCGGGGGCTCCGGACCAGCGAGACCGCGACCGCCAGGGCGACGCACAGCAGGAACACCCAGCCGACACGGTTCATGAACGGCACCTCGGGCAGCCACAGCTTGAAGGCGAGCGAGAACGCCGCCGAGCCGATCGCCGCCGCGAACGCGCCGGGCGCGGTCGCACGCTTCCAGAACATGCCGAGCAGGAACAGCGTCACGACCCCGGGGGTGAAGAAGCCGGTGAACTCCTGGAGCCACTGGAACGCCTGCTCGGCGTCGCCGAGCAGCGGGCGCGCCGCGAGCGCGGCCACGACGAGCGCGGTGAGCGCCACGATCCTCCCGAGCGTGACCAGCGAGCGTTCGCTCGCCTGCGGCCGTGCCGGCCGATACAGGTCCATGGTGAAGATCGTCGCGATCGAGTTCATCATGGAGCCGAGCGAGGACACGATGGCGGCAATGAGCGCGGCGAGGATAAAGCCGCGCAGGCCCTGCGGCGCAAGCGCCATCATCGACGGATACGCGTGGTCCGCGCGGTCGAGCTCCGGGACGAGGACGAACGCCGCGATGCCGGGAATCACGACCAGCAGCGGCACGAGCAGCTTCAAGAACGCGGCGAACACGATGCCCTTCTGTGCCTCCGCGACGCTCTTCGCCGCCAGCGCCCGCTGGATGATGTATTGATTGAAGCCCCAGTAGCTCAGGTTCATGATCCACATGCCGCCGAGCAGCACGGACAGCCCCGGCAGGTACCGGTAGTTCGGGTCGTCGGGGGAGAGGATCATGTCGAACTTTTGCGGCGCCTCCGTGACGAGCCGCAGGAACCCGCTCACCGGCCCGGCGCCCGCGCCGACGGCGTCGAGCGACAGCCACGCGATCGCCAGCCCGCCGAGCACGAGCAGGGCGACCTGGAGGATGTCGGTGAGCGCCACGGACCGGAGCCCGCCGTACAGCGAGTAGGCGGCCGTGAACGCCGCGAGCCCGACGAGGCTGGCGTCCAGGTCGAAGACCGTCAGGGTCGAGAGCGTCAGTGCGCCGAGCCAGAGGATCGACGTCAGGTTCACGAACGTGTAGACGCCCAGCCAGAATACGGCCATCACCGCGCGCACGGAGCCGTCGTAGCGCTGCTCCAGGAATTGCGGCATCGTGTAGATGCGCTTTTCCAGGAAGATCGGCAGGAAGTACTTGCCGACGAGGACGAGCGTGATCGCCGCCATCCACTCGTAAGAGGCGATCGCGAGCCCGATGGCGTAGCCGGAGCCGGACATCCCGATCACCTGCTCCGCCGAGATGTTCGCGGCAATGAGCGAGGCGCCGATCGCCCACCACGGCAGCGCCTTGCCGGCAAGAAAGTAATCGGCGGTATCGCGCTCGTGACCGCCGCGAGGGCGCGAGACCCAGGTCGCGATCGCCACCAGCACGATTGCGTAGGCGGCCATCACCCCGTAGTCCACCGGCGCCAGGCCGTTCATGCCGGCGCCGCTCCCGCGGCGCGCTCGAAGCTCGCGACCAGCGCTGCCGCCCGCGAGCGAACCTCGTCCGGCGCGCGGCCGGGCCGGTACAGGGCCGAGCCGACCGCGACACCTCGGGCGCCGGCCGCGAGCCACTCGCCGAGGTTGTGCGAGCCGACGCCGCCCACGGCCCACACGCGGCACTGAGGCGGCAGCACCTCGCCGAGCGCGGCCAGGTGGGGGAGGCCGGCGGCGGCCGCGGGAAACAGTTTCAGGTCGCGCGCGCCCGCGGCCAGCGCCGCGAACGCCTCGGTCGGGGTGAGCACGCCCGGCATCGGCTCGACACCGAGCGCGAGGGCGCGCTCGATCACGTCGGGCCGGGTGTTCGGCGCCACGACGAAGCGGGCGCCGGCACCGGCGGCGGCGTCGACCGCCGCGGCGTCGAGGATCGTGCCGGCGCCGACGAGCGCCTGCTCGCCCGCCGCCGAGACGAGCTCCGCGAGGCTCGCGTGCGCGCCCGCGGCGTTCTGCGGCACCTCCATGATGCGGATGCCGGCGGCGAGCAGCGCCTGTGCTATCGCCGCCACCTCGCCGGGGCGGATGCCGCGGAGGATCGCGACGATCGGCGGCGTGCGAACGGCCAGGCCGTCGGGCGCCACGTCAGCCTGCCTCCTCGAGGAGGAGCTCAAGCCCGGCGATCGTGCAGGTTGCGGGATCCAGGGTTTGCGCCGCGATGCCGGCATGCGCGAGCGCGCGCGCGTAGCGCGCCGCGAGCGTGCCGTCGGCGACGAGATGCACGCTCGCGGGCTCGCCGAAGGTGGGCGCGAGCTCGCGGATTTCGCTGCCGACCAGAAAGCCCGACAGCCAGCCTGCCGCCCACGACGGCGAACGCCCGTCGAGGAGCTGCGCGGCACGCGCTTCGAACAGTCCCGCGAAGCCGGCAGTGCCGGCACGCGCCAGCCCGGCCTCGAATCCCGCCTCTTCTTCGGCCGCGTCGGACGCCGTGGTCGGCGTCGGTGAGACCACCAGTGTCGAGCGCCGGGCGAGCAGCTCGTAGAGCTCGCCCGTCATGCACGTGCGGAAAGCGCGAATGACACAATCCTCGATCGCCACCCACTTGCTGTGCGTGCCCGGGAGCACGGCGAGCCGGGACCGGGAGCGGAGTGCGGGCGCGAGCCGGAGCGCGCCGAAAAGCTGGGTCTCCTCGCCGCGCATCACGTCGGGGCGTGCGCCGTCCGCTGCCGCGACCCCGGCGGCGATCGTCAGGTCGAGGCCGCCGAGCCGGCGCCGGCATGCCGCGGCCTGCCAGGCCGCCCGATCGGCGGGCAGGCGCACGTAAGGGGCTTCGACCAGGCCGTTGCGCGAGCCGGCCATGCCGGCGAGCAGCACCCGCGGCCGCGTCCGATCGTTGCCGGCTGCGGGCAGCAGCGCGGCGAGCTGCGCCGCGCGCGCCGCCGCGGGAAGGTCTCCGAGCGCCGCGATGCCCGGTCCGGTTGCCGCAGCGGCGATCCGGCCGTCGATCACCCGCCACAGCCGAAGGCGGCTCGTCCCCCAGTCCCCCGCGACGTACTGCACCCCGCCTGCGCCTCCCTCAGCCCGAGCCGTTCACGGCGCCCGTCGCCTTCGGCAGAACTGCCCCGGGCGTTCTGGCGTCACGGCGTTGCATGGCCTCCTTCCACACCGTCCGGTCGCGGTGGGGCCGCGTTCTGCTCCACCGACTCGATCAGCTCCAGCACGTCCCTGATGATCTTCTTCATGGCGACGTAGGCGCCTTCCGCATGACCCCGGGCGATCGCGTCGCTGACCGCGGCGTGATCGGCGACGCTCGCGGAGCGCCCGACGATGCGGTTCGTGAACCGGATCGAGCTCCTCAGCGCGGTCGAGACGACGTCCCTGAACTGCGCGTAGAACGGGTTCTTCGACGCGAGCAGGATGGCGACGTGAAACGCGATGTCGGCGTCGAGCGTGTCGTCGTTGCCTTCCTCGGCCGCCTTCATCCGTTCGAGGCCGTGCTGGATCGCGCGCCGGTCGTCGGCATCGGCATGGGTTGCGGCGAGGGCCGCGGCCTCGGGCTCGATCGCCACCCGGAGCTGGTTGAAGTGGCGCAGGAGCTCGACCGAGAACTTGCGCTCGAGCAGCCAGCGCAGCACGTCGGGGTCGAACAGGTTCCACTGTTCGCTCGGCTGCACGATCGTGCCCTGGCGGGGGCGGGCGGTGAGCAGTCCCTTGGCCGTGAGCATCTTCACCGCTTCGCGCGTGACCGAGCGGCTCACCCCGTGCTGGCGGGCGAGGTCCGCCTCGGTGGGAAACGGGCGCGTGTCGTAGTGCCCGATGACGATCGAGCGCCCGAGCGCGTCGAGCAGGCCCCAGGTCAGGTTGCGCCCGAGCCGCGTGCGCCGCTCGGCCGGGTCCGGTTCCTTCAGCGCCATGGCCCGCGGTCGCGCCCGGAGCAGCTAATGTGATTGATCATATGAATGAACTTTATCACAGCCTCGGTCCGGTGTCCCGCACGCAGGAACGCGCCGGTTTCCGTCGATTTTTATCTGATTGTTCGGATAAATATTGTAAAAGCCGCGCCTCCATGGTAGCGTTCCCAAGGTCCTGAGGGGCGGGAGGATCCGGGCCGATGCGCTCAGGGGTGAGAGTACCCGCAATGAACCCGGGCACAGGGACGGCGCCCGGCAGCACGCTCCAGGATCCGGGGGCAAGGGCGACGTGCAGGCGCCGGCGGGCGGCGGCCGGCCTGGCGTTCCTCGCGTGTACCGCGCTGGCCGGCGCAGCCGGTGCGGCCCCGCAGGCACTCGTGCTCGAACTCGATCGTCCCGCCGCGGACTGGGAAAGCGAGGTCCTGCCGATCGGCAACGGCGCCATGGGAGCGGCCGTGGCCGGCGGCGTGCCGCAGGACCGCCTGCAGTTCAACGAGAAGACCCTCTGGACGGGCGGTCCGGGCTCGCAGGACGGCTACGATTTCGGGCTGCCCGACACACCCGCCGCCGCCGCGCTCGCGGCGATCCGGGACGAGCTCGAGCGGCACGGCGCGCTCCCGCCCGAAACCGTCGCCGAAGAGCTGGGGCGCGCGGCGCGCGGCTACGGCGCGTACCAAAGTTTCGGCGAGCTCGTGCTCGATTTCGCGCATGCGCCGGCGGCGACGGAATATCGCCGCACGCTCGCTCTCGCCGACGGCGTCGCGCAGGTCGGTTACCGCGCCGGCGGCGTCGCGTACCGGCGCACCTATTTCGCGAGCTGGCCGGACGGCGTCGTCGTGGTGCGCCTGGATGCCGATCGGCCGGGGGCGCTGGCGTTCGGCG
This sequence comes from Woeseiaceae bacterium, assembly GCA_035304345.1. Classification (GTDB taxonomy): domain Bacteria; phylum Pseudomonadota; class Gammaproteobacteria; order Steroidobacterales; family Woeseiaceae; genus IDS-8. Next base: position 28,272 of record DATGQE010000077.1, on the reverse strand, counting down.
TGCGCTTCGACGTCCCGGGCAACCGCAGCGTCGCCACCGTCGCCGATCGCAACGGCCTCGCGGTGCACGGCGCGCTCGACGACAACGGCCTCGCGTACGCGGCGGCGCTCGCCGTGCTGCCGGAGGGCGGCCGGATCGACGTCCGGGACGAGGTGCTGCACCTCGAAGGAGCCGACGGCGCGACGCTGATCCTCGCCGCGGCCACGGATTACGCCCCACGCTTTCCGCGCTACCGAGGTGCGGATCCGCGGCCGGAGGTCGCCGCGCGCGTGGAAGCGGCGCGTGAGCGCGGGTACGAAGACCTGCTCGAGCGGCATGTCGGCGATCACCGCGCGCTGTTCGATCGCGTGCGGCTCGACCTCGCGGGCACGGCGCCGCCGGCCACGCTCGACCGCCGCCTCGCCGCCTACGGCAACGCCGCCGCCGCCGATCGCGCGCTCGAAGCGCTGTACTTCCAGTACGGCCGCTACCTGCTCATTGCTTCGTCGCGGGAAGGCTCGCTGCCGGCGAACCTGCAGGGGGTGTGGAACCCGCACGCGGCGCCGCCGTGGAACGCCGATTACCACGTCAACGTCAACCTGCAGATGAATTACTGGCCGGCGGAGGTCGCGAACCTCGCCGAAACTGCGCGGCCGCTGTTCGATTTCGTGGAGTCGCTCCTCCCGCCGGGCCGGCTCGCGGCGGAGCGCCTGCTCGGCGCGCGCGGCTTCACGCTGTTTTTGAACACCAACGTTTGGGGGTTTTCCGGCGTCATCGACTGGCCGACCGCCTTCTGGCAGCCGGAGGCGGGCGCCTGGTTGGCGCAGCACTTCTGGGAGCATTACCTCTTTTCGGGTGACGAAACCTTCCTGCATGAGCGCGCGTATCCGGTGATGAAGGCCGCGGCGCTCACCTGGCTCGACGGCTTGGTCACCGATCGACGCGACGGCCGCCTCGTCGTGAGTCCCAGCTACTCCCCCGAGCACGGGGACTTCACGGCGGGTGCGGCCATGTCGCAACAGATCGTGCACGAGCTGCTCGAAAGCACGGAGCGCGCGGCGGGGGTCGTCGGCGATACGGCATTCGCGCGCGAAGTCGCGGCCGTGCGCGCACGGCTCGACCCGGGCCTGGAGGTCGGTTCGTGGGGGCAGCTCAAGGAGTGGAAGGAGGACCGCGACGACCCGGACGACCGGCATCGCCACGTTTCGCACCTCTATGCGCTGTACCCGGGGCGCGGGCTCGGGCCTGCCGCCGACTCGGCTCTTCTCGCCGCGGCGCGCGTCTCGCTCGAGGCGCGCGGCGACGGCGGCACCGGCTGGAGCCGCGCGTGGAAGATCGCGCTGTGGGCGCGGCTCGGGGACGGCGATCGCGCGCACGCGCTGCTCGCGGGCCAACTTCGCGACAGCACGCTGCCGAACCTGTGGAGCACGCACCCGCCGTTCCAGATCGACGGCAACTTCGGCGCGACGGCCGGCATGGCCGAGATGCTGCTCCAGTCGCACGGCGGCGAGCTGCACCTGCTCCCGGCATTGCCGGCCGCCTGGCCGGCCGGGTCCGTGACGGGGCTCCGGGCGCGCGGCGGCGTGACCGTCGACATCGCCTGGAGGGAAGGGCGGCTCGAGTCCGCCCGGCTGGTGCCGCGGAAGGACGTGAAGCTTGGCCTGCGCGCGGCGCGGTCGTTCCCGGCGTGCCTGGCGAGCGAGGGTTGCGCGCTTTCCCGCGCGGCCGACGGACGCGTCACCGCCCTCACGCTGCGCGGGGGAACGGAGTGCCGGCTCGTTGCGCAGTGCGACGCCGTGCCGGCACAGGCGGGGTAACGAATACGAATGCAAAAGCAGCGGCCGCCTCGCGGCGGCAACGTCAGGAGCCAGTGATGAACGAGCAAGTGGGGGTAGAGAAGGGGTTCGTCTTCCGGGCGGGTGGATTCGCGGCGGCCGCCGCCGTCGCGCTCGTCGTGGCGAGTACGCCCGTCGGTGCCAGGCAGGCGGACGAGGACGAGGACGAGAACGAGCGCGAGCGCGAGCGCGTCGAGGAAATCGTCGTGACGGCGCAGCGCGCCAGCATCATGTCCGCGCAGGCGATCAAGCGCGACGCCGAGCAGATCGTCGACAGCATCGTCGCCACCGACATCGGCAAGCTGCCGGACCGCAGCGTCACCGAGGCGCTGCAGCGGATCCCCGGCGTGTCGATCACGCATTTCAAGGAGCTTAACGATCCCGAGCACTTCTCGGCCGAAGGCTCCGGCGTGATGGTGCGCGGCCTCACGATGGTGAGGAGCGAGCTGAACGGACGCGACAGTTTCACCGCGGACGGGGGCCGCGCGCTCAGCTTCCAGGACGTGCCCCCCGAGCTGTTGCAGCGCGTCGACGTGTACAAGAACCAGAGCGCGGATCTGATCGAAGGCGGCATCGGCGGTACGGTCAACCTGATCACGAAAAAGCCTTTCGACTATTCCGGCTTCCAGCTCGCGGCGACCACCGAGGGCAATTACGGGGATTTCATCGAGGAGCTCAGTCCCTCGGCGTCCGTTCTCCTGAGCAACCGTTGGACGGCAGGCGGGGGTGAGCTCGGCGTGCTCTTCGACGTCGCGTACTCGGAGGCGGCGACCCGCACCGATGGCGTGTACTCGCGTGCGTTTTTCCCGCGCACGGACCTCGTTCCCGGGCAGACGGTGTACGTGCCGCGCGGCGCCGACTGGCGCAGCTACGAATTCGACCGCGAGCGCTGGGGCGCCTACGGCGTCCTGCAGTGGCGCGTGAACGACGACGTCGAGATGTACCTGCAGGCGTTCAACAGCCGCTACGAGGAGCGCTGGGACGAAAGCTCCATCTTCGTCGATAACTGGCCATTCGACATCATCCCGGCGGCCGGTACCGATTTCGAATACGAGAACAGCATCTTCCGTCGCGGACGCCTCGCCTCGGTCACCGGCGGCATCCCGCTGGGCGCCGCCGAGCGCTTCCAGGACCGCGATTCCGACACGACGGACGTCTCCTACAACGTCGCCTGGCGTGCCGGCGAGCGCTGGCTGCTGAGCCTGGACCTGCAGTACGTCAAGGCAACCACCGAGAGTCTCGATTCGACGGTCGCCTCGGGCGTGCAGGTCGACTACCTCGATGTGGACCTCACGGGCGACCGGCCGCAGATGCAGACCAACACGGCCTTCCTCGGCGATCCGGGCAACTATTACATGGCCTTCACCATGGACAACCGCACGGACAACGAGGCGGACGAGAAGGCGCTGCGGCTGGACGCGGAGGTCGAGCTCGGGCACCCGGTGTTCCGGGCGGCGAAGTTCGGCGTGCGCTTCACCGACACGACCTCCGAGAACCACGACACCGGTTACGACTGGCAGCCGATCTACCAGACCTGGATGCTCGGCTGGGCGCTCGAGTCCATGCCGAGCGCGGATCCGTCCTATCTCAGCCTCAACCGGCTGGACAATTTCTACAAGGGTGACGGCGTCCACCCGGGCGTGTTCATGACGCCGACGGCACTGCTGGCTGCGGGCTTTCCCCAGACCTATCTCGACCTGCACCAGGAGGCCGCCGACTCGGGCAACTACCTGTGCTGCTACGGGGCGATCATGCCGCGCGATCCCGATGACCCCGAGTTCACGAACGTACAGGACGAGAAGACGCGCGCCGCCTACGCGATGCTCTACTTCGGGTGGGACGATCTCGCCGTCCCGGTGGACGGCAATATCGGCGTGCGCGTCGTTCGCACGGAGATCTCCACGGACGGATGGGTGGTCTACCCGAGCACGGTCACCGACACGGACGGCACGATGGCCTTCTTCCGCGAGCCAGAGCCGATCGCCGCGGAGAACCGCTATACGAACGTGCTGCCGAGCCTCAACCTCAGGTTCTTGCTGCGCGACGACCTGGTGCTGCGCTTCGCGGCTTCGCGCGCGATATCGCGGCCGCCGTTCGGCGACCTGCAGGCCTACCGCATCCTGAGCGCGGCCCTGCCGAGCGGGATGACGCTGGAGGACGGGCCGAGCCTGGACGATTTCATCCTCAGCGCCGACCTGTGGGACAACCCGCGGCTGGAGCCGGTGGAAGCGGACCAGTTCGACCTCTCGCTGGAATGGTACTTCAGCGAAACCGGCGGCATGGCGCACGTCAACCTGTTCTACAAGGACATCGACGGCCTGATCAACCGCAGCTTCACCGAGGAGGAGTACGGCGGGTTCGTCTACTCCGTGACCCAGCCCACGAACGAGGGCAGCGGCGATCTCAAGGGGATGGAGCTCGGCGTCAAGAAGTTCTTCGATGCCCTGCCGTACCCGTTCAACGGGTTTGGCGTCGATGCCACGTACACGTACATCGACAGCGACATGGTGCTCACGGACGTCTCGCAGCCGGTGGACACCGACTTCACGACCTACGGCCCGCTGCCGCTGGTCGGGTTGTCGAAGAACGCCTACAACTTCACCGCCATCTACGAGCTGGGGCCGGTCTCCACGCGGCTCGCGTACAACTGGCGGAGCAAGTTCCTGATGGCCGTCGGCCCGAACGGGTGGAACGGCGATACCAACGGCCTGTGGCGGCTCCCCGTGTACAACGACGACTACGGCCAGCTCGATGCGTCGATCGAATACCGGTTCAACGACAACTGGAACGTGAGCCTCCAGGCCATCAACCTGACGAACGCGGAGACCGTCCTGATCGCCGAGCAGAACGCCGCGGGCAGCCACGAGAGCTCGTACGTCAACGACACGACCTACATCATCCGGGTCAGCACGACCTTCGATTGACGCGAGGTTGCAAAGTGTTGTCTCAGGGACACGCCCGGCACGTGGCGAGGGTGATGGCTGCGCCCTGCCTGCTGCTCCTGGTGACGTTCATGCTGCTCGTCACGACGGCTTCGGCCGCACCGATTCCCGAGATAGTGGCGCGCGACGGCCGCTACGCGCTGATGGTGGACGGTGCTCCGTTCCTCATCCTCGGCGCGCAGACGCACAATTCGTCGAACTACCCGGCGGTGCTGCCGAAAGTCTGGCCGGCCGCGCAGAAGCTGCACGCCAACACGGTCGTGATTCCCGTCGCCTGGGAACAGGTCGAGCCGCGCGAAGGCAGGTTCGACTTCTCGTTCGTCGACGTCCTGCTGCAGGAGGCCCGCCTCCAGGGTTTCCGGCTCGTGCTCCTGTGGTTCGCTACCTGGAAAAACAACGGGCCGAGCTATGCACCGGAGTGGGTGAAGCTCGACAACGCGCGGTTTCCGCGCGTGATCACGAAGGACGGCCGCACCCTCGACTCGCTGTCGCCGCATTTCCGCTCCACGCTGGAGGCGGACCGCCGGGCATTCACGGAGCTGATGCGGCATCTCGAGCGCGTCGACGAGCAGCGGACCGTGATCATGGTGCAGGTGCAGAACGAGACGGGCACTTACGGCTCCGCGCGGGACTACTCCCACACGGCGGAAGCGGCGTTCCGGGGCCGCGTACCGGAGGAGCTCGTTCGCGACCTCGGTCTCCAGGGAGGCGACTGGCAGACGGTGTTCGGCGCCGACGCGGACGAGTTCTTCCACGCGTGGCACATCGCCCGCTACGTCGACGAGGTCGCCGCCGCGGGCAAGGCGGTGTACCCGCTGCCGATGTACGCCAATGCCGCGCTGCGCCACCCCTTCACCCCGGGAGAGCCGGGCAGCTATTCGAGCGGCGGGCCGACGGACAACGTGCTCGCGATCTGGATGTCCGCGGCGCCACACCTCGACATGCTGTCGCCCGACATCTACTTCCGCGACCACCGCATCGTGACGCGCGTCATGGAGCTCTACGCGCGGCCCGGCAACCCGCTCTACGTCGCCGAGATCGGCAACGACCGGCCGTTCGCGCGCTGGTTCTTCTCGGCGATGGGTCACGGCGCGATCGGCTTCGCGCCTTTCGGCATGGATTACAGCGACTACTCCAACTATCCCCTCGGGGCGGAGCGGGTCGCGGACGAGACGCTACTGCCTTTCGTCGAGGTCTACCGGCTGTTCGCGCGCATGGAGCGGGAATGGCCGCGGCTCGCGTTCGAAGGGCGGGTGTGGGGCGTCGCCGAGCCGGACGCCCCGGCCGGCGACGAAGGGGAGACTGCACGTGTCCAGCGGCTCGAGCTCGGCGACTGGGTGGCGGAAGTGAGCTACGGCCGGCCGATGTTCGGCAATCCCCCGCCGGGCGGCAACGACCCGCCGGCGGGCGGGGCCGTGATCGCGGAGCTCGCGCCGGGCGAATACCTGGTCGCCGGCCTGCACGCGCGGGTCACGTTCCTGCCGGCCCGGGAGCTCGGCGACCGGCAGATGCTGCTGGCGCGCGTGGAGGAAGGAAGGTTCGAGGAAGGAGAATGGCAGTTCGAGCGGGTATGGAACGGCGACCAGACGGACTGGGGGCTGAATTTCTCGGGGCAGCCGCACCTGCTGAAGGTGCGGCTCGCCACCTACGAGACGGGGAACAGATGAGACGCATCGACGGCCGGCCCGTGCCTGGCGCGCGACGTTTCCGTGCCCGAACGGCGCGGCACTCCGGTACCGGCCGCGCGGTTCGGGTCTCGCGCGGTGCATGCAGCTGCGGGGCGGCGCTCGTTCTTGCGGGCGCGCTCGCCGCCTGCTCCGAGGCGCCCTCCGGCGAGGCGGCCGGCGGCTGGCAGCGGACGCCGGACGGGGTCATCGTCGAGCTCGGCGACGGCGATTTCCGCCGCGTGCGTCTGCAGGTGATCGACGACGCGATCGTGCGCGTCACGGCGACGCCGCGCACCGATTTCGCAAACCTGCCCGAGCCGCTGATGGTCGTGGCAGAACCGGCCGCGGTGCCGTTCGAGGCGGAAGCGGCTGGCGGCGTGTTGCGCCTCACGACGCCGGCAATCGATGCGGAAGTGGCGCTGGACACCGGCGCCGTGACGTTCCGCGACGCCGCCGGCAACGTCCTGCTCGCGGAAGCGGAGCGCAGCCTCGCTCCCGTCACGCAGGATCCGGGGCCGGTCGCCGGGGATTCGTACGCGGTGCGCCAGCAGTTCCATCGCGCCGAAGACGAGGCGCTTTACGGCCTCGGGCAGCACCAGAGCGGGGACGTGAACCACGCGGGCGAGAACGTCACGCTCACGACGCACAACGTGTTCATCAGCATCCCGTTTCTCGTCTCGACGCGCGGCTGGGGTCTCCTGTGGAACAACGCCTCGATCACCCGCGTCGGCTCGCCCGAGCCGCCGCGGCCGCTCGGCGACGGCTTCGAGCTCTACGATGCCGCCGGCGAGCCCGGCGCCCTGACCGTCCGCTACTACGCGGGCGAGGACCTCGTGCTCGAGGCTCGCGCGGCGGATTTGGACTACCAGTACCTGGATCACGGCAACGTCCGCGAGCATCCGCTGCCGGAAGCGGTGGCGGACCTCGACGACCTCAAGATCACGTGGGAAGGCACGATCATCCCGAAGCGCAGCGGCACGTACGACCTCGAGATGTACTCGAGCGGTTACGCCCGGCTCGTGCTCGACGGTGAGGCGCTGCTCGACCGCTGGCGCGTCAACTGGAATCCCTGGTACCACGAGACGAAAGCGGCGCTCGAGAAAGGGCAGCGCTATCGCCTGCGCGTGGAATGGGACACCCAGGGCGGCTATTTCCGGCTGCTGCACTATCCGCCTCCCGCGGCGGAAACGCTGTCCATCGCCTCCGAGACGGCCAAGGCGATCGACTATTACTTCGTGGCGGGCGCGAGCGCGGACGAGGCGATCGCCGGCTATCGCAAGCTGACCGGGAAGGCCGTCATGCTGCCCCGGTGGGCGTACGGCTACTGGCAGAGTCGCGAGCGCTACAAGACGCAGGAGGACCTCATCGGCGTGCTCGAGGAGTACCGCGAGCGCGGCATCCCGATCGACAACATCGTGCTCGACTGGTTCTACTGGCCGGAAGACGCTTGGGGCAGCCATGCATTCGATGCCGAACGCTTTCCCGATCCGCGCGCGATGGTGGAGCGCGTGCACGAACTCGATGCGCACATCATGGTCTCGGTCTGGCCGAAGTTCTACCCGGGCACGGACCACTACCGGGCGCTCGACGAGGCCGGCTGCCTGTTCAACAAGAACATCGAGCACGGCAACGTGGACTGGGTCGGGCCCGGCTACCCGAATGCGTTCTACGACGCCTTCGACGCGAGCTGCGCGGCGCTGTACTGGCAACAGGTTCGCGATCGGCTCGGCGTGCTCGGCTTCGACGCGTGGTGGCTGGATGCGGTCGAGCCCGACATGCACTCCAACCTCTCGAAGCGCCATCGCAAGGATCTCATGACGCCGAACGCGCGCGGCACGGGGGCCGAGTATTTCAACGCGTACGCCCTGCCGCACGCGGAAGCCGTGTACCGCGGCGAGCGCGAGGCGGGTGACGGCGTCCGCTCGTTCATCCTGACGCGCTCGGGCTTCGGCGGCATCCAGCGCGCCGGCGCCGCGATCTGGAGCGGCGACGTGGGCTCGCGCTGGCTCAACCTGAAGGAGCAGATCGCGGCCGGCATCGGCATCGGCCTGTCGGGAGTACCGTACTGGACGTTCGACATCGGCGGGTTCACGCCCGAGAATCGCTTCCGCTGGGGGCCGTCCGGCGACATCGAGACGGCGTTCCAGCTCCCGGAAGCGCTGCGGAGCGAGTGGCAGGAGCTGTACCTCCGCTGGTTCCAGTTCGGCACCTTTGCACCGCTGTTCCGCTCGCACGGGCAGAGCCCGTTTCGCGAGATCTTCAACGTCGCGGAGGCGGGCAGCGAGGTCTACGACAGCCTCGTGTACTACACGAAGCTCCGCTACCGGTTGCTGCCCTACATCTACACGCTCGCCGGCGACGCGTACCACGCAGACGGCACGATCATGCGCGGCCTCGTCATGGATTTCCCGGACGACCCGCGGGTGCGGGACATTGCCACCGAGTACCTGTTCGGCCCGGCCTTCCTCGTCGCGCCCGTCTACGAGCAGGGCGCGCGCCGGCGCGACGTGTACCTGCCGGCGGGCGCGGACTGGTATGACTTCTACACGGGTGAGAAATACCGCGGCGGGTCGGCCGTTGCGGCCGACGCGCCGCTCTCGAGGATGCCGCTGTTCGTGCGTGCGGGCTCGATCGTGCCGACGGGCCCCGCCCTCCGGCACACCGGCGAAAGCCTGAACGCGCCGCTCACCCTCCTCGTGTACACCGGTGCCGACGGGGCCTTCGACCTGTACGAGGACGACGGCACGACCTACGACTACGAGCAGGGCGAATGGTCGCGCATCCCGTTCCGCTACGACGAGGCGAGCGGCGTGCTGACGATCGGGCAGCGTATCGGCGGCTTCGACGAGATGGCGCGCGAGCGGCGCATCGCCGTGCGCTGGATCGACGGCGCCGATCCCGAGGCGGCCGACTTCGATGCGGAGCCGGATGCGACGGTGACCTACCGGGGAGAGCCGCTGGCGGTGCAGCGCCGGTAGGAACGGCCGTTTGTTGGTGACCGGCCGTTGGTGTCGTCCGCGGGACAGCGGAGAGGTGCCGTCCTCACTCCGGCGGGCCGGCCGCGCACTCCGCGGCCAGGAGCGCCCGGTACAGCGCCGCGAGGCGGCGGGTCACCGGGCCGGGCACGCCGGAGAGGGCGCGGCCGTCGATGCTCGCGACCGGCGTGACGCCGCCGAACGTCCCGGTGACGAATGCCTCGTCCGCGGCGTAGGTTTCGGCCAGCGCGAAGTCGCGCTCCTCGATGCCGATGCCGTTCTCGCGGCACAGCTCCACGACCTGCCCGCGCGTGATGCCCTTGAAGCAGTAGCGGCCCGTCGAGGTGACGACGACATCGCCGTGCACCACGAAGAAATTGGTGGCGTTGCAGCTCGCCACGAAGCCGCGCGGGTCGAGCATCAGTGCCTCGTCGGCGCCGAGGTTGGCCGCCTGCACCAGCGCCTGGATCAGGTTCAGCCGGCTGTGCGTGTTGAGGTGCATGTCGAACACGTCCGGGGTGCTGGTGCGGTACGTGGAGGTGATGAGCGTGAGGCCGCGCTCCCGGGCCGCCGGATCCGGCTCCTTGTATTCCGCGACGATCACGACGGTCGGCTGGCCCACGGTAGCGCGCGGGTCCTGGTTGGGCGTGAGCTTGAGCCCGCGCGTCACCATCAGCCGGACGTGGACGCCATCGGTCATGCCGTTGGCGCGCACCGTGTCGTAGAGCGCGCGGGTCAGGGCGGCGCGATCGAGGTGCAGGTCGATCGACAGCGCGCGCGCACCGGCGAACAGCCGGTCGAGGTGGCGGTCGAGGAACGCGAGCCGGCCGTTCACGAGCCTCAAGCCTTCCCAGACGCCATCGCCCAGCACGAACCCCGCATCGAACACCGACACCTTCGCCTCGCTGCGCGGGACGAGGGCGCCGTCGAGCCAGATCTTCACGCGCTCGTTGCGCGGATCGGGCACGAAGCCCTGCGAGCCGACCATCAGCGTTCCCTCGCACGAAGGCGATGCGACGACAGCCGCTCGTAGAAGGGCAGCGCCGCCTCGATCACCGGCAGGAGCTCCGGGGACGGCTCCGGCAGCGGGCGCGGGCGCGCGAACCCGGTGGACTGCCACACCGAGGCGTACCAGTGCGGCGCCCACACGCCGTCGCTCGGCCGCGGTCCCGGCGGCCACTCGAGCATGCGTTCGTCGAACGCGATGCCCAGCACGTCGCACAGCGCCGTGAGCGTGCGGCGGGGGTCTTCGAGCACGTCGGCGGCATCGATCACGGCCGGCACGGTACCGGAGCGTGCCGCCACGCGCTCGAAGAGCTCCGCCTGGCGTGCGTAGCCGAGATCGTCGAGATCGGGTATCGCGTTGCGGCCCCGGGCATAGGACGGGACGACCGCCCGCGGGTGGCGGACCAGGAACACGTTTGCCACCCGGTCCATCCACTCGAGCGGTGCGCCCGGCAGCATGTGCTGCGTCATGTGCTTCTGGTAGTGGATGCGCCGGCCCGGCGGGAGCGGCCGGAACAGCGACTCGACGACCCTGTTCCAGTCCTTCTCCCCGGCGGCGAGCACCTCGTCGCGCATCGGGTGCTCGATCCCGGTCGCCTCGAGGTAGCAGGCGTAAAACGGCTCGTCGACGACTTCCGTATCCGGCCGGTTTTCCCACGCCCGCATCATCGCGGTCGAGATGTTGCGCGGGCCGGACCACATCGCGATCCTCAGGACGCCGTCGTCCTCCCGCCCGTTCGTCTCTGGCATGGCGCCAGTGTACAACGGTGCGCGCCGGCTGCCTCGCCGCGGGCCTTTTGTTATCGTGCGGGCATCCCGAAAAAGGGGACACCCACCATCTCGCAACGGGACACCCACCATGCCGCACCGCCTGCCCCGCCTGTTCGTGCTCGTGCTCTGCTGGCCGCTTGCCGCACCGGCCGCCTACGACTATTTCGAGGCGAACCGGGAGACGATCCGGCGCGGCGTGCAGGCGATGCTGATGTGCAACGGCCTGTTCACGTCGGAACGCACGCTGGAGCAGGTGTTCGCCCAGGAGCTCGCCTACCTCGAGGAACCGATCGGGGATGCCACGGGCGGCGCTTACACGATCCGCCGCGACCTGCGCGGTGTGGCGGTCGGCACGGACGAGGACCCGCCCGTGCTGCGGGCCGTGTTCCGCGAGGGCCTGGGCTGCGTTGCGATGGCGCCCGACCAGGACTGGGACGACGCGGACGAGCTGCCGCGGCTGGACCTGCCGCCGCCTCCGGGCGATCCCGCCGCGCTGCCGTGGCCGGACGGCGACCGCCTGCCGGAAGCGCCGCCGGAAGCGGCGATCGACACAGCCGCGCTCGAGGCCGCTGCCGACTGGGCATTCGAGCGCGAGTCGCCGGAGCAGGTCACGTTGAGCCTGCTCGTCGTCCACGACGGCGATATCGTGCTGGAGCGTTACGCGCCCGGCGTCGACGCGACCACCCGCACGCGGACCTGGTCCACGGCGAAGAGCATCGCGGTGACCCTGATCGGCATGCTGGTGGACGAGGGCCGGCTGGCGCTGGACGAGCCGCTCGGGCTCGACTGGCGACCCGCTCTCGGCCCTTCGCCGGATCCGCGTGATGCGATCACGTTGCGCCACGTGCTCAACATGTCGAGCGGGCTCTATCCGGTCGACAGCTTCGGGAGGGAGTACGCCACGGGCTCGGGCCTGGCGTACTGGGCCGGCGCCAGCTCCGTCGAGGGCGCGCTCGACCGCGGGCTCGTTCGCGAGCCGGGAAGCTTCTGGGATTACGAGAACTACGACACCCTGCTCGCCGTGTACGCGATGAAACGGGCGCTCGGCAACGAGCGTGCCTACCTCGAGTTCCCGCGGCGGGCGCTTTTGGATCGCATCGGCATGCGCAGCACGCTGGTCGGCGTGGACCGCTTCGGCGACTTCATCCTGAGCAGCCAGGTCTACACGAATGCGCGCGACCTCGCGCGCTTCGGGCTGCTCTACCTGAACGGCGGCGTGTGGAACGGCGAGCGGCTGCTCTCGGAGGAATGGATCGAGTTCGTGCGCACGCCGGCGCCGGCGACCGTCGACGACGGCGCCTTCTACGGCGGGCAGTGGTGGCTGGTGCCGGAGGAACGCACCGACGTGCCCCGGGATGCGTACTCCACGGCAGGCAATCGCGGCCAGTTCGTGATCGTCGTGCCGTCGCACGACCTCGTGATCGTGCGCCGGGGCCTGGATTACGGCCGCCAAGGATTCGACCGGTGGGACCTGCTGCGCGAGGTCGTCAAAGCGTTCCCGGCGGCACGCGAGGCCGCTCGCCGGGGCGCCCCGTGATACGATGGAAGACCTTTCCAGTCAGTAGCTTGTTGAACATTCATCAACCAGCCTGTCAGGATATGGTAGCGCTTTGTCTCGCGGGCGGCGCCGCGTATGATTCGCAGGTTCGCGCATCCCGGGGGTGAGATCGTCACAGTGTCGACAGAAGAATACGAAGCCATCGTCGTGGGCTCCGGCATCTCCGGCGGCTGGGCCGCCAAGGAGCTGACCGAGAAGGGCCTCAAGGTGCTGCTGCTCGAGCGCGGGAAGAACGTCGAGCACATCAAGGATTACGTGAACGCGCGCAAGGGCCCGTGGGAGTACCCGCATCGCGGACGGCCGACGCGCGCAATGAAGGAAGCCTACCCGGTCCTGCGGCGCGACTACCCGCTGAACGAAACGAACCTCGACTGGTGGGCGTCGGACCAGGATTCCCCGTACACCGAGATCAAGCGCTTCGACTGGTTCCGCGGCTACCAGGTCGGCGGCCGCTCGCTCATGTGGGGCCGGCAGAGCTATCGCCTGAGCGATTTCGATTTCGAAGCGAACGCGCGTGAAGGCGTGGGCGTCGACTGGCCGATCCGCTACGCCGATCTCGCACCGTGGTACGACTACGTCGAGCGCCACGCCGGCATCTCGGGCTCGCACGAGGAGTTGCCGCAGCTCCCGGACGGCGAGTTCCAGCCCGCGATGCCGCTGAACTGCGGCGAGGAGTGGGTCGCGGAGCGGTTGCGCGGGCACTTCGACGGCCGCCGCCGGCTGATTCCCGGCCGTGTCGCCAACGCGACGAAGGCGCTGCCGGGCCGCGCGCCGTGCCAGTACCGCAACGCGTGCTGGCTGGGCTGTCCGTACGGCGGGTACTTCAGCACCCAGTCCTCCACGCTGCCCGCCGCCATGGCCACGGGCCGCCTCACGCTGAAGCCGTTCTCGATCGTCACCGAGGTGCTGTACGACCGCGACCGGCGGCGCGCCACCGGCGTGCGCGTGCTCGACGCCGTCACCGAGAAGACGACGGACTACACCGCGCGCGTGATCTTCCTGTGCGCCTCCGCGCTCAACTCCACGTGGATCCTGATGCGCTCGGCGACCGACGTGTGGCCGGGCGGGCTGGGCAGCAGCTCCGGCGAGCTGGGTCACAACCTAATGGATCACCATTTCGAGGTCGGTGCGTCGGGCGAGCTGACGGATCCGAAGCTCGCACGCCAGTACTACTACGGGCGGCGGCCGAACGGCTTCTACATTCCGCGCTATCGCAACCTGTTCGGCGACAAGCGCCCGTACCTGCGCGGCTTCGGTTACCAGGGGTCCGCGAGCCGTACCGAGTGGCAGCGCGGTGTGGCCGAGCTCGGCGTCGGCAAGGATTTCAAGGACGCGCTGTGCGAGCCCGGAGAATGGCGCATCGGGGCGACCGCCTTCGGCGAGATGCTGCCGGTGCACGAGAACCGGGTCATGCTCGACGAGAGCCGCACCGACAAGTGGGGCCTGCCGGTGCTCGCGATCGACTGCGCGATCGGCGAGAACGAGCGCCTGATGCGGGTCGACATGGCGAACGACTTCGCCGAGATGCTGGAAGCGGTCGGGGCGAAGAACATCAACACGTACGACGGGGACTACTACCCGGGCCGCGGCATCCACGAGATGGGCACGGCGCGGATGGGCCGGGATCCGAAGACGTCCGTGCTGAACCGCTGGAACCAGGTCTGGGACGCGCCCAACGTGTTCGTGACGGACGGCGCCTGCATGACGTCCGCGGCGTGCCAGAATCCGTCGCTGACCTACATGGCCCTCACCGCGCGCGCCGCGGACTGGGCGGTGCAGGAGCTCAAGCGGGGCAACCTGTAGAGGCAGGGAGAAGCGGATGTCGAATCACGAGGCAAACCCGAAACCCGGGCTGATCACCCGCCGCGAGGCCATCCTGCGTGTCAGCGCGCTGCTCGGCGGCGTGACGCTGGTCGGGCAGGGCGCCATGCTCGCCGGCTGCCAGCGCCGGGAGGCGGAGGGTGCGGCGGCGCCGAAGCCGCTCTTTACCGCGGAAGACGTCGCCCTCCTCGACGAGCTCGCCGAGACGATCCTGCCGGAAACGGACACGCCCGGCGCGAAGGCGGCGGCGGTCGGCCCGTTCGTGGCGATGATGGTGACCGACTGCTACGACGACGAGGACCAGGCGGTGTTCCGGGAGGGACTGGCAACGGTCGACGGGCGCTGCCGCGACCTGCACGGGGTCGGCTTCCTCGAAGCCACGCCCGGGCAGCGGCTCGCCCTGGTGGAAACGCTGGACGCGGAACAGGCGCGCTACATGAACGGCCTGCGGAGAGGCGGCCCCGCCCACTGGTTCCGGATGATGAAGGAGCTGACGCTGCTCGGCTACTTCACCTCCGAGATCGGCTACACGCAGGCGATGCGCTACGTGGAAACGCCCGGCCGCTACGATCCCTGCGTGCCGTGGGAGCCCGGCGAGAAGATCTGGGCGCAGCACGCCTGAGCGGGGTCGTTCGCGGCCGGCAGGCATGTTCCGCCCGGTGATCTGGCCGGGGCCGGAGTTCGCGTGCGCGCGGCCTAGTCGTCTGCGTCGTCGGGGGGAGCGCCATCCGGATCGAGCAGGATGCGCATTTCCCGGGTGGCCATCACGTCGTCCTCGTCGAGCACGATCGTCTCGATGAACTCGTCCTCATCCAGCTGCGGCAGACGGTCCGTATCGCTCTGCATCGGTCCCTCCGTGGGTGGGGCGAGTCAGCAGCGTAGCGTCCTCGGGGCCGGGCCTTCCGTGACGCGGTTTCAGTTTTTGTGATCCGGTGCACACAACCGCCGGCGCGCCGCTCCCGCGGCGGCCGGCGGTACCGCCGTCAGGCGGCCGCGAGCGCCTGCTCGAGGTCGCCGATGATGTCGTCGACGTGCTCGATGCCGATCGAGAGCCGGATGGCCTCCGGCGTGACGCCCGCGGCGCGCTGTTCCTCCTCCGTGAGCTGGCGGTGCGTGGTGGACGCCGGGTGGCAGGCCAGCGACTTGGCATCGCCGATGTTGACCAGCCGCTTGAACAGCTTGAACGCGTCGTAGGTCCTGACGCCGGCTTCGTAGCCGCCTTTCAGGCCGAACGTGAGGATGCCCGACGCCTTGCCGCCGAGGTACTTCTGCGCCAGAGCGTGGTGCGGGTGCTCGGGCAGCCCGGCGTAGCTGACCCACGCGACGGCCGGGTGCTTCTCGAGGTACTCGGCGACCGCCTGGGCGTTCGCGCAGTGCCGCTCCATCCGCAGGCTCAGGGTCTCGAGTCCCTGCATGATCTGGAATGCGTTGAACGGCGACAGGGCCGAGCCCGTGTTGCGCAGCGCCACCGTCCGGGCGCGGGCGATGTACGCCGCGGGGCCGAAGGCGTCCGTGTACACGACCCCGTGATAGGCCGGTTCCGGGGTGCTGAACTCGGGATAACGCTCGCGGTGCTCCGCCCAGGGAAACTTGCCGCCATCGACGATGATGCCGCCGAGCGTCGTCCCATGGCCGCCGATGTACTTCGTCAGCGCGTGCACCACGACGTCGACACCGTAGTCGATGGGCTTCAGCAGCACGGGGCTCGGCACGGTGTTGTCGGCAATCGTGGCGACGCCGGCTTCGCGGGCGACCTCGACGATGCCCTCGAGCTCCGCGACGTTGCCCGCCGGGTTGCCGATGGTCTCGAAGAAGATGGCCTTGGTGCGCCCGTCGATCAGCTTGCGGAACGACGCCGGAGAGTCGTCCTCCGCGATGCGCACCTCGATGCCGAGCTTCGGCAGCATGTGCGCGAACAGCGTGTAGGTGCCGCCGTAGAGCTGCGGGGCCGCAATCACGTTGTCGCCCTGCGACGCGAGGTTGAGGATCGCGTAGTTCACCGCCGCCATGCCCGACGAGACCGCCAGCGCAGCCACGCCGTGCTCGAGCTGCGCCACCCGCTGCTCCAGCACGTCGCAGGTCGGGTTCATGATGCGCGTGTAGATGTTCCCCGGCACCTCCAGGTTGAACAGGTCGGCGCCGTGCTGCGCGCTCTCGAACTCGAACGAGATGGTCTGGTGGATGGGCACTGCCACGGCCCGGGTCGATTCGTCCGGCGTGTAGCCGGCGTGGATGGCGATCGTTTCGTCCTTCATTGTTCTGCCGCGTACTCTTCCAGGTGGTTGACGAAACCGCCATGGTCGCCCGAACGCCCGGGCGGTTCAAATGCACTCTCGTGATGGGGACATAACGCGACGTTCGCCGGCGCCGGCGGCGGCGCGAGCGTCATGAACGGCTATGAACGGCCGGCAGGGGAGAGCGTGGCTGCGCGGCTACAGCGCGCCGGCGGCGAGCCCGGCCACGACGAGCCGGAGCGAGCGCCGGGCCTCTTCCCGCACCTCTTCGTCGGAGCGCTGGCCGGCATCCGCCTTCACGTGATGCGGGTCGAAGTACACCCGCATCGCGTTGCGCACGATGCGGGCGGCGGTGTCCGGGTCCGACACCGCCCACTCGCCGTTGGCGACGCCGTCGCGGAGGATGCGCACCAGGTGGTCGTGATAGCGGGCGAGGTGCGCTTCGACCACGCCGCGCGCCGCTTCGGTGGCCGCGTGGTAGGTAGCGAACAGCTCGGGCTCGCCGAGGATATTGCGCCGCTTGAAGTCGATCAGCGTCAGGAACCACTCCTCGAGGCGCAGGGCCGCGGGCCCGTCGCGCTCGGCGATGGCCGCCAGTGGCTCGGTGATCGCGGCCAGCCAGCGCTCGACGAGCGCGTCGAGCAGCGCGGCCTTGCTCTCGAAATGCCGGTAGACGTTGGCATGACTCATGTCGAGGGCCCGCGCCACGTCGACCACCGTGGTCTTCGCGAGCCCGTAGCGGCGCAGCACCGCTTCGGCCGCCTGGAGAATGCGCTCGCGGGTGTCCTCGGCCGCGACGGCCGCCTTCTCAGGGGAACGCATGGAGGACACCGTCCGTGAACGCGAACGGCGGGGGCGGCGGGTGGCGCGGTGTATCCAGCGCCGAAGCGGACTCCATGCGCGCCAGTTCGGCGGCGGTGAGCTCGACGACGAGCGCGCCCAGCGCGTCGGCGAGCTCGCCGGGATTGTGCGGCACGACCAGCGGCACGACGTCCGCGTGGCGCGCCAGCGTCCAGGCGAGTGCGACGCGCACCGGCGTGACGTCCTTTTCGCGCGCAATCTCGCGCAGCACCTCCAGGAGCGCACGACCGCGTTCCTCGTGGCCGTGGCCGGTTGCGGGCTTCGCGGCGCCGTCGTGGGGCTCGTCGGCCTCCCGCAGGGCGCGAAAGAGCGCATCGGGCCGTGCCAGCAGGCCGATCCCGAGCTCCCGCAGCGTCGGCAGCAGGCGCGTCTCCGCGTGGCGGCTGAACAGTGAGTACTCCGCGCGCACCGCCGCAACCGGGTGCACGTTGTGGGCGCGCCGGATGGCGTGACCGGAGACGTTCGGCAGGCCGACGTGGCGGACGTAGCCCGCCTGCACGAGGTCCGCGATGGCGCCGATCGTGTCCTCGATCGGTACGCCGGGATCGACGGCGGCGGGGGAGTACAGGTCGACGTAGTCCGTGCCGAGGCGCCGCAGGCTGTAAGTCAGGAAGTTCTTGACCGAAGCCGGGCGGGCGTCCACGCCCAGCAGCGTGCCGTCGGGCGCACGCTGCAGCCCGAAGCTCACCGAGAGGAGCACCCGTTCCCGGGGCACGTTCCACAGCGCCTCGCGCACGAGCATCTCGTGGTGGCCGCCCAGGGCATGGAAGTCACCGGTCTCGAGGAGCGTCACGCCGGCGTCGACGGCCTCGAGCAGGGTCGCGATGGCGGTCTCGTCCGTGTCGGGTCCCGGCCGGGCGGGCAGCGCCGGACAGCCGAGGCCAAGAGCAGAGGACTCCGGGCCATCCTGTCCGATCCTGGTCGTTCGCATGCCGCACCTCATGGCTGTCGGGCTCCGATGTTCCGATGGTAGTGGGAGAGTGACAGATGTCAATGTTTGTAAGTTATCGTTTGAAACTATCGGCGGTCCGTCAGGCGGAGCCGAGCGCGCTGCGCAGCCCGGCGACGTCGCGCATCGGCGGTGCCCCGAACATGCGCGTGTACTCGCGGCTGAACTGGGACGGGCTCTCGTAGCCGACCCGGTAGGCGGTGCTCGCCGCGTCGGCATCTCCGGACAGGAGAATCTGCCGCGCGTGGTTCAGGCGCAGGCGCTTCTGGTACTGCAACGGGCTCATCGCCGTCACGGCCTTGAAGTGATGGTGGAAGGACGACACGCTCATGTGCGCGACGGCGGCGAGCTCCTCGATGCGGATCGACCGCGCGAGGTCGGCCTTCATCACGCGAATCGCTTCGGCGATTCTCCGCAGGTTGCCGCCGGCCGCCGCCATATCGCTGATCACGCGCGCATGCTCGCCGTTCAGCAGTCGATAGTGGATCTCGCGCGTGATCATCGGCGCCAGCACCGGGATGTCCTGCGGCGCATCGAGCAGCTTCGTCATGCGCAGCACGGCGTCGAGCAGCGCGTCGTCCATCCTGCCGAGGATCAGGCCGCGCGGCGTGGTGCGGCTCGGGGCAGGGGCCGCACCCGTCTGCGCGATGATCTCGGTGAGGGTGGGCAGGTCGATGTCGATTTTCACGCACAGGTAAGGCTTCGCCGGGCTCGCGTCGATCACCTGCCCGACGACGGGCAGGTCCACTGATACGGCGAGGTAGTGCGTCGGCCGGTAGTGATAGGTCTCGCCCTCGAGCAGGACCTGCTTGCTGCCCTGCACGACGACGCACAGGCAGGGGTTGTACACCGTCGGGAGGGGCATGCCGGGATCCGCCATGCGCAGGCACTGGAGGCCCGGCACGGCAGTCGCATGCAACCCGTCGGTCGGCGCGTGCCGCCCGACGAGCTCGACGAGCTTCTCGAGTGATTCCCTGCGACTCATGCTGCGACTCCCGGTAGTTTCAGGCAATCACTATACGCCCGGAGCCCTCGAGTTCCATCGCGCGTACCCGCTCTTTTGCAGGATCAGGCAATGACGGCGAAGTTCCGGGCAGCCGCGCCGGGGGCGGGTGCCCCCACACTGGACGCCTTCATCGCCGCCGGCGTCCGCGGGCGGCAGCCAACCCAGGAGGACGAGCAAATGACGATTGCCATCATCACCGGTGCCAGCCGCGGGCTCGGCAGGAACATGGCACTGCACCTCGCCGACCAGGGCACGGACGTGATCCTGACCTACCGCCGGGAGCGCGATGCCGCCGCGCAGGTCATGGCGGACATCGAGCGTAAGGGCCGCCGTGCGGCGGCGCTCCCGCTCGACGTCGCCGATCGCACGTCTTTCGACGGATTCGCGGCCGACGTGCGCGCCCTGCTCGAAGAGCGCTGGCAGCGTCGCGACTTCGACTACCTCGTGAACAACGCGGGATTCGGCCTGTATGCGCCGCTCGCGGAGACCACCGAGGAACAGTTCGACGAGCTGGTGAAAGTCCATCTCGCGGGGCCTTTCTTCCTGACGCAGAAGCTGCTGCCGCTGATGGCGGACGGCGGCCGCGTGCTCAACGTGTCGTCGGGCCTGACGCGGTTCACCGTGCCGGGCAACGGCGCCTATGCCGCGATGAAGGGCGGCGTGGAAGTGCTGACGCGTTACCTCGCGAAGGAGCTCGGCGGGCGCCGTATCACCGTCAATACGCTCGCGCCGGGCGCGATCGAGACCGATTTCAACGGCGGCCGGTTGCGCGACGACCCGGCGCTGAACCGCTTCGTGGCCTCCAACACCGCGCTCGGGCGAGCCGGCCTGCCCGACGATATCGGTGCTGCTGCCGCGGCGCTGCTGCTCGGCGACGGCGGCTGGATCAACGGGCAGCGGGTGGAGGCCTCGGGCGGCATGTTCCTGTGAGGGTGGTGGGGGGAGCCGCAAGGCTCCCCCTGGCGGCCCCAAGGCGAATAGTCCAGATCGCGAAGGGAACGGGTTGATAAAAGTTTTTAATATAACTGATTGTCATCATTAACAATTTCGCACTACCATAGGCGCTGCTGAACGGGGGCGGGGCCTTGCACGGTGTGCATCTTTGCGGGTTTCACCGCGTTGGCACTCTAATCAAGCTCCGGGCAGTCCGTTCGAGACATGGGCCGATTGCGTGCGTGACGGGCAGAGTAAAATCGTCGCGGCATTCCTTGGCTACAAGGAGGTGCTCGTTCGCGTTCTCCTGCGGATGTCCGTAAGGCCTGCCGACATCGACGATATTCTGCAGGAATCCGTCACCCGCGCCCTGCACGCGGAGAATCGAGGGCCGCTGAAACATCCGAAGAGCTACTTGTACACCGTCGTGCGCAACCTGGTGTTCGAGGAGCGGGAGCGGCGCGGCCGGGAGATTCAGTACGAGATCAACGAGGCGATCCTCTCGTCGGATTCGACCCCAGTCGACGAAGAGTTGCACCACGAACAGATGCTGGAGATCTTCTGGGAAGCGATGGCCAGCCTTCCCCGGAACCACCAGCGTGCGATTCTCCTGCGACGGCTCTACGGCCTGTCGCACAAGGAAGTCGCCAGGAAACTGGGCGTATCCGTCAGTTCGGTAGAAAAGTACTTCGCGCAAGGCATGCGGCGCTGCGAGGACCTGATGCTGCGGCGCGGCTACGGGTTCGGGGATCCAGGCCGGGCTGCCGTGGACGATGACACGAAGGTGTGCTCGACCGCCGTCGACAAATGGCAGATCGATGACTGACGAATCCTGCATCGTTCCTTTCCCGCAGGGCACGCGCGGCAAGCGGCAAGCGGCGGACTGGCTGGCGCGGCTGGACCGCGGCGGCCTGTCCGGCGCGGAACGCGCGGAGTTCGAGGCCTGGCTCGCGGAAGATCCCCGGCACAAGGTTGAAATCCGACGATTGGCACGGTTCTGGTACGGCCTCGATCGCCCGCTGGCCAATACTTTCGCCCGGCAAGCGCGAGCGCAGCGGCCCCATCACGCCGGCATAGCGGCACGGGCACCCGGCTGGCGCCTGGCGGCCGGACTGGCGGCAATCGCCGTCGTGCTGCTTGGATCCGTCCTCCTGCAGCCGGAGCCGCCAATCCATGAAAGTGCTCGTTTTGCGACCGAGATCGGCGATTCGCGACACGTGCAGCTCAGCGACGGCTCGTCCGTCATCCTGAATACGAACAGCATCGTGCAGCAGGATTACTCGGCGACTCAACGGACGGTTCGGCTGGAATCCGGCGAGGCGGTATTCGACGTTGCCCACGACGCCTCGCGTCCTTTCGTGGTCCTGGCGGCGGACGGTGTATTCCGCGCAGTCGGTACGCGGTTCTCGGTTCGTATCGATCCCGATCACGTGACGTTGACGGTGACCGAGGGCCGCGTTGCGCTGCAACAGCGACTCATCGACAGGCATGACGGGTCCGGTTCGGAGCTCCCCGGCAGGCCTGGGGGAGCCGGCGACGGGCTGTCGGAGCCGATCCTGGTTCGCGAAGGGGAGCTCGGACAGGTTCACAGGACGGGCGGAGTCAGCAAGAAAGCGGTCAGCCCCGATGCCATGATCGAGGCCCTGTCGTGGATAGACGGAGAACTGGTCTTCTACGATCGGGAGTTCCAATCCGTCATCGACGAAGTTGCGCGCTACACGCCGGTCACCATTCACATTGAAGACGAGAGCCTCAAGAAGCGGCGCATCACCGGGATCATCCAGATCGGCGAGATGGACATGATGCTGGAGTCGATCGAACGGACGCTGAACGTGACCGTTGAGCGGGTTTCTCCGACCCTCGTTCGTGTCCGTTCTTGATGGGGACAGTGGTCCCGCTGGCTGCACACGCGATGTGGTAACAAATAATTGAGGATATTTCGTTCCGAAGCCTCTCTTAGGGGCAGGTCGAGGCGGAACGAAAGATCCGTGGAATCGACCGGGGGGATGAGCGACAGAGCAGGCTCAGGCGTCATCGTTCTCTTCCTGTTCGTGTCGTGCGTGATGGCGTTGAGCCATCCGTCCATGGCAAAGGGAACGGAAGAGGACAGGTACACGCTCGACATCGAAGCGTCTCCGGTAGATGTTGCCCTGATTCTGCTCGCCCGTGCCACCGGCCGTTCACTGATCATTCCCACCGGGGACGAGTTCAATGTCAGTTCGAGGGCATTGAAGGGGTCCTACACGCTGCTCGACGCCCTGGACACCATGCTCCAGGGCACCGGGTTGTCCGCCGGCCTGACCGAAAGCGGCGCGATCGTAGTGTCGCTGCATCAAGAAGAACGGGAAGACGGAGGGGACATGAAGCGCGCGGGCACAATCTCAGCATCCATCGCATCGGCACTGGTCGCCGCCCCGGGCGCGGCGAGTGCGCAGGCGCCCGACGAGGGTTCGGCTGCGGATGGCACGATCGAGTCGATTATCGTAACGGCAAAAAGAAGGCAGCAGTCGTCGCAGGACGTGCCAATCACGATCTCGGCGCTAAGCGGGGACGATTTGTACGTTCGTGGGATTACGAGTGCGGAAGGCATCGTAGGCCAGTTCCCGAATGTCAGCTCGAGCGCCAGCAACTCCATCACGACGAATTTCAATATCCGCGGCATAGCGACCGACCTCTTCCAGGGGAACGTCAACCGATCCGTCGGCGTGTACATCGACGACGTGACCCAGGCGCATGCGTTCACCGGCACGTATGGCCTGTACGACATGGAGCGGATCGAGATCCTGCGCGGACCGCAGAACACGCTCAACGGCCGGAATACGACCGGTGGTGCCATCAACTTCATATCGGTCAAACCCACGATCGGCGCGGGCCCGAATGGCTATGCGCGTATCACGTACGGTCGCTTCGACAGGCTGGAGCTCGAAGGCGCGTTCGGCGCGGACCTGTCGGAATCCGTGGCGGTGAGGCTGGCCGGCCAGCGGCAATCGCAAAGCGGTCCGTTCGAGAATCTCGTACCCGGCAGGGAAGGCGAGGAGCTGGGAGAACGGGACAATTCTTCGGTCCGTGCGCAGCTGCTCTGGGCGCCGGGTGAAGCGACGAACGTGCTTGCCAGCGTCCGCTGGGGGCGCAACAGGGGCAAGGAGACCGGCAACATCTCGAACGGCATCCTGGACCCCGCCGTCGACCTCGGTCCGACCAGTGAAGCCGCAACGGCCGCGGACGATGCCGTGCTGTTGCCGGTTTGCACGCAGGACTTCTCCGATTACAACAGGTCCAGCCCCTGCGTCGACATGTCCGGCCGGCCCAATCGCGCAAATTTCAACGACCGGCAGCTCTACAACGCCGGCAGCGGGCTTGCCGACGTCGACGTGATCGGGGCAACGCTGCGCGTGGATCACGTTTTCCGCGGGATTACCTTTACCTCGATTACGGCGTACGACGAGCTCGAAACGCGGCTGCAGGACGACCTCACCGGCTGGGAGTCACTGCAAGCCATCGCCAACCAGGACATCGCGCAGGAGGCGTTCCAGCAGGAGCTCCGCCTCGTCTCGCCAGGTGAAGGTTCCGTGCGCTGGATCGCCGGCGTCTACTACTACCGCGAGGACCTGGCACAAACGGTCGCGGTTCGCCAGGACCAGAATCCGGTCAATCCCAACCCGGCGGTGACGTTCGGCCAGCAGATCG
The DNA here is from genome assembly GCA_035304345.1 of Woeseiaceae bacterium. Lineage (GTDB taxonomy): Bacteria > Pseudomonadota > Gammaproteobacteria > Steroidobacterales > Woeseiaceae > IDS-8. The sequence continues at coordinate 4,049 of DATGQE010000077.1, read as the reverse complement.
TGCCCTTCAACTTCCTCGACCAGGTCGATGAGGAGATCTCGGTATTCGGGGAGCTCGAGTTCGACTTGAGCGATCGATTCACGCTCTCCGCGGGGCTTCGCTTCACGAACAACAGCAAGGAAGCCGATTCGCTGTTCGGCATCGTACTGGCGCCGCTGGTCGATCGTGTCGCACTTGGACCCAATGCGCCTCTCGGAACCGTGCGCGGTGTGCCGACCACCGAGTTCACGGGCCGCGAATACGTCGAAGGGCAGCTGCAGGCCGCCCAGGAGGCGGGTGTGCTTCGAGTACTGGGCGCCGGGCCGCCTCCTTTCATCTCGGACAATTTCTCCGACGGTCCGCGCTACGGTATCGCGCCTTCCGGTGACCGGCTGGCACAGGAAATCGACCGAACCACGGGTGACCTGACGGTCAGCTACCGGATGACGGACACATCGAACGTGTTCTTCCGGTATGCGCGCGGGTTCAAGTCCGGCGGTTTCGATACGCGGGCCCTCGCGTCATTGACCGGAAGCGCCGCGAACATCCCGACAGATCCGGAGCAGATCGATGCCTACGAGCTCGGATTGAAATCCAATCCCACGCGTTCCTTGCAGGCCAATGCGTCGATCTTCTACTACGACCAGAAAGACCTGCAGGTCTTCGATAACGGGCCCCTCGGGCCACAGTTCCTCAACCTGCCGAAATCCAGGGTAAGAGGGGTCGAGGTCGACACCGTGTGGGCGGCAACGGACACGACACGATTCACGTTCGCTGCCGGCTATCTCGATGCCAAGATCACCGACATCGGCATGCTGACGACGGTCGACGAAGGGCATGACATGCGCAACGCGCCCGAGTTCTCGTTCAATCTCGGGGTGAGGCAGGATTTCGATGTCCGGGGCAGGCCTCTCACCGTCAATGCAGCCTACCGCTACATCGGCAAGCAGACGGATTCGCTGCTGTTCAGCCAGGACTTCTACTCCACCAAGGAACCGCAAGGCTACCTGGACCTTCGCGCCACGTTGTTTCTCGGTGCTGACGAAAGATTCCAGGTGTCCGTCTTCGGCGAGAATCTCACCGGCGAAAACTACTGCGCGGACATTGGCTCGAACAGCCCGATAGATACCGCCGTCGCCAGCGGATTCTTCGTGGCCGATTCGCCGTTCGGCCCGACGGTCAATTGCCAGCCGGGAAATGCAGGCGTACCCCTCTGGGGGATTGCGCTGCAGGCCAGCTTCTAGATCTTCACGTCCAGGACGAAGGCCTCGCCTGCAAGCTCGGTCGACCCTCACGTCGAGACGGGCGCTGGCCCACTACAGAGGATAGCGACAAATGAACCCGAAAACGCCCACTCGTAGAACGCTCTCACTTGTTCCGCCTTTGCTCGTTGCTGCTGCAATGCTGCCGGCCACGACGCTGGCCCGACCGGGCAACCCTCACCCGCCGGGCCCCGATGTCGTCATCTCGGAAGCGGACTGCACCGCGGAGAAGCTGGGGACGGACATTCCCACGCGAAAGATCGGCGAACCCGTGTCGGCGGTAACGCTCGATCCGCCCATCTGGTTTGCAGCCTCCGGCCAGAACCCGGCTTACTGCCGCGTCAACGGGCGCATGTCCCCGATCGATCCGGAGTCCCCGGACATCAACTTCGGGGTCACGCTGCCGTCGGTATGGACGCATCGCGCCGTCCAGGTCGGCGGGGGCGGGCTGAATGGCTCCGTGCCTTCCCTCACCGGCGGCGGCTACCTGGGCCGGGGCTGGGCGGTTTCGGGCAGCGATTCCGGTCACCAGGGTGCCGGCGCCGGCACCTGGGCCGACAAGGACGAGCCGTGGATCAACCTGGGTTACGCGCAGATGAAGAAGACCCATGATGCCGCGTGGGTCCTGATCGAGCGCATGTACGGCTCGTTGCCCGTCTATTCCTACTGGGTGGGCAATTCGCAGGGCGGACGCGAAGGGCTCACGGTGGCCCAACGGTATCCGCACGATTACGACGGAGTGCTGATTTCCGTACCCGTCGTCAATTTCTCGACGCTCATGTTGAGCCGGGCGCTGCATCGCATCCAGGAAATACCGCTCGAGAACTGGGTGACCCCCGCGAAACGAACGGCAATATCCACGTACGTGATCCAGCAATGCGATGGCCTGGATGGCATCATGGATGGGATCATCAACAACTACAACGCTTGCCGTCGATATTTCGATGTCACGCAGTCTCCCGTGTCCGATCCTTGGGCCGGGAAGCGGTGCCCTTCCAACGTGGACCCGAACCCCCAGGATACGAGCGCGAACGCGTGCCTGACCGATGGCCAGATCTCGACGATGGAGTTCGTGCACCAGAGATACTTTTTCGCGACACCGCTGGCCCACAAGAACAAGAGTTTCGGCATGTGGGTTCCCAACACTGATCCGGGCGGCAGCGGGATGATCGTCAACACGCGTTACCGCGGACAGGAGGGTGCGGCTGAGAATGCACCGATCTACAACTGGCTGGGCGGCCCCGGTGTGATGGGTGCCCTGTTCCAGGACCTGAGCGCGAATCCCCTGACTTACGTCGAGGGCGGCGAGTTGAACGATCGGCGCAGGCAGATCTCCGAATGGCTGGATGCCACGGACCCGAAGCTGCACGTCTTCAGGGCCTTCGGCAACAAGCTCATCTCGTTCGTCGGTACCAACGATACCCTCGCGTCTTCCGGCTCCCAGCTGGACTACTATCAGTCTTTGATCGATCAGATGGGCACCCGGCGGGTATCTGAATTCGCCCGCCTCTACGTGATTCCTTCAACGGGCCACGGTCTCACCGGCAACAACTACAACGTCAACGGCAACGGCGATCCGATCCCGACAAGGGCCATCCCGAGCGGCGGCATCGACCGGCTGCAATTGCTGATCGACTGGGTGGAGAAAGGAATCGCACCGCCGAACGACCTGGTACTTACCGGCGGCGGCCGATCCTTGCCCCTGTGCGAGTACCCGACCTATCCGCATTACCTCGGCGGCGATCCCGACAGTGCGGATTCCTACAGCTGCGAGGACTGGTAAGCCGCAGGGTCCGATGGTTCGACGGAAGGCGCGTCCTGGGAAGTCAGGGCGCGCCTTTCCGATTCGATGCCCCCGGTGCGCTTGGAGAATCCGGAACACAAGGTTGACGATGATGCGTTTTCTCCTGCTCCTGGCAGCTCTATGCCTGGTCATGCATCAGGCGGAAGCAGCGAACCGTTCGAACGCCACGCAAGTCGTGGTCCTGGGTACGGGGACGCCTGTCCCCGATCCGCTTCGCGCCGGCGCCGGTGTCGCAGTGATTCACAAGGGCGAGGCCTACCTGTTCGATGCGGGTGACGGGGTCGTCAGCCGCGCGATCCGCGCTCACCTCGAGCTCGGCATGAAAGAGCTCGATCCGCCCAATATCAGGTACGTCTTCTTCACGCACCTGCATAGCGATCACATTCACGACTATTCCGTGCTCGCCTCGAAGGTCTGGTGGAGGCGCAAGGGCAGGCTGCATGCCTGGGGGCCCGTGGGCCTGAAGGCCCTGACCGATCCAATGAATGAAATGATGAAGGTCGAGGCCGACCTGCGTTCTCGCGGCACGCCCGACGACGTCATTGGCGATCCGGAAGGCTACCGGGTTGAAGTCACCGAGATATCCGAGGGGGTTGTCTATACCAGGGAGGACCTGACCATCGAAGCGTTTACCGTGCCGCATGGCGGGATCAAACCGGCATTCGGGTACAAGGTCACGACCGACGACAAGACCATCGTCATTTCCGGCGATACGAGCTACAGCGAAGTCCTGATCGAAAAGGCGAGGAACGCCGATATCCTCATCCACGAGGTGATAAGTAAGAAGGGCGTTGGCAGTCTTCCGGGATCCTGGCAGGGATACCACCGCGACTCACATACGCTCACCGATCAGCTCGCCCGGGTGGCAACCAAGGCCCGCCCGCGGCTGCTGGTGCTGTATCACATCCTCTTCTTCGGAGCGACGGCCGAAGAAGTGCTGGCGGAGGTCAAGGCCGGATACGATGGCGAAGTCGTTCTGGCGAATGACCTGCAGGTGTTCTGAT
>DATGQE010000076.1:0-15287 GCA_035304345.1 Woeseiaceae bacterium | reverse complement strand
TTCGAGGTGCGCGAGGCCTTCCGGCGAGCGGTAACCGGACTCCGCGGCGCCGAGGTGGCGGCGCGCCTCGACGAGCTTCCCCGGTTCACCCGTGCATTCACCCATCGCCGCAGTATACCGGCGCAGGAGCGCCCGAAACCCGCCCCGCGAGCATCGTTCATGCCCGGCCCCGAACCGCACCGCGGAGCCGTGGCCGGGGGGTGTCCCTGGGGGAAATAAAGCGGACCGAGGACACGGCGGAGCAGCGCGGCGCGGAGCCCACCGCCCGCGCCGATGCCCGCGCTGCTCCGCCGTGTCCGCATGGGAGCCATTCCCCCAGGGACACCCCCCGGTCGCGGCGGAGCATGAGCGCCGATCGCCAGCGGGCATGAACGATGCGCCGGCAGAGGCTGGTGCCACCAAGGTCCGAATCGGAACCGCAAGGTCGCGCGCGATGCGCGCGGGTTCGGGCGTGCGCTACGGCAGGTCGTCGATCAGCTTCGAGTCTTTCTGCGACGGCACGAGATCCTGGGGCTTGATGTCGAGGTACAGCGCGGTCGCACTGGCGATGTAGACCGACGAGTAGGTGCCGACCACCACCCCGATCATGAGCGCCAGCGAGAACGGCTTCAGCGTCTCGCCGCCGAGGAGATAGAGGGACATGAGCACGAGCAAGGTCGTCAGGCCGGTCATGATCGTCCGGGACAGGGTGTCGTTGATGGACCGGTTGAGCACTTCCTCGGGCGTTCGGTTGCGCATCGAGAGGAAGTTCTCGCGCACGCGGTCGAAGATGACGACCGTGTCGTTCAGCGAGTAGCCGATCACGGCGAGCACGGCGGCGAGGACCGTGAGGTCGAACTGCCAGCCGAACATGGAGAACAGGCCCACGACGATGATGACGTCGTGCGCGACACCGACCACCGTGCCCACGGCGAACTTCCACTGGAAGCGGAACATGACGTAGATGAAGATCATCAGCGTCGCGTAGATCATCGCCGTGGCGCCCTTTTCGCGCAGGTCCTCGCCGACCTGCGGCCCGACGAACTCGATGCGGCGGATCTCTGCACCTGCACCGTCGGCGGCGAGCGTCTCGCTCAGCGTGTCACGAATACGATTCGGATCGGCATCCTCCCCCTGCGGCGGAAGGCGCAGCAGCACGTCCGTGTCGGAGCCGAAGCGCTGCACCTGGGCGTCCTCGAAGCCGGCTTCCTCCAGCGTCGCACGGATCGCGTCGACATCCGCCCGCTCCGGGTAGGAGACCTCGAGCAGGACGCCGCCCGTGAAGTCCAGGCCGTAGTTGAGCCCCCGGGTGACGAGCGACACGGTGCAGACCAGTATGGCAACGGCCGCGATGCCGAGCGTCGTGAGCCGCGGCTTGCGGCCCAGGAAGTCGATGTTGGTCTTCTGCTTGATCCACTGCATGGCGTCAGACCGGGACGGTGGCGACCTTGCGACCGCCGTAAACCAGGTTGACGATGGCACGCGTGCCCACGATCGCGGTGTACATCGACGTGATGATGCCGAGCGACATGGTCACGGCGAAACCCTTGATCGGCCCGGTGCCGAACGCAAACAGCACGATGCCGGCGATGAGGGTCGTGATGTTCGCGTCCGCGATGGACGAGAACGCCTTGTCGTAACCTGCCGTGATGGCGCGCTGCGGCGATGCGCCGGCCGCGAGCTCCTCGCGTATTCGCTCGAAAATCAGGATGTTCGCGTCCAGCGCCATGCCGACCGTCAGCACGATGCCGGCGATGCCCGGCAGCGTGAGCGACGCCTGGAGGAGCGACATCATCGCCACGATGAAAACCAGGTTCGAGAGCAGCGCGAGGTTGGCGATGAGTCCGAACCACTTGTAGTACATCATCATGAAGGCGACGACGATGAGGAAACCGGCCACCGTCGCCCGGAACCCGCGCTCGATGTTCTCCTGGCCGAGGCTCGGACCGATCGTGCGCTCTTCGACCTTGTAGACCGGCGCGGCCAGCGCGCCGGCGCGCAGCAGCAGCGCGAGGTCGCGGGCCTCGGCGGCGGTGAGCCCGGTGATCTGGAAGCGGTTCTTGAACACGCCGTTGATCGTCGCCGTGTTGATGATCTCCTCGGTTCTGACCGTGCGGTAACGCGTCTCGCCGTCGACCGTCACCGTCTCGCGCGTGGTCTCGATGAACAGCGTCGACATCGGCCTGCCGACGTTGGCCCGGGTCGTGGCGAGCATGCGCTCGCCGCCCGCGCTGTCCAGCGTGATGTGCACGGCCGGCCGCCCGTCCTCGCTGAATCCCGCCTCGGCGTCGATGATCTGGTCACCCGAGGCCACCACGTCGCGCTTCAGGATCTGCGACGGCAGGCCGCCGCGGCCCGGATACCGCCGGGAGCCGGGGCTGTCGCCCGTGACATCGACCAGGCGGAACTCGAGCGTCGCGGTCGCGGTGAGCAGGTCGTCGATCCGGTTCGGGTCCTGCACGCCGGGGAGCTGCACGACGATCCGGTCGAGACCCTGCCGCTGCACGATGGGCTCGGTGACGCCGAGTGCGTCCACGCGGTTGCGCAGCGTGGTCGTGTTCTGCGTGATGGCGAAATCGCGCCGCGCCGCGATCTGCTCCTCGCTCATGCGCACCTGGAACAGGCGATCGTCGGTGCCGGTGAGGATGATGAGTCCCGGGTCGGCCCGGCGCACGATGTCACGCGCGCGCGCGGCATCCTCGGCGCTCGTCAGCCGCACCGTGATCGTGCGCCCGTCGAGGTCGACGCGATTGCGCAGGTTGGCCTCGCGCAGGCGCTCGGCGATGTCCTGGCGGTAGGATTCGAGGCGGCTCGTGATCGCCGATTCGACGTCCACCTCGAGCAGGATGTGCACGCCGCCGCGCAGGTCGAGGCCGAGCGACATCGGCCGCAGGCCGAGCGCCCGCAGCCATGCCGGCAGCGCGGGAGTGAGCGTCATCGAGACGCTGGCATCCTCGTAGTGCTCCCGCAGGAGCTCGAGCGCGCGCTCCTGGTCGGTGGCGGATTCGAAGCGCACCACGACGCGGCCGTCCTCGAGATACGAGGCTTCCGGCGCGAGTCCCTCGGAGACCAGCAGCCGCGTGACTTCCCCCACCTCGGATGCGGCGTACGGCTGGTTGTCCTCGCTCGAGATCTGCACTGCCGGGGCTGAGCCGTACACGTTCGGCAGCGCGAGGACGATGCCGAGCAGCACGCTGCCGAGCACCACCAGGTTCAGCCAGAGCGGATAGCGATTCATGGAAAGAAGCCGCTCGGATCAGGCGGCGTCGATCGTACCCTTGGGAACTACGGCGGACACGGTCGACTTCTGGATCTTTATCTCCACGTTGTCGGCGATCCTGAGCGTCGCGTAGTGGTCGCTGACCGCCGTGATCTTGCCGAGCAGGCCGCCGATGGTCACGACCTCGTCACCGACGGAGAGCCCGGCGACCAGCTCGCTGTGAGCCTTCTGGCGCTTCTGTTGCGGGCGGATCAGCAGGAAGTAGAACGCGCCGAACATGATGGCCAGCATCACGATGAAGCTGACCGGGCTGCCCTGCGCGGCGTCCTGCGCGTAGGCGTTGCTGATGAAAAAATCCATGGGTTTCCGTTGTTTGCTGCCGGGGGCCGGGCCCGCTCTCGACGACAGCGCGGTATTATGGCACAGGTTCTCGCCGCTTCGACACGCGGAGCCCGGCCCGCCGCGGGGCGGGCGCCTCAGGTAGCTTGCGCGTAGCGCGCCTCGAGCTCCGCCGTGAACGCCGCCAGCGTGCCGTCCGCGATCGCCGCGCGCAGGTTCGCCATCAGCCGCTGGTAGTAGCGGAGGTTGTGGACGGTGGCGAGCCGCGGCCCGAGCATCTCCCCGCATTTCTCGAGGTGCCGCAGGTACGCGAGGCTGTAGTGACGGCAGGTGTAGCAGTCGCACTCGGGGTCCGGCGGATCCGTGTCGTCCGCGTAACGGGCATTGCGCAGCTTCACCACGCCGCGCGACGTGAAGAGCTGGGCGTTGCGCGCGTGCCGCGTGGGGATCACGCAGTCGAAGAGATCGATGCCGCGCATCACCGCCTGCGCGATATCGACGGGCGTCCCGACGCCCATGAGGTAGCGCGGCCGCTCCTCGGGCATTTCCGGCACCAGTGCCTCGAGCACGGCGAGGCGCTCGGCCGCGGACTCGCCCACCGCGAGCCCGCCGACGGCATAGCCGTCGAAGCCGATGGCGACGAGCCCCTCCAGCGACGCCCGGCGCAGCGCCGTGTGCACCCCGCCCTGCACGATCCCGAACAGCGCCTCGCCGCGCGCGGGGTCGGCCTCGCGCAGCGCGTCGAAGCGGCGGCGGCTGCGTTCCGCCCAGCGCAGGGACAGCTCCATGGAGGTCCGCGCCCGCCGCTCCGTGGCCGGGTACGGGGTGCACTCGTCGAACACCATCGCGATGTCCGCGTTCAGATCGTGTTGCACCTCCATCGACCTCTCGGGCGTGAGCAGGACGGGATCGCCGTTCACGGGCGAGCGGAAACGCACCCCCTCCTCGTCGAGGCGCGCCATGGCGGCGAGGGAGTACACCTGGAAGCCCCCCGAGTCCGTGAGGATGGGCCCGCGCCAGTGCATGAACTCGTGCAGCCCGCCGTGCGCGCGGATCACCCGGGTGCCCGGCCGCAGCATGAGGTGGAAGGTGTTGCCGAGGATGATCTGGGCGCCGCTTTCCGCGACCTCCTCGGGCGTGACCGCCTTCACCGAGCCGTAGGTGCCGACGGGCATGAACGCCGGCGTCGCGATGCGGCCGCGCGCGAGCTCCAGCGTGCCGCGGCGCGCGGCGCCGCAGCGTTCCGTGACGGTGAGCTTCATGGGGCCTGCCCGCCGGCCGGCCCGGCCGGCCACACCAGCATGGCATCGCCGTAGCTGAAGAACCGGTAGCGCGCCTCGACTGCGTGGCGGTAGGCCTCGAGCACGAGCTCCCGGCCGCCGAACGCGGCGACGAGCATCAGGAGGGACGAGCGCGGGAGGTGGAAATTGGTGAGCAGGCCGTCCACCGCCCGAAACCGGTAGCCGGGCACGATGAACAGGTCGGTCTCGCCGTCGAACGGCCGGAGCGTGCCGTCGCGCGCCGCGGCTTCCAGTGCCCGCACCGTCGTCGTGCCCACGGCGATCACGCGCCGCCCGGCGGCGCGTGCCGCGGCCACTGCCTCGCAGGCAGCGGTATCGACCGTGACGCGCTCGGCGTGCAGGCGATTGTCGCTCACGGTCTCGTGACGCAGGGGGGCGAACGTCCCGGCGCCCACGTGCAGCGTGACGAACGCGCGGTTGACCCCGCGCGCGGCCAGCTCCTCGAGCATCGCCGCGTCGAAATGCAATCCCGCCGTGGGCGCCGCCACGGCACCGGGGTGCCGCGCGTACACGGTCTGGTACCGCTCGCCGTCTTCGGGCTCCGCGTCGCGCCCGAGGTACGGGGGCAGCGGCACCTCGCCGCCGCGCTCGAGCAGCGCTTCCACCGGCACGTCGAACTCGAGCTCCCAGAAGGCGCCGTCGCGCCGGAGCACCGTCGCGCCTCCGCCCTCGAAGCGGATTCGCATGCCCGGCCGGAGCGGCTTGCTGGCCTTCGCCTGCGCCACGGCCCGCGCAGGGGACAACACGCGCTCGACCAGGACTTCCACCGCCCCGCCAGTTTCCTTGCGGCCCCGCAGGCGTGCGCGCATGACGCGCGTGTCGTTCAGCACGAGCAGGTCACCCGCCTCGAGGTACGCGGGAAGATCCTCGAAGGCGCGGTCAGCCAGGCGGGCCGTGGCGGCGTCGACGACCAGCAGGCGGCTGTCGCGGCGACGCGGCGGCGGGTGTTTCGCGATCAGCGCGGGCGGCAGGTGGTAATCGAAATCGGCGAGCCTCATGGGCGCGCATGTTACCGGACTGCCGCGGGGCGGGCCCCGCGGAAGGGCCCGCCCCGGCATTCATGTCCTGCTAGATGCGCCGTTGGGGTGCGAGCGGCAGGGCGCGGAACGTGACGCGCGGCGCGAGCACCGGCGCCGGCAGCGCCTCCTCGAACTGCCACCGGAAGCCCTGCCGGTCGTCCGGCAGCTCGATCGAGAGCACCTGGCGTTTCCGGTCGCGCATGATCTCGATCTCGAGCTTCTCCCCGGCCTGGTAGGAGGCGAGGATCCGCATGGCGTGCGCGACCGACTGCGGCTCGCGCCCGTCGATGCGCTGGATGACGTCGCCGTCCTTGAGCTTGAGGTCGTCGTCCTCCGGCGCGCGCACGACGAGGAGGCCCTTGTCGGTGCCGAAGTAGCGTCCCAGCTCCTCGGTCAGCGGCACGAGCTCCATGTCGCCCCAGCCGCCGCGGCCGTGGAACGCGAACCAGCCGCGTCCGCTGAACGGCGGCACGGCCACGCGCCAGTTGCGATCGCCGAACCTGAACGCGAAGTCCTCGGACTTGCGCGGCTTCACCGTCACCTTGCCGCTCGCGCCGTCCCGCAGGTACTCGATCTCGAGCGTATCGCCTTCCTTTACGCCGGCCATGAAATCGAGCAGCTTGCGGTTCGCCTCCTGCTCGGTGTCCGCGCTCAACGACTCGTCGTTGATGGCGGTGAGGACGTCGCCGGCCCGTATGCCCGCTTCCTCCGCGGCCGTTCCCGGCGTCACGCCGCGCACGGTCACGCCTTCCACGGGCCCTTTGCGCTCGCCGTCCCCGATCGTGACGCCGAGCACCGGGCGGTCCAGGTGCCTTGAGTGGCTGACCGCGAAGGACGGCAGCCGCTGCCGGCTCAACTCGGCCACTCGCGCGGCCGCTTCCGCGAGGCGCTCCTCGGCCTCCTTGAGCTGTATCTCGATGGCTTCGGCCTGGTTCCGGTCCGCGGTCTGCGCCGCGGCGGGTGCGGCCGGCAACGCGGCGCACAGCGCCAGGGCGAGGGCGCGGCCGAATCTGATGCGTATCATGTCATTGACTCCAGGATGTTCATCGGCGACGTCGCGCCGTTGCCTGCATAGATGGGCAAAGCGGCCGAATCGTCGCAGCATTCAGAACGCGTTCCGTTGCGCCTGCGCGGCGCGGAGCTGCACGAGCAGGTTCATCAGGCGCACCCGCTCGCGCCAGTAGACCTCGAGCTCCTCGTCCGTCATGTCCGCCGGCGCGTGGTTGAGCTGGTAATCAATCGCCGCGATCTGGTCCTCGACCGCGGCAATGGTGGCGGCCGTGCCCGCCCGTACCAGTTGCGGCTGGTCGGGCAGCGCCCGCAGGTCCTCCTCGAGCTGGCGCGATTCCACCATCAGGGCATTGAGCGCTTTCAGGCGCACGACGCGCCGGTCGGCGTTCCACGGCGGCTCGGTCGGGAACGTGCCTGCCGTGTCGCCGCCGGGCGGGTTCCCGGGCGCCAGGGCGTCGAGGTTCAGGACGGTCAGCACGACCGCCGCGGCGAGCCCCGCGCCGGCGAGCCAGCGTGCGGGCGCCCCCTGTCCCGGGCGGCGCAGGAGCCCTTCGGCGCGCGCCTGTGCTTCGATGCGCTGCCACACCGCGCGCGGCGGCACGGTGTCCGGCAACTCGCGCAGCCGGGCCCGGAGGAGATCCCGTTCGGCTACGCCCAGCCCCGAGGCCACGGCCGCCTCACCGTTTTCGTCATCGTCACCGCTCATCGTCAGTACCTCCGACATGCGCGCTCAGCACCCGCTGGGCAGGGGATCGGCCGCGGCCCGCTCGTCCGCCCGCGCGGTTTCCGCCTCGAGCAGCGGCCGCAGGCGCTGGTAGGCGCGCGAGAGTTGCGACTTGGAGAAGCTCTCGGTCTTGCCCATGTAGCGGGCGATTTCCTTGTGCGTGAACCCTTCCACGTCGTGCAGCCACACCACCACGCGGGCCACCGGCGGCAGGCTGGCGAGCGCGGCGTCGAGGTCCAGCGCGTCGTCCGGGTGGGCCGGCACGCCGAGGCCGTCCGGGCTTCCCGGCGTCACCTCTTCCCAGTCGTCTTCCAGGCCCTGGCCGCGGCTGTGCCAGGCCGACCTCAGGAACATGAGCGCCTTGGTGACGGCGATGCGCCGGATCCAGCTTCCGATCGGCGCCTCGCCGCGGAAATCGCGGATGCTGCGCATGACCTCGAGGAAGGTGTCCTGCAGCAGGTCCTCGGCATGCGCCGGCACGCGGGTGAAACGCAGGCACAACGAGTACACCGCCGGCGCGAACGCCCGGTAGAGGATCTCGTGCGCCCGCACGTCGCCGCGTGCCGCCTGCCGCACGACGCCCGCATCGATGTCCTTGTCCGTGAACCTGCTCACGCCGCGGCCCCTGGTCCGTCGCCGCTTCCCGGGCGCATTCGGGCCGGAAACCGCGTGCGACGTCCCCATGATGCCCCAGACCGGGGAAAGGTCGCAGGGGTGCGGCGCCGGCTCCGGGGGCCGGGCGGCCGCCTGCTATACTGCGCCCCCTGTAGCCTGCGCGGCACGACCGGCGGCGGCCGCCCCGGTCGTGGCGGTCGTGCAGGCGCCGAGCGCCGGGATGGCGGAACTGGTAGACGCGCCGGACTCAAAATCCGGTTCTGGCAACAGAGTGCGAGTTCGATTCTCGCTCCCGGCACCACGAACGACGAACGCGGGCGCTGACCCGCCGGGCCACCTCCATGAAGTTCTGCTCCAACTGCGGCGGCCCCGTCGGCCGACGGGTTCCGCACGGTGACAATCGCCCGCGCTGGGTGTGCGACCGCTGCGCCACCATCCACTACCAGAACCCGAAGATCGTGGTCGGCTGCGTGCCGGAGCGCGACGGCCGCATCCTGCTGTGCAAGCGCGGCATCGAGCCGCGCCGCGGCTACTGGACGGTGCCCGCAGGGTTCATGGAGCTCGGGGAGACCCTCGCCGAGGGCGCCATGCGCGAGACCCGCGAGGAGGCCTGCGCCGAGGTGGAGCTCGGGCACCTGTTCGCGTGGGTGGACGTGCTGGAAGCCGGCCAGGTCCACCTCTTTTTCACGGCGAGGCTGCTCGACGGCTACGCCGCCGGTGCCGAGACCGAAGAGGCCGACCTGTTCGCGATCGACGACATCCCGTGGGCGGACATCGCCTTCAGGAGCGTGCGTTTCGCGCTGGAGAAGTACCTCGAGGATGCGGGCACGGACAACGGCCTGCATTTCAGGCGCATTCCTCACGGCGAGTGACCCGCCCGCGCCGGTCGCGCCGCGCTTGTCCGCTAACCCCCGCGGCTGCCGGGGGAGGCAGGCTCAGTCGGCGGCCGTGCCCGCCATGCGCAGGTCGAGCTCGTCGGGAGGCACGTAGCCGCTGATCAGCGTGCCGTCCTCCAGGACGAGCGCGGGCGTGCCCCGCAGCCCGACCTCGTGGCCGAGCGAGTAATGCGTGCCGACCATGGACGCGTCGCACTGGCCCGACGGGAACTCGCGGTCGAGCTTCGCGAGGGTGAGCGCCTCGTTCCGGTCCGGGGCGCACCACACCCGTTCGGCCGTGGTCCACGACCGCGAGCCCGGTCCGTCCCGCGGATACAGCAGGTAGCGCACCTCGATCCCGCGCGCGAGGTAATCGTCGATCTGGTCGTGGAAGCGGCGGCAATACGTGCAGTAGACGTCCGTGAAGACGGTGACCGTGTGCTCCACCTTGTCCGGCGAGAACACGATCGCCTGCTCGTCGGAGATCTCCGACATGAGCGAGACGCGGACGCGGTTGCGCGTCTCCTCCGTGAGGTTCACCTTGCGGTCGATGTCGAACAGCTCGCCTTCGAGCAGGTAGCGTCCGTCGGCGGAGATGTACGCCACGACCGTGCCCTTGCGGATCGTGTACCAGCCCGGCACCGGGCTCGGCTGCACGTCCTCGGCGTTGATGCCCTGGAACGACTCGACGGCCTTGGTCCGCACGCGATCGATCTCCGCCGCGTCCTGGGCGAGCGCCACGGACGAGGCCACCAGCGCGGCGGCGAGAAGCGATTTCGGGGTTTTCATCGGCGGATGCAGCTCCGGATCCGGCTTGCAGTTTCGACCGGCCGTCCCGGTGCCGGTTCCGGGGCGCGAGTGTAGCAGAGTCCGCGCAGCGCGTGACTCGCCGGCGCGGCGCTCAGCCGCGCGGGTGGTGCTGCCCGTGCAGGTCTTTCAGGCGCTCGCGCGCGACGTGCGTGTAGATCTGGGTCGTCGAGAGGTCGCTGTGACCGAGCAGGAGCTGCACGACCCTGAGGTCCGCGCCGCGATTCAGGAGGTGCGTGGCAAAGGCGTGCCGCAGGCTGTGCGGCGACAGCTTCTTCTTGATGCCCGCCTTCTGTGCGTAGCGCTTGATGATGTGCCAGAACGCCTGGCGGGTCATGCGATCCCCGCGCCGGGTCGGGAACAGGTAGTCGGTCTGGCGCTCCAGCAGGATCTCCATGCGCGGGGCTCCCATGAATTCCTTGAGCCAGCGGAGCGCCTCGTCGCCGAGCGGGATCAGCCGCTCGCGGTCTCCCTTGCCCACGATCCTGAGCACGCCCTGGTTGAAGTTCACCTGCGACTGCTTGAGGTTGATGAGCTCGGAGACGCGCAGCCCGGTCGCGTACAGAAGCTCGAGCATCGCCCGGTCGCGATGGCCCAGCGGCTCGTCGGTGTTCGGCGCCTGCAGCAGCGCATCGACCTCGTCCTCGGTGAGCGTGCTCGGCAGCGAACGGCCGATGCGCGGCATGTCGATGTCGGCCGTCGGGTCGTTGTCGCGCAGGCCCTCCTCCATCATGTAGCGGAAGAAGCGCCGGAAGCTCGAGAGCTGGCGGGCGGTCGAGCGGGGCTTGGCGCCGCTCTCCACGCGGCGGGCGATGAACTCGAGCAGGTCCGCTTTTTCGGCCTCCTCGATCGGGATGTTGCGCTCGGAGAGCCCGCGCCACAGGGTCATCAGGTCGGCGCGATAGGCCCCGAGCGTGTTCGCGGACAACCCGCGTTCCGTCCAGATCGCATCCAGGAAGCGATCCACGAGCTGTTGGGAACGATCGGCCCGCGTTGTGGCGGACTTGTTAGCTCGAGCGCCAGCCATCGTTGCCATGGGTTTCCTTCTGGCTCGTCGCCTTCGTCACGGGCCGCGTGCCGAAGCAAGCCCGGCCGCCGCCCCGGCTTGTGCGAGGCTTGCGACCCGGATTCGGCCCGTGCCGGCGGTTCCTTCGCCAAGCGACGGATTTACGGAGCTTTTGAGTATGCTGAGGCCGACCCCGGCAGGACGTGACCGCTGTCACAGATTCTTTACGGCGTTAACATAAGCGACTTGTGTCACGGTCGGAGCTGGGTTATTGGCTGTCGCATCGGTAGCCCAACCACGAGAACAACGGCTCGAATGATCGACGATAACACAGCGCCCCGCCCTACCCCCGTGGCGGTGCGCGTCGGCGAGCTTTGCTACGGACTCTACGCCTGGGCCTCGTTCGCCGTCCTGCTCACGGTCGGCATTCTCGGCGTGCTGGTGCTGCCGGGGCTGCACCGGCGGCGCCGCTGGATCTCCGCGGTCGCGCGCGCCTGGTTCGCGGTCGCCGGCATCCGCGTCGAGCGCCAGGGCTTTGACCGCATCCCGGACCGGCACTGCATCGTCGTGGCGAACCACGCGAGCTATCTCGACGGCGTGATCCTGCAGGCGTTCCTGCCACCGCGCTTCTCCTTCGTCATCAAGGGGGAGATGAACAGCGTGCCGGTGGCGGGCCTCCTGCTGCGCCGGATCGGCTCGCATTTCGTGGAACGCTTTGCCGTGGGGGCAAGCGCGCGGGACGCACTGCGGCTGCTCCGCGCGGCGGCCGCGGGGCAATCGCTCGCGTTCTTCCCCGAGGGCACGTTCCACCCGCAGCCCGGCCTGCACCCGTTCCGCCCCGGCGCGTTCGCGGCGGCCGCGAAGGCCCGCCTCCCGGTCGTCCCCCTCGCGATCCGGGGCTCGCGCCTTATCCTGCCGGCGCGCCGCCGGCTGCCGCGTCCTGCGCGCCTGGAGCTGCACGTGGCAGAGCCCATCATGCCCGGGGACCCCGCGTTCGCCTCCAGCGCGACCCTCGCGGACGCGGCGCGCAGACGGATGCTCGCGGTGCTCGGCGAGCCGGACCTCGCAGCCGGGCCACCGGCGCCGGCGGCGCTTGATTTCGCCGATTCCGGCCTAAACTGAATCGATGCGCGGTTGCACGACGCGGGCGCGTGTGAATAATCGCAGCGCTTGACCCTGCCTCCCGGCTTCACGGTTTTCCCATGAAAGACCCCATCGTCATCATCGCCGCTCGCCGCACGCCCATCGGCGAGTTCCTCGGCGTACTCGGCGCCGTGAAGGCGCCCGACCTCGCGGCAGCCGCCACCGCGGCGTGCCTCGCCGACTGCGGCCTCGACCCGGGCGACATCGACGAGGTGCTGCTCGGCTGCGTGCTGCCGGCAGGAATCGGCCAGGCCCCGGCGCGCCAGGCGGCGCTCGCGGCCGGCCTGCCCACGCACGTGCCGTGCACCACGGTGAACAAGGTCTGCGGCTCCGGCATGAAGACGCTCATGCTGGGACACGACGCCATCGCGGCCGGACACGCCACGACGGTGCTCGCGGGCGGCATGGAGTCCATGAGCAACGCCCCTTACCTGCTGCCGAAGGCGCGTTCCGGCTATCGCATGGGACATGCCGAGATGCTCGATCACATGTTCTTCGACGGGCTGCAGAACCCGTACGACGGCAACATGATGGGGCATTTCGCGGAAGAGACGGCGGCGAAGTACGGGTTCACGCGCGAGGCGCAGGACGCTTTTGCGATCGAGTCGGTGACCCGCGCGCGTGCGGCGATCGAGACCGGGGCGTTCGCGGCGGAAATCGCGCCGGTGACGGTGAAGGGGCGCAAGGAAACGGTCGAGGTCGACCGCGACGAGGGGCCGCTTCGCAAGGACGTCGGCCGGATCCCGGGCCTCAAGCCGGCGTTCCGGGAGAACGGCACGATCACCGCGGCCAGCTCTTCGTCGATCTCCGACGGCGCCGCCTCGGTCATCCTCATGCGCGAGAGCGAGGCGCGGCGCCGCGGCCTGCCGGTGCTCGCACGCATCGTCGGGCAGGCGGGCGCGGCGCAGGAGCCGGCGTGGTTCACCACCGCCCCGGTCGGCGCCATCCGGGCGCTTCTCGAGCGCACCGGGTGGAGCGCGAGCGACGTCGACCTGTACGAGATCAACGAGGCGTTCGCCTGCGTGACCATGGCCGCGATGCAGGATCTCGGCCTCGAGCACGCGAAAGTGAACGTCAACGGCGGCGCGTGTGCGCTGGGCCACCCGATCGGCGCGTCCGGTGCGAGAATCGTCGTCACGCTCGTACACGCGCTGCGCGCCAGGGGCGGCGGCCGCGGTGTCGCCTCCTTGTGCATCGGCGGCGGCGAAGCGACCGCCGTCGCCATCGAAGTTCCGGGACCATAGGTCGGGGGAGCGTCATGCAGCTCGAAAACGCCAAAGCCGTCGTCTCCGGCGGCGCATCGGGACTGGGCCTCGCAACGGCGAAGAGGGTCGTCGCCGCCGGCGGCCGGGTCACCCTGCTCGACCTGAACGAGGAGCAGGGCGCGAAGAGCGCCGCCGAGCTCGGGCCTGCTGCGCGCTTCGTCCGTACCGACGTCGCCGACGAGGCGGCGGTGCAGGCCGCGGTGCGCGAAGCCGCCGACTTGATGGACGGCATCACGCTGGCGGTGAACTGCGCGGGCATCCTCCTGCCCGCCCGCGTGCTGGGACGGGAAGGTCCGCTGCCGGCAGCGTCGTTCGAGCGCTCGCTCAAGGTGAACCTGCTCGGCACGTTCATCCTGATCAAGGAAGCGGCCAACGTCATGCAGCACAACGAGCCGAACGACGACGGCGAGCGTGGCGTGATCGTGAACACGGCGTCGGTCGCCGCCTTCGACGGGCAGATCGGCCAGGCGGGCTATTCCGCCTCGAAGGGCGGCGTCGTCGGCATGACGCTGCCGATCGCCCGCGAGCTCGCGCGTTTCGGCATCCGCGTCGTCACGATCGCGCCCGGCATCTTCATGACGCCGATGATGGCGAGCCTGCCCGAGGACGTGCAGAAGTCGCTCGGCGCGCAGGTGCCGTTCCCGCCGCGCCTCGGGCGGCCGGAGGAGTACGCCGACCTCGTGGCCGCGATCTACGGCAACGCGATGCTGAACGGCGAGACGATCCGCCTCGACGGCGCGATCCGCATGCAGCCGAAGTAGGCGCTCGCCGGAAGACGCAGCGGCCCTGGATTCGCCCGGCGCCCGGCAGCCGCGAGCACCGCTCGCGGCCGACCGTCGCCGGCGGCCGCAATGCCGGTCCTACATGCCGGAGTAATTCGGGCCGCCGCCGCCCTCCGGCACCGTCCACACGATGTTCTGCTTCGGGTCCTTGATGTCGCAGGTCTTGCAGTGCACGCAGTTCTGCGCGTTGATGCGGAACACCGGGCGGCCGCCTTCCGTCACGACCTCGTACACGGCCGCCGGGCAATAGCGCTGCGCCGGCTCGTCGTACAACGGCAGGTTGTGCTCGATCGGCACGGCCGGATCCAGCAGCCGCAGGTGCGAAGGCTGGTCTTCCTCGTGATTCGTGTTCGACAGGAAGACGGACGACAGCCGGTCGAACGTGATCACGCCGTCGGGCTTCGGGTAGTCGATCTTCGGCGCGTCCGCCGCCTTCAGCAGTGACGCGTGATCCGGCTCGGTGTTGTGCAGCGTGAACGGCAGGCGCCCGCCGAAAACGTTCTGGTCGAGCCAGGTGAAGCCGGCTCCCAGGAACGTCCCCAGCTTGTGCAGGGCGGGGCTGAAGTTCCTGCCCTTCCAGAGCTCCTCGTGCAGCCACGATGCGCGTACCGCCTCGGGGTACGACTCGAGCTCGTCGCCGCCTTCGGAACCGGCCTCGAGGGCGGCCCACACGCTTTCGGCGGCCAGCATGCCGCTCTTGATCGCCGTGTGCGCGCCCTTGATCTTCACGACGTTGAGGAAGCCGGCGTCACAGCCGACGAGCATCCCGCCCGGGAACGCCAGCTTCGGCAGCGACTGCCAGCCACCCTTGTTGACGGCGCGCGAGCCGTAGGCGATGCGCCGCCCGCCTTCCAGGTACCTGAGGATGCGGGGATGCCGCTTCCAGCGCTGGAACTCGTCGAACGGCGAAAGGTGCGGGTTGCGGTAGTTCAGGGCCACGATCAGGCCGAGGAACACGCGGTTGTCGGCGGCGTGATAGAGGAAGCCGCCGCCGTCGGTGCGATTGTCGAGCGGCCAGCCGAGCGTGTGCACGACGAGGCCTTCCTCGTGCTTCGCAGGATCGATCTCCCAGATCTCCTTCAGCCCGATGCCGTAATGCGGCGGATCGGCGTCCCGGCCGAGATCGAAACGCTCGACGAGCTTTCGCGCCAGGTTCCCGCGGCAGCCCTCGGCGAAGATCGTGTAGCGCCCGAGGAGCTCG
>DATGQE010000075.1:0-5840 GCA_035304345.1 Woeseiaceae bacterium | reverse complement strand
TGCCCACGCCGCCCGCGCCGTCGCCGAGATACAGGCGGCTGCGCAGGTCGCGGACACCCTGCACGATGTCGATGAACCCGTCGCCATTGAAGTCGGCGGCGAGCACTTCCGAGGTCGCACGGTTGTCGAGCAGCACCGGGTCGGGGTCGAACGTGCCGTCGCCGTTTCCGAGGTAGTAACGGCTCGCGCGTGCCTCGTCCGAATTGTTCGTGCCGATGAGCAGGTCGACGAACCCGTCGCCGTTGATGTCGAGGGGCGATCCGTCCCACGTGGTGACGGTGAGGTCGTCCGTGTAAGCCTCGTCGGCGGAGACGTCGGCGCCGCCCGCCATCGCCGTCGAGGCGACGGCGAGGGCTGCCGTCGCGAGCATCGCGAGGGCGACGTTCGGCAACCGGGGGAAACGGGAAACCCGCGCAGCAGCGACGAGGCAATACGAATGGCATGGGCTCATGAGCTTTCCTTGTGGCGACGTTGTGAAAGCCCCAGCCCCGCGATCAATTCTACAGCGGCGCGTTGCCGTTGCAATTTCTGCCATGCGCCTTTCCGCAATGTGCCGGGCGCGTCGGAGAATTTTACATAAGACGACGCCGGGCCCCGGGCCGGGCACGCCGTCGCCGCCCGGCGACGCCGGCAGGCGGGAACCGGGGACGGGCGGCCGACGCCTCAGGAACGCGGCGCGCGCTTCTCCAGCGCGAGCATGCGCCGCCAGTGTGCGGCGCTGACCGGGAAGACGGACAGGCGATTGCCGCGTCGCGTCAGCGTGAAATCCTCGAACGCCGGGTCGGCCTTGATCTCGGCCAGCGTGACCGGGCGCGAAAGCTTGCGCTTGAACGCGACGTCGACGAGCCACCAGCGCGGATCGTCACGCCGGCTCTTCGGGTCGTAGTACCGGGAGCGGCGGTCGAACTGGGTCGGATCGGGGCGCGCTTCGCTCACGATCTCCATGATGCCGACGACGGCCGGGACCTCGCAGCTCGAATGGTAGAAGAACGCCTGGTCGCCGGGCTGCATGTCGCGCCGCATCATGTTGCGCACCTGGAAATTGCGCACTCCGTCCCAGCCCGTACGGCCGTCCCGTTCGAGATCGTCGATGCTGTAGGTGTCGGGTTCCGACTTCATGAGCCAGTAGGCCACGCGAGCTCCTTTTGCCCTTGCACGGGATCAGACGCCGAGGTGGCGCCATTCTACACACGGGCGCCCGGTACGGGGCCGGGGCGGGGCGGCGTGTGGTAACATTCCGCATTTCCATCCGCGCCCAGAGGACCGCCCTTGGCACTGCTCGCGAACATCTTCGGCTCCTCGCCGGTGATGCCGATCGAGAAGCACGTCGAGATCGCCTACCGGTGCACGAAGCAGCTCGTGCCGTTCTTCGAGGCCGTGATCGCCGGTGACTGGGACCGGGCGACCGAGATCCGCAAGGTCATCGAGGAGCTCGAGAACGAAGCGGATGACATGAAAAAGGAAATCCGCATTCACCTGCCGAAGAGCCTGTTCATGCCGGTGCCGCGGGAGGACCTGCTCGAGCTTCTCCTCGTGCAGGACAAGATGGCGAATCGCGCGAAGGACGTGTCGGGGCTGGTGCTCGGCCGCCGCATGGAGATACCGGCGCCGATCGCGAGCCATTTCCTGGAGTTCGTGCAGCGCTGCATCGATGCCGCCAAGCAGGCGCGCAAGAGCGTCCGCGAGCTGGACGAGCTGTTCACGACCGGGTTTCGAGGTGCCGAAGTTTCGCTCGTCTCGTCGTTGATCGAGGAGCTCGATCGCATCGAGACCGATACCGACAACCTCCAGGCACGATTGCGCGCGGAGTTGTTCGCGATCGAGGACGACATGAAGCCGGTGCACGTCGTGTTCCTGTATCGCGTGATCGAGCTCACGGGCGAGATCGCGGACATGGCCGAACGGGTCGGGCGACGCCTGGAGCTGCTGCTCTCGCATTAGGCGAGCGCTCCTGAGCCAGAAGAAGAACACCGCCGGGGATTGAATGGAGTCTGAGATCGTCTACGTCGCGCTCGCGGCGGCATTCGGCTTGTTCATGGCCTGGGGCATCGGCGCGAACGACGTCGCGAATGCGATGGCGACGTCGGTCGGCTCCAAGGTGCTGACGATCAGGAAAGCGATTCTCGTCGCCGCGGTGTTCGAGTTCCTCGGGGCGGTGCTCGCGGGCGGGGAGGTGACGTCCACGATCCGGAACGGCATCGTGGACCCGGCGGACCTGAGCGACACGCCGCGCCTGCTGATCTACGGCATGCTCGCGGCCCTGCTGGCGGCCGGGGTGTGGCTCCTCATCGCGTCGCACAAGGGCTGGCCGGTGTCGACCACGCATTCCATCGTCGGCGCGATCGTAGGGTTCGCCGCCGTCGGAATCGGCGTCGACGCCGTGCAGTGGGGCAAGGTCGGAACGATCGTGACGAGCTGGATCGTCTCGCCGCTGGTGGCGGGAACCCTGGCCTATCTCATCTTCGTCAGCGTCCAGCGCCTCATCCTCGGCCATCCCGATCCGCTGGCCCGGGCCAAGCGCTACGTGCCGGTGTACATGTTCCTGGCAGCGTTCACCGTGACGCTGGTGACCATATTGAAAGGGCTGGCTCACGTGGGCCTGGACGTGAGCGCCGCCTTCAGCTACCTCCTGGCGTCGTCGATCGCGATCGTGGTGGCGGGCCTCGGTGCCGTCACCATCCGCCGCATCGAGCCGGATCGCAAGCTGGAGAAGAAGCAGCACTTCTACACCGTGGAGCGCGTGTTCGGCGTGCTGATGATCGTCACGGCCTGCTCCATGGCGTTTGCGCACGGCTCCAACGACGTGGCCAACGCGATCGGGCCGCTCGCAGCGGTGATCAGCGTGGCGGACACGGGCCTCGTGACCTCGAACTCGGCGGTTCCGACGTGGGTGCTCGTGCTGGGCGGCTGCGGCATCGTCATCGGGCTGGCGACGTTCGGGCGGAAGGTGATCGCCACCGTCGGCGAGAGAATCACCCAGCTCACGCCGAGCCGCGGCTTCGCCGCCGAGCTGGCTGCCGCCAGCACGATCGTGGTGGCGTCCGGTACCGGCATGCCGATCTCCACGACGCACACGCTCGTCGGCGCCGTGCTCGGCGTGGGCATGGCGCGCGGCATCGAGGCGATCGACCTGCGCGTGGTCAGCCGCATCTTCGCATCCTGGCTGGTCACGGTGCCGGCCGGCGCGCTGCTCGCGATCGTGTTCTTCTTCGGGCTCAGGGCGACCTTGCCGTAGCATGGCCGTGGCGACCGCTCCCCCGCCGCCGATCCGCCTGCCGGGGAGAGCCTACGTGCTCGGCCTGCTCACCGTCGTCTACACGTTCAACTTCATCGACCGGCAGATCCTCGCGATTCTGCTGCCGGCCATCAAGGCGGAGTTCGCACTGAGCGACACCGTCCTCGGATTCCTCGCGGGGCCCGCGTTCGCGCTGTTCTACGCGACGCTGGGGGTGCCGATTGCGCTGCTCGCGGATCGCTGGAACCGCCGCAACGTGATCGCGCTGGCGCTCGCGATCTGGAGCGGCATGACGGCGTTGTCCGGAGCGGCCGTGAACGTCACGCAGCTCGCGCTGGCGCGCATCGGGGTCGGCATCGGCGAGGCCGGGTGCAGTCCGCCGGCGCACTCGATCATCGCGGACCTCTACGGCCCGCAGGAACGCGCCACCGCGATGGGCATCTTCACCCTCGGGATCTCGGCCGGGATCATGCTCGCGTACCTGGCCGGCGGCTGGGTCGCGCAGAACGTCGGCTGGCGCGAGGCATTCTTCATCGTGGGAGTGCCGGGGCTGGCGCTGGCCGTCGTGCTCCGGTTCACGATGGACGAGCCGCGCCGCGGCCTCTCGGAAGGCCGGCCGGACCTGTCGGACCGGCCGCCGCTCGCCGGCGTGCTGCGCTTCCTGCTCGCGCGGCGCTCGTTCCTGCATCTCGCGGCGGGCTCGGCCCTCGCGGCGTTCAACGGCTACGCCGTAATCAGCTGGTTCCCGACGTTCCTCGGCCGTACGCACGGCATGGACCTTTCGACGATCGGCCTGTGGCTCGGCCTGATCCTGGGCATCGCGGGCGGCATCGGCCTGGCGGGGGGCGGCTGGGTGCTCGACCGGCTGGGCCGGCGCGGCGCGCGGCGCTCGCTTCTCGGGGTCACTGCCGCGTTGCTGGTCGGGTGGCTGTTCCACGTGCTCGTGCTGCTCGCGCCGAACGAGCACTCGGCGCTCGCGCTGTTCGTGATCCCGGTGATGTTCTCGCAGGTCTACCTGCCCGCGGCATTCGCGCAGGTGCAGGGCCTGGTGCCGTTGCGGATGCGGGCGGTGGCGTCGGCGCTGCTCCTGTTCATCCTCAACAGCATCGGCCTCGGGCTCGGCCCGCAGCTTGCCGGCATGCTGAGCGACGCGCTCACGCCGTGGCTCGGTGCCGAGGCGCTGCGCTACAGCCTGCTCGCGGTCGGCGCGCTGATCCTGCCGTGGTCGGCCTGGCATTTCGCCCGGGCCGGGCGCTGGATCGAACGGGATCTCGTGCGCGCGGACGGCGTCTAGCGCCTCAGGGTGGCGCGCGGCAAAGCTGCGGCGCCGGTGCCGGAGCAGTTCCTAGACGGCGCGCAGGTACCAGTCGAAATCGACGTCCGGAATGACGTTGTGGAACCGGTTCGACTCGTCGCGCCGGTTCGCCGCGTAGGTGCGGCAGTATTCCTCGCCGAGGTAACGGGGCAGGATCCTGCTCTTCTCGAAGCGGTCGATCGCCGCGTCCCAGCGGTTCGGGATCCGCAGCTTCGGGGAGATGACGTCGTGCTCCGCCACCATGGGGCCCGGGTCGCAACGCTCCCGGATGCCGTAGTGAATCCCCGCGAGTATTGCCGCGGTGACGAGGTACGGGTTCGCGTCCGCGCCCGACGTGCGATGCTCGATGCGCAGGTTCTCTTCGTTCGCGACCGGGATCCTGATCGCGACGTTGCGGTGGTTCGCGCCCCAGTTCGGCTCCACCGGGGCGAACATGTCGGGGCGCAGCCGCCGATACGAGTTCGCGTTCGGCGCGAAAATCGCGGTGGCTTCCGCCATCGTCTTCGCAAGACCGCCGACGGCATGCCGCAGGCGTGCGCCATAGGGCGGAACCGCCGCGCGCGCCTTGCCGCCCGAGAACCAGTTCCTGCCGTGCTCGTCGACCAGGCTCAGGTGAACGTGCAGCCCGGAGCCCGCGGTGTCCGCGAAAGGTTTCGCCATGAAGCACGCCACGAAGCCGTGCCGGCGCGCGATCGCCTTCACGACGCGCTTGAGCAGCACGGCGTGATCGCACGCGAGCATCGGGTCGGGCACGTGGTGCAGGTTGATCTCGAACTGGCCGGGCGCGAATTCGGAGGTCGTCGTGCCGACCGGGATGTTCTGTGCCGCGCAGGCGTCGTTCACGTCGTTCAGGAAATTCTCGATGTCCCAGAGGTCGTCCGGGTGATAGACCTGCGGCCCGACCTGGGGGCGCCCGATGCCCGGAACGTGCGAGACCTTCGCCGTGGGACGGTCCGCCTTGCCGTCGAGCAGGTAGAACTCGAGCTCCGCCGCCATTACGATGCCGAGCTTCATCTTCCGCAGGGGCTCCGCCGCGCGCTCGAGCACGTGGCGCGGGTCTGCGAAAAACGGGGCGCCGTCGCGGGTATGGAAACGGAACAGCGCCTGTGCCGTGGGGCGCCTGGCCCACGGTACCGGCGCGAGGCTGCCGGGCACGATCTCCGTGAAGATGTCGGGATCGCCGTCTTCCGCCGTGTAGCGGATGCCCGACACGACTTCCCCGAGGGTGTCGAGCAGCACCGCGCCGCCCGGCAGGCAGAACCCGTCGCGAAACACGTGCTCGAACTCGTC
>DATGQE010000074.1:0-6130 GCA_035304345.1 Woeseiaceae bacterium | reverse complement strand
ATGACGGCGAGCAGCCGCGGATCGACGGCATCGCCGTGTCGGAGCCGCCGCTGCCGGGCATCGAAGGACGAACTTACGCGCAGCATACGTACGCCACTCCCGGCACGAAGAACGTGCAAGTGTGCGTTGAGGACAGCGGCGTGCTGTCGGGCTGCGACGCGGTCGTGGTGGAGGTCGAACCTCTGGTCAGCCTGGGTGTTGGCGGCAGCGCTTATTCGGGACCGCTCGCCGACGAAGACATCACCGAGCTTGAATTCGACGACGACGCGGCGTTCACCTGGGAGCTCACACTCGTCAACGAACAGCCGTCCGTCGGCAGCGGACAGACCGCCACGGCCGCAACCTTCACTGCAACACTGCCGGAGGAGCTGCTCCTCGGCGACATCGTTATCGACCGCGGCTCCTGCACGCGGAGCGGTCTCGACCTGGCGTGCGAGCTGGGGGATCTCGAGCCCGGTGCCGAGGTGATGCTGACCGTCGAGGCGCAGGGTCCCGGCAACCTGATCTACGACGGGTACCGGGACTTCGAAGGCGTGCTGGCCACGACCGCGCCGGCGCTCGAGCCGGAGGTAACGATCCTCATCAGCGTCGAGCTGCTGGCCGACAGCACCGACAGCGACGGCGACGGCATGAGCGATGTGTTTGAAAATACCTTCGGGCTGGACAACACGATCAACGATGCCGCGGGCGACGCGGACGGCGACGGCCTCACCAACCTGGCCGAGTACGAACTCGGCACTTCGCCGCTGGCGTCCGACAGCGACGGCGACGGCATTTCGGATTTCGACGAGGCCGCTTCCGGCCTCACCGATCCCGCCAACGCCGACACCGACGGGGACGCGATGCCGGATGGATGGGAGCTCGATAACGGCCTTGACCCCGTTGACGGCGCGGACGGTGACGTCGACACCGACGGCGATGGCGCGACCAACCTGGAGGAGTTCCAGGCCGGCGGCGATCCACAGCGCGACGACATCCCGCCCGAACTCGTGACGCCACCCGACATCGCCGTCGATGCGACCGGCGCGCTGACCGACGTTGCGATCGGCAGCGCCTCCGCCGCTGACGGCAAGGACGGCGAGGTCCCTGTCATTCCCGATTCGACCGGCCCTTTTCCACCCGGGCCGAACGTCGTGACCTGGAGCGCCACGGACGCCGCCGGCAATCGCGCCGAGGCCGTGCAGCGCGTCGACGTCACGCCGCGGGTGGACTTCGGCGTGGCCCGCACGGTGCCCGAAGGCGTGCTCGTGCAGGTGCCGGTGCAGCTCAACGGAGCCGCGGTCGAGTACCCGGTGACCGTGCCGTACACGATTTCGGGCACGGCGGGGAACCCCGGCGATCACGATGCAGAAGACGGTGTGGTCGTCATCGACTCCGGCGTTGCCGGCAGCATTCCTGTATCCATTGTCGAGGATCGCGAGTTCGAAAATGACGAGACGGTCATCGTCACCATGGGTACGCCGGACAACGCCGTCCCGGGCGAGCAGGTCGTGCACGTGCTCACGATCAGCGAGCCGAACGCCGCGCCGGAGGTGGCGATCCGGATCGAGCAGGACGGCCGCCCGGTCACGACGGCTTTCACAGGCGGCGGCTTGCTCGCTATCACGGCCGAAGTGCGCGACAACCCGGGCGACCTGCACAGCTTCGACTGGACCACCAGCGACTCGAGCTTGTTCGATCCCGCGACCGCGGGCGATGCGGGCTATCTCATCGATCCGTCCATGCTTCCGGCCGGCTTCCATCGCCTGCGCGTGCTGGTGGCCGACGATGCGACGCCGCCCGCCCTCACCACGATTGACACGCTATTAAGGATCGAGACCGGCGCGCCACAGTTGAGCGACACGGAAGACACCGATGGCGACGGGATCATGGACGCGACGGAGGGCTATGCCGACAGCGACGGCGACCGCGTTCCCGATTACCTGGACGACTTGCCGAACGCGAACATGCTGCGCCTGGCCGACGACGGACGAATACTCGAGACGAACCCCGGGCTCGGCCTGCGGCTGGGCGAGACGGCGTTCGCGGGCGGCCACATCCTCGCCGGCATCGCGGAGGAGCTTGTGCAGCAGGACATCGAGTACGGCTACCCCGACGGCCTCATCGACTTCGAGGTCACCGGTCTCGCAACCGGCGGCACCGCGGAGATCGTCCTGCCGCTGCGGCACCCGGTCTCGGCCGCGGCTGACTGGCGCAAGTTCATCGACGGCACCTGGCAGAACTTCGCCGCCTCCGAACCGGATGCCATTGCCTCTGCACCGGGCGCGGGAGGCGCCTGCCCGCCGCCTGGCAGTGAAGAGTATGGCGAACTGACGCCGGGCGACCTGTGCCTGCAGCTCACGCTGACCGACGGCGGCCCGAACGACGCCGACGGCCTGGCCAACACGATCGTGCGGGATCCCGGCGGCCTGGCCGTGCCGATTGCCGCGAGCCTCGAAGCGCTGCCGGTGGACGACGTTGCCGCGGCGGCGGGCGAGACCGCAGTCATGCTGCGCCTGCGCCTGCACAGCGACTCGGGCGACGCGGTAATCCGTTCGCTCGAGCTTCAAGCCTCGGGCAACGGTGACGACTCGGCGATCGGGAACGTGCACGTGGTGCACGATGCGAACGCGAACGGCGTCTGGGACGAAGGCGAGCCGGTGTTGGGGAGCGACGTGTATGCGAGCGACGATGGCATGCTCACGCTGAGCCTCCCGGACGGGTTCGAGATTCCGTTCGGCAGCGCCGACCTGCTGGTGATTTATGAGTTGGGTGACACTCCATGAGAACGATGAACCGATGCAAAGTGACTGCTATTGTTCTGGCACTGCTGGTGCTTTCCGCCTGCCGGGATTCCGCGGATGATGCGAAGGCGGCGCGGGAATTTACCGTCACGCTGACCGCGATCGGCGCAGTCAAGCAGGGAAGCGACGAGGCGGTGCCGATCGACGGAACGCCGGTAGACGGTGCGACCGTTACAATCGGGGCGCCGTAAGCAACTGGACTTACACGGGGGCGGGCACTCTTGACACCGGAACGCTGGCAGCGCGTCGAGGCTCTGTTCCTCCGTTGTATCGACCTGGGCGACCCGGCGCGCGGCGAAGTGCTGGCGGAGATTCGGCGGGAGGATGCAGAACTCTGCGCCGAAGTCGAGCGCATGCTGCGCGCAGACGCACGCGGTGACGAACTGCGCGAAGCCATCGGTCATTCCGCCGCGGCCGCGGCGCGCGAGACCGCGGACCTCTGGTGTGGCCGTGAACTGGGCGCCTATCGTATCGAGCGCCAGCTCGCCTCCGGCGGCATGGGCTCGGTGTTCCTCGCGAGCCGCGCCGACGATGCCTTCGAGCGCAGCGTCGCGATAAAGCTCTTGAGCAGCGCGCTCACTTCCGCGGACGGCCGCCGTCGCTTCCTCGTCGAACGCCAGATCCTCGCGAGCTTAAGCCACCCATACATCGCCCAGCTCCTTGACGGCGGCACCACGGACGACGGCGTGCCGTACATTGTCATGGAGTACGTCGAGGGTTCGCCCATCGACGCCTGGTGCGATCGTGAGGGCTTGCCCCTCGAAGCGCGCCTCGAGCTGTTCCTTAAGGTCTGCCTCGCGGTGCAGTACGCGCACCGGCAACTGGTCGTGCACCGCGATCTGAAGCCCGGCAACATTCTCGTCACTGCCGATGGCACGCCAAAGCTGCTCGACTTCGGCATCGCGAAACTCATGGACGCGACCGGGACGCCCGCGCTGACGGTGGCGGAAGCGCGCATGCTCACGCCGATGCACGCGAGTCCCGAGCAACTGAAAGGCGAGCCGGTCACGACGTCGAGCGACGTTTACAGCCTCGGCGTGCTGCTCTACGAACTCCTGACCGGCTGCTCGCCCTACCGCGGCCCGGCGCGCACGCCGCGGGAAATCGAGCAGGCAATCTGCGAGACAGAGCCGCTGCGGCCGAGTGCCGCGCCCGTGCCGGATGGCGATGCGGAGCGGACAGGGCGTCGGCGCAAGGCACTGGGGGGCGATCTTGACACCATCGCGCTGAAGGCCCTGCGGAAGGAGCCCGATGCGCGCTACCAAAGCGTCGCCGAACTGGCCGACGACATCGAGCGCTACCTTTCCTGGCGGCCCATTGCCGCAAGACCGGCAAGCTGGAGATACCGCGGCGGCAAATTCCTGGCGCGCCGAGCGGCCGAGCTTGCCGCGGGCACAGTTGTGTTCCTGCTCATCGCCGGGCTGATCGTTTACTACACCGCCCGCCTTGCCACCGAGCGGGACCTGCAGGCGCAGCAGCGGGAGACGGCCGAGCAGGTCTCCGACTTCATGGTAGGACTGTTCGAAAACGCCGACCCGCAGCGGGGCAACAGCGACGTGACCGCGCGAGAGCTGCTTGCCCAGGGCAGGGAACAGATAGACGAGTTGCGCGAGTCGCAGCCGCTCGTGGCGGCAAGCCTGCTGGTCGGCATGGGCCGCGCGCATCGCGGGCTCGCGGACTACGATACAGCGGCGGGACTGCTGACGGACGCGATCGCGCTCCGCAGGCAGTACCTTCCGGCCGGTCACGCAGACATCGCGGAGGGGTTGCACAACCTCGGCGATGCAGAGATCGAGCGCAGGCGTTATGCGGAGGCGCGTGAGCTCTTCGGTGAAGCGCTGGCCATCCGCGAACAGGCGCTCGGAACAAATTCGGCGGAAGTCGGGCGCACGCTGTACCGCCTCGCGTACATACACATGAGCTTAAGCGAGCACGATGCGATGCGCGCAGCCCTCGAGCGGTCGCTCCGCATCCACGAACAGGCGCTCGGGCCGCAGCACCCGGACACCGGCAACGTGGTGAGCCTGCTAGGCTCCTTTTACTGGATTACCGGTGACTACGCGGCGGCGGGTGAGCACCTGGCGCGCGGCCTCGCGATCGTCGAACAGGCACACGGGACTGACAGCATTCGCATCGCCGGCGCGTTGCACAACCTGGGATTGATGACCTGGCAACTCGGCGATTACGAAAAAGCCTATGAGCTTTACCGGCGCGAGCTGGGCATCAAGGAAAAGTACCTCGGCCCGGATCATCCGGACCTCGGGGTGGCGCTGTACGGTCTTGCGATCACCAGCAAGGACATGGGCCGCTACGGCGAGTCGATCGACTGGTACGACCGGACGGTCGCGCTGCAGGAGGCGGCGCTCGGTCCGGACGATCACTACCTCGCGATGACGCTGAGCGGCGCGGGCTTCACGCTGCTGGAGGCCGGGCGTCTCGCCGAAGCGCGCGCGATGCTCGAACGCTCGCTTGCGATCTTCGAGCGCAAGTGGGGAGCGGACCATCTCGATCTGCGCGCGCCGCTCTCGGGCCTCGCCAAGGTCGCAATGGCCGAAGGGCGCCTGGAAGAAGCGCAGGCATCGCTGGAGCAAGCCCTCGGCATCGTCGAGGCGCAGCTCGCACCGGATCACGCCGACGTGCTGCGGACGGTGGTGTCGCTCGGCGAGCTGCACGCAGCGCTCGGCGAGCATACGGCCGCGGCCGAATACTTCAAGCGCGGCCTCGATGGCTTCGAGCGCACGCTGGGCCTCGAACATCCGTTCGCGGCACCAGCACTTGCGGGTATGGGGGACGTGATGGCCGCGGCGGGAGAATTCGCGGACGCGGACCGGCATTACGCCCGCGCAATAGGAATGTACGAAGCGCGTGGGCAGAGGAACCCGGCGCTGGCCGGCGTGCTGGAGCGTTACGCCGACTTGTTGCGTCGTACTGGCCGGGACGCGGAAGCCGCGGACCACGGTACCCGGGCGAAGCAGATTCGTGAGGCCCTCGCGCAGTCACTGGCGCCGGAAGATGCAGCAGTGGCGGAAGGCACGTCCCCGCCAAGCTCCTGAGGATGTGTGCTTGACGGATCTTGACATGTCAAGATCCGTCAAGGCATGCTTCTTGCGATGGCCACCATAAAGATCAGCTCCAAGATCGAGGAAGCGGAATGGCGGGCGCTGCAAGCGCTCGCGCGCGAGTCCCACCAGAATATCTCCGGGCTGCTGACCGAGGCGGTGCGTGATTACGTGCGCCGACGCCGGGTGAGACCGGAAGTACTCAAGCACCTGGAAGCTTCCATCGAGGATAACCACGAGCTGGGCAAGCGCCTTGCCGAATGAGCCTCGCTCGATCCGATACTTAAG
>DATGQE010000073.1:0-39213 GCA_035304345.1 Woeseiaceae bacterium | reverse complement strand
ATGAACGATGCTCGGGGCGAGTTCGCTGCGCGACCGGGAATCCCTGCCATCCTTGGTCGCGCGCGATGTGCGCCACGGCGCTGCGCGCGCTTACACGTGGCGGGCGCGCTTCGGCTTCAGGGCGCGGCGGCCGAGCAGGGGGCGCAGGTACTGGCCCGTGTACGAAGCCGGGTTGTCCGCCACCTCTTCGGGGGTGCCGGTCGCGATGATCTCGCCGCCGCCGTCGCCGCCTTCCGGCCCGAGATCGATGATCCAGTCGGCCGTCTTGATGACGTCGAGGTTGTGCTCGATCACCACGATGGTGTTGCCGCGGTCGCGCAGCCGGTGCAGCACGGACAGGAGCTGCTCGATGTCGTGGAAATGCAGGCCCGTGGTCGGCTCGTCGAGCACGTACAGCGTGCTGCCGGTATCGCGCTTCGACAGCTCCTTCGCGAGCTTGACGCGCTGCGCCTCGCCGCCCGACAGCGTGGTGGCGTTCTGCCCGAGGCGTATGTACGACAGCCCGACGTCCATGAGCGTCTGCAGCTTCTTCGCGACCGCCGGCACGTTGGCGAAGAACTCCCAGGCATCCTCGACCGTCATCTCCAGCACTTCGTGGATGTTCTTGCCCTTGTACCGGATCTCCAGCGTTTCCCGGTTGTAGCGCTTGCCCTTGCACACGTCGCAGGGCACGTAGACGTCGGGGAGGAAATGCATCTCGACCTTCAGCACGCCGTCGCCCTCGCAGGCCTCGCAGCGCCCGCCCTTGACGTTGAAGCTGAAGCGCCCGGGCATGTAGCCGCGCGAGCGCGCCTCCTGCGTGCCCGCGAACAGCTCGCGGATCGGCGTGAACAGGCCGCTGTAGGTGGCCGGATTCGAGCGCGGCGTGCGCCCGATCGGCGCCTGGCTGATGTCGATCACGCGATCGATCGCCTCGAGCCCCTCGATCGCATCGCATGGCGCCGAATTGCGGCCGGCGCCGTTGAGCCGCTCCGCCACCGCCTTGTACAGCGTGTCGTTGATGAGCGTGGACTTGCCGGAGCCCGAGACGCCCGTCACGCAGGTCATGAGCCCGATCGGGATGACGGCGTCCACGTTCTTCAGGTTGTTGCCGCGTGCGCCCTTCACCACGAGCCGGCGCTCGGGATCCGGCGGGACGCGCCGCTCCGGGACCGCGATCGCGCGGCGGCCGGAAAGGTACTGGCCGGTCAGCGACTGCGGGTTCTGGCGGATCGCCTCCGGCGGTCCCTCCGCGACCACGCGTCCGCCGTGCACGCCGGCGCCGGGGCCGAGGTCGACCACGTGGTCGGCCGCCAGGATCGCTTCCTCGTCGTGCTCGACCACGATCACCGTGTTGCCGAGGTCGCGCAGGTGCAGCAGCGTCGACAAGAGCCGCTGGTTGTCGCGCTGGTGCAGGCCGATCGACGGCTCGTCGAGTATGTACATCACGCCAACGAGCCCCGAGCCGATCTGGCTCGCGAGCCGGATGCGCTGGGCCTCGCCGCCCGACAGCGTCTCCGCGCTGCGGTTCAGGGACAGGTAGTCGAGGCCGACGTCCGACAGGAAGCCCAGCCGCGCACTGATCTCCTTCACGATCTTCGCCGCGATCGTGGCGCGCCAGCCCTCGAGCTCGAGCTTCTCGAAGAACTCGCGGGCATGCCCCACCGACATGTTGCTCACCTCGGGCAGCGACATGTCCGCGACGAACACGTTGCGGGCAGCGCGGTTCAGGCGCGTGCCGTCACAGTCCGGGCACGGGCGGCTGTTCAGGAAGCGCGCGAGCTCGTCGCGCACCGTGCTCGACTCCGTCTCGCGAAAGCGGCGCTCGAGGTTCGGAATGACGCCTTCGAAGCGATGGCGTTGCCGCACCTCGCGCCCGCGCCCGTTCGCATAGTGGAACTCGATGCGCTCCTTGCCGCTGCCGTAGAGGATGACGTTCTGCAGGCGCTCCGGAAGCTGGTTGAACGGCGTCTCCACGTCGAAGCCGTAATGCGCGGCGAGGCTGCGGATCATCTGGAAGTAGTACGTCGTGCGCCGGTCCCAGCCGCGGATCGCGCCGCCCGCGAGAGAGAGCTCGGGATTGACCACGACGCGCGCGGGATCGAAGAACTGCCGCACCCCGAGGCCGTCGCAGCCCGGACAGGCCCCCGACGGGTTGTTGAACGAGAACAGCCGCGGCTCGAGCTCCGTCAGGCTGTAACCGCAGACGTTGCAGGCGAAGCGGTCCGAGAACACGAGCTCTTCCGCGTCCGGATCGTCCATGAACGCGACGCGCGCGACGCCGTCGGCCAGGCGCAGCGCCGTCTCGAAGCTTTCCGCGAGGCGCAGCGCCAGGTCGGGCTTCACCTTGAAGCGATCGACTACGGCGTCGATGGAGTGCTTGCGCCGCAGGTCCAGCTTGGGCGGGTCGTCGAGCTCGTACACCTCGCCGTCGATGCGGGCACGCACGAAGCCCCTCGCCTGGAGCTCCCGCATGAGCTGCACGTGCTCGCCCTTGCGATCCTGCACCACCGGCGCGAGCAGCATCAGGCGCGTCCCTTCCGGCAGCGCGAGCACCTGGTCCACCATCTGGCTCACGGTCTGCGCCTCGAGCGGGGTGCCGTGGTCCGGGCAGCGCGGAATGCCGGCGCGGGCGTAGAGCAGCCGCAGGTAGTCGTAGATCTCCGTAACCGTGCCCACGGTGGAGCGCGGGTTGTGCGAGGTCGATTTCTGCTCGATCGAAATGGCCGGGGAGAGCCCGTCGATGTGATCGACGTCCGGCTTCTCCATCATGGACAGGAACTGGCGGGCGTAGGCCGACAGCGATTCGACGTAGCGCCGCTGCCCCTCGGCGTAGATCGTGTCGAACGCGAGCGAGGATTTTCCCGATCCCGAGAGTCCCGTGAAGACGATGAGCTTGTCGCGCGGCAGGCTCAGGTCGAGGTTCTTGAGGTTGTGGGTGCGCGCGCCGCGGATGTCTATCGTTCGCATGGATTTCGGAGGGGACGCCGGCCAACCTGCTAATATACGCCGCCGTTTCGTCGCGGCGCAAAGCGGGCGAGAATCGCCCGTTTTATCGGGGCAAATCCCGGAAAAGCAACCTCTCGCATGAATTCGCAGACGACCGAACCGCTTGCGGCGCTCGCGCCGGAGGAGCGCCGGGCTACGGGCGTGATCGCGTCCGTGGCCACGCTGCGCCTGTTCGCGCTGTTTGCGCTGCTCCCGGTGATGTCGCTGTTCGCGGCGGGCCTCGAGGGCGCCACGCCGGTGCTGGTGGGCCTCGCGGTCGGCGGCTACGGGCTCACGCAGGCGCTGCTGCAGGTCCCGCTGGGGGCCCTGTCCGACCGGATCGGCCGCGTGCCCGTCATCCTCCTCGGCCTCGGCGTGTTCGCCCTCGGCAGCATCGTGGCCGCGCTCGCCGACGACATCCACGGGGTCATCGTCGGCCGCCTGCTGCAGGGCGCCGGCGCCGTGTCGGCGACGCTGACCGCGCTGCTCGCGGACCGCACGCGGCCGGAGGTGCGCACCCGCACCATGGCGATCCTGGGCGTGGGCGTCGGCGCCTCGTTCCTCCTGGCCCTGGTCGCGGGCCCCGCGATCGCGGCGGTTTTCGACGTGCGCGCGCTGTTCTGGCTGGCCGCGGTGCTCGCGGGGGTCTCCGCGCTCGTGCTCGTCGCGCTGCCGGAGGCACCGCCCGCGTTGCCGGCGGCGGCGCCGCGCCCGCCCGTGCGCCGCTCCTCGCTCACCGCCGTTCTCCGGCCCTCGCTGCTCGGGCTCGACGCCTCGATATTCGTGCTGCACGCGCTGCTCACCGCGACCTTCGTCGCTTTGCCGCTGCTGCTCGAGGACACCCTCGCGCTGCCGGTCACGGCGCACTGGAAGGTGTACACGACGGCGCTGCTCCTGTCCCTCACCGGGATGGTGCCGCTGATTCTCGCCGACGACCGCGGCAGCCGGCGCTCGACCGTGACCGTCGCCGTCGCGCTCCTGGCGTCCGGCCAGCTCCTGCTCGCGTTCGGCGGCTTCTCGACGGTGGCGGTCGTCGCCGCGCTCGCGCTGTTCTTCGCGGGCTTCGGCTTCCTCGAAGCCGGGCTGCCGGCGCGGCTCTCGGTGCTCGCGCCGCCGGAGCTGCGCGGCACCGCGCTCGGCGTGTTCACGAGCGCCCAGTTCCTCGGCATCTTCGCCGGCGGCCTCGCGGGCGGCCGGCTGCTCGCGGGCGGCCGCCCGGCCGACGTGTTCCTCGCGGGGGCGGTCGTCGCCGCCCTGTGGCTGGTCCTGCACCGCGTCGCCGACGCCTAGCGCGGGCGCGGCCGGGCGCGGTGCGAGGCGTGCGAGCGGCCCGCGCCCGCCCGGACCGGGGCGCCGGCCCGCCGGGCAGGGGTGCGCGAATCCCGGGCACTTCGCCGAGAAAAGCCGGTTAGCTTTTGGCCGGTGAGCCTCTACAATAGGCAGCCCTCGCGGCACACCGCCCGGGATCACACTTGAGTCATAGGAGCGGCCATGGCAGCCCGCGGAGTCAACAAGGTCATACTGATCGGGAACCTGGGAGCGGATCCCGAGACGCGCTACATGCCGAGCGGCGGCGCGGTCACCAACCTCAGCATCGCAACGAACGAGTCCTGGAAGGACAAGCAGACGGGCGAGATGCAGGAGCGCACGGAGTGGCACCGGGTCGTCATGTTCGACCGCCTCGCGGAGATCGCCGCCGAGTACCTGCGCAAGGGTTCCCAGGTGTACATCGAAGGCAGCCTGCGCACGCGCAAGTGGCAGGACCGGGACGGCAACGACCGCTACACCACCGAGATCCGCGCCACCGAGATGCAGATGCTGGGCGGCCGCTCCGGGGCCGGGGCGCCGGCAATGGGCCCGGGGCCCGGCCGGCCTGCCGAGGAGCCGGCACCTGCCCGGGCCGGCGTCGCGGACGAGTTCGACGACGACATTCCTTTCTAGCGCCCCTGCCCGCGCAGCGGGGAGAGCAGCGCCGACGACGGTCGATGCCATGACCGGCAAGCTCTACATCAAGACCTACGGCTGCCAGATGAACGAGTACGACTCGGACAAGATGGCGGACGTCCTGCGCGCCTCGCACGGCTACGAGCTCACGACCGTGCCCGAGGAGGCCGACCTGCTGCTCGTGAATACCTGCTCGATCCGCGAGAAGGCCCAGGAGAAGGTGTTCTCGGAGCTGGGGCGCTGGCGCGCGCTGAAGGAGGAGCGCCCGGAGGTCCTGATCGGTGTCGGCGGCTGCGTCGCCAGCCAGGAAGGCGAGAACATCAGCCGCCGCGCCCCGTTCGTCGATCTCGTGTTCGGTCCGCAGACGCTGCACCGGCTGCCGGAGATGGTCGATGCCGTGCGCACGAAGGGGCGCCCGGTCGTCGACGTCTCGTTCCCCGAGATCGAGAAGTTCGATCGGCTCCCGGAGCCGCGGGCGGAGGGGCCGACCGCGTTCGTGTCGGTGATGGAGGGTTGCAGCCGTTACTGCACGTTCTGCGTCGTGCCCTACACGCGCGGCGAGGAAGTCAGCCGGCCGCTCGACGACGTCGTGGCGGAGATCGTGAGCCTGGCGGAGCAGGGCGTGCGCGAGGTGAACCTGCTGGGCCAGAACGTGAACGCGTATCGCGGACCCATGCACGACGGCCGCATCGCCGATCTCGCGACCCTGATCTACTACACCGCCGCGATCGACGGCATCGAGCGCATCCGTTTCACGACCTCGCACCCGGTGGAGTTCACCGACAGCCTCGTGCAGGCCTTTGCCGAGGTGCCGAAGCTCGCGAGCTTCCTGCACCTGCCGGTGCAGCACGGCTCTGATCGCATCCTCGCGCGGATGAAGCGCGGCCACACCGCGCTCGAGTACAAGCAGAAGATCCGGCGCGTGCGCGAGGCGCGGCCGGGCATCTCGATCTCCTCGGATTTCATCGTGGGCTTCCCGGGCGAGACCGAGGCCGATTTCGACGCGCTCATGCGGCTGGTGGAGGAGATCAATTTCGACCAGTCGTTCAGCTTCATCTACAGCCCGCGGCCCGGCACCCCGGCGGCCTCGTTCGCGGACGACACGCCGCTGGAGGTGAAGAAGGACCGGCTGCACCGGCTGCAGGCGAAGATCGATGCGCAGGCACAGGCGATCAGCGCCGCCATGGTCGGCACCACCCAGCGCGTGCTGGTGGAGCGCCGCTCGAAGAAGAGCGACCGGCAGTGGACCGGGCGGACGGAGAACAATCGCTGGGTGAATTTCGATGCCGACCCGTCCTGCCTCGGGCAGTTCGTGGACGTGGAGATCACCGAGGCCCTGCCGAACTCCCTGCGCGGCCGGATCCGGGATGCGGGCCGCACGGCCCGGGCGGTCGCCCGGTGAGCGCAGCGGGCATGCGGGGGGCACTATTCCATGTTCCCGGGCTTCAAGGTAGGCTAAAGGGAACCGTGAACCGACCGGCAAGAGGTCCCGTACCAACCCATTGAACGCTGTCAAAGTTTCGCAGGACATCGTCCTGGAACCCGCCGACAACCAGCGCCTGGCCAATCTCTGTGGCCAGTTCGACGAGCACCTTCGACAGATCGAACGCCGGCTCAACGTGGACATCTCGAGCCGCGGCAACCGCTTCCGCGTCACCGGCCAGCCCGGGGCGGCGCAGATCGGCAGCGACGTGCTGCGCTCGCTGTTCAAGCTCACGGACACGGAGCGCATCGACGCCGAAAGGGTGCACATCTGCCTCCAGGAAACCGTGATGAAGGAAGCCGAGAGCAACGGTCTCGATGCACCCGGGCGCGAGGCCGACGAAGGTGACGCGATCGAGATCCAGACCCGGCGCAAGCTGGTGCGCGCGCGCAGCGCGAACCAGCGGGCGTACCTGAAGGGCATCCGCTCGCACGATCTCGCGTTCGGCATCGGGCCGGCCGGGACCGGCAAGACCTATCTCGCGGTCGCGAGCGCGATCGACGCCCTGGAGAACGGCGAGGTGCGCCGCATCATCCTGGTGCGGCCCGCCGTCGAGGCCGGGGAACGCCTTGGCTTCCTGCCCGGCGACATGTCGCAGAAGGTGGATCCCTACCTGCGCCCCATGTACGACGCCCTGTTCGACATGCTGGGGCCGGAGCAGGTCGCGCGCCTGATCGAGCGCAACGTCATAGAGGTGGCGCCGCTCGCGTTCATGCGCGGGCGCTCCTTGAACGAGTCGTTCGTCATCCTCGACGAGGCGCAGAATACCAGCATTGCGCAGATGAAGATGTTCCTCACGCGCATCGGCTTCGGTTCCCGCGCGGTGGTCACGGGCGACGTGACCCAGGTCGACCTGCCGGCGGGCAGCCAGTCCGGGCTCGTGCATGCCGTCAGGATCCTCGCGGACGTGAAGGGCATCTCGTTCACCTGGTTCAGCCCGAACGACGTCGTGCGGCACGAGCTCGTGCAGCGCATCGTCGAGGCGTACGAGGCGGACGACGCCGCCCGGAGATGAGCGCGAGCATAGAGGTCGAGCTGCAGATCGCCTGCCGCGCCCACGACGTGCCCCCGAGCGCCGAGATCCGTTCCTGGATCGAGGACGCCGTCCGCCACGCGGACGCGGTGCCCGACGGCCGGTACGAGGTCGTCGTGCGCGTCGTGGACGAGCGCGAGAGCCGGGCGCTCAATTACCGCTTCCGCGGCAAGGACCGGCCGACCAACGTGCTGGCGTTCCCGGCCGGGGATCCCGCCCTGCTGCAGCCTCCCGCCGCGGGGGAATCCGCACCGCCCTCGCTGCCGTTGGGCGACCTCGCCATCTGCGCGCCCGTGCTCGCGCGCGAGGCGGCAGAGCAGGGCAAGCCCGCCGCCGCCCACTGGGCGCACCTGGTGGTGCACGGCACGCTGCACCTCTTAGGCTACGACCACGCGTCGCGGGACGAGGCGGAGCGGATGGAAGGCCTCGAACGGCGCATCCTCGCCGCCCGGGGCATCGCCGATCCGTACGCCGAGCGGCACCCCGGCGCGCCCGCGAACGCCGCCCGGCCCGATGCCTAATGTCCTGTTCGGCCGCGAATAACCGGAGCGGGGAGCCGGCCGGGCCTGATAAAATGGCGGTTCGATGAACGACAAACCGCCCAGTAACAGCGGCTCGGGGTCGGCCGGCGTCTTCAAGCGCCTCCTGCGCGCCGTAAAGGGCGAGCCGTGGAGCCGCGAAGAGATCCACGAGCTGCTCCAACAGGCCGAAGCCGTGTTCGACCCCGAGGAGCAGGCGATGCTCAAGGGCGTTCTGGAGGTCGCGGAGACGCAGGTGCGGGAGGTCATGGTGCCGCGCTCGCAGATGGTCGTCATCGAGCGCAACCAGGGCCTCGACGAGATGCTGCGCACGATCGTGCAGTCCGGGCACTCGCGCTTCCCGGTGATCGGCGAGGACCGCGACCAGGTGCTCGGGATCCTGCTGGCCAAGGACCTGCTCAAGCACTTCGCGAAAAAAGAGCCGGGCGAGCTGGTCATCGAGGAATACCTGCGTCCGGCGGCGGTCATACCCGAATCGAAGCGGTTGAATGCGCTGCTCAAGGAGTTCCGCGACAGCCACAATCACATGGCCATCGTCGTCGACGAGTACGGCGGCGTATCCGGCCTGCTGACGATCGAGGACGTGCTGGAGGAAATCGTCGGCGAGATCGACGACGAGCACGACCCGGAGGAGGCCGCGTTCATCCAGGAAGGCCCGGAGCGGGACGGGCGGCCGAGCTGGCTGGTGCGCGCGCTGACGCGCATCGAGGATTTCAACGAGTACTTCGGGTCCGACCTGCCGGACGACGATTACGACACGGTGGGCGGCCTCGTCATGCACGAGCTGGGGCGCCTCCCGCGGCGCGGCGAGACGCTCTCCTTCGGCGGTTTCGAGTTTCGCGTCATGAAGGCGGACCGCCGCCGGATCGACACCTTGCAGGTCCAGCGGCAAACTTCCGGCGATTAGAGGAGCCTGCGGGCCATGATGGATTCGCCACGGCACGTCCGTGACCCTCGTCATGCCCGGTATCCTGGCGGCTGCGCGTAATCGAAGGGCACAGGCGGCGTTGTGGAGCTCGAAGCAGTTGATCCAGTATCCGTGTCAAGGCAAGGCGACGGCGCCGGGACGGCGGCCTTGAGCGCGCGGGCACCGCTTCGCCAGCTCCTCGACGTGCACCCGTTCGGGATCGCGCTGGCGTATCTCGCCGCCGGCACGATGCTGACGCTCGCGTTCGCACCGCTCGGCGGGTGGGCGCTCGCACCGGTGCTCGTGTTTCCGGTGCTGACGCTCTGCCTGTACTCGCAACCGCGCCGGGCCGCGCTGTACGGCTTCTGGTTCGGTTTCGGCCTGTTCCTCTTCGGGACCTACTGGGTCTACATCTCGATTCACGAGTTCGGGCAGGCGCCGGTGTGGCTCGCGGTGGCGCTGACCCTCGGCCTCGTGACCGTGATGGCGCTGTATTACGCGCTCACGGCGTGGCTGATCGCCCGCCTGGCGCGCGGCCGGCCCGCGCGGCTGCTGCTCGCCGCACCGGCCGCCTGGGCCGCGGTCGAGTGGCTGCGCGGCTGGCTGCTCACCGGCTTTCCGTGGCTCACGCTCGGCTACAGCCAGGTGGATTCGCCGCTTGCCGGCTGGCTGCCGGTCGTCGGCGTCTACGGCGTGTCGTTCCTCGTCGTGCTGAGCACGGCGGCGTTCGTGACCGCGCTGGCGCTCACCGGGCGGGCGCGCCGCAACGCCATCGTCGTCGCGGTGCTGCCCTGGGTGCTGGGGCTCGCGCTCGGCGGGCTGGAGTGGGTACGTCCGGCCGGTTCGCCCCTCACCGCGACCATCGTCCAGGGCGGCATCCCGCAGGAGCTGAAA
The DNA here is from genome assembly GCA_035304345.1 of Woeseiaceae bacterium. Taxonomy (GTDB): domain Bacteria; phylum Pseudomonadota; class Gammaproteobacteria; order Steroidobacterales; family Woeseiaceae; genus IDS-8. Next base: position 29,446 of record DATGQE010000073.1, on the reverse strand, counting down.
TGGCGCCCGGAGCGCTTCCAGGAGACGCTCGAGGTCTACGGCCGGTCCCTCGTCAGCCACGCGGACAGCGATCTCGTGGTTTGGCCGGAGGTGGCCATCCCCGCCGCCGCAGAGGACGTCGACTGGTACCTCGAGCTGCTCGAGGGCCAGCTCCGCCACGCCGGCCAGTCGCTGGTGCTCGGCATCCAGGAGCGCGAGAACGATCGCTATTACAACAGCGTGCTGCTGCTCGACGGGCAGCGCCGGCAGTTCTACCGGAAACGCCACCTCGTCCCGTTCGGCGAATATTTCCCGGTTCCCGAAAGCGTCCGGCAATGGATGCGCATGCGCAGCCTGCCGTCCTACGACATGGCGCCCGGCGCTCCCGAGCAGCCGCTGCTCGAGCTGCCGGACGCGACGCGGCTCGCGGTGATGATCTGCTACGAGGACGCCTACGGCGCCGAGCAGCTCTACGCGCTGCCGGATGCCGAGCTCCTCGTCAACGTCAGCAACGACGCCTGGTTCGGCGACTCGATCGCGCCGCACCAGCACCTCGAGATCGCGCGCACGCGCGCGCTCGAGACGGGGCGCTACATGATCCGCGCGACCAACAACGGCATCAGCGCCTTCATCGATCCGCGCGGCGGGCTGGCGCAGACCGCGGCGCAGTTCGAGTACGCGACCCTCACCATGCCGGTGCGGCCCATGTCCGGCATCACGCCGTACGCCCGCATGGGCAACTGGCCGGCAGTCGTGGTCGCGCTCGCCCTCGTCGCCTGGCTCGCGTGGCGCCCCGGCGCCCTCGCCGCCCGCAAGGCGGCGCCCGGGCTGCGGCGGCGGCCGTAAACCGATATTCTTCCGCACTTCGGCGACACAGAAACAGCGATGACGAAGACCTACGATCCGCAAGCCGTGGAGCAGGCAGCTCGCGATTACTGGGACGAGCACCGCTCGTTCGAGGTGGACGAGGAGCCGGGCCGGGACAAGTTCTACTGCCTGACGATGTTCCCCTACCCGAGCGGGCGCCTGCACATGGGCCACGTGCGCGTGTTCACCATCAGCGACGTCATCGCCCGCTACCAGCGCATGCAGGGCCGCCACGTGCTGCAGCCCATGGGCTGGGACGCGTTCGGCATGCCGGCGGAGAACGCCGCGATCCAGCGCGGCGTGCCGCCCGCCGAGTGGACCTACCAGAACATCGATTACATGCGCGGGCAGATGAAGCGGCTCGGCTTCGGCTACGACTGGCGCCGCGAGATCGCGACCTGCCGCCCGGAGTACTACCGCTGGGAGCAGTGGCTGTTCACGAAGATGTTCGAGAAGGGCCTCGTCTACCGCAAGAGCGCGGTGGTCAACTGGGATCCCGTCGACCAGACCGTGCTCGCCAACGAGCAGGTGATCAACGGCCGGGGCTGGCGCTCGGGCGCGCTGGTGGAGCGGCGCGAGATCCCGCAGTGGTTCATGCGGATCACGGCCTACGCCGACGAGCTGCTCGAGGAGCTCGACCGGCTCGACGGCTGGCCCGGGCCGGTCAAGATCATGCAGCGCAACTGGATCGGGCGCTCGGAGGGCGTGGAGCTCACCTTCGACGTCGAGGGAGAGGCGGAGCCGCTCGCGGTCTTCACGACGCGCCCCGACACGCTGATGGGCGTGACCTACATGGCCGTCGCCGCCGAGCACCCGCTGGCCGCGCGTGCCGCCGAGCGCGATCCGGGTCTCGCCGCCTTCCTCGAGGAATGCAAGCGCACGCAGGCGGCCGAGGCGAGCCTCGAGACGATGGAGAAAAAGGGCCGGCCACTCGGTATCTCGGCGATCCACCCGATCAGCGGCGAGAAGGTGCCCGTCTGGGTCGCCAATTTCGTGCTGATGAGCTACGGCACGGGGGCCGTCATGGCGGTGCCCGGCCACGACCAGCGCGATTTCGAGTTCGCGCGCAAGCACGGGTTGCCGATCAGGCAGGTGATCGCGCCGGCGGACGGCAGTGAAATCGATCTTTCGCAGGCCGCGTTCGTCGAGCACGGCCTGCTCGTCAACTCCGGGCGCTTCGATGGCCTGACGTTCGAGGAGGCCTTCGACGCGATCGCCCGCTGGCTCGAGGAGAACGGGCGCGGCCGCCGCTGCGTGCACTACCGCCTGCGCGACTGGGGCGTGTCGCGCCAGCGTTACTGGGGCACACCGATCCCGATCGTCTATTGCGACGCCTGCGGCGCCGTCCCGGTGCCGGAGGACCAGTTGCCCGTGGTGCTGCCGGAGGACGTCAAGTTCACCGGCGTGCGGTCGCCGTTGAAGGAAATGCCGGAGTTCTACGAGACGACGTGCCCGAAATGCGCGGCCCCCGCGAAGCGGGAGACCGACACCTTCGACACGTTCGTCGAGTCCTCCTGGTACTTCGCACGCTACTGCTGTCACGACAACCACGAGGCCATGCTCGACAGCCGCGAGGCATACTGGATGCCGGTCGACCAGTACACGGGCGGCATCGAGCACGCGATCCTGCACCTGCTGTACGCGCGCTTCTGGCAGAAGCTGATGCGCGACTTCGGCCTGTCGTCCCACGGGGAGCCGTTCACGAACCTGCTGACCCAGGGCATGGTCCTGAAAGACGGCGCCAAGATGTCGAAGGCCAAGGGCAACACCGTCGATCCGCAGGACCTGATCGAGCGTTACGGCGCCGACACCGTGCGCCTGTTCATGATGTTCACAGCGCCGCCGGAGCAGGCGCTCGAATGGTCGGACGAGGGCGTGCAAGGTGCGCATCGCTTCCTCAAGCGGTTCTGGAACGCCGTGCAGCGCTTCGCCGAAGGCGAGGCGCCGCCGCCGCTCGACGTGAACGCCCTCGACGAGGCGCAGAAGGAGCTCAGGCGCAAGACGCATCGCACGATTGCGAAAGTCAGCGACGACGTCGGGCGCCGCTACACGTTCAACACGGCCGTCGCCGCCGTCATGGAGCTCCTGAACGCGGTGCAGCGGTTCGACGACGAATCGCCGGCGGGACGCGCGGTCGTGCGCGAGGCGCTGGAGGCAGCCGTGCTGCTGCTCTCGCCCATCGTGCCGCACATCTGCCACGAGCTGTGGCATGCGCTGGGTCACGCGGGCGCCTGCGTCGACGAGCGCTGGCCGGCGGCGGACGAGGCGGCGATGGCGGAAGCGACGATCGAGATCGTCGTGCAGGTCAACGGCAAGCTGCGGGGGCGCATCCAGGTCGCCGCGGACGCGGACGAGGAGGAGATCTCCGCCAAGGCCCTCGCGGATGCCAACGTGCGCCGCTTCGTCGCCGACCGGGCGGTGCGCAAGAAGATCGTCCTGCCCGAGCGGCGCCTGGTGAACATCGTTGTCTAGTCCGTGCCGCCGCACCGCCGGCCTCATGCTTGCGTTGCTGCTCGGCGCCGTCGCCGGCTGTGGATTCCACCTGCGGGGCGCTCCGGACATTCCGCCGCAGATGGCACGCACGTACATCGACACCGACGACCGCTACAGCCTGTTCTACCGGAAGCTCACCCATCGGCTGGAGCAGGCGGGCGTCGCGGTGGTGGATTCGCCGCAGGACGCGACGGCCGAGCTCGTCATCCACAGCGACGACACGGGCCGGCGCGTGCTCTCGGTCTCGGCGCGCAACGTGCCCACGGAATACGAGGTGTACTACACCGTCTTCTACAGCCTGGTCGCCGGCGACTCGGTGCTGATGCCGCCGCAGGTGAAGACGCTCACGCGCGATTACACCTACGACCAGCGGCGGGTGCTCGGCAAGGAGCGGGAGGAGGAGCTCCTCCGGGAGGCGATTGCCGAAGACCTGGTGCGGGTGGTGCTGATCCAGCTCTCGTCGCTCGGGGCGGGCGGGCCCGGCACCGGCACCGGGGGCTGAACGCGCGGCAGCGGATCCGCCGGCACCGTTCGATGCGGGAGGAAACAGCGAGGTGAGCGCGTGGTCCTGATCCGCTACATCCTGTACTTCGCGGGCGTCCTCCTGCTGACGGGCCTGCTCGTGCAGATGGAGATCCTGTGGCCCGGCAGCCTCAAGCTGCACGTGGTGCCGCCCGGTGCGACGCTCGGGACCAGCGAGTACTCGCCGATCGAGCTGATGCAGCCGATCATCCTCGCCGTCTGCGGCCTCCTCTACGCCTGGGTGGCGCGCCACTGCCCGTCGCAGCGACCGGTCGCCTTCATGTTCGGCGCGCTCGCGCTCGTGTTCATCATCCGCGAGCTCGACTACTTCCTCGACCGCTGGATCGCCGACAACTTCTGGCAGGCCGCCTTCGCCGTCACCGCCGCGCTCATCATCACCTACACCTACCGGCACTGGCGCCGCTTCCGCATTGCGTGGCTGCGCGTGTGGCCGTCGCCGGGCATCGCGCTGCTGTTCGCGGGCGCCTGCATCCACTTTGCGTTCGTGCGCTTCGTCGGCCACGAGCCGCTGTGGGTCGCCATACTCGGCGACGGCTACCAGCGCGTCATCAAGCTCGCGCTCGAGGAGTTCATCGAGCTCATGGGCTACGTCCTGTGGCTCATCGGCACCATCGAGTACACCTACCAGGCGCGCGCGATCGCCTACCGGGAGCCGCAGCCCGCCGTGGCCCGGCGGCGCGCCGGCCGCAAGCCCAAATCCGAGGGCCGCTTCTGACGCCCCCGCCACGAACGTCGAAACCCGCCCCGAACGAAGGCACGTTCGCCACGCTCAGCACGGAGCATGTGTTCGTGAACGGTCCCGATCGCAAACGCGCCGGGCCGCGGTCGCGGGACGCATACCCCCGTCACGGCTCCGCTTCTTTGCGGCCGGTGCCGTTCACCAGTAAATGCTCCGTGCTGAACGTGCCTTCGCTCGGGGGGCGCTCTCGAGCTGCCTGCGGTGCCGGCCGGTGTGCCTTCGTTCGGCAGGGTGCCGAGCTCGTGGCGGTGCGAGGGGTCAGAGGACGGTGGGGTTGGGGGCGTCGCCGTACACTGCCTGCGGGTCGAACACCTTCTCCGTATCGGTGAACTCGAGCGTGACCGGCCCCTCGGCGCCCACCGGGATGCGCCGGTAGAAACAGGAGCGATAGCCGACGTGGCAGCTCGCGCCGCCCGCGACGGTGACCTTGAGCCACACGCAGTCCTGGTCGTCGTCGATCAGGAGCTCGCGCACGGTCTGCACGAACCCGCTGGTCGCACCCTTGTGCCACAGCGCCTTGCGGCTGCGGCTGTAGTAGTGCGCCTCGCCGGTCTCGATCGTGCGCTTCAGGGCTTCCGCGTTCATCCATCCCTGCATCAGCACCTCGCCCGTGGCGGCGTCGGTGGTCACGGCCGGGATCAGGCCGTGCTCGTCGAACCTGGGCGCGAGCTCCGTGCCTTCCTCGACCTGCTCGACGGAGCGGCGTGGGGCGAATTCGATCGATCTGGCGGACATGGCGGCTCCTTCGGTCCCCGGAAGGCCGGGCATTATAGCTTTCCCGATCGGGCGGCTCGATGTTGCTATCATGTCGCTCCCCGAATGGCCGGCGAACGGACCGCATGACGATCTGGCTGCACGACACCCTGAGCAACGAGAAGAAGGCTTTCGAGCCCCTGGAGCCGGGGCGCGTGACCCTGTACGTGTGCGGTCCGACGGTCTACAACTACGCGCACATCGGCAATGCGCGCCCGGCCGTCGTGTTCGACGTGCTCGCCCGGCTGCTGCGACGGCATTACCAGGTGAGGTACGCGCGCAACATCACCGACGTCGACGACAAGATCAACGCGGCCGCGAAGGAGACCGGCCGGCCGATCGACGAGATCACCGCCCGCTACATCGAGGCGTACCACGAGGACATGGGCGCCCTGGGTGTGCTCCCGCCCGACGTCGAGCCGCGGGCCACCGAGCACATCGCGGACATGATCGCGATGATCCAGGAGCTGCTGCAGAAGGGCTGCGCCTACGAGGCCGAAGACCACGTCCTCTTCGACGTTTCGCACCAGGCGGGCTACGGGCGGCTGTCCAAGCGCGATCTCCGCGAGATGATCGCGGGCGCGCGCGTCGAGGTCGCCCCGTACAAGAAGGCGCCGCACGACTTCGTGCTATGGAAGCCATCGCCGCCGGACCTGCCGGGCTGGGAGTCGCCCTGGGGGCGCGGGCGCCCGGGCTGGCACATCGAGTGCTCCGCGATGGCGCGCAGGCACCTCGGCACGACCATCGACATCCACGGCGGCGGCCAGGACCTCGTGTTCCCGCACCACGAGAACGAGCTTGCGCAAAGCACCTGCGCCCACGACGGCGCGCCGCTCGCGCGCTACTGGCTGCACAACGGCTACCTCAGCGTGGACGACACCAAGATGTCGAAGTCACTGGGCAACGTGCTGCTGGTGCACGACCTCGTCCGCGAGGTGCCGGGCGAAGCGGTGCGGCTCGCGCTCCTCAGCGCGCACTACCGGCAGCCGCTCGACTGGTCGCAGGACACGGCGGACACCGCGAGGCGGCAGCTCGACCGCCTGTACGGCGCGCTGCGCGGCGTCGAGCCCGGCGAGGCGGAGCCGCCCGCGGAATTCATCGAGGCGCTGGAGGACGACCTCAACACCCCGAAGGCGCTGGCGGAGATGTTCGCGCTCGCCCGGCGGCTGAACCGCGCCGCGAGCGCCGCGGAGAAGCGCGAGCTGGCGGCGGGGCTCGTGGCAGCCGGCCGGGTGATCGGCCTGCTGCAGCGCGATCCCGAGGAGTGGTTCGCGGGGGAGCAGGCGGGTGCGCTGCCGGCGGACGAGATCGAGCGCCTCCTCGAGGAACGCGCCGAGGCGCGCCGGCGCCGCGATTTTGCCACCGCGGACGCGATCCGCGACCGGCTGGCCGCCGCCGGCATCGCGATCGAGGACGGCCCCACGGGGACGCGATGGCGACGCGCCTGATCGCGGCCGTGGATCGCCTGCTGGCGCGGGGCCTGCTGGTGCTCGTCGCGGCCTACCGGCGCGGGATCTCGCCCTGGCTCGGCGTTCGCTGCCGTTACCTGCCGACCTGCTCGGAGTACGCGGCCGAGGCGCTCGCGACCCACGGCGCGGCGCGCGGCAGCTGGCTCGCGCTCAAGCGCCTCCTGCGCTGCCATCCGTGGGGCGGCTCCGGCTACGACCCGGTGCCGCCGGCGCGCGGCACGGCACCGCGCGCCCCCGGGTGAGACGCTCCGCGCGCGACTGCCCGCGCCGGGATCGCGGCTACGAAGCGGCGTGACGGACGTGCCGCGAGAGGCGGCTGTTGCGGTAGTGCGCGAACGCGAGGACGAGCGAGCCCGCGACCGCCAGCACCCGGTCGGCGGTGATGCCGTAGCGCTCGTGCGCGACGGTCCCGCCGACCACGAGGAGCGCCAGACCGAGACCGCCCCCGGCAAGCACGGCGGTCCTGCGGTGGCGACGAAAACCGACGCCGAAGGCGAGCACGCTGACCGGCACCACGACGGCCAGCAGTTGCGCGTGCAGGTGCCCGCGCGCCAGCTCGCTCACGAAGGGCAGCGCCGCCACCACGAGCGGCAGGGCGAGGCAGTGCACGAGGCAGATACCCGACAGGACCACGCCGGCCGTGTCGAGTCGATGGGGGGATTTCACGCCTGTTATCCGTCAGGGCCAGCCGTTATGCTCCGCACAGGAGCCGGGCCAGGGCCCGGAATGGTATAACGTAACAAAACTGCCCACAACACGGTTGGAACCAGCGGAGAAATCCGGGATCCGTCTAGCATGGACAAGAAACTGCTGTCGATACTCTGTTGCCCCGTCACCCACAAGGAGCTGGCGCCCGCCCGCGGCGACCTCCTGCGCAGGGTCAACGCGGCGATCGCGGCGGGCAAGATGGTCAACCGCGAGGGCGCGACCGTGGCCGCAGCGCTCGACGAGGCGCTCGTGACGGACGACGGCAAGCTCCTGTACCCGGTTCGCGACGGCATTCCCGTGCTGCTCGAGGGCGAGTCCCTGGCCCTCGAGCAGCTCGAGGGCGCCTGAGGCGCCGCGCGCATGCGCGATTCCGCCCCCCGCACCCGACGCCCGCGGCAGTGAGCGTGAAGATTGCCGCCAGCCAGCTGACCGCGTCGCTGAAGAAGAACCTCCTGCCCTGCTACCTCGTGACGGGTGACGAGCCCCTGCTCGCGCAGGAAGCGCTGGATGCCGTGCGTGCGGCCGCCCGGGAGCGCGGCTTCACGCAGCGCGAGGTGCACGTGGCCGAAACGGGGTTCGACTGGCGGGCGCTCGGCGCCTCCGCCGGCAACCTGTCGCTGTTCGCGGAGCGCCGCCTGCTCGAGCTCAGGCTGCCCACCGGCAAACCGGGCCGCGACGGGTCGGCGGCGATCGTGGAGCTCGTGGAGCGCCTCGGCGACGACCTGCTGCTTTTGGTCGCCGCGCCGCGGCTCGACCGCCAGGCGTCCGCGGCGCGCTGGGTGGAAGCGCTCGGCCAGCGCGGCGCGGTCGTGACGGTGCAGCCGGTCGAGCTCGGGGCGCTGCCGGCCTGGATCGAGGCGCGCATGCGCCGCGCGGGCCTCGTGCCCCAGGCCGATGCGGTGGCGCTCGTCGCGGACCGGGTGGAGGGCAACCTGCTCGCGGCCGACCAGGAGATCGAGAAGCTGCGCCTGCTCCTGGGCGAGGGACCCGTGACCGCGGCGGACGTCGAGCGCGCGGTCGCGGACTCGAGCCGCTACGACGTGTTCAAGCTGGTGGACGCCGCGCTCGCCGGCGACGCGGCACGCGCGCTCAGGATCCTTTCGGGCCTGCGGGCCGAGGGGGTGGAGCCGCCACCCATCGCCGGGGCGCTGGCGCGCGAGCTGCGCGTGCTCGCGAAGCTCGCGCACGCGGCGGCGAGCCGCGGCGACCTCGGGGCGGTGCTGCGCCGGGAGCGCGTCTGGCCGAGCCGGGAGCGGCAGTTGCGCGCCGCCCTGGCGCGGCACTCGGTCCGCCGGCTGCACGATCTCGTGAAGCTCGCCCGCGCCGTGGATACGGCTGTGCGCGGCCGGCTGGACGCGGACCCGTGGCAGGTTGCGACGGAACTGGTGTACGGCCTCGCCGCGGGCAGCCGCAAGGCCAATTGAGGAGACAACCGTGAGTCCCATTGGAATTTTCGGCGGGACGTTCGATCCCATTCATTTCGGCCACCTGCGCTCGGCGTTCGAGATGCTGCAGGCGCTGCGGTTCGGCGAGGTGCGCTTCATGCCGGCCGGCAACCCGCCGCATCGCGGCGCCCCGGTGGCGAGCGCGGAGCTCCGGCTGCGCATGGTGCGCGTGGCGACCGCGGGCCAGGCCGGGTTTGTCGTGGACGACCGCGAGCTCCGGCGCGAGGGCCCTTCGTACTCGGTGGATACCCTCGCGGCGCTGCGCGCGGAGCACCCGTTGCGGCCGCTCGGGCTCATCATCGGCATGGACGCGTTCCTCGGACTGCCGAAGTGGTACCACTGGCGGGAGATCCTGGAGCTCGCCCACATCGTCGTCGCGCACCGGCCGGGCTGGCGGGCGCCGGACATCGGGCCGCTGGGCGAGCTGCTCGCCGATCGCGGGACGCACCGGATCGGCGACCTGCACCAGGCGAAGTCCGGCCACATCTACATCCACGACGTGACCCAGCTCGAGATCTCCTCGACCGAGATCCGCGAGCTGGTCGCGAACGGCCGCAGCCCGCGCTACCTGATGCCGGACGCGGTGCTGGAGGTCATCGAGGAAAGCGGGTGCTACGCGACGGCGAAGGAGCCCGGGGATTCCACTCAACCGACGGAAGGTGCATGAACAGCGAACAGCTCAGCGACCTCGTCATTGCCGCGCTGGAGGACCTGAAGGCGCGGGACATCGTCAAGCTCGACGTACGCAAGCTCACGACGGTCACCGACTACATGGTGATCGCGAGCGGCACGTCGAACCGCCACGTGAAGGCGCTGGCCGATGCGGTGGCCGAGAAGGCGTCGGAGGCCGGGCACCGGCCGATCGGCATCGAGGGCACGGAAGGCAGCGAGTGGGTCCTGCTCGACCTGCAGGATACGCTGGTGCACGTCATGCTGCCGCGCGTGCGCGAGTTCTACAACCTGGAAAAGCTGTGGTCGCTCTCGCCGGAATCGGAGCGCGTGGCCCACGACGGCCATGCGGGGTGAGGCGCGGCCTTTCCGGGACACGGGCGCGTGCACATCCGCATGATCGCCGTCGGTGACCGCCAGCCGGGCTGGGTCGGCGAGGCGGTCGGCCACTACGCCAAGCGCCTGCCGGTCCAGTGGCGTTTCCGGGTGCAGGCGTTGCCGGTGGCCGTGCGTTCCGGGAGCGGGGGCGCGGCGCGCGCGGTGGAAGCGGAAGGCGCGAAGATCCTGGGCCTGCTGAAGCCCGGCGAGCGCCTGGTGGCGCTCGACGAGCACGGGGTCGAGCTCACGAGCGCGGGCCTCGCGGAGCGCGTTGCCGGGTGGCAGGCGGACGGCCGCGACGTGTGCCTCGTCATCGGCGGCCCCGACGGGCTGTCGCGGGCCTGCCTGGACCGCGCGGAGCTCTGCTGGTCGCTGTCCCGGCACACCCTGCCGCACGGGCTGGCGCGGGTGCTGGCCGTGGAGCAGCTCTACCGGGCGTGGACCCTGCTCACGGGGCATCCGTATCATCGTGAGTGAGGTGACCGGACGACGACTGCATCTCGCGTCCGCTTCGCCCCGGCGGCGCGAGATCCTGGCCTCCCTGGGTGTCGCGCACAGTTACGGCGGCACGGACGTGGACGAGACGCCGCGCCCCGGGGAGGATCCCGGCCGGCTCGCGCTGCGCCTCGCCCTGGAAAAGGCACGGGCGGCCCGGGCCGCAGTGCCGGAAGGCACGCTGGTCCTCGCCGCCGACACGGTCGTCGCCCTCGGTGGCGAGCTTTTCGGCAAGCCGCGCGACGAAGCCGAGGGCGTGTCCATGCTGCTGCGCCTGTCGGGCCGGGTGCACACGGTGTGCACCGGGGTGGCGCTCATCGACGGCACGCGGGAGCATAGCGCGCTGTCGCTGAGCGAGGTCCGCTTCCGGCCGCTCACGGCCGAGGAGGCGCACGCCTATTTCCGGACCGGCGAGCCGCTCGGCAAGGCCGGTGGCTACGCGATCCAGGGGATCGGGGGGATTTTCGTGGAGACGCTGTCGGGCAGCCACTCCGGCGTGGTGGGGCTGCCCGTCTACGAGACGGCGGCCCTGCTCAGGGAAGCGGGCCTCGATGTGCTGGCCGGGCCGGGGCGGCCGCCGGAGGGGCAGTGAAGGACGAATCGTCTAAGGAAGAAATCCTCGTGAACGTGACGCCGCGCGAGGTCCGCGCGGCACTGCTGGAGAACGGCGTGCTCCAGGAGGTGTTCATCGAGCGCGCCGCGCGCCGGGGGCTCATCGGCAACCTGTACAAGGGCCAGGTCTCGCGGGTGCTGCCCGGGATGCAGGCGGCGTTCGTGGACATCGGGCTCGACCGCACGGGGTTCCTGCACGCCTCCGACATCGACAAGGGCAACGGCGGCCCCTCGCCGCTGGCGCGCGAGGAAGCCGGCCTCCCCGAGGTCGGTCCCGGCGAGGAGCCACCGGTCGCGCCCGGGGAGGCCACGAGGACGACCCCGGACATCCGGGGCCTGGTGCGCGAGGGCGAGGAGCTCCTGGTGCAGGTCGTCAAGGACCCGATCGGCAACAAGGGCGCGCGGCTCACGACGTTCGTGACGCTCCCGTCACGCTACCTGGTCTACCTGCCGAACGGCACCGGCGTGGGCGTGTCGGCGCGCATCGAGGACGAGGGGGAACGGGAGCGGCTGCGCGGGCTCGTCGAGGCAATCCTGGCCGAGGACGGACAGGGGGGCGGGCTGATCGTGCGCACGGCGGCGGAAGGCTCCGGGCGCGACGCCCTGGCCGCCGATCTCAAGTTCCTGCGCAAGCTCTGGGCCGTCGTTCAGGAACAGTGCAGGAAGGTTCCGGTAAAAGCACTGGTGCACGAGGACCTGCCGCTGCCGCTCCGGCTGCTCCGGGACCTCGTGACCAACGAGGTGGAGCTCATCCAGGTCGATTCCGAGCCCGATTTTCACAAGATGCAGCAGTTCGCGAGGACCTTCCTGCCCGATATCGAGTCCAAGATCCAGCTCTATGCGCGGCAGCGCCCGATTTTCGACCTGCACGGCGTCGAAGAGGAGATTGCGCGCGCGCTCGATCGCACCATTCCGCTCAAGTCGGGCGGGCACGTCGTGTTCGACCAGACCGAGGCGATGACGACGGTCGACGTCAACACGGGCGGCTACGTGGGGCGACGCAACCTGGAGGAGACCATTTTCCGCACCAACCTGGAGGCGGCGGTGACGATTGCCCGGCAGCTCAGGCTGCGCAACCTCGGGGGCATCATCATCATCGACTTCATCGACATGGAGGAGGAAGAGCACAGGCGCCGCGTCATGCAGGTGCTCGAGCAGTCGATGCAGAAGGACCACGCTCGCCACCACATCCTGCCGATGTCGCCGCTCGGGCTGGTCGAGATGACGCGCAAGCGAACGCGCGAAAGCCTGCAGCACATCCTGTGCGAAGACTGTCCAAACTGCGGTGGCCGCGGTTTCGTGATGACGACCGCGACCGTCTGTTTCGAGATCTTCCGCGAGATACTGCGGCAGCATCGCCAGTTCAAGTTCGACGAGCTGCTCGTGCTGGCACACCACGACGTGATCGAGATGCTGCTGACGGACGAATCGAAGGCGCTCGCGGAAATGGAAGCGCAAACGGGCAAGCGCATACGGCTGCAGCCGGAGTCCTTGTACCTGCGCGACCAGTTCGACGTCGTGCTGATCTGAACGTACGTGAAGCGACTCCTGCTGACTGCAATCAAGTCCCTGGCCTACTTCGGCGCGGCCGTCGTGATCCTGCTCGCGATCGGCGTCGGCCTGTTCCGCCTCCTGCTGCCCAGGCTTCCCGCCTACCAGGAAGAGATCAAGCAATGGGCGAATGCCGCGATCGGCATGGAAGTCGAGTTCTCCGGGATGGACGCGCGCTGGCGGCTGTCCGGCCCGGAGCTCACGTTCTATGACGCACAGCTCGCGACGGAACCCGGAACCCCCCCGCTGCTGCACGCCGAGGAAGTGAGCGTTGGCGTGGGCCTGCTCAGGCTGCTGCTCGACCTCGAGCTGGTCGCCGACCGCGTCCTGATCGACGAGGCGCGCGTGGAGGTGCTGGAGCGGGAGGATGGCGGCTGGGAGATACAGGGCATCCCGCTCGAGGAGCTGCCGGACTGGCGCACCGGCGGTGCGGAAGGCGGTGCGCTCGTCGTGGACGTCGAGGACATCCGTATCGACGTGCTGCCGGCACACCGCGGGCGGCCGGTGACGTTCGAGGTGGAGACGGCGCGGTTTCGCCGCGGGGCGGGACGGCACGAGCTCGATGCCCGCGTGCTCCTGCCGCAAGAGCTCGGAACCGAGCTCACGTTCTCCGCGACCCGCCGGCCGGTCGGCGGCGATCCGGCGCCCTGGCGCCTGTACCTCGAGGCGGACGGCTTCCGCCTGCCCGGGCTCGCGGCCCTGCGGCCGCTACCCGTCGAGGCGCGATCCGGCAGCGCCGACCTGCAGCTCTGGCTCGAGGTGGAGGACGGCATTCCGCGCGCCGTCACGGCGCGTTTCGGGCTCGCGGACGTGCGGCTCGCGAAAGCGGGCACGGTTGAAGGCACGACGACGCCGTTCTCCGCCACCGGCCGTGCCGAGTTCTCGCGCGACGCAGACGGATGGCTGGTCGCGGCCGACGAGCTCCGGCTGGAAACCCCGCGCGGTGCCTGGCCGAAGTCTTCCCTGACCCTGGCCGTGCGGTCGGGCGCGGAGGGCGTGCCCGAGCAGGTGCACGCCGTCGCGAGCCACCTCGACTTCGACGACCTCGACGCCTTCATCGCGCTGGTTCCCGCGGACTGGCAGGCCGTGCTCACCGAGCTCGCCCCCAGCGGCGTGGTGCGCGACGTGGACCTCGTGGTGCACGATCCGGCGTCGCCCGCGCGGCGCGTCGAGGGCTCGGCGGCTTTCGATCGTGCCGGTGTCGCCGCCCGGGGCAACTGGCCCGGCCTGCGCGGCTTCAGCGGCGAGGTGCGCGCCGACCCGGCCGGCGGGCGGCTGGAGATCGATGCCGGGAGCCTGCTGTTCAGTTTCCCGCGCTGGTTCGGCGAGCCGATCGCGATCGGCGAGGCGGAAGGCACGGTCGTCTGGCGCCGGAGCGCGACGGGCACGACGATTCTTTCCGACAGCGTGCGCATCGCGAACGCCGACATCAGCACGCAGAACAGCTTCGAGATCGTCCTGCCGGCCGATGGCTCGTCCCCGGTCGTCGACCTCCAGTCCCGCTGGAGCGCACCGAGCGTGGCGGTGATCGGGCACTACCTGCCGGTCGAGATCATGAAGCCGCGCCTCTACGAATGGCTCTCGGAGGCGCTCGTGGCCGGCACGGTCGTCGAGGCGACGACGCGCCTGTCCGGCCCGCTCTCCGCTTTCCCGTTCGACAACGGCGAGGGAACGTTCCGCACGGATGCGCACATCGAGAACGGCGTGCTGCGCTACGCGCCGACCTGGCCCGCCGTCAACGACATCGACGCACAACTGGTGATCGACGGCGCGCGGCTTTTCAGCACGCGGAATTCCGCGATCAGCGTCGGCAATCGCGCGGTCGACGCGCGCGTCGAGATCGCCGACCTGCGCCGTCCCGTGCTTGCGCTCGACGTGCAGGCGACCGGGACGCTCGACACCGTGCACGCGTTCGTGAACGAGAGCCCGATCGCGAACCTGTTCGGGGGGCACCTCGGGCGCGTCGCGGTCGAGGGCGGTGCCACCTTCGACCTCGCGCTGCGCTACCCGGTGCTCGACAAGGAGAACTATGCGTTCACGGCAACCATCCGCAGCGGCGACGGCCAGGTCGCGGTGGAAGGGCTGCCGGCGCCCGTCACGGGCGTGCACGGCGAGGTGACGATCACGCGCGAGACGATCGCGGCGGAAGCGCTCGCCGGCGAATTCCTCGGCTCGCCGGTCACCTTCGACCTCGCGCGCGCAGGCTCCGATCTCCCGGCTCACAGCGTCGTGCTGCGCGCCGAGGGCAGCATCGATGCAACGGCCCTCGTCGAGGCCTTCGGCCTGCCCGGCGGCGAGCGGCTGGCCGGCGAGACGCGCTACGACCTCACCGTGCGTTTTCCGCGGGGCGGTCTCGAGGAGCCCTCACCGCTCGAGATCCTGGTCGGCTCCGACCTCGAGGGTCTCGCGGTCGACGTCCCGCTGCCGCTCGGCAAGCCGGCGGAAGCCGTGCGGCCGCTCGACCTGCGCATCGCGTTCGTCGAGGACGGCCGGATCGCCGCTTCCGGTGCATTGGCGGACGCGGCGCGCTGGTCGCTCGATTTCCGGCGCGGCGAGGACGGCTGGGACTTCGATCGCGGCGTGCTGGCTTTCGGCGACACCGTTCCGAACGGGCCGGAGACGCGCGGGCTGCACGTGACCGGCGAAACGCCGCTGCTCGACATCGACGCGTGGCTCGCGCTCGGCAAGGCGGGCGCCGGCGGCGGCTTCGGCGAGCGCATCCGGTCCGTGGATCTCGTCGTGCACGACCTGCGGGTGATCGGGCAGCGGCTGTCGCAACACCGGCTCACCGTCGACCGCAGCGCTTTCGACTGGGTGGTGCAGCTCGAAGGACCGCAGGTCGCGGGCGTGGTCACCGTGCCTTACGACTTCGCGGGCACGCGTCCGATCGAGCTCGACATGCGCACGCTGACGCTGCCCGGCGGCGGCGAGGAAGAAGCGCCCGCCGAAGAGCCTCGCGCCGAGCGCGCGGATCCCCGGCGCCTGCCGGGCCTCACGGTGAACGCCGAGGAGTTCACGCTGGGCAGGCGCCGCTTTGGCAGCCTGCACGCGGTGTTCGCGCGCACACCACGCGGGCTCGAGGCAGACACGCTCGAGACCGCGAGCCCCGCGTTCGACATCGCCGGCAGCGCCGGCTGGGTCGTGGACGAATCCGACCCCACGGGGCAGCGGACCTGGCTGCGGGGGCGCCTCACCAGCCGCAACGTCGAGCGGACCTTCGCCCGTCTCGATTACACGCCGGGCATCGAAGGCGAGTCCATGGACCTGACCTTCGACGTGAGCTGGTCGGGCGGACCGCGGCACGATTTCCTCGACAGCCTCGCGGGCAGCGTCGGGGTGCGCCTCGGCTCGGGCCAGCTCCACGAGATCGAGCCCGGCGCCGGCCGCGTGTTCGGCCTCATGAGCGTCGTGGCGCTGCCGCGCCGGCTGTCGCTCGATTTCAGCGACGTGTTCGAGCGCGGCTTCGGCTTCGACGAGATCACCGGCAACTTCCGCCTGGAAAACGGGCAGGCGTACACCTGCGACCTGTCGCTCAAGGGCCCGGCGGCGGACGTGGGCATCGTCGGGCGCGCCGGGCTCAACGACCGGACCTACGAGCAGGCGGCGGTGGTGAGCGCGAACGTCGGCAATACGCTGCCCGTCGTCGGCGCGGTGGTGGCCGGCCCGCAGGTCGCGGCGGCGCTCCTGATCTTCTCCCAGATTTTCAAGAAGCCGCTGCAGGAGATGGGGCAGGTCTACTACGGCATCGGCGGGAGCTGGGAGAACCCGGCGATCGACACCATCGATCCGCGGCGGTTCGCGGACGTGAGCGGCAAGGCGGGTTGCCTGGAAGGGGCGGCATCCTGAGCGAAACGGCGCTTGACCGCTTGAAAAACGGCCGTCCGGCATCAGGGAAGGAAAACATGAACGAACCGAATCCGATCGCAACCGTGATGTCCCGGGTGCTCGCGCCCGCGGGCCTCGAGGAACGGCACCTCACCCAGGCGCTCGCGAGCCTGAGCACGCGCGACGTGGATGCAGCCGACCTGTATTTCCAGGTCAGCCGGCAGGAAAGCTGGGCCGTCGAGGACGGGATCGTCAAGGAAGGCAGCTTCCACGTCGATCGCGGCGTCGGCGTGCGCGCGGTGAGCGGCGAGAAGACCGGCTTCGCCTATTCCGACGAGCTGATCCTGCCGGCGCTCGAGCGCGCCGCGAGCGCCGCGCGCGCGATCTCACGCCAGGGCGAATCGAAGTCGGTGAAGACGCCTTCGCCGCTGGTCGCGCGGGAGCTGTATCCCGCGATCGACCCGACGCTGAGTGCACCCGACGAGCGGAAGACGGCGCTGCTCACGGAGCTCGACCGGGCGACGCGTGCCATGGACCCGCGCATCACGCAGGTGATGCTGAGCCTCGTCGCCTCCCAGGATCTCGTCCTGATCGTCGGCGCCGACGGCACCTTCGCCGCGGACGTGCGGCCGCTGGTGCGGCTTAACGTGAGCGTGATCATGGAGGCGCACGGGCGCCGCGAGCAGGGCTACGCCGGCGGCGGTGCGCGCGCGGGCCTGGAGTATTTCCTCGACAGCGATCGCCCGCTCGCGCTGGCGCGCGAGGCCGTGCGCCTCGCCTCCGTGCAGCTCGAGGCCGAGCCCGCACCCGCCGGCACCATGCCGGTCGTGCTGGGCCCCGGCTGGCCCGGCATCCTGCTGCACGAGGCCGTCGGTCACGGCCTCGAAGGCGATTTCAACCGCAAGGGCACGTCGGCGTTTACGGGGCGCATCGGGCAGAAAGTCGCCTCGGAGCTCGTCACCATCGTCGACGACGGCACGCTGCCGAACCGCCGCGGCTCGCTCGCGATCGACGACGAAGGCACGCCGAGCCGCCGCAACGTGCTCGTCGACAAGGGCATCCTGCGCGGCTACATGCAGGACCGCCTGAACGCGCGCCTGTCCGGGGTGGCCCCGACCGGCAACGGGCGGCGCGAGTCGTTCGCGCACATCCCGATGCCGCGCATGACGAACACCTTCATGCTGGCGGGACCGCACGAGCCGGAGGAGATCATCCGCTCGGTCAGGAAGGGTTTGTACGCGCCGAGCTTCGGCGGGGGGCAGGTTGACATAACGTCGGGCAAGTTCGTGTTCTCGGCGAACGAGGCCTACATGATCGAGGACGGCAAGCTGACCCGCCCGGTGAAGGGCGCGATGCTGATAGGCGACGGCCCGGACGTGCTGGGACGGATCTCGATGGTCGGTCACGACCTGAAGCTGGACGAAGGTGTCGGCACCTGCGGCAAGGATGGCCAGTCCGTCCCGGTCGGCGTCGGCCAGCCCACGGTGAAGATCGACGCGCTGACGGTCGGCGGCACGGCCTGATGGCCGCGCGCGGGGACAGGGCGCCCGAGGACTGGCCGCCATCCGGCCTGCGGGCGGAGCCGGCCGGCTGGACTCGCCCGGAGCCTCCGGGGACAATGTCCCGGAAAGGCGACACCCGGGGCATCAGGATGTGGGTCTCGAAGCCGATCTATGAAAGCCTGCCGTACTTCTACCTGCTGGTCGGCCTGTTGAGCCTCGCGGCTTCCCTCTACCTCAATTACTGGATCTGGCCGGAGGTCTGCTTCGCGATCGGCCTGCTGTGTCTCGTGGGCGGGCTCGTCGTGCTGCTGCGCCGGCGCGACCACCGCGACCAGCATCGGCGCGCCGAGCGCACCGAGGACTTCCTGTAAACGGCGCACAACCGCCTCCCTGGAGAAAGCGCGCAGTGCGCGACCGCAATGCGCCGGATGCCCCTGTGGGAAGCGCACGCGCGTGACCCCGCAGTCGGTGGCACCGGCCTTTGCCACCGCATCGTTCATGCCCGTTGGCGATTGAAGCTTAAGCTCCGCCGCGACCGGGGGGTGTCCCTGGGGGAATGGCTCCCATGCGGACACGGCGGAGCAGCGCGGGCATCGCGCCGGATGTGGGTCCCGCGCTGCGCTGCTCCGCCGTGTCCTCGGTCCGCTTTATTTCCCCCAGGGACACCCCCCGGTCACGGCTCCGCGTTGCGGTCGGTGGCCGGGCATGAACGATGCTCGGGGGCGGGTTCGCGGCGCGCTCCTGCAGAGGGCGTCGGCGAAGCCTCGCGTGCGGGCGGCTAGCCGCGGCGTTCCTTGAGCTCGGTGGGGGCGGTGTTCGAGCTCTGCTGGCGCAGGTCGGTGTAGACGAGCTCGTGGATGCCGAGCGAGATGACGTCGCCGTCCTTGAGCCGGTATTTCTTGATGCGCTCGTTGCCGATGTAGACGCCGTTGGTGCTGTTCAGGTCCTCGATCACGCAGCCGGTCTCGTCGTTCGTGAGCTGCGCGTGGTGGCGGCTCACGAACTTGCTCTGGATGTAGATCTCGTTGTCCGGCGAGCGCCCGACGATCACCCTGCCGGGACCGAAGAAATGCTTGCCGAGCGTCTCGCCCTCGCTGCGCACCTCGATGCCGGTCACGTGCCCCGGGTGCTTGACCTGCGGTGCGGAGGACAGGCGCTCCGGGTACGCGCCGGCGGAGAGCTCGTGCTCCTTCCAGTTGAGCTCCTGCACGGCGGCCTTGATCTCCGCAAGCCCGATCATCGGCTTCTGTTCCGCGTACGCGCACAGCAGGGCCGTGTCGCACAGCGTGTTGATGAGGCGCGGTACGCCGCCCGTGTAGCGGTAGATGGTGTCGTACGTCTCGTCCTTGAAGAGCTCGCGCGCGTGCCGGCCCGCCACGAGCAGCCGGTGCTCGATGTACTCGCGCATCTCGCGCGGGTCGAGCGGGCCGACGTGGAAGCGCAGGCGGATGCGCTGCACGAGCTGCTTGAGCTCGGGCGAGTCGAGCGTGTCCTTGAGCTCCGGCTGTCCGGCCAGGATGATGCGCAGCACTTTTTCCTTGTGCGTCTCGATCCCGGAGATCAGCCGGATCTCCTCGAGCACTTTCTTGCTCAGGTTCTGCGCCTCGTCGACGATCAGCACGACCTTCTTGCCCTGGGCGTACTGCTCGATGAGGAACATGTTGAGCGTGTCGAGCAGCTCCACCTTGCGCTGGTTGAACGGCTTGAAGCCGAACTCCGTCAGCACCGCCTGCAGGAACTGGCTGGGGGAGAGCTGCGTCTGGGACACCATCGCGTAGACGACGTCGTCGCCCAGCTCCGCGAGGAACGACTGGAGCAGCGTGGTCTTCCCGGAACCGATTTCCCCGGTGATCACCACGAAGCCGTCCGCGAGCCAGATGGTCGATTCCATGTACGCCTTGGCCCGGGCGTGCTGCTTGCTCCAGTACACGAACTCCGGGTCCGGCGTGAGCCGGAACGGCTGTTCCTTGAGCTTGAAATGACTCAGATAGGACATGCCACGCCTTCTGTGGTGAATCTTCCGTGAAAGCCGCGCCGGCACCCGGGCGCGTCCGTCCATGGACTGTGTGGGGTGGGGGGGTCCTGCCCATCCCCGACCCGCGCCGATGCCGCGGGCCGCGCGGCCTCAATTCTCGATTATTTTCAACGCCTCGGAAAGACGGCGGTCACGCTCGGCGGCGCTTGGGGCCACGGTCGTGAGGTGCCCGAGCTTGCGCCCCGGGCGTGCCATTTTACCGTAATCGTGCAGCCTGAACCCGGCTGATTCCAGGCGGGCGGCCGCGGCCGGCAGCCGGCCGACGAGGTTCACCATGGCCGCGTGGCCCGTGGCCGCCGTGTCGCCGAGGGGCAGGTCGAGGACGGCGCGCAGGTGGTTCTCGAACTGGCTGGTGCGGGCGCCCTCGATCGTCCAGTGGCCCGAATTGTGGACCCGCGGCGCGAATTCGTTGGCGAGCAGGTTGCCGTCCGCGTCCTCGAACAGCTCGAGCGCGAGCACCCCGACGTACTCGAGCCGCTCCAGCAGCCGGTCGAGGTAGCCGGTCGCGACGGCGGCGAGCGCCGGCGCCTCGACCGGCGCTTTCGAGACCCGCAGGATGCCGCCTTCGTGGCGATTCTCGACCAGCGGCCAGACCGCCGTCGTGCCGTCCCGCCGGCGCGCGCCGATGATCGAGAGCTCGCGCGCGAACGCGATCTTGCGCTCCGCGATCGCGGGCTGGCGGCCGAGGCGCTCGAAGGCCCCGGCGACGTCGGCCGCGCGCTCCAGCCGCAACTGGCCCTTGCCGTCGTAACCCAGCCGCCGGGTCTTGAGCACCAGCGGCAGCCCGAGCTCGTCCGCGGCGCGCACGACGTCCTCGTCCGCCGCAATGCTGCGCCACGCCGGCACCGGGATGTCCAGGGACTCGAACAGCCGCTTTTCCGCGAGCCGGTCCTGCGCTTCCGCGAGCGCGGCCACGGGAGGACGGACCGGTACCCGTGCCGCCACCCGCCGGGCGGCGGCCACCGGCACGTTCTCGAACTCGTAGGTCACGACGTCGGCACGCCGCGCGAGCGCCTCCAGCGCCTCCGCGTCGTCGAATGGCGCACGGATGACCTCGCCCACGGCGGCGGCGGGCGGATCGACGGCTGGATCGAGGAACACGAGCTCGACCCCCAGCGCCCGCCCGGCTTCCCCGAGCATGAGCCCGAGCTGGCCGGCCCCGATCACGCCGACGGTCGTCATCGGTGCGGGGTTCCGGTCCCGCCGCGGCGTCGCATGGTGGGTGACCTCAGGCTCGCGGGTCGATTGCCGCGAGGACGCCGTCCGTTTGGCGACGCCGGTAAGCCTCCAGTGCCTCGGCGATCCGCTCGTCCGAGTTCGCGAGGATCGCGGCCGCGAGGAGCGCGGCGTTGATCGCGCCGGCTTTGCCGATCGCGAGCGTGCCGACCGGCACGCCCGCCGGCATCTGCGCGATGGAAAGCAGGGAATCGATGCCGTTCAGGGCCTTCGAGCGAATCGGCACGCCGAGCACCGGCAGGCGCGTCTTGGCCGCCGCCATGCCGGGCAGGTGCGCGGCCCCGCCCGCGCCGGCGATGATCACCTCGAGCCCGCGCTCGACCGCGGAGCCTGCGTATTCGAACAAAAGGTCGGGCGTGCGATGCGCCGAAACGACCTGCACGGCGTACGCGACGCCGAGCTCGTCGAGGACTTCGGTCGCGTGCCGCATCGTCTCCCAGTCGGAGCGCGAGCCCATGATGATGCCGACTTTCGGGTTCATTCGCGTTCGTCTCACTCCTCAGGCGACGTCCCGCAAGAGGGCGTGAACCTCGCGAAACAGCCGCCGACGCACCCGCCGCCTCGCGAGATCGTCCGCGGCGCGCTCGAGCTCGTGCAGCACGGGCTCGAGCGCGCTCGTGTCGCGGCCGGTTTCCCGCGCGAGCTCGCGGAGCGCATCGCCCCCTTCCGTGCACAGCCGCTCGCGCCAGTGCTCGGCGGCATGCAGCAGCGCCGTGTCGGCCCGCGCGACGCGCCCGCGCGCTTCGAGCGCGGCCGCGATGCGCTGCGCGTCGGCATGCCGCATCAGCTTGCCGATGAGCTGCCGCTGGCGCCTCAGCGCGCCGCGCGAGCGGATGGACTGCGCCGCCACCACCGCGTCGAGCAGTGACGGGTCGAGCTCCATCGCTTCGAGATCCGCCAGGGGCAGCCCGATCAGCTTCTCCCCGAGCGCCTGCAGCTCGAGGTGCTCCCGTTTGCGGGCGCTCTTGCTCGGCGCACGCTCGTTCACCCGCGTCATCGGCGCATAGTATCATGCAAGGCTCGCGGGCCGGGTCACCGGCCCCGTTTCACTACCCATACGGAGGCCATCCGGGCGACATGAGCGTCCAGGACAAGCGCATCGCGCTGCCGGAGCTCGAGGGCATCGTGCGCTTCGTGCTCGACGAGGCCCGCCGGCAAGGCGCCGGGCAGGCGGAGGCCAGCGCGACCCACGACGCCGGCCTGTCGGTCACCGCGCGCCTGGGGGACGTCGAGAACATCGAGTACACCAACGATCGCGGCGTTGGCGTCACCGTCTACATCGATTCCTGCAAGGGCAGCGCGACCACGTCGGATTTCGGCACCGAGGCGCTCAGGGAGGCGGTCGCCAAGGCCTGCTCGATCGCGCGGCGTACGGCGCCCGATCCGTACGCGGGGCTCGCGGAGCCCGAGCTGATGGCGAGCGACCCGCCGGATCTCGCGCTCGCCTGGCCCTGGGAAATCGACGCCGATCGCGCGATCGAGCTGGCCGTCGCCTGCGAGGCCGCGGCGCGCAACTATGACCGGCGCATCACCAACTCGGAGGGCGCCACGCTCACGACGCACTCGGGAAGCCTGGCGTACGGCAACACGCACGGCTTCGTCGGCAGCTATGCGAAGACCCGGCATGGCCTGAGCTGCGTCGTCGTCGGTGAGACCGACGGCCTCATGGAACGTGACTTCCACTACACCACCGCGCGCGACGCATCCGAGCTCGAAACGCCCGAGCAAGTCGGCACGACGGCCGCGCAGCGCACGGTGGCGCGGCTCGGCGCGCGCAAGATCAGGACCACGAAGGCGCCGGTCCTGTTCACGCCGGAGCTGGCGCGGGGCTTCATCGGTCACATGGTCGGCGCCATCTCCGGCGGCGCGCAGTACAGGCGAGCATCGTTCCTGCTCGACGCGGCAGGGGAGCGCGTCTTCCCGGAGTTCGTCACGATCGAGGAGCGACCGCACATCCCCAAGGCGCTGGCGAGCGCACCGTTCGATGCGGAAGGGGTCGCGACCCGCGACCGCGACCTCGTCGCCGCGGGCGTGCTGCAGGGGTACATCCTGAGCGCCTACTCCGCCAGGCGACTGGGCCTGAAGAGCACCGGCAACGCGGGCGGCGCGCACAATCTCGTCGTGAGCGGCACCGACGGCGACCTGGCCTCGTTGATCCGCACGCTGCCGCGGGGCCTCGTCGTCCACGAGCTGATCGGGCAGGGAGTCAACGGCGTCACGGGCGATTACTCTCGCGGTGCGGTCGGCTTCTGGGTCGAGAACGGCGAGATCGTGCATCCCGTGCACGAGGTCACGATCGCCGGCAACCTGAAGGAGCTCTACCGGCGCATCGCGGCGATCGGCCACGACCGGGACCTGCGCGGGACCATCCGCTGCGGCTCGCTGCTCGTCGAGGAGATGACGATCGCGGGCGCCTGACCTTTCAGGATTCGCCCTTCCGGCGCGAGAGCTCGTCGACCAGGTCCGCGAGCGTACGCTCCCCCACCACACCCGCCACGGCCTGCTCGAGCTGCTGGCCCAGCTCGGCGATGCCGGGAAACCACCTGGGCCCGCGGTACGAGCCGGTCTCGCCGTGCCGGCGCACGACGTCCAGGATCTCGGAGAGCCGGATGCGGCCCATGTCCCGGCCCGGGACGAGCCCCTCGCGCTCCGTGGCGAGGATGAGTCCCGCACTTTCCAGGCTGTTGACGACCGGCGTGAGCGCGATCGCGGGGATGCGGAGCTGCTCCGCCAGGCGATCGAAGCTCATGGGGCGGGCATCGCGGTAGTCCCTCGCGATGAGGTACATGACGTTCAGCGCCAGGCATTCGCGCATGCCGTTCGAGAGGTGCGGCTCGCGGCGGCCGATCCGCAGGTACTCCGGGCGCTGGAGGTAGAACGCGAGCTGCGCGCCGACGAGCAGCACCAGCCAGCTCAGGTACAGCCACAGCAGCGCCGAGATCGCGACTGCGAAGCCCGAGTAGATGATCTGCTTGGTGGTCGTGTAGGCGACGAAATTGGCAAACAGCACGCCGAGGCCCGACCACGACAGTCCCGCGATGATCCCGCCCAGCGCCGCCGGGACGAAGCGCACCCGCGTGTTCGGCACGAACATGTAGAGGAAGATGAACACCGACGTGATCAGCAGGAACGGCGTGACCTCGCTCATCTTCAGGAACACGGGGCCGAACCAGTCCGTCTCGAGCAGGGCCTGCACGATGCGGTTGCTGCGAATGGAGGCCATCAGGCCCAGTGCGGTGACCACGACGACCGGGCTGATGAGCAGCACGAGCGTGTATTCGGAGAACCGCCGGGCGATGCTGCGCGGCCGCGACACGTGCCACACGTGATTGAAGCTCTCCTCGACCTTCTGCACCATCGAGATCGAGGTGAAGATGAAAAAGGCGAGGCTGAGGCCGCCGAGAACGCCGCCCTCGACGTTGTCGACCAGGTTGATCACCTCGTCGGTGATTTCCTGGCCCTGGGGGCCGAGCGGCTCGAGCACACGGTAGAGGTACGGGCGCAGGCGGTTGTGGACGCCGAGCCCCTTCAGGACCGAGAAGCTGAAGGCGACCAGCGGCACCACGGACAGCAGCGTGGTGTAGACGAGGCTCATCGCACGCAGCGTGAGCTGGCCCTGCAGGATGTCGCGTACCAGCGCGTACAGGTGCCGCAGCAGGAGGGCGGCGAGCTCCCCGAGCCTGCCCTGGCTCTCGAGCTCGCTGCCCCACACCAGGTGGTCGATTCTCGCGAGAAGCTTCTGGATCATGATGCCTCGGAGCCGGGGTCCGCGGGATTGTATATTACGGCGTCGCCGACCGGAGATTCGTGCATGGCTTCACGCTATCCCGAGCGCATCGTGTGCCTCACGGAGGAGACCACGGAGACCCTGTACGCGCTCGGCGAGGATGCGCGCATCGTCGGTATCTCGGGCTTCACGGTGCGCCCGCCGCGGGCACGCCGCGAGAAACCGAAGGTATCCGCCTTCACGAGCGCGAAGATCGACCGCATTCTCGAGCTCGAGCCGGATCTCGTGCTCGGCTTCTCCGACCTGCAGGCGGACATCGCCGCGGAACTGGTGCGGAAAGGGATCGCCGTGCACGTGTTCAACCACCGTTCCGTGGACGGCATCCTCGGGATGGTGCAGGTGCTCGGCGGCATGATCGGCGAGCAGGCGAAAGCGGAACGTTACGCGGAGGAGCTGCGCCGCGGCATCGAAGCGGTCCGCGCGAGCGTCGCACCGGATGCGCCGAGGCCCCGGGTGTACTTCGAGGAATGGGACGATCCCTGCATCAGCGGCATCCGCTGGGTGTCCGAGCTCGTTGCGATCGCGGGCGGGCAAGACTGCTTTCCCGAGCTCGCGCGCGAGCCGCTCGCGAAGGGGCGCATCATCGCCGACCCGGCGGAGATTGCGCGGCGGCGGCCGGACATCGTCATCGGCTCGTGGTGCGGGAAGAAGTTCCGGCCGGAGAAGGTGAGGGCACGACCCGGGTGGGAGACCGTGCCCGCGGTGGCGACCGACGATCTCTACGAGATCAAGTCGTCGCTCATCCTGCAGCCCGGTCCCGCGGCGCTCACCGACGGCCTCGCCGCGCTGCGCGCCATCATCGAGCGCTGGACCCGCACCCGCGCCGCGTAAGCCGCCCACCCGGGCCCGACCGACGACGGTGGGTACTCCTCCCGGTCGCGAGCAACCCTCGCTCCCGCACGCGCGCGGAGCCCGCCCCTGAGCATCGTTCATGCCCGGCCTCTGGCCGAGACGCGGAGCCGTGGCCGGGGGGTGTCCCCGGGGGAAATAAAGCGGACCGAGGACGCGGCGGAGCAGCGCGGCGCGGGACGTACCCTCTGCGCCGATGCCCGCGCTGCTCCGCCGTGTCCGCACGGGAGCCATTCCCCCGGGGACACCCCCCGGTCGCGGCGGAGCTTGAACCCCGATCGCCAACGGGCATGAACGATGCACTGGCAGAGGTCGGCGCCACCGAGCCCGGACCGAGCATTGAATGGTCACGCGCGATGCGCGCTGGAGGCGGGCGATCGGCGTCAGGTCGCGGGGCGGCCCGTCAGGATGGCGAGTGCTTCGCGGTACTTCGCGGCGGTGCGGGCGATCACGTCCGGGGGAAGTGCCGGGCCGGGTGCGGTCTTGTCCCAGTCGAGCGTGTCGAGGTAATCGCGCACGTACTGCTTGTCGAAGCTCGGCGGACTGGAGCCTGGCCGGTACTCGCTGACCGGCCAGAAGCGCGACGAGTCGGGTGTCAGGACTTCGTCGATGAGGTACAGCCGCCCTTCCTCGTCCTGGCCGAACTCGAACTTGGTGTCGGCGATGATGATGCCGCGCTCGAGCGCGTACGCCCGCGCGCGCTCGTAGATGGCGAGCGCGACGGTCCGCACCTGCGACGCGAGGCGTTCACCCAGCATCTCGGCGGCGCGCGCGAAAGTGATGTTCTCGTCGTGGTCCCCGGCGGCGGCCTTGGTGGCGGGCGTGAACAGCGGTTCGGGAAGCACGTCGGCCTGGCGCAGTCCCGGGGGCAGCTCGATGCCGCACAGCGTGCCGGTCTCGCGGTACTCGCGCCAGCCGGAGCCGGCCAGGTAGCCGCGGACCACGGCTTCGATGGGGAGCGGCGTGAGCCGGCGCGCGATCACCGAGCGACCGACGAGCGCACGCCGCACCTCGGGATCGGGCACGACCGACTCGAGCGGCCGGTCGACGAGGTGGTTCGGCACGATGTCGCCGAGGCGGCGAAACCAGAAGAGCGAGATCTCGTTCAGCACCTGTCCCTTCCCCGGCACGGGGTCGGGCAGCACGACGTCGTACGCCGACAGTCGATCCGTGGTGACGATCAGGATGTGGCGATCGTCGACGGCATAGATGTCACGGACCTTGCCGCGTCCGAGCAGGGGCAGGGAGGGGATCCGCGA
Source organism: Woeseiaceae bacterium (assembly GCA_035304345.1). Classification (GTDB taxonomy): domain Bacteria; phylum Pseudomonadota; class Gammaproteobacteria; order Steroidobacterales; family Woeseiaceae; genus IDS-8. The sequence goes on along the minus strand of DATGQE010000073.1, from coordinate 2,252 downwards.
TTCGAACATCGGCTCGGGCGTGTCCATGACGGTGGCAGGCGTGAACGGGGGAGCATGATGGCGCTTCGCCCGCCGTGCCGCAAGGCAGGGTGCCGGACCGTAGGAATATGCCGGCCGCGCGGTTAGCATACGCACAGGCCGGCCGGCGGGGCCGGCCGTTTGAGCGCTGGGAAGGAACGGCTCCGGATGTCTCACTGGGGCAAGGTGGTCGGTACCGTCGCGGGCTTCGCCGCGGGGCCCTGGTTCGCGTTGCTGGGGCTGGTGCTCGGCGACCAGTTCGACCGCGGGTACGCGCGCCATGCCGCGAACGCGTCTCCGGATCGACTGCATGCGCTGCCGCGCCCGCTGGTGCGCCTGTTGTTCCTCACGATGGGATTCCTCGCGAAGTGCGACGGGCGGGTGTCCGAGGAGGAGATCCGCGCGGCGCGCACGCTGATGCATCGCCTCGGCCTCGATCCCGCCGAGACGCGGCAGGCGATGGACTGGTTCCGCGAGGGCAAGCAACCCTCGTTCCCGTTGCACGCCACGCTCCGCGAGGTGCGGCGGGAAACCCGCGGGCGCGCCGATCTCCGCTCGCTGTTCGTGCGACTGCTGCTCGAGGTGGCGCTGTCGAAGCACGCGCTCGACCGCCGCGAGCGCGCCGCCCTGTGGACGATCGCGAGCGAGCTGGACGTCGGGCGCGTGGAACTCGCCCAGCTCGAAGCCGTGCTGCGCGCACAGCACGGCTTCCGCCGCGCGGGCGCCGGCGCCGGCGATGCGGAGCGCCTCGAGCGCGCCTACGCCGTGCTCGGCGTGAGCCGCGGCGCCACCAACGCCGAGATCAAGCAGGCGTACCGGCGTCTCATGAACCGCAACCACCCCGACAAGCTCGCGAGCGCCGAGCCGGCCGTGCGACTTGCCGCGCAGGAGCGCACGCGCGAGATCCTCGGCGCCTGGGAGCTCGTGCGGGCGCGCCGCGGCATCCGCTGAGTCGTCGTTTAACAAGGCCGCGGGGTTCCGGTAGAGTGGACGCGTAGCGGTCCCGGACGGTTCACGTGGAAGCTTTCATTGCACCCTCCATCCTGTCGGCGGATTTCGCGCGTCTCGGCGAGGAGGTCGACGCCGTGCTCGCGGCGGGCGCCGACATGATCCATTTCGACGTGATGGACAACCACTACGTGCCGAACCTGACGGTCGGGCCGCTGGTGTGCGAGGCATTGCGCCGTTACGGCGTGCAGGCGCCGATCGACGTCCACCTCATGATCGAGCCGGTCGATCGCATCATCCCCGATTTCGCGCAAGCGGGGGCGACCTGGATCTCCGTGCACCCGGAAGCCACCCGCCACCTGGACCGGACGCTGAGCCTCATCCGCGAGCATGGCTGCCGCAGCGGGCTCGTGCTGAACCCGGCCACGCCGCTCGACTGGCTCGACTACGTCATGGACAAGCTCGACATGGTGCTCGTCATGTCGGTGAATCCCGGCTTCGGCGGGCAGCAGTTCATCGAGTCCGCGCTGCCGAAGATCGAGCGCGTGCGCCGGGCCATCGACGCCAGCGGGCGTCCCATTCGCCTCGAGGTGGACGGGGGCGTGAAGGTGGACAACATCGGCCGCATCGCGGCGGCGGGCGCCGATACGTTCGTCGCCGGTTCGGCGATTTTCGGGAGCGGGGATTACGCGGCGACGATCTCGGCGATGCGGGCCGAGATCGAGCGGGTACGGGCGGCGGCGGGGTAGGTCAGCCCTTGCGCTGCGGCCGGGCGCCGTAGACGACGATCGTCTTGCCGCTCGCCGACACGAGCCCCTGCTCCTCCAGCACCTTGAGTACCCGGCCGGCCATCTCACGCGAGCAGCCGACGAGGCGGGAGAGCTCCTGGCGGCTGACCTTGATCTGCATCCCGTCGGGGTGCGTCATCGCGTCCGGCTCGTTGCACAGGTCCATGATCGCGTGCGCGACGCGGCCGGTGACGTCGACGAAGGCGAGGTCCCCGAGCTTGCGGTTCGTGCGGTCGAGGCGCGTCGCGAGCTGCGTGGCGAGCTCGAACACGAGGCCCGGGCTTTCGCTCGCGATCTGGCGGAAGCGCGGATAGGTCATTTCCGCGATCTCGCACTCGCTGCGCGTCCTCACCCAGGCGCTGCGGGTTGGTTGCTCGTAGAAAAGACCCATCTCGCCGAAGAACTGGCCCTTGTTCAGGTAGGCGAGGACCATCTCGTTGCCGTCTTCGTCCTCGATCATGACCTCGACCGAGCCGTCGACGATGTAATAGAGGACGT
>DATGQE010000072.1:0-14370 GCA_035304345.1 Woeseiaceae bacterium | reverse complement strand
TGAAGCGGCAATGTCACCGATCGCGGACACTGTCGCGTGCTGCCGACGCTTCCGCCGCGTTTTGTAGATTTTGCCGGCGGCGTTGCAGGTTGTGCCGCGTCAACGCGCCGCGGCGGCCGCCAGCGCACGGGTCGCTCGCGCGACGTCGAGGGTCTTCTGGTCGACGAGGAGGTGCGCCACCCTCGGCGCCACCCACACGGCGGCGCGCAGGGCCGGCAGCGGATCGTCGAGGCGCGCCCGCGCGCGCTCGGCGACCTCCACGCGCACGCGCCCGGCGCAGCTTTCCACGTGGCGCAGGTTCGTCGCGCCGCCGAGGGCCGCGAGCCAGGCGCCGGCGGCATCCTTTTCCGCCCCGGTGGCGGGCGATGTCCCGCCGCGCGCGACGGCAGGTTCCGGCCCTGCCGGGGCCGGCTCCCGTTCGCCTCCGCCGCCGGCGAGGAGGCGCCGGATGTCGCCCGCAACCCGGTCCGCCGCCGGCCCGAGCACGACCTGGACGGCGCCGGCCGACGGGCGGATCACCCCGTGAGCACCGGCCTGGCGGAGGGCGTCCTCGCACACCCGGCCGGCATCCGCGACCGTGAGCCGCAAACGGGTGGTGCAGGCATCGACGGTGAGCAGGTTCGCGGGGCCGCCCAGCGCCGCGACCAGCGCTTCCACGTCGCCGGGCACCCGCGCGGCGCCGGCAGCCGCCGCGGTCTCCGGTTCCCGGCCGGGCGTCGGCAACGCGAAGCGCCGTATGCACCAGCGGAACATGGCGTAGTACACGAGCGAATAGGCGAGCCCGACGGGCAGCAGCCACAGCGGGCGCGTGGCGAGGCGGTAGTTCAGCATGTAATCGAACAGGCCGGCGGAGAACCCGAACCCGAGGCGCACGCCGAGCGCATCCATCAAGACCATCGACACGCCGGTGAGCAGCGCGTGCACCGCGTACAGCGCCGGCGCCAGGAACATGAACGTGTACTCGATCGGCTCCGTCACGCCGGTGAGGAACGAGGTGAGCGCCATCGAGAACAGCAGGCCGCCGACGGCCGTGCGCCGGCCCTTCGGCGCCGCGTGGTACATCGCGAGGCAGGCCGCGGGCAGGCCGAACATCATGACGGGGAAGAAGCCGGACATGAATGCGCCGGCCGCGGGGTCGCCGGCGAAGAACCGGCGCAGGTCGCCGGTCACGTCGCCGAAGTCCCCGAGCAGGAACCACGCGATGTTGTTGAGGATGTGGTGCAGGCCCGTGACGATCAGCACCCGGTTCAGCGCACCGTACAGGAACAGGCCGGCTTCCCCGGTGCCGAGCACCGCGCGGCTCGCCGCGTCCATGCCGCCTTCGAGCAGCGGCCAGCCGAAGCCGAATGCCGTGGCGAGCGCGAGCCCGAGGATTCCGCTCGCGATGGGCACGAAACGCCGGCCGCCGAAGAACGCGAGGTAATCGGGCAGCCGGATGTCGGCGTACCGGTTGTACAGCCACCCGGCCGCCACGCCCGAGAGGATGCCGGCGGGCACCGAGAGCTTCGCCAGTCGCGCGTCGATCCATGCCTGGCGCGCCGGCTCGAGCGCCTCGCCGGCCAGGCCCTGCAGGACCTCGGCCGGCACGCTCATGAGCGCGGCCGCCCCTTCCGTGGCGACGAAGTAGCCGACCAGCGCCGCGAGACCCGCCGCACCGTGGTTCTCGCGCGCGAGCCCCACGCCGATGCCGACGGCGAACAGCAGCCCGAGGTGCGAGAAGATCGCCGCACCCGCCGCGCTCACCATCGGCCAGTCGAGCAGGTCCGGCTGGCCGAGCCGGAGCAGGAGGCCGGCGACCGGGAGCACGGCGATCGGCAGCATCAGCGCCCGCCCGAGCTTCTGCAGGCCGGCGAACAGCGACGTCATGCCGGGCCCTCCCCGACGATGCGGCGCACCGACGCGGCATCCTCCGCCGCCAGCGCGGCGGCCGCGAGCTCCCGGCACCCGGCGAGCGTGAGGCATGCCACCCGCGCTTTCAACCCGGGAATCACGCTCGGCACCACCGACAGCGTGCGCACGCCGAGCCCGAGCAGCAGCGGCACCGCATCGGGGTCCGACGCGAGCCCCCCGCACACGGAGACGTGCGCCTCGCCCGCCGCCGCGATCACGGCCGCGACCTGCCGCAGGACGGCCGGGTGCAGGTGATCGAAGGCCGCACCGAGCTCCGGGTGCGCCCGGTCGAGCGCGAGCGTGTACTGGGCGAGATCGTTGCTGCCGATCGACAGGAAGTCCGCCTCGCGCGCGATGGCGTCGGCGAGCGCCACGGATGCGGGCGTCTCGATCATGGCGCCCACCTGCGCCGGCGCGTCCACGCCGAGCGCCTCCCGCACCGCCACGAGCCGCTCGCGGACGCGCCGGATCTCCGCCGGGTCGGTGACCAAGGGCAAGAGCACGCGCCGGCCGGCCGGCATGTCCGTGCGCAGGATCGCGGCCAGTTGCTGATCGAGCAGCTCCGGGTGGCGGAAGCTCACGCGCAGGCCGCGCAAGCCGAGCAGCGGGTTGGCCTCGCGCGGCAGGGCGATGCAGGCCATGGGCTTGTCGCCGCCGGCGTCCAGCAACCGGATGACCAGCGGGCGCTTCCCCAGTGCGTCGGCGACCGCCTGGTACTCGCGCGCCTGCTCCGCGGCGGTCGGCGCCCGCCGCCGCTCCTGGAACAGGAACTCGGTGCGCAGGAGCCCGCAACCCTCGGCACCCAGGCGCACGGCGTGCGCGGCTTCCGTGGCCGAGACGAGATTCGCGAACACCTCGATGCGGCAGCCGTCGGCGGTGTGGCAGGGACGCGCGGCCTGCTCGAGATCGCGCGCGTGATCCTGCCGGCGCGTCTCGATGCGCCGCTCGAGCGCGGCGATCGCCGCCGCCTCCGGCTCGACGTGCAACACGCCGTTCTCCGCATCGAGCAGGACGCGCGCGCCGTCCGGCACGTCGAGCACGCCGGGACCGGCGCCGACCACGGCGGGGATGTGCAGCGAGCCCGCGAGCAGCGCCGCGTGCGCCGTCGGCCCGCCGCCCGCGGTGCAGATGCCGGCGACTTTCGCGAGATCGAGCCGGCCGAAGTCCGAGGGCAGGAGCTCGGAGGCGAGCAGGATGGCGCCGTCCGGCAGCGGCCCTGCAGCGGCGCTCGTGCCGCCGAGCGCTTCCAGCACCTGGCGCTCGACGTCGGCGAGGTCGGTGGCGCGCTCCGCGAGACGTGCGTTGCCGGTGGCACGGAGCCGCTCCGCGGCCGCGCGCGTCGCAAGCCGCCAGGCGAAGGCGGCGCTCTTGCCGGCGCCGATGGCCTGCCCGGCGCGGTCGAGCAGCCCCGGGTCGTCGAGGAGCTCCGCCTGCGCGACGAGCACGTCCGCCGCGTCGCCCGGCGCCGCGCCGGCCATGCCGAGCAGGCGCTCGCGCACTTCGGCGCGCGCCGCGGTGAGCGCCGCCCGCTCCCGCGCCGTTCCCTGCCCTGCTTCCGGGACCGCGATGTCCGCCGGCAGGAGCCGGCAGGCGGTGCCTACGGCAATCCCGCGGCTCGCCACGGTGCCGCGGAGCTCGCGCAGGCCTGCCGGCGCGCGGAAAGCGTCCGGCTTCCCGGCGCGAAGGGCGACCGGCTTCTCGCCGGCGCCGGACGCGATCTCGCGGGCGAGTGCCTCGACGGCGGCTTCCGCGTCGGGACCGGACGCCGCGAGCTCGAGCGCGTCGCCGCAGGCGGCGCCGAGCGCCATGAGATCGACCACGCTGCCGGCATCGGCCGTGCGGCCGCCCGCCGCCACGCGGATGCGCGAGCAGAACTCGCGCGACAGTCGCGCGATGCGCGCGGCCGGGCGCGCGTGCAGGCCGTGCTCCAGCGTCAGGGCCACGGAGCGGACCGCGTCCGGGGCCCCGCCTGCCGCCGCCGCCGCGGCGCAGCCCGCGGCGACGTCGAGGATCGCGTCGCCCGCACCGACGAGGACCTCGGAGCGGAGCAGCCGCACGCGCCCGTCGCCCGTGATCACGATGGGTGTCACGAGGCTCGCGGCGCCGCGTGCCAGCCGGTCGAGATCGAGCTCGAGCAACGGCTCGCCGCGCCGCACGCGCGCGCCCGGCCGGGTACGGGCGACGAATCCCTCGCCGCGCAGGCGCACGGTGTCGATGCCGACGTGCACCAGCACCTCGATGCCGGAATCGGTCCGGATCGTGACGGCATGGCGCGTGTCGGCCAGCATGGTCACGGTGCCGTCGCACGGCGAGCGCAGCAGCGAATCGACGGGATCGATCGCGGCGCCGTCACCCAGCAGGCGATCCGCGAACGCCGGGTCGGGCACCTCCTCGAGCGGCATGAGCCAGCCGGCGAGCGGTGCGCCGAGCGTCACGGCCGCGCTCATCGCGCCGGTCCCGTGTCCGCCGCACGGCCGAGCTCGATCCAGTCGAGCACCCACAGCGGGTCGACGCCGCCGACACGGAACCGCACGCACAGGTCCGTCGGCCCTGCGTGGCCGGCAAGCCCGGCGGAGAGCCGGGTGACGGCATGGCTCGCGGCCGCCGCCTCGAGGGCCAGCACGGCGGCCACCGTGCCGTCGCAGCCGCCGGTCCGCAGCTCGAGCTCGCCGTGCGGCGTGGCGGGCGGCGGCAGCGTGATGGCGGGCGGCTGATCACCGAACTGGAAGTTGAACGGCACCTGCCCCACCGCCGCCGTCACGTGCGTGACGCCCGCGAGGTCGACGTCGCGCCAGATCCAGCAGGGATTCAGGATGTCGACGAGGAACACGGCGCGCTCGCCATCCCGCGGCGCGTCGTCCTCGAGCGCGAGCACGACGCTTTCGGTGCACAGCTCGAGCTCCTGGCTCGCGCGGCGGTCGGAAAGCCTCGCAACGGAAGCGCGCAGCTCGCCCGACATCGGGCGGCCGTCGAGCCAGGTCCGCGCGGCGAGCTCGGTCTCCGGCGCCAGCTCGAGAATCCCGGAATAGACGGGTGCGCTCGCGGTGACCGGCGAACCGTCGGTCGTGTAGCGGATCTCGCCGATGCCGGCCTGGTGAGTGAGCTCGATCGCGACGCGGTCGCGGGCGATGCGGCGCGCCGCAGCATGCACGTCGAACGCGCTCGTCGCGAACGGCAGCCCGAGCGCGCGGTAGCGCTCGAACTGCGCCGGCAGGCGCCGCACGAACGAGTGCCAGTCGAGACGCTCCGGTGGGGACCAGGCGACCTCGGCGAGCGCCGCCGCACGCGGGAAGGCCATCCAGGCCAGCCGCTCCTCCGTGCGGATGTGCTCCGACCAGAGGTTCGCCTGGATGCCGAGAACGTGCCGGCGCTCGTCGGGCGCGAGCGCGGCCGGCATCGGCTCGAAGCGATAGACGTCCTCGAGCGTGATGACCGCGTCGCGACCGGGCGGCTCGCTCGCGAGCCGGCCCTGGCGATGATCGAAGTACAGCGTCGGCGACGGCGACAGGACGGTGTCGTGCCCGAGGGATGCGGCTTCGACGGCGCCGGCGATGCCGCGCCAGGACATGACGGTGGCTTGCGGCGCGATGCCGCCCTCGAGAATCTCGTCCCAGCCGATCAGCTTCCTGCCGCGCGCCGCGAGGAAGGCTTCGAGGCGTCCCATGAACCAGCCCTGCAGCGCCGTCGCGTCCTCGATGCCGAGCTCGCGCATGCGCGCCTGCACGGCCGCCGACTCGATCCAGCGTTTCTTGACGGCCTCGTCGCCGCCGACGTGCACGTACTCGCCCGGAAAGAGCTCGAGCACTTCGTCGAGAATCGTCTCCAGCGCCTCGAACGTGATTTCGTCGACGCCGAAGAGCCAGGTGTGAACGCCCCAGTCGGCGGAGACGCCCGCGGGCACGTCGCCCGTGCCGAGCTCGGGGTAGGCGGCGAGCGCGGCCTGCGCGTGACCCGGCATGTCGATCTCCGGGACGACGGTGACGTGGCGCGCCGCCGCATGCGCGACGATGTCACGTACGTCCTTTTTCGTGTAGAAGCCGCCGTAACGCCGCGGCTCGCCGGTTTCGGGATCGATGTCTTCGGCGGCGGCGGGGCCGGCGGGCACGCGCCACGCGCCGACCTCCGTGAGCTTCGGATACGCGTCGATGGCGATGCGCCAGCCCTGGTCGTCCGTGAGGTGCCAGTGCAGCACGTTGAGCTTGTGCAGCGCCATCCAGTCGAGCATGCGCTTCACGGTCCCGGGCGGGATCCAGTGGCGCGCCGGGTCCAGCATCAACCCGCGCCAGGCGAAGCGCGGCTCGTCGTGCACTACGACGGCGGGCAGGCGGAGCGCGTCGCCGAGCCGCGGCGCGGCGGTCGCGAGCTGCCAGGTGCTGACGGCGCCGTAGAAGAGCCCGGCCGCGGCGTTCGCCCGCACCGTCACCCGCTCCGGCGTAACTTCGAGCCGGTACGCTTCCGGGTGCTCCGTTGCCTCGAGCGGCGCGATGGCGAGCACGATCGCGTTGCCCGCATCCGCCCTGGCGTCTTCGATCGCGAGCTGCAACCCGGTCGTCTGCGCGAGCAGCCCGGCAAGCCATTCCGCCGTGCGGCGCCCACCGTCCGACCCGTCGACGACGATCGTCGTGGAAGCGGCGAGCAGGAACGGCCCGGCCGACGGCTCTACCGACGCGGGCGCGGGAATCACGGCGACCTCCGGCTGCGCCTCCGGCGTGCGCTCGCACGCGGCCATGACGCTGCACGCGGCGACGGCGACGGCGAGGCGCCCGATGCTCAAGGCACGTGCCTCCCTTGCGGCACCGAAATCGCTGGATTCGAACGAACCCGGCACGGTAGCTTTCGCGCATGGAGCCGATCCCGAGCCTCGAGGCGTTGCGCAGTCGCTACCGCGAGCAGCGCGAACGCGGCCTGGTCGCGGACGCATGCCGCACGCTCGCAGAGGTGATCGCCGCTTTTCCCGGGGAAGACTGGGCGCATGCGGCGCTCGCGCGCCTGCTGCGGGAGAACGGCCGCAGGGACGAAGCGGAGCGCGTGGCGCGCGCCGCGCTCGCGCGCAGCCCGGACAGCGCGTCGGCGCACGACACGTTCGGGACGCTGCTTTCGGAACGGAACGAGCTTCCGGCCGGTGAATGGCACTTCCGCCGTGCACTCGAGCTCGGCGGGTCGAGCGCACCCTTGCTCGCGAACCTCGGCCTCAACCTCATGCAGCAGGGTCGCCTCGCCGAGGCCGAGGCGGCTTACAAGGGCGCGCACGCGCTCGCGCCGCGTGACGCGAGGATCCTCGCGCAGTGGGCCAAGGTCGCGGAGGTGGCGGGAGACGTGGCGCGTGCGAGCGAGCTGCTCGACCGCGCCGCGGCGGCCGGCTCGGAAGACGACGTCGACCTCCTGCGGGCGCGCCTCTGCATCCGTGCCGGCGAGCACGATCGCGCGCTCGACCTGCTCGAACGCTGCCGCGAGTTGAACGGGGAAGCCCACCTCGAACGCGGGCGGCTGCGCGACCGCGCCGGCCGCCATGCCGAAGCCTGGCAGGATTTCGTCGAGGGCAAACGCAAACTGGCGGCTCAATCGGGTGGCCTCACCTGGCCCGGGGACGCGGTCCGGACGTTCTTCGAGCGCCTGCAACGCTTCTTCGTGGCCCGCAACCTGCGCCGGCTCCCCCAGGCCGCGGTACGGCCCGACACGGCGCAGCCGGTCTTCGTGTGCGGGTTCCCGCGCTCCGGGACGACCCTGGTCGAGCAGATCCTGTGCAGCCACCCGGACGTCCGCCCCGGCGGGGAGCTGCCGTTTGCCGGCGACCTGCGGGACCTCGCCAATCGCCTCTTTCCCGACACCGCGTTCCCGGCCAACCTCTCGCGTACCTGGACGGCTGATGGCCATTGGGTCGCCTCGCTGTTCCGGGACTATTACCTGGCGCGCGCCGCCGAGTCCGGGCTGACCGATCCGGCATCCAGGCTCTTCGTCGACAAGATGCCGTTCAACGAGATGTACCTGCCGCTCATCAGGATGGCTTTCCCCCGCGCGCCGATTATACGCGTCGTGAGGCACCCGCTGGACGTGTGCGTTTCCATGATGGCGCATCATCTCACCCACGGCTTCAACTGCGCATTCCGCATCGAGGACACCGCTGCGCACCTCGCGGCCATGTTCGAGCTCACGGAGCACTACCGGCGCGAGCTCGACGGTGCCGAGCTCGTCGTGCGTTACGAGGAGCTGGTCGCCGACCAGGAAGCCGTCACCCGGCGCATCGTCGCGCATGCCGGCCTCCCCTTCGACGAGGCATGCCTGCGGTTCCATACCAATCCCCGTTACGCCCGTACCCCCAGTTACGACCAGGTGACCGAGCCGCTGCACGCGCGCTCCGTCGGCCGTTACCGGCACTACGCCGGCGCGCTCGCGGGCGTCGTGCCGGTGCTGCGTCCCGTGCTGTCGGCGTGGGGCTACGACGCTCCGTAAGGGCGCGCGTCGCGCGCACCCTGCAGGGGCGCCTTGCACGTGGCCCCCAATGCCTGGCTTCGTCGTCGCGCAATGCGCGCTCCTGCAGTCCTACCCGCGGTGCGCGCGCCTACATGTCGCTGAACGCGACCCGCACGCCGAAGAAGTACACGCGGCCGTTGTCGTAGATCGCCCGCGGGCGGAACGTCTCCCCGGCGTACTGCACGATCTCCTCGTTCGTCAGGTTGATGCCGTCGAACGTCAGCTTGACGTTGTCCGTCACGGCATACGAGATGGCGGCATCCAGGCTGCGCAGCGCCTCCTGGTTGAGCGGTGTCGTGCGATCGAACGTCACGAAGAACTCGGAGCGGTAGGTCCAGGACAACCGGGCGCTCAGCCGCTCGTTCTCGAACCAGCCGGTCAGGTTGAACTGGTGCTCCGATGCCTGCGGGAGCGGATCGCCGTTGTCGGCCTCCGCGTCCGCGTACGTGTAGTTCGCCTGGAACCCGAAGCCGTTCGCGAGGGGCTGGGTCGCGGCGAGCTCGACGCCCTGGATGCGGCCGCCGCCGCCGTTCGACCGCAGGTTGATCGTGAACGGGCAATCGAAGGTGTTCGGGCCGAGCGGCGTGCACTCCAGGGAGGGTGCCGTCGCGGACTGCACGGGGAAATTCATCTCCACGGGCTGGTCGGTGATGAACGACTCGATGTCCTTGTAGAAGATGGCCGCCGCGTACCCCGCCCCGTTCTCCGGGTACCACTCGAGCGAGAGGTCGGCCTGGTTCGCCCGGTAGGGATCGAGGTGCGGATTGCCGGCGGTGCCGCTGAGCGCGCCGGGATTGAGGCTGGTGCGGGGCGCCACGTCCGTGTAATCCGGCCGTGCCATGACCCTGGCCGCCGCGGCCCTCAGCACCAGCTCGTCGCTCAGGTCGAACGCGAAGTTCGCGCTGGGCAGCACGTCCGTGTAATCGCGATCGACCGTGACTGGCGTGTAGTTGCCGAACGGATTCTCGATCTCGCCGAAATCGGGGTCGATCAGGTTGCCGGTCGAGGTCTGGTCGGTGCGGACGAACCGGACGCCGACGTCGCCGCGCCAGCGGTCGGACTCGAGCTCTGCCATGACGTAACCGCCGATGGCCTTCTCCCCGACCGCGAACGTCTGCTGCGGGTACAGCACGCGGCCGCTGGACGAGGCCAGGTTCTCGAACAGGATCTGCTCTACCGCACCGCGGTCCACCTGCCAGTACCGGTCCAGCGTGCCGTCGCTTTCGATGTTGTCGAGGAAGTCGCCTGGGGTCAGGTCGCCGGCGAAGGCGGTGGCCGGCAAAGTATTGATGGGGACGTGGAAGCCGCCGTAGGTGGTCGCGTTGAAGTCGAGCTCGCGGTCGTGATCCGTGTACTTCGCCCCGACCTTCAGGTTCTTCCACACGCCGCGGTCGAGGCGGTGGTCCAGGTCGAGGTACAGATAGGTCTCGCTGTCGTCGTTCAGGATCTCGTGCAGGGAGCTGAAGATGAACTGCATGTCCGACGGGTCCGCCGGATCCACGTTCAGGAAGCTGACCTGCGGCGCGCGGCCGCGCAGATCGTAGTCGAAGGTCGCGGGCGCCCCGAACTCGACGAAGGGCTGGTTCTCGGTGTTGCCTTCGGCATCCGTGTAGCCGACGTCGAAGTGCAGGCTCCAGCGGTCGTTGAACGTGACGAGGCCGTCGAGGTCGATGTTGCGCGTCGTCGCGGTGGCGAAGCGGTCGATCGCGTCGTAGACGACGCCGAAATCGGCCGTGCCGCCGTTCAAAGACGAGATGCGCCCCGCGACCGCCGTGTCGCCGACGATCGTCGCGTTCGTCAGCGTACCGCCGTTGCCGATGGCGCGCACACCCCAGGCCATGAAGTTCTCGTTGATGTTGTCGGCGCTGAACTCCGAAACCAGGCCCGAGAGCTCCACGTCGAGCCGGTCGTTCGGGCGAAACTGCAACGAGACGTTGCCGCCCGTGCGAACCCGTTCCTGCTGGAACAGGGCCGAGCCGATCAGGGACGGCACCTGCACCGGCCCGGAGCCCGAATCGGCTTCGAAGTAACCCAGCACCTCGACACCGTCGCGGCGGATGTTGCGCTCCTGGCGCAGGGCGGCCACCAGGATGCCGAACGATTCGTCGTCGTTCTTCCAGCTCAGGAGCCCGGACGCCTGGGGATCGAACTCGTCCGACAGCTCGGACCACGCGCCGGAGAAAGAGCCGTACACGGTCGTCGCGGGCAGGTCGAGCGGCTTGCGCGTCTCGACGTCGATCACGCCGCCGATGCCGCCTTCCTCCAGGTCCGCACGCGAGCTCTTGTGCACGGTCACCTTGCCGATGAGGTCCGTGGGCAGCATGAGGTAGTTGAAGCTGCGGGTCGTGTTGAGCTGGTCCAGGATGAACCAGTCGGCGGTCGCCAGGCCGTGGCCGTTCAGCAGCGTCCGCGTGAGGTTCGTGCCGGTGCCGCGCAGGGACACTCGCTCGCCCTCGCCGAACTCGCGGTTGATGACGATGCCGGGGACGCGCTGCAGCGCCTCGGCGAGGTTCTTGTCCGGGAACTTGCCCACGTCCTCGGCCGTGATGGCGTCCACGAGTCCCGTCGCGTTGCGCTTGATCTCCAGGGCTTCTTCGAGGCTGCCGCGGATGCCCTTGACCACGATCTCCTCGACCGGTGCGTCCGGGGACCGGGTCTGCGCGGCGGCGGGGCTGCCCGGGCCGTACAGCGCGAGCGCGATGGCGGCGGCGACCAGTGACGTGCTGTTCCTGTTCATGGCGAGATCCCCCTTGCCGGAACCATTCAGGTACCAATCTGATGCCACTATAATACCACCTGTACCTGTTTTCCAGCCCTTTTCAATACCACCTCGATATCTCAAGGTGTTTGTACAAGACCATTGCATAAAGTGGTCTGATATTGGTACTATCATTGCACAGCACTGGGGAGGATGCAGTGGCCGCACTGTCCGAGATCCTGGGACCGCTGGACGAAACCAGCGCGCTCCCGCTCTACCAGCAGCTCCAGCGTGCGCTGCGCGATGCGATCGAGAAGCGCGTGCTGGACGCCGACGACGCCCTGCCCGCGGAGCGCGAGCTCGCGGAGGATTTCGGCGTGTCCAGGATTACCGTGCGCAAGGCCATCGACGGTCTCGTGAGCGAGGGCCTGCTCGTCCGGCAGCACGGATCGGGCACCTTCGTGCGCCCGCGCGTCGAGAAGAACTTCTCCAAGCTGACCTCGTTCTCGGAGGACATGCGCGCGCGCGGCCGCACCCCGAGGAGCGTCTGGCTGCACCGGGGCACCGGCACCGTGACGCCGGAAGAAGCGCTGGCGCTGCGGCTCAGCCCGGGCACGCCCGTCTACCGCTTTCACCGCATCCGCTACGCGGACGACGCGCCCATGGCGATCGAGTACGCCACCATCGTCGCTTCCTGCCTGGATTCCGTGGACGCGGTCGACTCGTCGCTGTACGAGGCGCTGGAGAAGGCGGGCAACCGTCCCGTTCGCGCGCTGCAGCGCCTGCGGGCGGTGCTCCTGAACGCGGAGCAGGCGGAGCGGCTCGGCGCGAAGGAGAACGACGCGGGGTTGCTCGTCGAGCGGCTGGGCTTCCTCGCCGACCGCCGCGCCGTCGAGTTCTCGCAATCCTGGTACCGCGGCGATACCTACGATTTCGTCGCGGAGCTCACGGACACGACCTGAGGGCAGCGCGTGCACGCACGCCGGGAGAGCCAGGGAATGCCCCCTCCACACCCACCCGACATCGAGCGCGTGACGACCTTCCGGGAAGCCTCGGAGGCGGCCGACGCGGTGCAACGGCAGCTCGAGCGCCTGCCGCGGGTTCCCGGACGACCCGCCCTCCGGCGCGCCGCGCGCTCGGCCATGCAGCTCGTCACGGTCGCGCGCGGCAGCTCGGATCATGCCGCAACCTATGCCCGGTACCTCCTCGAGACCAGGCTCGGTGTGCCGACGTCCTCGGCGGCGCCGTCGGTCGCCTCGCTGTACGCGACTCACTCTCACCTGCGCGGCGCGCTGCTGCTCGCGATCTCCCAGTCCGGCCGCAGCCCGGACCTGCTCGCGACGGTGCACGCGGCGCGCGCGGCCCGTGCCTGCACCGTGGCGCTCGTGAACGACGAAACCTCCCCGCTCGCGGCCGCAGCGGATCACGTCGTGCCGCTCAGCGCCGGACCGGAGACGGGTGTCGCCGCCACGAAATCGTTCATCACTTCGCTCGCCGCGATCGCCTGGCTGGCGGCGGACTGGGCCGGCGACCGGGAGCTGCTCGACGCGTTGCACGAGCTGCCCTCCCTGCTCCGGCGCGCCTGGGCGCTCGACTGGTCGGCGGCCGTGGAGCGGCTCCGCGCGCGCGAAAGCCTGTACGTCGTCGGCCGGGGCTTCGGCCTCGCGGTCGCGCAGGAAGCGGCGTTGAAACTCAAGGAGCTCTGCGGGCAGCACGCCGAGGCGTTCAGCTCGGCCGAGCTGCGCCACGGGCCGCTCGCGCTCGTCCGGGCGGGTTTCCCCGTGCTCGCGTTCGCCCAGGCCGACGATGCGGGGGAAGACGTGCGGGCCCTCGCGGCGGAGCTCGCCGCGCGCGGCGCCGACGTGCTCGCCGCCGGCCTCGACCAGCCGGGGACGCACGCGCTGCCCTTCGTCCCCGCGCGGCCGGAGCTCCAGCCGCTCGTCCATGCGGAGGCCTTCTACCGGATGGCGATCGCGCTCGCGCTCGCGCGCGGCCACGACCCCGACCGGCCGGCGCACCTCTCCAAGGTCACGGAGACTCTTTGATGCGCACGGTGTTCATCAACGGTCGCGTCCTGACCGATGCGGGGCTCGAGGACGGGCTCGCGGTCGCCGTCGAGGGGGAGCGGATCGCCGCGGTCGCACCGCGGCGCGAAGTGCCGCTGCGCGGCGCCGAGGTGGTCGACCTCGACGGCAACCTGCTGCTGCCGGGCTTCATCGACATCCAGGTCAACGGCGGCGGCGGTGTGCTGTTCAACGACGAGCCGACCGTCGAGGCAATCGAGGCGATCGGCCGCGTGCACCGGCGGTTCGGCACGACCGGTTTCCTGCCGACCCTCGTCAGCGACGATCTCGGTGTCGTGGCACAGGCGATCGCCGCGACGCGCGACGCCATCGCCAGGGGCGTGCCCGGCGTTCTCGGGCTGCACATCGAGGGACCGTTCCTGAACGAGAAGCGCCGCGGCGTCCACGACGCGAGCAAGATCCGCGAGCTGGACGACGAGGCGTTCGAGCTGCTCACCACGCCGACGGGCGGCAAGACCCTCATCACGCTCGCGCCGGAGAAGACGACGCCGGCAATGATTCGCGCCCTCACGCGCGCCGGCGTCATCGTGTCGGCCGGGCACAGCGATGCGACTTACGCGCAGGTGCGGGAAGCGCTCGCGGCGGGCCTGAGCGGCTTCACGCACCTGTTCAACGCGATGTCCCAGCTCACCGTGCGGGAGCCGGGCGTCGTCGGTGCCGCGCTGGAGGACGAAGAGAGCTGGTGCAGCATCATCGTCGACGGGCATCACGTGGACCCGGTGGTGCTCAGGCTCGCGTTGCGCACGAAGCGTCGCGACCGGTTCATCCTGGTGACGGACGCGATGCCGAGCGTGGGCTCGACGATGACTTCCTTCAGGCTGCTGGGAAAGCGAGTCGAGGTCCGGGACGGGACCTGCATCGACGATCAGGGCACACTGGCGGGCTCGAACCTCGACATGGCCTCGTCCGTGCGCAACACGATCGACCTGCTCGGCGTGGAGGCCGCGGAAGCCGTCGGCATGGCGAGCCGGCATCCGGCCGCCTTTCTCGGGCTCCCGCACACGGGCCGGATCGCACCCGGGCGGAGCGCCGCCCTGTCGATCGCGACGCCCGGGATGACGATCGTCGACACCTGGATCGACGGGAGGATCAGTAGCGCAGCCGGAAGGTGACGCCGTAGGTGCGGGGCTGGTTCGTGCGGAAGCCCAGGCGCGCGCGTCCCCCGCGCTCGCGGTCGAACGAGAGGTTGGCATTCTCGTCGAACACGTTGTTGACGTAGAGCGCGGC
>DATGQE010000071.1:0-5308 GCA_035304345.1 Woeseiaceae bacterium | reverse complement strand
CGGTGCGCCCGCGGGAGCGGGGATGTCGACGCGCCGGGCCGCGCTCACGGCCGCCTGCCGCTCCTCGGGCGTGAGGATCGGCAGGCGCGAGATGGGAGTCGCGGGATCCTGGACGGCCGCCTCGAGCAGCGTACGGTAGTGCACGGCCATGCGCTCGATCGTCTCCCGATCAAAGAGATCGGTGTTGTAGACGAAGCGGAGCGCGAGGGTGCCGTCGGGCTGCTCGGCGGCAAACACCGTGAGGTCGAACTTGGCCTCGACGCGCCCGGCTGCGAGCGGCTCCGCGGAGAGGTCGGCCAGCGGGACGGCGGAGCGCTGCCAGTCCGGGAGCATGTTGAACATGACCTGGAACAGCGGCGTGCGGCTCGGATCGCGCGGCGGATCGAGCTGCTCGATGAGCCGCTCGAACGGGACGTCCTGGTTCGCGTAGGCGTCGAGCGTGACGTTGCGCACGCGGGCGAGCAGCTCCCGGAAGCTGGGCTCGCCGGACAGATCGGTGCGGAGTACCAGGCTGTTGAGGAAGAAGCCGATGAGGTGCTCGATCTCGGCACGGTTGCGGCCGGCAATGGGCGAGCCGACGACGATGTCATCCTGCGCGGAGTAGCGGGCGAGCAGCACCTTGAAGGCGGCGAGCAGCGTCATGAAGAGGGACGCGCTCTCCTGGCGCGAGAGGCGGCCGAGCGCGCGGGCGAGCTCGGTGGGCAGCGAGAGCGCGACGGCATCGCCGTTGTAGGTCTGGACCGGTGGCCGCGGCCGGTCGGTGGGCAGCTGGAGCGTGGCAAGCCCGTCGAGCTGGCGCACCCAGTAGTCGATCTGGCGCTGGAGCGTGCGGCCCTGGAGCCAGCCTCTCTGCCAGGCGGCGAAGTCGGCGTACTGGACCTCGAAGTCCTCGAGGGGCGAGGGCTCGCCGCTCGTGAAAGCTCTGTAGAGTGTGCCGAGCTCGCGCGTGAGCACGCCGAAGGACCAGCCATCCGAGACGATGTGGTGCATGCCAAGTAGGAGCACGTGCTCGTCTTCGGCGAGGCGCAGTAGGGCGGCGCGGAAGAGCGGGCCCTGCTCGAGGTCGAAGGGACGGCCGGCCTCCTCAGCGGCGCGCCTCCTCGCCTCCGCTTCCCGCTCTTCGCTCGGCAGGCCCGAGAGGTCCGTGACGGGGAGCGCGAAGGGTGTGGGCGCATGGATGCGCTGCACGGGCCGGCCGTCGATCTCGTGGAAGGTGGTGCGAAGCGACTCGTGGCGGCGCACGACCTCGCTGAAGCTCCGCTCGAGGGCATCGGTGTCCAGCGTGCCGCGCAGGCGGACCGCGCCGGAGATGTTGTAGGCGGTGCTCTCGGGCTCGAGGCGGTAGAGGAACCAGAGGCGCTGCTGCGAGAAGGAGAGCGGCAGCTCAGCTTGATCCCGCGGCACGGGCACGATGGGCGGCTCCTCTGCGGCCGAGGCGTCGCGCTCGCGGCGCAGCTCGGCGAGGTGGCGGGCGAGGCCGGCCACGGTGGGCGCCTCGAAGAGGCTGCGCACGGGCAGCTCGAGGCCGAAGGCGTTGCGGATGCGCGAGACGACCTGTGTGGCGAGGAGCGAATGCCCGCCCAGCTCGAAGAAGTCGTCGTGGATGCCGACGTGCTCGAGGCCGAGCACCTCGGCGAAGATGCCGGCGAGCAGTTCCTGGTCAGGCGTGCTGGGTGCCTCGTGCGCTTTGGGCGCCGAGGCGGAAGCGGCAGCGCCCGGATCGAGCGTGAGCAGTGCCTTGCGGTCGACCTTGCCGTTGGGCGTGAGCGGGATGTGCTCGACCGCGACGATGCGCGCCGGCAGCATGAAGCGAGGCAGGCGGGCCTGGAGCGCCCGGCGAAGCTCGTCGGTGCGGACGCCCTCACTGGTGCTCGTGGGCACGACGAAGGCAATGAGCGCGTCTGCGACGCCCGAGGTCGCGAGCGAGCCGTCGGCCGCGACGGGGAGCACCACGGCAGCCGAGACGCCGGGCAGCGAAGCGAGCACGCTCTCGATCTCTGCGGGCTCGATCCGGTAGCCGCGCACCTTGACCTGCTGGTCGATGCGGCCGAGGAACTCGAGCGTGCCGTCGGGCAGCCAGCGCGCACGATCACCCGTGCGGTAGAGCCGCGCACCCGGCTCGGTGGCGAACGGGTCGGCCACGAACCGCTCCGCCGTGAGCGCGGGCTGGTAGAGATAGCCCCAGCCGACCTGGACGCCGCCGATGCAGAGCTCGCCGGGCACGCCGATGGGCACGGGCTCGAGCTGCGCGTCCAGGACGTAGGCGCGCGTGTTGGCCATGGGCCGGCCGATCGGCACAGGGCCCGCGCCGTCCCAGGCGGGGTCGCATCTCCAGGACGTCACGGTGACCGCGGTCTCGGTCGGACCGTACGCGTTGTACAGCTCGCACGGCACCTGCTCGAGGAACGCCCGCATCAGCTCGGGTGAGAGCGCCTCGCCGCCGCAGGTCACGCAGCGCAGCGTGCGGCAGCGCTCCAGCTCTCCCGTCTCGACGAGCGCATGCAGCATGGACGGCACCAGCGGGAAGACGGTGACGGCGTGGCGCTCGATGAGGTCGACCACGTGGCGGGCATCGCGCTCGGCACCCTGCGGAGCCAGGACGAGTCTCGCCCCCGCGACGAGCGGGGCGAACATGCGCGTGACGGAGACGTCGAAGCCGAACGGGCTGGCATGGAGACAGACGTCGGCGGGCGTGATGCGCAGATCGTCGTTCTGCCCCAGGAGCCGGTTGCAGATGCCGCGGTGCGTGTTCATGACGCCCTTGGGCCGGCCGGTCGTGCCCGACGTGTAGATCACGTAGGCGAGGTCGTCCGGCGCGGTCTCGCGCGCCGGTGGTGAGTCGAACGCGGGATCGGACGCTGCGCCGAAGGGCTCGCCGGGCGTCGTGGAATCGACAGCGATGCGCACCAGCTCCGCCGCCGTGGAGGGCAGCGCACCGGCCGTGGCCGCGTGGACGAGCACGACGGGTGCGCGCGAGTCCTCCAGCATCCAGCGCACGCGCTCGGGCGGGTAGTCCGGATCGATGGGGACCCACGCGCCGCCGGCCTTGGTGACGGCGAGCACGGCGACGACCTGCTCGATGGAGCGCTCCATGTAGATGGCGACGAGGGACTCGCGACCGACGCCGCAGGAGCGCAGCCGGTGGGCCAGCCGGTTGGCGCGGCGCTCGAGCTCGGCGTACGTGAGCGTGTCTTCTCCGCAGACGACGGCGACGGCGTCCGGCGTGCGCTGCGCCTGCGTCTCGAAGAGCCAGGGCAGCGTAGCGTCGGCTGGGTAGCTCCGCTCGGTCCGGTTCCAGTCGACCAGGACGCGCCGCCGTTCCTCGGGCGTGAGGATCGGCAGGTGCGAGATCGGAGTGGTGGGGTCCTGGACGGCGGCTTCGAGCAGCGTGCGGTAGTGCCCGGCCATGCGCTCGATCGTCTCCCGATCAAAGAGATCGGTGTTGTAGCGGATCACGGCCAGGGTCAGGCTCCCGGCCTGGATGATCTCGAGCGCGAGATCGAACTGCCCTTCCTGGTTCGGGATCGGGAACCCTTCCACCTTGAGCCCCGCGACCTCGAGCGTCGGCGCCCCGTCTTCGGCCAAGCCGCCGCCGACCATGAGCGGAGACACGTTCAGGTAATTGAACATCACCTGAAAGACGGGCGGGCGACTGCGGTCTGCCGCGAGGCCGAGGCGCTGGACGAGCACGTTGAACGGGTAGTCCTGGTGCGCCAGGGCCTCGAGCACGGTCGTCCGCGAGCGGCCGAGCAGCGTGCGGAAGGTGGGCGAACCGGACAGGTCGCCGCGCAGCGCGACGGTATTGACGTAATAGCCGATGCCGCGCTGGAACTCCGGACGCGTGCGGCCCCACGTGGGCGTGCCGACCAGGATCTCCGACTGGCCCGAGTAGCGTTGCAGGACCGCCTGCAAGGCGGAGAGGTAGAGCACGAACGGTGTGACGCGCTCTGCGCGCGCGAGCGCGGCGACCGACGCGGTCAGCGCCGCCGGCAGGTGGACCTCGATGGTCCCGCCGCGGAGCGTCTGCACGCTCGGCCGGGGCCGGTCCGTGGGCAGCTCCAGCACGGGCAGGTCGCCGGCGAGGCGATCGAGCCAGTAGCGGGCGAGGCGCTCGCCTTCCGGGCCGTCGACCAGGTCCGCCTGCCAGCGGGCGAAGTCCGAGTACGGAGTCGGGGGCGGCAGGCGCGGCGTGGTGCCGTGGAGGAACGCGGGGTACAGCGCGACGAATTCGTCGAATGCGACCGCCAGCGACCGC
This sequence comes from Woeseiaceae bacterium, assembly GCA_035304345.1. Taxonomy (GTDB): domain Bacteria; phylum Pseudomonadota; class Gammaproteobacteria; order Steroidobacterales; family Woeseiaceae; genus IDS-8. The sequence continues at coordinate 1,053 of DATGQE010000071.1, read as the reverse complement.
GCATCGAAGACGGAATGATGCACGGTCAGCAGCAGGATGCGGTCATCCTCGGCGCGGGTGTACAGGGAGACCCGGAAGAGCGGGCCGGTCGTGAGATCGAACGGGCGGCGGGAGTCGGCGACGATCCGCTCACGGATCGCGTCGAGGTCCATGCCCGGGACAGCCACCTCCTCCCACGCGAGATCCTGCCGTGCCGCCACCACGCGGATCGGCCCGCCGTCGCGCTCATGGAAGGTCGAACGCAGGATGTCGTGCCGGTCCAGGATCGCCTGAAACGCCGCTCGAATCGCACGCGCATCAGAGCGCGACCGGATCCGCAGCGCGAACGCGATGTTGTACGCGGCGCTCTCCGGCGCGAGCTGGTGCAGGAACCAGAGCGCGCGTTGCCCGTGGGAGATCGGTTGCACAGACCCCGTTTCGGGGGCGCGTCGCTCCTGCGGAGTCTCGACCACCAAATTCCCCTCGCCGCGCGAGTGGCCGGCCAGGACCGATCGGTGGGGTCCGGTCATTGGCCCCGCTCCTCCGTGTTCAGCGATTCAGCGAGCACCGCCCCTGGCGTCCGGCAACGCCCATGGAATCTGGACGGCATGGCATTCGCGGCGCCCGGCCGCCTGGCACGTCTCGCGCCATGCGGCGCAGGCGCGCGCGCGGCCGGGCCCCGGACCCCACGACTTCACGATTCTCCGGTGATCGCCGCGAAGGGCCGGCACCGCGGCGCCGGCGCACGAGCCGGCGCGGGGCACCGAGAGCCCAGCAGGGCTGTTGCATCGGCGAGACGCCGGTGGCAGGGGCGACACGATCCCGCCACACGCCCGCGATACGGGCCGGGACACCCGCGAGGTCCGGCGAGTTCTGGGCCGGACCGCGCATGAATGCTAGTTTACCAGCCGCGTCGGGGCCAGAACCGGGCATGCACGACAGCGCCGAGCCCGACGAAGGCCAGGCAGACGACCGGAACGGAAGGACGATGCGGGCGGAGACAGCGGAGGACCCGAGCGCGGGACTGCTGGGGGCGATCGCGGGCGAGCTGCCGCCCGGGCCGCGCGGCGACGA
>DATGQE010000070.1:0-158148 GCA_035304345.1 Woeseiaceae bacterium | reverse complement strand
CTGCGCCGCGAGGTCAAGGAGCTGAAGCGGGCCAACGATATTCTGCGGACGGCGTCGGCATATTTTGCCCAGGCGGAGCTCGACCGCCGACAAAAATGATGGTGGCGTACATCGACGAACATGTCGATCGCTACGGGGTCGAGCCGATCTGTGCGCAGCTGCCGATCGCCCCGTCCACCTATTACGCCCACAAGGCCTGTGAGGCAGACGTGTCGCAGTGGTCTGCCCGAGCGCGTCGGGACGCGGAACTGGAGAGCGAGATCGTCCGTGTGTGGAACGAGAACTTCCGGGCCTACGGCGCCTACAAGATCTGGAAACAGCTCAACCGGGAAGGCATCCGGGTGGCCCGCTGCACTGTGGAGCGCCTGATGCGGAAACTCGGTATCCGCGGCGTCATCCGGGGCAAGGGTTACAAAACGACAGTGCCGGGTCTGGGTTCCGAACGGCCGGCAGACCTCGTCGAACGGTCCTTCACGGCCACGGCCCCTAACCGGCTGTGGGTGGCGGACATCACGTTCGTGGCGACCTGGCGCGGCCCGGTGTATGTCGCGTTCGTGATCGACGTGTTCTCGCGCATGATCGTTGGCTGGCGGGTCTGGAACTCGTTGAAGACGGATCTCGTGCTCGATGCTCTCGAGCAGGCGCTGCATGCCAGAGACATCTCCGACAGCCTGATCCATCACAGCGACCGGGGCAGTCAATATCTGTCGATCCGTTACACCGAGCGCCTCGCAGAGGCCGGCATCGAATCCTCCGTCGGCAGCACCGGCGACTCGTACGACAACGCCATGGCCGAGAGCATCATCGGCCTGTTCAAAACCGAAAGCATCTGGCCCAGAGGGCCATGGAAGAATATCGACGAGGTCGAATACGCAACGCTCGAATGGGTGGACTGGTACAACAACAGAAGGTTACTTGGGCCGATCGGCGATATCCCACCCGTCGAGTTCGAGGCCGCGTATTATGAGCAACAAACCGGTCAGGCGATGGCCGCCTGACTCACACAAAAGAGTCTCCGGAATATCCGGGGCGGTTCACCTATGAACGAACTTACCCTGTGCTTCCTTGCCCTTCGTGTTGCACTTGGCGTTCGTCGCTATCTGAGACTCGGACTTCAGTCGGCCACTCTTGAGGAAGGGCAGCTACAAACTCTCGGGTTTTCTCCTGCTGTTGATTAGCAGCTATTTGATACGCCTTAGCCGCTCTCTCATGGAGCGCCTTATCGATGCCTTTCACAAGATCTTTAGTGTACAGCTCCCTCGGCGGCCCCTCAGGCTTTTGCACATAGTTCCAACGCTCCATGCATTGAATCTGAAGTTGGTGTACTTCCGGATAGGGGCCAAGCTTGCCAGCCTGAGCGAGCTCCACGGCAACAGGAAAAAGCGACTCCCACTTCCTACCGAGCAAACCGACATGAAGTCGATATGCTAGGCCCCCATCGACTTCGCCCCTCTTTGCGGCCCCTACCAATTCTTTAAGTGACTGCTGCTGGTGGTTCCCCTGCAGCAAAGGAACGCCCGGTTGGAAGAGCTTCTGCAATGCGATTTCGCCGATGCTCGCAGCTACTTCCACCCACACGCTATACTTCTGATTCGTTAAGCGATTATGAGCCACTTGCCGCTGCAGGTAATCGACCAAAAGGACGAAGGTATTGCAATCCTGCGTGTCAAGAGATTCCTTCGCCTTGTGCAAAATGCCAACAAGCCCGGCAACGAACCCCCCAACTTGTTCTGGTGGTCCTTCCGGAAGGCCGGCTGCAATGATGAGAGAAACAAGAGTAATCAAAGCCTCAGGTTGGTACCCATCAAGCAGCCGCTCAAGTTCACCTTCCTTGTTCTCCATAAGGGCGGCTATCGTGTCCTGTGTCGCCGGAGCAATGGAGGCCAACACCATACCTGGCGCCAGACCCAACAGAGGGCGCGGATCCAGTCGATCCCTAGCGAACCTTGGTTCTACATCAAATAGTGGCTTTGGCACGTCCTCCGGCCAGTGTTCTTTTCCCAACCATATCCTAACGTCGCTCAAAAGCCGGCGAAGCCCATCTGCAGTTGAAACCTCTCGAATGAGTGCGACACGAAATCGCAAAATCGGATCATCAATCAACTCCGAGGCAACGGCGATGCCCTGCGGTTTCAAGACATCGGCGTAATATCGTGCCATTGTGTACGCCTCCACCGCAGCGGATCTTAGGAGTCTCAGGTTTGAGCCGGCGTGGACGGCTACGAGATGCGCCATCCGACGCTGCTTCGGCAACGACACATTCCATCTCAGCACATCAAGAGTTGCACTAAGAACCTTGCGGAGGACGGAATCAGTTGGGATCGGAACGGGTATAACCAGATGAAAATGCTTTTGGATCACGTTGCGACGATCCAGCTTTGACTCCTGAGACCCTTGCAGCGCTTGGATGATCTTCTTTTCGTCCATCGCCACAACGAACGCAACTCTACCTGCCTTCTCCTCGTGTGGAGCCTCGAGGTAAGTGGTCAGCCCGCTCATAACAGTCCGAATTTCGCTCTCGTTGCACCGGTCGAGGTCGTCTACCAGCACAACCAGGTTCTTATCTTGGGCCGCCAAGCACTTCATGACCGACTGGTACTCTGCTTCAAACTGGTCGATCTGGTCGAGTTTCGGCAACGTAGTCCGGACAAACGGTGACACTTCCACAACCTGGATGGCCTGCACCGCGTCCTGGACGAGGGCTGCTAGAAGGGCCGCGCCCGCCGCAGCGACGAAGACGGCCGGCGCCTCTCCCAGAAAGGGCACATACTTCTGAAGCGCAAGGGCACCGAGGAATAAGCCGGTCCATACGGTAGCGAAAGCAAGATAGAACCAGCTGCGCCCTTTCAGGATCGTCCAGAATGCCTTGTTAGCTTCCTTTAGGTCGTTACGTCTCTGGCTGGCCGACTTTGGATCAAAGCTCTCGACTGGTCCGTGGAAGCGATCTTTGATCACCAGTCCTCGGCAATTCTTACATTGATCGTCGACGGCGCGTCCGATGGCAAACGAGCAGCGTTCGCCTTAGCACAGTGTCATCGGGACTGTACTTCCACGGGTCGTACCAAGCTATGACGACATTCGGGATCCCGCTCAACTTCTCCCTAATAAGGCTCAGAACTCGGCTCTTGCCGCTTCCCCAAGGACCTTCAAGCGCGATTCGAATATCGGGATCGCGCGTGACCTCAGACGCGATCAAAGAGGCTACTGGTTCCTGACCAATCTCTGCCGTAACGGACCCGTCCGCGCGCCAAATTGCTGTCCGCCGCGTACCGGCGGGAGCTACTACGCGAGATTCATTCTTCATCGAGGCGTCACTCTTCATAGCCATTAGCCAATAAGGTCATCGTTTCCACCTCGTGCAATTGGTTACCCCACTGCTCTGAGAAAAAACCACTTCAACGTGTATTACTCAGGCGTCGCCGACGATCCAGCGGCACCCGTGCTGCAATCGCACGCGCGATAGCGATCACAGGTAAACACTCTAACCAAAGTGCGTCCTCGCAGATGCCACCTAGATGGAGGACTGCGCCGTGCATCACAATGCAGCACGCGGGATTCATCCGGTCTTAAGATCATCGCCGGGGACGTCATACTAGATACCGATAGCACGGAGCACTCCAGCGGGCGATCCCTTGAAGATGACCGTTTGATGCCAGTCGAGCAACTGCTGATTGGACCGACGCGGAGCGTACGCTGGAATGTGAACCCTTGGCCCATAGAGAGAGTAGTAACTGCGGTCGTTGTTAATGTCTTCCCGCAGGGGATCGCCGACCCAAGAGCGATAGCCAGGCGTAATGCTCGCGTGACCGCGGTCGTAAAGACGCTGGAGATTGCGGCGCAACAGAATTACATTGGTTTCACAGAGCTCGCCGCCCTGTGAACAGGGTCTGATGTGAGCATCTTGTGTTACTGGCACGGAATGTTCTCGCGTGATTACACAAGCACGCGCATCCGCATCTCGCGCGGCAAGGCTGAATAGACCTTGGTCCGAATGCGGCCGGACGGGATCTGGAGTCCTGTACCACTGTGCCGCGATCTCCCGTTCAGATACAGTGTCAACGTTCCAGTAGGGCTGCGTCGCTTGTGCGTTCTGCAGATATTGCTGAAAGGCTCTGCGACCCGCCCCGTCTAGTTGGATGTCCTAGGCTTCGCACTGTTGAATGCAGGTCGTCGCCCAGTCGTCGGGTCCCTCTATCCATGCAACCTCATCGAAGAAGACTGAAGACGAACGACTCGCCGCGTCTGACCGATCGGCATGCTCTTTCGCCTCGTGGCCGCCAGAAGTTCATTTCGTCGACTCGAGGGTGAATAGGTGGGAACGAGAACCAATCCCGGTCTATGTAGCGCCTTATTCGAATTCAAGGACGTCCTCACTCTCCTGCTGACCGTATTTCTTCTTATCATTGGTATCCAAGCACAAAAATGGGCGCCGAATCACAGTTAGCGTATCACCATCGGCCGTCGATTCGAAGACCATTGTGCAGAGCGTGGATGGCGTCTCGTGTTGTCCTCTTCGATGTGTGCAGATGGCACGATGAGAAGGACGAGTTCTCGTGTACTAACTGCTGCTAGCTTTCGTCTACGGCTCCTGGGAGGGCTCGGCCAACTTCGCCCAATTAGGCCGGGTCCCGACTTTTGACCCAGACGCCCGTACACCGCGACGGATCCAGATCAGAACGATTGTCCAGTGGACACCTTTCTCCACGACTTTCACGCACCGAAGGTGTGCGCATCGAGATGAATGTTGCCGTACAGCGTGGAGGACGAGAGCGGATCGTGTGTGAGGAAATCCCTGCCTACGCGGTCACACGCAAAGAGCGTCAGCAATATTCGGATGTCGCCTACGAATGAATAGAAAATGGAATTGGAGCGGGAAACGAGGCTCGAACTCGCGACCTCAACCTTGGCAAGGTTGCGCTCTACCAACTGAGCTATTCCCGCTCTGGAGGGAATTCTTTTACTTTTCCGCCCCGCATCTCCGCGGGGACGGGAAATTCTAGCCTCTGCCGGGGACCTGTCAAGAAATGGGGCAAGGACCCCCTGATTTCAATCGGTTCCGGGCCGCCGCCCCGGCGTCCAGGCGCTGCCCTCGGTTTCTTGCGGCCTGCCGGAAACATGTCACCGGCAGCCACCCGAAACCGGCCGAAAACCTGCCCAAAACCCAAGCATTTTGGCAATAAAACTCTTGTTCGTCAGCTAGATACCGCGTATACTGTATGCATTCACAGGCACCAATCGGGAGCCCCTCATGACCGACACTTCCCCGCCGCCACCCGACCCCGAGCTCCGCGCCCGCTACGCCGCCTGCGCGCGCCTCGGCAAGCGCATCACGGAGTACGCCGCCTGGCTCAGCGCGGGCGAGTACCGCATGCTGGAGATGATCCGCGAGTTCGACCGCGACAAGCTCTGGTGGCTGGACGGGGCGCACTCCTGTGCCCACTGGCTCAACTACAAGTGCGGCATCGGCATGAACGCGGCGCGCGAGAAGGTGCGGGTCGCGAATGCGCTCGCGAAGCTGCCGCAGGTCAGCGCGGCGTACCGCAAGGGCACCATCAGCTACTCCAAGGTCCGGGCGATCACGCGCATCGGCACGCCGCAGAACGAGAGCTACCTGCTGCAGATCGCGCGCCACGGCACCGCGGCGCACGTCGAGCAGCTCGTGCAGAAGTATCGCCGCTGTCGCCGGCTGCAGGACCAGGCGGAAAGCGTGAGGCAGCATGCCCTGCGGGAGCTCTCCTACTTCTACGACGAGCGGGGCTGCCTCAACCTGCGCGGCCGGCTGCCGGCGGAGACCGGCGCCCTGGTGCTGAAGGCGCTCGAGCGCGCCATGGCGCGCCTGGAGGCGGAGGCCCGCGCCGAGCGCAAGCATCTCCGGCAGCAGCACGGGAACAGCTCCTGGAAGACAGCGCCCGACGACCGGCCGCCGGGCGGGAAGAAGGCGCGCTGGCTGCCGGACGTTTCCGCGGAAACGCGGCCGTGGGAGCCGTTCGCAACGCGCCGGGCCGATGCCCTCGTCCAGCTCGCCGAGTGCTACCTCGCCGACGAGGCGAAAGGCAGCTCCGGCGCGGATCGCTACCAGGTGGTCGTGCACGTTTCCGCGGAAACGCTGAAGGGCGAGGCGCCCGCCGCGGACGTTTCAGCGGAAACGCGCGACCCGTTCCAAACGGATTTCGCCTACATCGAGGACGGCCCGCACGTTTCCGCGGAAACGGCGCGACGGCTGAGCTGCGATGCGTCGCTCGTCGAGGTGATCGACGACGACAAGGGCGAGCCCCTGAGCATCGGCCGCAAGAGCCGGCTGATTCCCACCGGCCTGCGGCGCGCGCTGCGCATGCGCGACGACGGCTGCCGCTTCCCGGGCTGCACGCACAAGCGCTACCTCGACTGCCACCACGTCGTCCACTGGGCGGACGGCGGCGAGACGAGCCTGCGCAACCTGGCGCAGCTATGCCGCTATCACCACCGGCTGCTGCACGAGCACGGCTTCGGCTGCGAGCTCACGGCCGACGGTGCGCTGCGTTTCACCAACGCGCTCGGGAAGGAGCTCGGCCGCAGCCCCACCGCACCGGTCGCGGCAGACGCAGAGCCGCTGGACTGGCTGCGGGAGGAGCTCGACGGCCTGCCGATCGGAGCCGACACGATCGTGCCGTGCATGCGCGCGGGCGAGAAGATCGACTGGCATCTCGCGGTCGGGCATCTCTTCGCCCCGCACCGGGCGAGCCCGCGGCCATCCTGATCGCCGCGGCCGGCCTTACTCGGCGTTACTCGGAGCTGGTCAGCGACGGCCAGGCGGCGCGCAGGTAGACGACCATCGACCACAGCGTCATGGCCGCGGCGAGCAGGAGCAGCGCGAAACCGACGTCGTAGAGGTCCACGCCGAAGGTCTCGTTCCGGTAGACCATCAGCCCGATCCCGATCATCTGCAGCGTGGTCTTCACCTTGCCGCCGAGCGAGACCGCCACGTTGGCGCGCTCGCCGATCGTGGCCATCCATTCCCGCAGCCCGGAGACCGTGATCTCGCGGCCGATGATGATCGCGGCGACGAGCGCCATCGGCACCGTGGGATTGCTCTGCACCAAAAGCACCAGCACGACCGCGACCATCAGCTTGTCGGCGACCGGGTCGAGGAACTCGCCGAACTTCGACGTCTGGCCGAGGCGCCTCGCCACCCAGCCGTCGAGCAGGTCCGTGACCGCCGCGATCGCGAACACGATGCCCGCGACCGGCCGCGCGAGGTACCCGCTCGCGAAGAAGCAGTACACGACGATCGGGATGGCGGCGATGCGCACCCACGTCAGCGTATTGGCGAGGTTCGCTTTCACCCTTCCAGATGCAGGTTGTTGTAGATCCGCTCGGCGAGGCGGCGGCTGATGCCCGGCACTTTCGCGAGGTCGCCGATGCCGGCGTTGCGCACGCCCTGCAGCCCACCGAACTGCCGCAGGAGCTCGCGCCTGCGCTTGGGGCCCAAGCCCGGGATTTCCTCGAGCGTCGAGGTTCTCCTCGCCTTCGAGCGCCGCTGGCGGTGGCCGGCGATCGCGAAGCGGTGTGCCTCGTCGCGAATCTGCTGCACGAGATGCAAGGCCGGGGAATCGGGCGGCAGCAGGATCGGCCGCTCCCGGCCGGTGACGAAGAGCTGCTCCTGCCCGGCCTTGCGATCGCGTCCCTTCGCGACCGCGACCACCTGGATCCAGCCGAGCTCGAGCTCGTCCAGCACCGTGATGGCCTGGGCGAGCTGCCCCTTGCCGCCGTCGACGAACAGGATGTCCGGCATCGGCACCTCGCCCTTCTTCACTCGCTCGTAGCGACGCCGGAGCGCCTCGGCCATCGCCGCGTAATCGTCACCCAGCGCCTCAGGGCTGAGATTGTAGCGCCGATAGTCGCTTTTCAGCGGCCCGGTCTCGTTGAACACCACGCAGGATGCCACCGTGGCCTCGCCCATGGTGTGACTCACGTCGAAGCATTCGAGCCGCTGCGGCGGCGATTCCAGCCCGAGCGCCTCGCCGAGCGCGGCGAGCTGCCGCTGCACCGTCGCGTTGCTCGCGATGCGCGAGTTCAGGCCCTGCTCCGCGTTCGTGCGCGCCATCTCCAGCCAGCGCAGGCGGTCGCCGCGCACGTTGTGCTTGATCGTCACGCGGTGGCCCGAGCGCTCGCTCAGGCTCGCCTCCAGCAGCGCGCGGTCCTCGATCGGCGCGGCCACCACGATCTCGCGCGGCGCCTCGCGCCCGAGGTAGTACTGGGCGACGAAGCCGTTCAGCACCTCCTCCATCCCCGGATCGCCGGAGATCTTCGGGAAATGATCGCGGCTGCCGAGCAGCGAGCCGCCGCGGATGAACAGCACCGTCACGCAGGAGATGCCTGCGCGGGACGCGACGGCGATGACGTCCAGGTCCGGTACCCGCTCGCGCGAGACGAGCTGCTCCGCCTCCACCTTGCGGATGCGCGCGATCTGGTCGCGGTAGCGCGCCGCGAGCTCGTATTCCTGCTTCTCGGCCGCCTGCTCCATGCGCCGCACGAACGTGTCGATCACGCTGCGGTTCTTGCCTTCCAGGAACAGGATCGCGGCCTCGATGTCCTGCCGGTAGTTCTCCTCGTCGATGAGGCCGACGCAGGGCGCGGTGCAGCGCTTCATCTGGTACTGCAGGCAGGGGCGCGCGCGATTGCTGAAGAAGCTGTCCTCGCAATCTCGGATCAAAAACAGCTTCTGCAGCTCGTTGATCGTCCGCCGCACCGCCCCCGCGTTCGGGTACGGGCCGAAGTACCGGCCGGGGCCGGTGCGCGCCCCGCGGTGGAACTCGATCCGCGGGAACGGGTGCGCGGTCACGTGGATGTACGGGTAGCTCTTGTCGTCCTTGAGCACCACGTTGAACCGCGGCTTGTGGCGCTGGATCAGGTTGTACTCGAGGATCAGGGCCTCGCCTTCCGTGTTCGTGACCGTCACCTCGACGTTCGCCACCTGCTTCAGCATCGCGATCGTCTTCGGATCGGTATGGCCACGCGTGAAGTAGCTGCCGACGCGCTTGCGCAGGTTCCGCGCCTTGCCGACGTAGATCACCTTGCCCTTGTCGTTGAGCATGCGGTACACGCCGGGACGGTTCGTCAGTGTCCTGACGAACGTCTTCGGATCGAATTGCGGACGGATTTCCTCGGTCATCTCCGTGTCTTGCTGCAGGAGCGTGCATCGCCCGCGACCGGCGCGTGAAAGGTCGCGCGATGCCCGCTCCTACGGGGCTCGCTTGTCCAGCAATTCCCTTGCGCGTGCGAACACCTCGCGGAACATGGCGGGCGTCAGGCGGCCGGTGTTGGTGTTGTAGCGGCTGCAGTGATACGAGTTCAACAGCACGAACCGCTCGTCGATCGCGTGCTCCGCCCCGTGGGCGAACGGAAAGTCCGCCTGGCGCCGCCCGAGCGCGCGCACGACCGCCCGGTGCGCGATGCCGCCCAGTGCAACTACGACCGACCCCGGCCTCACAAGTTCAAGTTCTTTCGCAATAAAGCGGTTGCAGGCGTTGATTTCACTGCCGATTGGCTTGTTGTCAGGGGGCAGGCACTTCACGGAGTTCGTGATCCGGCAGTCGATCAGCCGCAGCCCGTCGTCGGCGGACACGGATTCCGGCCCGGTCGAGAACCCGAACGCGTACAGCGTCTCGTAGAACAGCACGCCCGCGTAGTCCCCGGTGAACGGCCGGCCCGTGCGGTTCGCCCCGTGCATGCCGGGCGCCAGCCCGACGACGAGCAGGCGGGCATGCGGGTCGCCGAAAGGCGGCACCGGGCGGCACCAGTAGCCGGGGTTTTCCGCCGCCACGCGCTCGAGGAACGCGGCCAGGCGCGGGCAGCGGCGGCAGTCCGGGTCGTAAACCGAGCGGTCCGGCACCCCGTGCATCAGTCGTCCATGTGGCGCACGACCGCCTCGCCGAAGCCGCGCGTGCCGACGAGCTTCGCGCCCGGGATGAGCTGCTCCAGCTCCTCTTCCACTTCCTTGCGGTCGTGCGGCCGCTGCTTGCGCTTCGGCTGGTGGATCGCCTCGCGCAGGCGCGCGAGGTCGAACGTGAGCTCCTTGTTCGCGATCGTGTTCGCCACGCCCTTGATGATGTAATCGGCCGCCTCGTGCCAGCCGATGTAGCGCAGCATCATCTCCGCAGACAGGATCAGTGAGCCGGGATTCACGCGGTCCTTGCCGGCGAAGCCCGGAGCCGTGCCGTGCGTCGCCTCGAACACGGCCAGTCCGTCGCCGATGTTGCCGCCCGGCGCGATGCCGATGCCGCCGACCTGCGCCGCCAGCGCGTCGGAGATGTAATCGCCGTTCAGGTTCAGCGTGGCGATGATGTCGTAATCCTCCGGCCGCATCAGGATCTGCTGGAGGAAATTGTCGGCGATCACGTCCTTGATCACGATCTCGTTGCCGGTGACCGGGTTCTCGAACGCCAGCCACGGGCCCCCGTCCTTCTCCTTCGCCCCGAACTCCTCGCGCGCGAGCGCGTAGCCCCACTGGCAGAACGCGCCCTCGGTGTACTTCATGATGTTGCCCTTGTGCACGAGGGTCACCGACGAATAATCGCGATCGATGCAGTACTGGATCGCCTTGCGCACGAGGCGCTGCGAGCCCTCCCGCGACACCGGCTTGATGCCGATGCCGGAGCTCGCCGGGAAGCGGATCTGCCTCACCCCGAGCTCGGTCTGCAGGAAGTGGATCAGCTTGTGGACCTCGGCGGAGCCGGTCGGCCACTCGATGCCGGCGTAGATGTCTTCCGTGTTCTCCCGGAAGACGACCATGTCCACGAGGTCGGATTGCTTCATGGGCGTCGAGACGCCGGGGAAATAGCGGATCGGCCGGACGCAGGCGTACAGGTCCAGCTCCTGGCGGATGCTCACGTTCAGCGAGCGGATGCCGCCGCCCACGGGCGTCGCGAGCGGCCCCTTGATCGAGACCACGTAGGCCCGGAGCGCGTGCAGCGTCTCGTCGGGCAGGTACACGTCCTTGCCGTAGATTTCCGCGGCCCGCGCGCCGGCGTACACCTCCATCCACTCGATCCGGCGCCCGGCCCCGTAGGCGCGCTCGACGGCAGCGTCCACGACCCGCCGCATCACCGGTGTCACGTCGATGCCGATGCCGTCGCCGACGATGAACGGGATGATCGGGCGATCTGGCACGTTCAGGGTGCCGTCCGGATTCGCGGTGATCGCCTCGCCCGTCGGGGGAACGGTGATGTGGTCGTACTGCATGCGCGATCCTTGTGCCGGGGGCCGGGGAGGCGCGCATTGTAGCCGCGCGCGCCCCGCGGTTGTAGGAGCGCGCCCCGCGCGCCGGCAAAGGGCCCCTGGCGAGCCGCGCAGCGCGCGCCTACGGCAGCTCCTTGTACGCCTCCAGCGTCAAAAACGGCACGAACGCGTCCTGTTTCGTAATGTGATCCAGGAGCTGTGCCGCGCGCCGGTAGTGGCCTGCCTCGAACGCGTCGTCCCCCACGGCCGCCCGGATCTTGTCCGTCTCCTCCCGCAGCAGCGCCTTGAAGTAGCCGTAGGTGATGTTGCGGCCCTCGTCGAGCACCCCGGTCTCGTGCTGTACCCACTGCCACACCTGGGCCCGCGAGATCTCGGCAGTCGCCGCGTCCTCCATCAGGTGGTTGATCGGCACGCAGCCGTTGCCGCCCAGCCACGCGGCCATGTACTGGATCGCGACGCTGATGTTGTTGCGCAGCCCGTTCTCCGTGATCTTGCCTTTCACCACCTGCAGCAGGTCGGCGGCCTCGACCCGGTCCTCCTCGCGCAGGACGTGGAGCTGGTTCGGGCCCGGCATGTGCGCATCGAAGATCTCCGTCGCGAGCGGCACGAGCCCCGGGTGCGCGACCCACGTGCCGTCGTGCCCGTCGCCCACCTCGCGCTCCTTGTCGGCCCGCACTTTCGCGAGCGCCTGCTGGTTGGCCTCCGGGTCGTTCTTGATCGGGATCTGGGCCGCCATCCCGCCGATAGCGTAGGCCCCGCGGCGATGGCAGGTTCGGATCAGCAGCTTCGAATAGGAGCGCAGGAAGTGCGTCGTCATCGTCACTTCGGCGCGATCGGGCAGCACGCATTCCGGGTAGCGGTGGAACTTCTTGATGAAGCTGAAGATGTAGTCCCAGCGACCGCAGTTCTGCCCGACGATGTAGTCCTTCAGCTCGTAGAGGATCTCGTCCATCTCGAACGCGGCGAGGATCGTCTCGATCAGCACGGTGACCTTGATGGCGCCGCGCTCGACCACGCCCTGGTCCTCCGCGTACTTGAACACGTCGTTCCAGAGCCGCGCCTCGAGGTGCGACTCGAGCTTCGGCAGGTAGAAGTACGGTCCCGTGCCGCGCCGCGCGAGCTCGGCGGCGTTGTGGTAGAGGAAGAGTCCGAAATCGACCAGCGCGGCCGGTGCCGGCTTGCCCTCGACCAGGACGTGCTTCTCCACGAGGTGCCACCCGCGCGGGCGCACGATGAGCGTGGCGATCTCGTCCTTCAGCGCATAGTGCTTGCCGCCCGCGTCCGTCTCGATGCTGCGGTTCACCGCGTCCCGCAGGTTGACCTGGCCCTCGATGATGTTGCGCCACGTCGGCGACAGCGAGTCCTCGAGATCCGCCATGAACACCTTCGCGCCGGAGTTGAGCGCGTTGATGATCATCTTGCGGTCGGCCGGCCCCGTGATCTCGACCCGCCGGTCGCGGAGGTCGTGCGGCACCTCGCAGACGGTCCAGTCGGATTCGCGGATCTCCCGCGTCTCCGCCAGGAAGTCCGGCATCTCGCCGGCGTTGATGCGCTCCTGCCGCTCCTCCCGCGCGTCCAGCAGCGCCTCGACCCGGGGACCGAATTTCCAGGTGAGCGCCGCGACGAACGCGAGCGCCTCCGGGGTCAGGATCTCCCGGTCCGCGGGCCTGATCTCGCCGGTCACGTCCACGCCGGCCGGGGTGCTTAGGGTCGCATCTGCCATGTCAAAATCCCTTTAATACCGAAGCTTGCGGTACTTCGTTAACGTCGATTCTTGTTGCTGCCTGGCGGCGGGAAGGCGGCAGGCACCGGCACCCGCCCGGCGGGCCTGCCCCTCGAATCGATTATGACTTGCCGGGACGCCCGCGCGCTACGCGCGCTCGGAGCGGCGGATCGCGTCGTGCAGGCCGGCGATGCGCATCGCGATCTCCATGGCCTGCTCGTAGTTGAGCCGCGGGTCCACGGTCGACTTGTACGCGCGCGCGAGGTCGGCGTCGGTCAGCCCCCGCGCGCCTCCCGTGCACTCGGTGACGTTGTCGCCCGTGAGCTCGAGGTGCACGCCGCCAAGGTGGCTGCCCATCGCCCGGTGCACGCGGAACGCCGTCTCGAGCTCGGAGACGATGTTGTCGAAGCGCCGGGTCTTGATGCCGTCAGGCGTGGTCTCCGTGTTGCCGTGCATGGGGTCGCAGACCCACAGCACCGGCGAGCCCGTCTCCTTTACCGCCCGGATGAGCGGCGGCAGGGCCTCCTCGATCGCCTTGGCGCCGAAGCGGTGAATCAGCGTGAGGCGGCCCGGCTCGTTGTTCGGGTTGAGGACGGCGATCAGCCGCTGCAGCCACTCGACCGTCATGCCCGGGCCGATCTTCACCGCGATCGGGTTCGCGATCCCGCGGAAGTACTCGACGTGCGCCCCGTCCACCGCGGCGGTGCGCATGCCGATCCAGGGGAAATGCGTCGTCAGGTTGTACCAGCGCTCGCGGCGCTCCAGCCAGCGCGTCTGGGCCTGCTCGTAATAAAGGTGCAGTCCCTCGTGCGACGCGTAGAAATCGGCGCGCTGCGTTTTCGTCACCGGCCGGCCCGAGATCGTCTCGAGGAAGTCGAGCGAGTTCGAGATCGAGCGCACGATCTCGTTGTACTCGGCGGCCATGCGCGAGTGCTTCACCCAGTCGAGGTTCCAGTATTCCGGGTGATGCAGGTCCGCAAACCCGCCGTCGATCAGCGAGCGGACGAAGTTCAGCGTCAGGGCCGCGCGCTCGTAGCCGCGCAGGATGAGCTGCGGATCCGGCGTGCGGTCAGCGGCCGTGAACGGGTTGCGGTTGACGAGGTCGCCACGGAAGCTCGGGAGCGACACGCCGTCGCGCGTCTCCGTGTCGGCCGAGCGCGGCTTCGCGTACTGGCCCGCCATGCGGCCCACGCGCACCACCGGTTTCTTGAGCCCGTACAGCATCACGAGGCTCATCTGCAGCAGGATCTTGAGCTTGCCGACGATGACCGGGGAGGTGCACTCCTCGAACGTCTCGGCGCAGTCCCCGCCCTGCAGCAGGAACGCCTCGCCGCGCTGGGCCTTGGCGATGAGCGCCTTGAGCGCGTCCACCTCCCAGGAGGTAACCAGCGGAGGAAGCTTCGCGAGCTCGGCGACGACCTGCCGGAGGGCGGCCTCGTCGGGGTAGGACGGCTGCTGCGCGGCGTCCAGCCGCTGCCAGCTGGCCGGGTGCCAGTCGAACTGGGATGGCGATCGGGTCACGGTCCCTTGCTCCGTTTTTTCCCCGGACTATGCCACGCGTGGTCGGGGGCTCGCAAAGGTTACCGCGGAAATGAACGCCGCCGCGCGGACCCGGCTCACAGGCTGGGACGCGGCTGGAAAGCGCCGGCGCGCGTTGGCACAATGCGCGCCCCGCGGACTCCCGCCCAGCTTCGGAGCCCCCCAATGCTAGACGTCCTGGTGCTCGGCGCCGGCAAGATCGGCGCGCTGATTTCGGGCCTCCTCGCCGAATCCGGCGACTACCGCGTGCAGCTCGCCGACAGCGTGGACGGCGCCGCACGGCGGGTCGCCGACGCGCACGGCCACGAGGCGATCTCGGCCTTCACCTTCGACGCGACCGACGAGGCCGCGCTCGCGGCCCACGTTCGCGCCCACCGCCCGGTGGCGGTCGTCTCCGGCCTGCCCTACTACTGCAATCCCGGGGTGGCCCGGGTCGCGCGCGCCGAGGGTCTGCACTACTTCGACCTCACGGAGGACGTCGCCGTGACACGGGCCGTGCGCGAGACCGCGCAGGGCGCGAGCACCGCGTTCGTCCCGCAGTGCGGGCTGGCGCCCGGCTTCATCAGCATCGCCGCCAACGAGCTCATCAAGCACTTCGACTCGCTGCGCTCGGTGAAGCTGCGCGTCGGCGCCCTCCCCCAGCACCCGAACAACGTCCTCAAGTATTCGCTGACCTGGTCCACCGACGGCCTGATCAACGAGTACGGCAATCCCTGCCAGGCGATCGTGGACGGCAAGCCGATCGACGTGCTGCCGCTCGAAGGGCTCGAGGAGATCGAGATCGACGGCACGCTCTACGAGGCCTTCAACACCTCGGGCGGCCTGGGCTCGCTCGCGGAAACCTACGGCAGCCGCGTCGAGAGCATGGACTACAAGACCATCCGCTACCCCGGGCACTGCGAGCAGGTGCGGCTGCTCATGAACGGCCTCAAGCTCAACCAGGACCGCGGCACGCTCAAGCGCATCCTTGAGAACGCCGTGCCGCAGACCCTGCAGGACGTGGTCATCATCTACGCGGCCGTGACAGGCATGCAGGACGGCGAGCTCCGCGAGGAGAACTACGTCAACAAGGTGTATCCTGAGGTCGTCGGCGGGCGCCTCTGGTCCGCGATCCAGATCACCACGGCCGCCGGCGTCTGCAGCGTCATGGACATCGTGCTGTCCGAATCGCCCGCCCGGAGCGGCTTCGTCGCGCAGGAGGAGTTCAGCCTGGGCCAGATCCTCGACAACCGCTTCGGCGAGTACTACGCGCACGGCGGAAGCAGCCAGCTCTCCGCGGAGCTCGTGGCCAGGGGCGAAACCGGGCACCAACGCAAGGGACAGGGGCAAGCGCAATGAACGACATCCTGAAGAGACTCGGGCTCGAGAGCACCAATCCCGGCACCTGGTCGGGCGCCCGCTCGTCGGCGAGCGAGGAGGCGCCGCTGATCGAGTCCGTCAACCCGGCGACCGGGGAGGTGATCGCCGCCGTGCGCGCGACCACCCGCGAGGAGTACGACCGCACGATCGAGGCCGCGCGCGAGGCGTTCCTCGAGTGGCGCCAGGTGCCCGCCCCGGTGCGCGGCGAGGCGATCCGCCGCGTCGGCAACGCGCTGCGCGACTACAAGGACGCGCTCGGCAGCCTCGTCACGCTGGAGAACGGCAAGATCAAGGCCGAGGGCGACGGCGAGGTGCAGGAGATGATCGACATCTGCGACTTCGCTGTCGGCCAGTCGCGCATGCTGTACGGCAAGACCATGCACTCCGAGCGGCCGCGGCACCGCATGTACGAGCAATGGCATCCGCTCGGCATCGTCGGCGTCATCACCGCCTTCAACTTCCCGGTCGCCGTCTGGTCGTGGAACGCCTGCATCGCGGCGGTCTGCGGCAACGTGACGGTGTGGAAACCCTCCCCCAAGACCCCGCTCACCTCGGTGGCCGTGCAGAAGATCTGCAACGAGGCGCTGAAGGACGGCGGCTTCCCGGAGATCTTCCACCTGTTCAACGACGCGGACAACACGCTGGCGCAGCAGTTCGTGGACGACCGCCGGGTGGATCTCCTGTCGTTCACCGGCTCCTCTGCCGTCGGCCGCAAGGTCGGCGAGCGGGTGGCGGCGCGCATGGGCAAGAGCCTGCTCGAGCTCGGCGGCAACAACGCCATCATCGTCGACGAGTTCGCGAACCTCGACCTCGCCGTCCCGGCGATCGTGTTCGGCGCGGTCGGCACCGCGGGCCAGCGCTGCACGACGACGCGCCGCGTGCTCGTCCACGAGTCGCGCTTCGACGAGCTGAAGGACCGGCTGCTCAGCGCGTACGCGCAGGTGCGCATCGGCGATCCGCTGGAGAAGACCACGCTCATGGGCCCCCTCATCGACGAGGCGGCGGTGGAGCGTTACGAGGCCGCGCTCGCCGAGGTTCGCAAGGCCGGGGGCGAGATCCTGTGCGGCGGCCGGCGCCTGGACCGGCCCGGGTACTTCGTCGAGCCGGTGATCGCCGTCGCGCGGAACGACTGGGAGATCGTCCAGACCGAGACGTTCGCCCCGATCCTGTACCTCATCCGCTTCCGCGAGCTCGAGGAGGCAATCGCGCTGCAGAACGGCGTCGCCCAGGGGCTCTCGTCGGCGATCTTCACCGACAGCCTGCGCCACGCCGAGCTGTTCCTGTCGGCCATGGGCTCCGACTGCGGCATCGCGAACGTGAACATCGGTACCTCCGGGGCCGAGATCGGCGGGGCCTTCGGCGGCGAGAAGGAGACCGGCGGCGGCCGCGAGTCCGGCTCGGACGCGTGGAAGGCCTACATGCGGCGGCAGACCAATACCATCAACTGGGGCACGGACCTGCCGCTCGCACAGGGCATCGATTTCCGCCTGTAGGCGCGAGCGCTCCTCAAGGGATGCGCTCGAAGCGATTGCGCTCGCGGTTCTTGACGACCTCGCCGGGGGAGAAGATCTCCCCGCTCATGGCGATGTAGACGCCCGGCGGTGCGAGCTGCACCGCCGCCACCGCCATGCCCACGTTGAAGATCGCGTCCGTGTGCCGGAAGCGCGCGGGCGCGAGCGCACCGGTCAGCACGATCGTGCGGCCGCCGAGCCCCTGGAGCACCTTCGCGGTCTCCACCATCGTGTCGGTGCCGTGGGTGATCACGTAGCGCTCGGCGGTGTCCTCCTCGATGTAGCGGCGGATCGCGGCGCGATCGGCGTCGGTGAGGTCCAGGCTGTCCTTCCGGAACAGCGATACGACGTCGTACTCGAAGCCCGCCAGCCCCTCGGCCAGGATGTGCCGGACCTGCGACTCGCCGACTTCGTAGCGGCTTTTCTCGTCGAAATAGATCTTGTCGATGGTGCCGCCGGTGGTGAGGAATCGGATGAACATGGCCTGCCGTCGCCGCCCGCAATCGAGCGGGCATTATTGACGAAAGCCGCCGGGGCGGCCAGACGGCGCTTCCGGCCCGCAGCACTGTTATGATTGCCTCATGGCAATGACCCGCCCGCGGGGCTGGTCGGCCGCGCTACGGCGCAGCTCCCTGGTGCTCGCGGCTCTTTCCTCGCTTTTCTTCGCTGCCGGCCCGGTCGCGGCCGCCGGCCTCGTGTTGCAGCTCGACCTCGAGGGCGCACTCGGCGTCGCCACGGCCGAGTACATCATCGACGGCCTCGACCAGGCCCGGGAGCGCGACGCCAGCCTCGTCATCATCCGCATGGACACGCCGGGCGGCCTGGTCGAGCCGATGCGGGACATCATCCAGGCCATCCTCGCCTCCCCGGTCCCGGTGGTGACCTACGTGTACCCGAACGGGGCGCGCGCCGACAGCGCCGGCACCTACATCCTGCTCGCGAGCCACGTGGCCGCCATGGCGCCGACCACCCATCTCGGTGCGGCCTCGCCGGTAGCCCTCGGCGGCGGCAGCCCGCCGCCGGAGGAGCCCGCCCCCAGGCGCGGCGACGAGCCCGAGCGCGGCGAGGACGAGGCGCCGGACGATCACGCGGATGAAGCGCCGCAGCCGGGCACCGCCATGGAGCGCAAGATCATGAACGATGCCGTGGCCTACATCCGCGGGCTCGCCGAGCGCCACGGCCGCAACGCCGACTGGGCCGAAAGAGCGGTGCGGGACGCGGCGACGCTGACCGCCGAAGCCGCGCTGGCCGAGAACGTGATCGACCTCATCGCGGCGGACCGCGACGAGCTGCTCCGGGCCATCCACGGGCGCGAGGTGCGGCTCGACACCGGGCACACGACGCTCGACACCGAGAACGTCGTCGTCGAGCAGGTCGAGCCGAGCTGGCGCATCAAGTTCCTGAGCACGATCGCGAGCCCGGAGATCGCGCTGCTCCTCGGCGTGATCGGGCTCTACGGCCTGCTGCTCGAAGCCTACAACCCCGGCGCGATCGTCCCCGGCGTGGTCGGCGTGATCTGCCTGCTGCTCGCCGGCTACGCGCTGCAGATCATCCCCGTCAACTTCGCGGGACTCGGGCTGATCCTCGTCGGGCTCGCGCTGATCGTGGCGGAGGCGTTCGTGCCGAGCTTCGGCGCCCTCGGCCTCGGCGGGCTCGCGGCCTTCATCTTCGGCGCCATCATGATGTTCGACACCGGCGTCCCGGGATTCGGGATCTCGGTCACCTTCGTCGTGGTCTTCGCGGTCGCCGTCGGCCTCTCGATGCTGCTCGTCATGAGCTACGTGGTGAAGCTGCACCGGCGCGGCGCCGTGAGCGGCGTCGGCTCGATCGTCGGCGGCATCGGCACCGCGATGGAGGATTTCGCCGGCGAAGGCCGTGTGTGGCTGGAAGGCGAAGCGTGGCGCGCCGTGAGCGACGTGCCCGTGCAGAAGAACGAAGAAGTCGTGGTCCGCCGGCTCGAGGGGCTGACGCTGCACGTCGAGCCCGTGAGACGTGAGGACCGGACCGAAACGCAGTTCCAGACCTGATCGCGCTTCAACACAAGGAGCCGCAATGCCAACTTCGATTACCGCCTTAGGACTGATCGTCGCCTTACTGGTCGTCATCCTCTACAACACGATCAAGGTGCTCAAGGAGTACGAGCGCGGCGTCGTGTTCTTCCTCGGGCGCTTCCAGAGGGTCAAAGGACCGGGCCTGATCCTGCTGTTCCCGGTCATCCAGACGATGACCAAGGTGGACCTGCGCGTGATCGTGCTCGACGTGCCGACGCAGGACGTCATCTCGCGCGACAACGTCTCCGTCCGCGTGAACGCCGTCATCTACTTCCGCATCGTGGACCCGGAAAAGGCGGTGATTCGTGTCGCGAACGTGTTCGAGGCGACGAGCCAGCTCGCGCAGACGACGCTGCGTTCCGTGCTCGGCCGCCACGAGCTCGACGACATGCTCGCCGAGCGCGAAAAGCTCAACAACGACATCCAGGAGATCCTCGACGCGCGCACGGACGCCTGGGGCGTGAAGGTGGCGAACGTCGAGATCAAGCACGTGGACCTCGACGAAAGCATGATCCGCGCCATCGCGCAACAGGCGGAAGCGGAGCGCTCGCGGCGCGCCAAGGTCATCAACGCCGAAGGTGAGCTGCAGGCCGCGCAGAAGCTCGCCGACGCGGCGCGCACGCTGGCGTCGGAAAAGCAGGCGCTGCAGCTCCGCTACCTGCAGACCCTGCGCGACATCGCGAACGACCGCACCAACACGATCGTGTTCCCGGCGCCGCTCGAGATGTTCCGCGCGTTCCTCGACTGGACGGAGAACGGCAGGCGCACGTAGAGCGACCACCGCGCGCGACCGAACGCGCCGTGCTGCGCGCTCCTACGCGTCGCGGCGCGCCCGCTCGCGCGGCCGCGGGGGAATCGTGACCGTGATCTTCGCGCCGCCCCGGTCCGAGCGGCTGACCTCGACCGTGCCGCCGTAGGAGGCGGCGATGTCCTTGACGATGGCGAGCCCGATGCCGTGCCCCGGCGCGTTCTCGTCCAGCCGCATGCCGCGCTCCAAGAGCAGGCTGGACGCCTCTTCCGGGATGCCGGGCCCGTCGTCCGCGACCGTCAGCACGATGCCGGTGTTGCGGCCCGTGCCCTCCGCGGCGGGCCGCACGCCAATCTCGACCTGCCGGCGGCACCACTTGCACGCGTTGTCGAGCAGGTTCCCCGCGAGCTCGAGGAAGTCGCCGCCGTCGCCGCGGAACACGGTGCCCTCGGCCACGTGCACCGCGATCTCCGGGTCCTTGTCCTTGTAGACCTTGCGCAGCGCCTCGACGAGGCGCTCGAGCTCGCGGCCGATCGCCACCTTCGCCACGCCCAGGACCTCGGAAGCGGGGCGCGCCGGCTTGCGTAGCTGGTAGCGCACGATATCGTCCATGCGCTGCACCTGCTGCTCGATGCGGGCTGTGAGCTCGGAAGGCCCCGCTTCCTGCACGATCGAACGGATCGCCGCGAGCGGCGTCTTCAGGCTGTGCGCGAGGTTGCCGAGCGTGTGCATGTAACGCTCCGAGCGCGCCCGCTCGCTGCCGATCAGCGCGTTCATGTTGACGGCCACGCCCTGCAGCTCCGAGGGGAAGGACTCGGACAGCGAGTCGCGGCGCCCGTCCTCGATCTCGCGGATCTCCCTCTCGATGCGCCGCAAGGGATGCAGGATGCCGCGCATCACGAGCGAGATCGCGAGCAGCATCACCGCCGCGACGGCGGCGAACCACGTGAAGAGCTGCCGGCGAAACGCCGCGATCTGCGCATGGAACGTGTCGCGGTCCTCCGCGACGCTGAACGTATAGGTCTCGAGCTCGCCGCCGGGGAACTCCCAGGCGACCGTCAGGCTCAGGATCATGAGCTCGTCGTCCAGGTCCGTCGTGACGATGGAGTAATGCGGATCGCCCTGGCGCGGCGGCGCCACCGGCGGCAGCGACACGCCGAGCGCCGACCGCGAGCGCCACACGCGCCGGCCCTCCGCGTCGCGCAGCTCGCCGTACAGCCCGGAGCCCGGGCTCGCGAAGCGCTCCTCCGGCAGGTCGGGCGGCATCTCCAGCCCGCCCGCCTCGTTCGGCTCGGCGGCGGCGAGGAGCGACATCAGGTGACCGTCGAGGATGTTGCGCTGGGCCTCCTCGCCCGCCTCGCGGAACGCGCTCTCCAGCACCAGGATGGTGGCGCCGAAGAAAACGAGGAGCAGCAGGCTGACGGAGATCAGGAGCCTGGCGCTGAGCGAGGACATGCTGCGCTACTGCACCTGCCGGCACATCGCCTGGCCGGAGCGTGCCGCGGCCGCCATCAGCCCTGTTCCCGGTTCCGCTCCAGCGCGAAGCGATAACCGCGGCCGCGCAGCGTCTCGATCGGCTTCAGGCGGTTGTCCGGATCCATTTTCCGGCGCAGCCGGCCGATGAAGACTTCGATGACGTTGCTGTCGCGCTCGAAATCCTGGTCGTACAGGCGGTCGGTCAGCTCGGATTTCGAGATCACCTCCCCCGCCCGCAGCATCAGGTGCTCGAGGATGCGGTACTCGAACGTGGTGAGGTCGACCACCCGCCCGTCGACCTTGAGCTCCTGGCGCGCGGTGTCCAGCGTGACCGGGCCGGCGGACAGCACCGGCGATGCCCAGCCGCCGCTGCGGCGCAGAAGGGCGTTGACGCGCGCCAGCACTTCCTCGAAGTGGAAGGGCTTGACGACGTAGTCGTCCGCCCCGGCCGACAGGCCGTCCACCTTGTCCTGCCAGCGATCACGCGCGGTGAGCACGAGCACGGGAAACGTCTTGCCCTTCCCGCGCAGCTCGCGGATCAGGTCGAGGCCGGACAGGCCCGGCAGCCCGAGGTCGACGATGGCGAGGTCGATCGGGTACTCCAGCGCGAAGTACAGGCCCTCGCGCCCGTCGGCGGCCTGCTCGAGGGTGAAGCCGTGCTCCGCGAGCTGCCGGCACAGCGACTCGCGCAGCGCCGCGTCGTCTTCGATCACGAGGAGGCGCATCGGAAGCTCCCTCAGCCGCGCAGCGAGCGGCCCGGGACGCGCACGGTCTTCACCTTGCCGTCCTCCGTGAGCACCTTGATGACGTGCACTTCGCGGTTGCCGCTGACGTGCGTCTCGGCGCTCACGATGCGGCCGCGGTACTGGCGCCGCACCCGCTCCACCGCTTCGGAAAGGCTGGGGCCGTCCTGCTGCGCGACGAAGTAGCGGCTCTCCGCCCGCTCCCACGGGCGGTCGGCGAACGCCGGCGCCGTCACCGCCAGCGCGGCGCACAGAACGACGAACCTGGAAAGGACCCGCATCAACGCTTCACCTGGTGTTGTTGTCCGCGGCGCGGCTCGAGGCGCCAGTTTGGTGGCTCACTCCGGCGAATGCAATGCGAGCGGGCGCCGCCCGGTCAGTGGACCGGGCGGACGTCGACGCGGATGCGGACGCGGTCGCCGGGGTCGTACGGCATGTCGGTCGCGTATTTCTGGCCGCCGTACGTGTAGACCACGCGGTAGCTGTCGATGCGCTCTTCCTCGTGCGTCGTGTAACGCGTCTGGCAGCGCCGCACCGGGCGCGCGTACTCGGTGGTCTCGTAGTAGCGATCACGCCCCACGCCGCTGCCAACGGCGGCGCCGGTCAGGACGCCGGCCACGGTCGCCGCGTCGTTGCCGCGGCCGCTGCCGAACTGGTGCCCGATCACGCCGCCGATGACGGCGCCCACGAGCGTGCCCACGGGGTTGCCCGGCGGGCGGTGCTCGACGGTGTAATAGCGCGTCTCTTCCCAGCACTCCTGCACGGGCGTGCGGACCGTCACGTAACGGACGTTCGGCTGCACCGACAGCACCTTGGCGTAGGCGTACACGCCGCCGTGCCGCCCGTAGCCGTCCGCGACCGCCGGGGCGCCGGCCAGCGCCAGCACCACGGCCACCGTGCCCGACACAATCGCTTTCCTGCCCATGTCGTCTCTCCGTCCGGGTTCGCCAATCCTCCCGGTCCTGGCGCGAACGATACGGCGGGACCTCTGAACCGTGCCTGAACGGCCGCTCGCCTAACTTTTCGCGGCCTCCCAGTACGCCTCGAGCGCCTCCGGCGACAGCTCCGCGAGCCGCACGCCGGCGGTGCGCGCCGCCTCCTCCATGCGGCGGAAGCGCCGCTCGAACTTGCGGTTCGCCCTCGCCAGCGCCTCTTCGGCGTCGACCTCGAGATGCCGGGCCAGGTTCGCGACGGTGAACAACAGGTCGCCGAGCTCCTCCGTCACCTGGCTCGCATCGCCGGCGGCGCGCGCCCGGTCCAGCTCCGCGAGCTCCTCGTCGAGCTTCGCCCGCGGGCCGTCGGCGTCCGGCCAGTCGAAGCCCACCCGCGCCGCGCGCGCGGCGAGCTTCTCCGCGCGCCGCAACGCCGGCAGGGCCAGCGCGATGCCGTCGAGCGCGCCGGCACCGGGGTCCTCCTTGCCGCGCCGCTCCTCCGCCTTGATGCGCTCCCAGGCACCCGGCTCCGCCCCGCGCGCCCGCTCCTCGGGGGTGCCGAACACGTGCGGATGGCGCCGCACGAGCTTGTCCGTGATCGCCGCCGCCACCGCGTCGAAGTCGAACGCCCCCGCCTCCTCCGCCAGGCGGGCATGGAACACCACCTGGAACAGGAGGTCGCCGAGCTCCTCGCGCAGCGCGGCGAGGTCGTCGCGCGCGATCGCGTCGGCGACCTCGTAGGCCTCCTCGAGCGTGTACGGCGCGATGCTCGCGAAGTCCTGCTCGCGGTCCCACGGGCAGCCGTCCGCCGGATCCCGCAGCCGCGCCATGACTTCGAGCAGTTTCTGGATTTCGCTCATAACGGATTGTTTCCCATGATCCTACTCCTCAGGATCATGA
This sequence comes from Woeseiaceae bacterium, assembly GCA_035304345.1. Lineage (GTDB taxonomy): Bacteria > Pseudomonadota > Gammaproteobacteria > Steroidobacterales > Woeseiaceae > IDS-8. The sequence goes on along the minus strand of DATGQE010000070.1, from coordinate 133,949 downwards.
GAATGTGGGCGGTCAGGCCCCAGATTCTCTCGTGCGCGTACTCGAACTCGACGATCGGCACGTGCACGCCGTGGAGCTCGCGCGCCGATTGCCGCGCATTGCGGGCATCGAGCAGGAAGGCGAGCGGCACCTCGAACGCGTGCTGCACCTCCCCCGGGTCGATCACGAGCTCCACGCCGGGCGCCACGAGCCCCACGACCGGGGTCACCGCATAGCCCGTCACGCTGAGCACCGGCTCGAGGTAGCCCGCGATCTCCACCTCGGAGGGCGCGATCCCGACTTCCTCGTGCGCCTCGCGCAGCGCCGCCGCGCGCACGTCGGGATCGCCGGGCTCCAGCCTCCCGCCCGGGAAGGCCACCTGGCCGGGATGGTAGCGCAGGTGCGCCGCCCGCCGCGTCAGCAGCACCGTGAGCCCCTGCGGCCGGTCCACGAGCGGCACCAGCACGCCCGCGGGGTGCAGGCCCTGATCGACGCGTGCCCTGAGCTCGGGCGGCCAGCGCTCGAATCCCGGCGGCAGCGCGACGCGGCGGGGATCCTCGGGCAGGCGGGTGCCGGCGAGCCGGGCGCGCACCTCCGCGGCCGTCGGCGCGCTCACGGCGGCGCCCCGCCCGCGCCCGGCGGCCGGGACGGGACGTGCGTTCGCGTCATGGATGCGGGCCGCACCTCAATGCCGGATACCGCCCTCGGTCAGCGCCGCCGGGTCCAGCAGGCGGTCCAGCTCCTCGTCCGTCAGGTCCGTGAGCTCCCTGGCCACTTCCTTCACGGGGCGCCCTTCGGCGTACGCCTTCTTCGCGACCGCGGCGCCCTTCTCGTACCCGATCACCGGGTTCAGCGCCGTCACGAGGATCGGGTTGCGGTCGAGCGCGACGCGCAGGTTCTCTTCCTTCACGGTGAACCCGGCGATCGCCTTGTCCGCGAGGCAGGTGGCGGCGTTCGCCAGGATCTCGATGCTCTGGAGCAGGTTGTGCGCGACGAGCGGCAGCATGACGTTGAGCTGGAAGTTGCCGGACTGGCCCGCGACGGTGATCGCCGCGTCGTTGCCGATGACCTGCGCCGCGACCATCGCCACCGCCTCGGGGATCACCGGGTTGACCTTGCCCGGCATGATGCTCGAGCCGGGCTGCAGTGCCGGCAGCTCGATCTCGGCGAGGCCCGCGAGCGGACCGGAATTCATCCAGCGCAGGTCGTTGGCGATCTTCATGAGCGCGACCGCGAGCACCTTGAGCTGCCCCGAGGTCTCGACCGCGGTGTCCTGGCTCGACAGCGCCTCGAACAGCGAGGGCGCCTGGCGGAACTCGATACCGGTCTGCTCGCCGAGCAGCACCGCCACCTTGGCGCCGAAGCGCGGGTGCGCGTTGATGCCTGTGCCGACCGCCGTGCCGCCCTGCGCGATCGCGGTCAGGCGCCCGCGCGTGTCTTCCAGCCGCGCCCGGCAGCTCGCGACCTGCGACGCCCAGCCCTCGATCTCCTGGCCGAGCGTGACCGGCATGGCGTCCATCAGGTGCGTGCGCCCGGTCTTGACGATGCCCGCGACGGACTCCGCCTTCTTGCGCAGCGTTTCCTCGAGGTGCGCGAGGGCCGGCAGCAGCGCCTCCTTAAGCCCGAGCGCCGCGCTGACGTGCACGCACGTCGGGATGACGTCGTTGCTGCTCTGGCTCATGTTCACGTCGTCGTTCGGGTGCACCGGCGCCCCGAGGCGCTCGCTCGCGAGCCGCGCGATGACTTCGTTCGCGTTCATGTTGGAGCTCGTGCCCGAGCCGGTCTGGAACACGTCGATCGGGAAATGCGCGTCGTGGCGGCCCTCGGCCACCTCCAGTGCCGCTTTCTGGATCGCGATGGCCTTGTCGCTCTTCATCAGGCCGAGCTCCGCGTTCGCGCCCGCGGCCGCCCACTTGACCAGCCCGAGGGCGGCGATGAAACGCCGCGGCATGCGCAGCCCGCTGATGGGGAAGTTGTCCACGGCACGCTGCGTCTGCGCCCCCCAGAGCGCATCCTCCGGCACGCGCAACTCACCCAGGCTGTCCTTTTCCGTCCGGAACTTGTCGCTCATTCCTCGTCCCTCGTGCTCTCCAGGCGCGGCTGAAACGGGGTGCAATAGTGTATGATTCGCGCTCCGCCTGCCAGTACTGCGGGAGCGCTCGAGTCAAGCCGGTCATGAGCATCAGGGCACTGTCGCCACTCGACGGCCGTTACGCCGCGAAAGTCGGCCCGCTGCGCGACATCTTCAGTGAGTACGGCCTGATCCGCTACCGCGTGCTGGTCGAGGTCCGCTGGTTGCAGTGGCTCGCCGACGAGCCCTCCTTCGAGCCGCTCCCGCCCCTGTCGCCGGTCGTGAAGGGCGCCCTGAACCGCATCGTCGACGGCTTCACCGCAGAGGACGCGGAAGCCATCCGCAAGATCGAGGCGACGACCAACCACGACGTCAAGGCCGTGGAGTACTTCCTGCGCAAGCAGCTAGGCTCGGAGGCCGTCGGCAACGCGGGCGATTTCATCCACTTCGGCTGCACGTCGGAGGACATCAACAACCTCGCGTACGCGCTGATGCTGAGGTTCGGGCGCGACAACGTGCTCGTTCCCGCCCTGAAAGAGGTGGTCGGGAGGCTCCGCGCGCTGGCCCACGAGCACGCGGCCCTGCCGATGCTGGCCCGCACCCACGGCCAGGCGGCGAGCCCGACCACGCTGGGCAAGGAGCTCGCCGTGTTCGCGACGCGCCTCGCGCACGCGCAGGCCCGCTGGTCCGCCGTGGAGGTGCGCGGCAAGATGAACGGCGCGGTGGGCAACTTCAACGCGCACGTGGTCGCGTGTCCCGGGGTCGACTGGCCGGACCTGAGCCGCCGGTTCGTCGAGTCGCTGGGCCTCTCCCCCAACCCGCTCACGACGCAGATCGAGCCGCACGACTGGATGGCGGAGTACCTGCACGCGCTGTCCCGCTGCACGACCGTGCTCCTCGACCTGTGCCGGGACATGTGGGGCTACATCTCCCTGGGCTACTTCCGGTTGCGCATCAGGGACGCCGAGATCGGCTCCTCGACCATGCCGCACAAGGTGAACCCGATCGACTTCGAGAACGCCGAGGGCAACCTCGGCGTCGCCGGCGCCCTGCTCGGCCACCTCGCCGACAAGCTGCCGGTGTCGCGCTGGCAGCGCGACCTGAGCGACTCGACCGTGCAGCGCAACTTCGGCGTCGCCGCCGGCCACGTGCTGCTCGCAATCCGCTCGATCCTCGCCGGGCTCGAGAAGGTGCAGGCGGACACGGCGGCCATCGCCCGCGACCTCGAGGACGCGTGGGAAGTCCTGGGCGAAGCCGTGCAGACGGTGATGCGCTGTCACGGCATCCCGGAACCGTACGAGAAGATGAAGGCGCTCACGCGCGGCCGCAAGGTGAGCCGCGAGGTCCTGCACGAGTTCATCGCCACGCTCGACATCCCCGAGGACGCGAAGCGGCGCCTGCTCGAGCTCACGCCCGCGACCTACACCGGGCTCGCGGCGACGCTCGCCCGCTCGTCGTAGCCGGCCGCCGCGATTTGCGTTACCGTAGGCATGCCTGCAGGCAGCCTTCGAGCCGCCGGCACGAAGCAGAACGCGCCCGCACCGTCAAGAGCAGCGTTCACCTTTGCGAACGCCCGCCGCCGGTGCAATCTCCCTAAAACGTGACGCAGTTGGCAACGGGGGCCCGGTGGCACCGGTAACATAATCTCACCGCGACATCGGCGACTGAATCGAGGTCCTCCGCAGAGGCCGCTTTTGCAAGGGAAGCTCGTTCGCCGCGGCACCGAGGCTAAGCGCAGGTGTTGTCAGCTTTAGGGTGCAACAACGCGAATGACGATGGAAACGACACGGAAGAAAGGTCGTCGCTGGGTGATCTCTACCCAGGAGGAAATGCGCCGCGCGGTGATCGAGGTCGCGAACGAGGCGACGCGCCGGGTGTCGATCTTCACCCACGATCTCGAGCCCGGGATCTACGACGACCCGGATTTCCTCGAGGTCGTCAAGCGGCTCGTGCTGTCGCAGGCCTATGCCCGCATCCGCGTCCTGATCGCCGACCCGTCCCGCGCCGTCAAGAACGGCAATGCCTTCGTTCACCTGGGGCGCCGGCTGAACACCTACATCGAGTTCCGGCACGTCCGCGAGGACCTGCGCACGCACGCCGAGTCCTTCTGCATCGCCGACGAGACCGCCCTCGTCTATCGCCTGCAGGCCAGCCGCTGGGAAGGCATCGCCGACACCTACGAGCCGTCGATCGCGAGGGTCTACGGCCGGATGTTCGACGAGATCTGGCACGCCAGCGAAGTCGAGATCGAGTTCCGCCAGCTCGGAATCTGACCCGGCGATCGTGCTCCCGACGGACCTCACAGTCGCCGCCGTAGTGCCGCGTGACGGCCGCTTCCTCGTCGTCGAGGAGCGCGTCTCGGGCGCCCTCGTGATCACCCAGCCCGGCGGCCACATCGAGGCGAACGAATCCCCGGAGGCCGCCGTGGTGCGCGAAACGCTCGAGGAAACGGGCTGCCTTGTCGAGGTGGAGAGCCTGCTCGGCGTGTACCTCTGGATCCACCCGCAATCGCGCCAGCAGTTCCTGCGCATCGTGTACGTCGCGAACCTCCTCTCGGAGAGCCGGAGCCGGCCGCTGGAGGACGGCGTGCACGCGGTGCACTGGTACTCGCCGGACGATTTGCGCCGGCGCCGGCCGTCGCTACGCTCGCCCGTCGTGATCCGCTGCGTGGACGACTACCTCGCGGGCGTGCGGCAGCCGACGGACCTCCTGGCGCCCCTGATGCCGGTGCAGCAGAACGTCGACGCCGTCATCGCGAGCGCCTGCCTCGTGTAACCCCCGGGGGGCGGCGCCGACCGGTCAGTACGCGCGTATAATCCGGCGCGTGATGGACTCCCTGGATCTCGAGACTGTGCGCGGCCGGCGCGTGGTGGTCGGCCTGTCCGGCGGCGTGGACTCGGCCGTCGCGGCGATGCTGCTCGCGGACGCCGGGGCGGACGTGCACGCGCTGCACATGACCAACTGGCAGGACGACGACGGCTACTGCACCGCGGCCGCCGACCTGCAGGACGCGCGCCGGGTCTGCGACGCGCTCGGGATCCCGCTGCACCACGTGAACTTCGCCCGCGAGTACCGCGACGAGGTGTTCGCGTATTTCCTGCGCGAGTACCGCGCCGGCCGCACGCCCAACCCGGACGTCCTCTGCAACCGGCACATCAAGTTCGGCGCCTTCCGCCGCTACGCCGCGCGCCTGGGCGCCGAGCGCGTGGCGACGGGCCACTACGCCGCGCTCCGCCACGAAGCCGGCGAGGTGCGGCTGTACAAGGCGCGCGACCGGGACAAGGACCAGAGCTACTTCCTGCACGCGGTGCCCGCGGACGCGCTGGCGGACGCCGTGTTCCCGCTCGGCGGCCTCACCAAGGCGGAGGTGCGTGCCCTGGCACGCGACCGCGGCCTGCCGGTGTTCGACAAGAAGGACAGCACCGGCATCTGCTTCATCGGCGAGCGGCCCTTTCGCGAGTTCCTCTCGCGCTGGCTCGAGGCCGAGCCGGGCCCGATCCGGACGGCGGACGGCCGCACGGTCGGCCGCCACGCCGGGCTGCCGTACTACACGATCGGCCAGCGGCAGGGCCTCGGCATCGGGGGCCGCGACGATGCGGACGACGCGCCCTGGTACGTCGCGGCGAAGGACGCGCAGGCGAACGCCCTCGTCGTCGTCCAGGGCGACGACCCGCGGCTGTACGCCGGCGGGCTCGTCGCCGCCGACCCGACCTGGATCGGCACGCCGCCGGACGGGCTCGGGCCCGGGCGCGCGTGCCGGGCGAAGGTCCGCCATCGCCAGCCCGACCAGGACTGCCGCGTGCGCGCGCTGCCGGACGGCCGGCTGGAGGTGACGTTCGCCCGCCCGCAGCGTGCCGTCGCGCCGGGCCAGTTCGTCGTGTTCTACGACGGCGACCGCTGCCTCGGCGGCGCCACCATTGCGGAGGCACGGAGCGCCGCGCCCGGCCACGCGGCGAACGCGGTGCTCGAAGCCGCCGTCTGAGCGCATTCGCGCGGACTGCTATAATGGCGGCCCGCGCCACGGCTCCTCCTTCCAGCGAAGCCGCGGCCCCGCTCCCGAGAACCAGAAACTCCCGGAGACCGATGATGAAGGACAGCTTCGGCGCCCGTTCGACACTCGACGTGCACGGCAAAAAATACGAGATCTACCGCCTGGACGCCGTCAAGGACGGACGCGTGGCCCGGCTGCCCTACTCGCTCAAGATCCTGCTCGAGAACCTGCTCCGGTTCGAGGACGGCCGCGACGTGACGCGCGAGCACATCCTCGCGCTCGCGAACTGGGACCCGAAAGCCGAGCCCTCGACCGAGATCTCGTTCACGCCCGCGCGGGTCATCCTCCAGGACTTCACCGGGGTGCCCGCCGTGGTCGACCTCGCCGCCATGCGCGATGCCGTGGTACGGCTGGGCGGCAAGGCCGAGAGCATCAATCCGCTGTCCCCGGCCGAGCTCGTGATCGACCACTCCGTGCAGGTCGACCGCTACGGCTCGCGCAACGCGCTCGACCTGAACAACAAGATCGAGTTCAACCGCAACAAGGAGCGCTACACGTTCCTGCGCTGGGGCCAGACGGCGTTCAGGAACTTCCGCGTGGTGCCCCCGAACACCGGCATCGTGCACCAGGTCAACCTCGAGTACCTGGCCCGGGTGGTCTTCGACACCGAGGGTGAAAGCGCCGGGATGCGCGCCGCTTATCCCGACACGCTGGTCGGCACCGACTCGCACACGACGATGGTCAACGGCCTCGGCGTGCTCGGCTGGGGCGTCGGCGGCATCGAGGCGGAAGCGGCGATGCTGGGACAGCCGATCACGATGCTGATACCGCAGGTCGTCGGCTTCAAGATGACGGGCACGCTCCGCGAGGGCGCGACCGCCACCGACCTCGTCCTGACCGTGACCCAGATGCTGCGCGAGCGCGGCGTGGTGGGCAAGTTCGTCGAGTTCTTCGGCGACGGCCTCGCCGACCTGCCGGTCGCGGACCGCGCGACGCTCGGCAACATGTCGCCCGAGTTCGGCAGCACCTGCGCGATCTTCCCGATCGACGGCGAGACGCTGCGCTACCTCGAGCTGACCGGGCGCGACCCGGAGCGCATCCGCCTCATCGAGGCATACGCGAAGGAGCAGGGCCTGTGGCGCCACGACGGCGCGGAGCCCGCGGAATACAGCGAGCTCCTGGAGCTCGACCTCGGCAGCGTGGAGCCCAGCATCGCCGGCCCGCGACGGCCGCAGGACCGCATCCCGCTGAGCCGTGCATCCTCCGTGTACCGCGACCACCTCGAGCTGACCGTCGCGGAGCGCAAGGGAGGCGGCTCGGCGCGCGCCCGCTGGGACGGCCACGACGTCGAGATCAAGGACGGCGCGGTCCTGATCGCGGCGATCACGAGCTGCACGAACACCTCCAACCCGGCCGTGATGGTCGGTGCCGGCCTGCTGGCCCGCAAGGCGCGCGAGCGCGGATTGCAGGCGAAGCCCTGGGTCAAGACGAGCCTGGCACCGGGCTCGAAGGTCGTCACCGATTACCTGAGCAAGGCCGGGCTCATCGCGGACCTCGAGGCGCTCGGCTTCTACGTGGTCGGTTACGGCTGCACCACGTGCATCGGCAACTCCGGGCCGCTCCTGCCGGAGATCACGGAAGCCGTGCGTGCAGGCGACATCGTCGGCTGCGCGGTTCTGTCCGGCAACCGCAACTTCGAAGGCCGCATCCACCCGATGGTGCGCATGAACTTCCTCGCCTCGCCGCCCCTCGTCGTCGCCTACGCGCTCGCCGGCTCGATGGAGAAGAACCTCCTCGACGAGCCGCTCGGCGAGGATGCGCAGGGCAACCCGGTCTACCTGCGCGACATCTGGCCGAAGCAGTCGGAGATCCAGGAGATCGTGCAGCGGCACATCGACTCCGACATGTTCCGTTCGAGCTATGCGAGCGTGTTCGCCGGGGATGAGAACTGGAACCGCCTCCAGGTGCCGGCCGGGGAGATCTACGCGTGGGACGAGAGCTCGACCTACGTGAAGAACCCGCCCTACTTCGAAGGCATGACGCTGGAACCGGAGCCGCTCGAGGACATCCGCGGCGCGCGGGTCCTGGCGTTGCTCGGGGATTCCGTGACCACGGATCACATCTCGCCCGCCGGCAGCATCGCGCCTGACAGCCCGGCCGCGAAATACCTGATCGAGCACGGCGTGGAGCCGCACGACTTCAACTCCTACGGCTCGCGGCGCGGCAACCACGAGGTGATGATGCGCGGCACGTTCGCCAACATCCGCCTGCGCAACCAGCTCGCACCGGGCACCGAGGGCGGGTGGACGCGCCACCAGCCGAGCGGCGAGCAGATGACGATCTACGACGCGGCCCTGCGCTACAAGCAGGAAGGCACGCCGCTGCTCGTCATCGCGGGCGCCGAGTACGGCACCGGCTCGTCGCGCGACTGGGCCGCGAAGGGCACGCTGCTGCTCGGGGTCAAGGCCGTCATCGCCTCCAGCTTCGAGCGCATCCACCGGTCGAACCTGATCGGGATGGGCGTGCTGCCGCTGCAGTTCATGAACGGCGAGACCGCCGCCTCGCTCGGCCTGACCGGCCGCGAGCGCTACGACATCGAGGGGCTGGCGGGGACGCTCGGCAGCACCGTGCGGGTCACCGCGACCCCGGACGAAGGCGAGCCGATCGTGTTCGAGGCGAAGGTCCGGATCGACACGCCGAAGGAGCGCGACTACTTCATGCACGGCGGAATCCTGCACTACGTGCTGCGACAGCTTGCGCGCTCCTCCCAGGCCGCGTGACGGGTTCGAGGGGTCTGCTACACTTGGGCGTCCGACCCCCGGGTCCGCCAGCATTCGCTAACGCTACATGATCTTCAGACGCCGCCAGGCCGGCAACGCAACGCCTCGCCAGCACCCCGCCTGGCTCAGGCCCGCGCTGTTCGGTGCCGGCGCGCTGCTGCTCCTGTTCACGGCGTTGTGCGTCTACTGGTCCGGCGAACCGGACGTGTTCTGGGTGAACCGCAACCCCGATTCCGAGCGGGTGGTCGTGGGCTATGCCTCGACGGACACGCTGATCCGGGTGGCCCGGACACTGCTCGACAAGCCGGGCGGCTTCCTGAGCAACGACCGGCTCTCCCCCGGCGTTTTCCTGGACAACATCCCGAACTGGGAATACGGCGTGCTACAGCAGGTGCGCGACCTCGCGCGCGTGTTTCGCAACGATTACAGCCGCAGCCAGTCGCAGTCGCGCGAGGACCCCGACCTCGCGGTCGCCGAGCCGCTGTTCTTCACCGAGATGGACTCCTGGCTCCTGCCGCCCGCCGAAGCCCGCTACCGCGAGGCCATCGAGGGCTTCACCCGCTACCGGGACCGGCTCACCGGCAGCCGCGAGCCGCCGGCCCGCTTCTACGCACGCGCCGACAACCTGCGCGAATGGCTGGCGCAGGTGGAGAAGCGCCTGGGCAGCCTCACCCGCCGGCTCGGCAACAGCGTGACGCGGGACGTGATCAACACGGACCTCGCCGGGGACCGCGCGGCCGAGGCCACCTCGCCTTTCGGCGACCGCGTCGACGTGCGCACGCCCTGGCTCGAGGTGGACGACGTCTTCTTCGAGGCGCGCGGCACCGCGTGGGCCCTGCTGCACTTCTTCCGCGCCGCGGAGTTCGACTTCGCGCAGGTGCTGAAGGACAAGAACGCCGAGGCCAGCGTGCGCCAGATCATCCGCGAGCTCGAGGCCAGCATCCAGCCGCTGCGCTCGCCGGTCGTGCTGAACGGCGGCGGTTACGGCCTGTTCGCCAACCATTCGCTCGTGATGGCGAACTACCTCGCGCGCGCGAATGCCGCGGTGATCAACCTGCGCGAGCTCCTGGGCGAAGGCTGACGCGTGGCCCCGGCCGCGGGGGCGCTCAGTAGATGCCGAGCCAGGCGGGAACTTCGCGCCAGCTGTCGGTGAGCGCCTTGTCGAGGCGCTCGTAGTCGGGCTCGAACTGCTCCACCAGCTTCCAGAACCGTGCCGAGTGGTTCATGTGCCGGCCATGCGCGAGCTCGTGCACCATCAGGTAGCGCACCAGCTCCGGCTTCAGGAACAGCAGGCAGAAGTTCAGGCTGATGGTGCCGCTCGAGCTGTGGCTGCCCCAGCAGGTGCGCTGCGCGCGGATCTGCAGCTTGCGGTAGGGCGTGCGCATCCGCGCGGCCAGCCGCTCGAGCTGCGGCTCGAGCTCGACGCGCGCGAGCTGGCACAGCCAGCGCCTCAGCGCCGCGAGGCAGGCCGACTCGTCGTCCACGGGCCCGGTGAGCTCGAGGACCTGGCCGACCGTGCGGCAGCGCACCGAGCGGAGATCGCGGCGGCGCACGTAGCGCACGCGCACCGTCCTGCCCAGCGCGCGCAGCCGGATCGTGGACGGCAGGGCGAGGTCCTCGGGCAGGTGCTCCACCGCGAAAGCGTTGCGCGCCTCGCGGATCCAGCCCGCGTTCTCGGCCACGAACGCCTGCACGTCCGCGGCCCGCGTCCGGCGCGGCACCACGACCTCGACGCGTCCCCTCGGGAAGACCTTGATCGTGAGGCGCTTGGCGCGCGCGCTCTTGCGCACGGAGAACGCCGGCAGGTGCAGGGCGGCGGCACCGTCCGGAAACAGCGAGAGCTGGGAGCGGGGGGAACGCACCCCGCTATTTTACGGCCTCCTTGGGCAAAGCAAACGGGGGTCGGCCGGGGCCGGGATCAGGGGTGCTCCCCGCTGAAGCGCACCGCGTCCCCGAGGCTCATGACGCCCCGCACCCCCCCGACCTCGGCGGTCTCGCTCAGGTACAGCTCGACCTCCCGCTCCAGCACGATCTCGCCGTCGATCCTGACCCCCGGTCCGACGACGATTTCCGGCAGCCGCCGCCGGTCGGCGTTGAAGCCCCGGGGCTTCCGGACGACCAGGTCGCCGGCGACCTGCGCGCCCTCGGACAGCCGGACGTCGCCGTTCACCGTCTCGAGATCCGCTCCGATCTCGGCGCCGGCGATGCGGATCGCACCGTTCACGTTGCTCACGCCCCGCTCGACCCGGACGCCCGGCTCGATGTCGATGCGGCCGTTCACGAGGTCGACCTGCCGGACCATGGCGTCGCCCGCCACGCTGATCGCCCCGTTGACGCTCTTGACGATCCCGGCGGTCGCCCCCTCGCCCACGCGGATCCGGCCGTTGACGCTCTCCGCGTCGCGCACCCTGGCGTTGGCCTCGATGTCGATCCCGCCGTTCACGGTGTGGAGGTCGCCGTTCACGACCGCGTCCCGGCCGACCTCGATGTCGCCGTTCACGGTCGAGCGGCCGTCGGTTTCGCTGCCGGGTGCGATCCGGATGTCCTTGTTGAGCCCGAAATCCAGCCCGAGCCCGTGCGCGGCGGGGGCGAACGCGACCAGCCCGGCCAGCGCCGCGATCGCCAGGGAATGTCTCAGCATGCGAAGCTCCTCGTGAGGGGGTTACCGGTCCTCAGATGCCCCGGCGCGGCTCACGGTTTGAATCGCCCCGGGGCAGAGCCTGTCCCCGGGACCTCCCGAGCGGTAATCTTCGCGTTTTTCGGCTTCCCGGAGACCCGATGGCGATCGTGCTCGAGGCACGCCGGCTCGTGAAGCGCTATCCCGGCGTGCTCGCCGTGGACGGCGTCAGCTTCGCCGTGGCGGAAGGGAGCTGCTTCGGGCTCCTCGGGCCGAACGGGGCCGGGAAGACGACGACCGTCGAGATCATCGAGGGCGTGACCCCCGCCACGTCCGGCGAGGTGCGGTACTTCGGCGAGCCGGCGGGGCGCCGGTTCCGCGAGGAATCGGGCATCCAGTTCCAGCACACCGCGCTGCAGGATTTCCTCACCGTGCGCGAGACGCTGGAGCTGTTCCGGAGCCTCTACGACCGCGGGGCCGACCTCGACGAGATCATCGACGAGTGCTCGCTCGGCGACCTCCAGCACCGCGACAACCGCGCACTGTCCGGCGGCCAGCGGCAGCGCCTCCTGCTCGCCGTGGCGCTGGTGAACGCGCCGCGGCTGGTGTTCCTCGACGAGCCGACGACCGGGCTCGACCCGCAGGCCCGGCGCAACTTCTGGGCGCTGGTCGAGCGCATCCGGGAGCGCGGCACGACGGTCGTGCTCACCACGCATTACATGGAGGAGGCGGAGATCCTGTGCGACGAGATCGCCATCATGGACGCCGGCCGCATCGTCGCGCAGGGATCTCCGCGGTCGCTGCTCGAAAGCCACTACCCGAACGTCCTGATCGAGCTGCCGGTGGAGGACGTGCGTGACGCGCTCGGCGGCATCGAGCACCGGGTGGTCGAGGCGCGCGGCGTCGTCGAGATCCCGACCACCGACGTCAACGAGAGCCTGCGGCAGCTCGCCTCGCAGGTGCACGGCCTGAACCGCCTGCGGATCCGGCAGCCGAATCTCGAAGACCTGTTCCTCGACCTCACCGGCCATTCGCTGCGCGCGTGAGCGAGCCGGGATCATGCTGAAACGCATCTGGGCGGTCTTTCGTGCGCGTAACCTGGAGTTCGTCCGCGACCGCGGCACGCTCGGCTGGAACGTGCTCCTGCCGTTCGTGCTCATGATCGGCCTCTATTTCATCTTCGGAGACACCTCGCGGCCGCAGTACACAGTCGGGGTGCTGCAGCAGGCCGACACCGTCGACGAGACCGCCCACCCCTTCCTCGCGACCCGCTACGTGCGTTTCGTGCCGCTGCACGACGAGGACGAGGCCGTGCGCAAGGTGGCACACCACGAGCTCGACCTGCTGTTGCGGCTCGAGCCGCCCGCGCAGTACTGGGTGAATCCGGGCTCGCCGAAGGGCTACTTCGTCGAGCTCGCGTTGCGCGAAACGGATCCGGAGGGCCGCATCGTGAAGGCGGAGATCGAAGGCGAGGCCCTGCGCTATGTCGACTGGGTGCTGCCCGGCATCCTCGGCATGAACATGATGTTCAGCTGCCTGTTCGGCGTGGGCTACGTCGTCGTCCGCTACCGCAAGAACGGTTTCCTCAAACGCCTGCGCGCGACGCCGCTCACGCCGCTCGAGTTCGTGCTCGCCCAGGTGGCCTCGCGCTTCGTCCTGATCATCGCCATCACGATCGCCGTGTTCGCGGGCACGGCCTGGCTGCTCGACATCCGCATGGAGGGCAGCTACTGGGCGCTGCTCGCCGTGGCCTCCTTGGGCGCGGTGTGCCTGATCGCGATGGGCCTGGTCGTCGCGGCGCGGGTCACGAGCGAGGAGCTGGCGGGCGGCCTGCTGAATCTCGTCACCTGGCCGATGATGCTGCTGTCCGGCGTCTGGTTTCCCCTCGAGGGCGCCAGCCGGTGGGTCATCGACCTGTCGAAGGTGTTCCCGCTGACCTGGATGCTCGAGGCGGCGCGGGCGATCATGCTCGACGGCGCCGGCCTCGCGGACGTCGGCGTCGATCTCGCCGTGCTGACCGCCATGAGCGCCGTGTTCCTCGTGCTCGGCGCGGCGATCTTTCGCTGGAGACCCCGATGAACCCGGAAAAGCCTTCTCTCGACGAACTGATCGACATCGGCGTGAACCTGGCCCACGACTCGTTCGACGACGACCGCGACGCCGTCATCGAGCGCGCCCGCGAGCACGGCGTCGCGCGCATGATCGTCACCGGCAGCTCGGTCGAATCGAGCCTGCAGGCGGCGGCCCTTGCCGAGGCCTGGCCGGGCCGGCTGTTCGCGACCGCCGGCCTGCATCCGCATCACGCGAGCGACTGGTCGCCGGCGGCGGCCCGCGTGCTGCGCGAGCTCACGACCCACCCGGCCGTGGTCGCGGTCGGCGAATGCGGCCTCGACTACTTCCGCGACTTCTCCCCGCGTGACGCGCAGCGGCAGGCGTTCGAGGGCCAGCTCGCGCTGGCCGCCGACTGCGGCCTGCCCGTGTTCCTCCACCAGCGCGACGCGCACGACGATTTCCTCGAGATCCTCGCCCCGCGAATGGACGCGCTTGCGGGCGGCGTCGCCCATTGCTTCACCGGCGATGCCCGAATGCTCCGCGAATACCTGGACCTCGGCCTGTACATCGGCATCACCGGCTGGATCTGCGACGAGCGCCGGGGCGGCGCGCTGCGCGAGGCCGTGGCCGGGCTGCCGCTCGACCGGGTCCTGATCGAGACCGATGCGCCCTACCTGCTGCCGCGGACGCTCTCGCCGATGCCGAAAACCCGCCGCAACGAGCCGATGTACCTGCGCGAGGTGCTGCGCGTGACCGCGGAGGCGATGCAGGTGAGCGAAGAAGCGCTCGCGCGCGCGTCGACGGACAACGCGGCAGAGCTTTTCCGGCTTCCGTCGGGCTGAGGGGCGGATGCTATACTGGTCCAAATCGCCATAGCCACCGAACCAGGGAAACAAGGCTTGACGAGAGGGAAAGATCCAGCGCAATTCTGCCGATACAGCGTGGATGACAGCACAATCGCCGTTCGACCGCTGAGCTGACAAAGGTCGGGGCGGCGGATGCGTTTGTTCTGGCGGATGGCACTGGGCAGCCTGCGGGACCTCGCTCCCGTGCTCATCGTCATCCTGTTTTTCCAGACGATCGTCCTGGATCGCCCCGTCTCCGACCTGGCCGTCCTCGCACAGGGCGCGGTGCTCGTAGTGGTCGGCCTGACGCTGTTCGTGTACGGGCTGGAAATTGCGTTGTTCCCCGTCGGTGACGCACTGGCCTACGCGCTCGCTTCGCGCGGCAGCTTCGCCTGGCTGCTCGCCTTCGCCTTCCTGCTGGGCTTCGGGACCACGCTGGCCGAGCCCGCGCTGACGGCCGTCGCCGGCGAGGCGGCGAAGGTCGCCGCGGCGGGCGGCTCGATCGCGGATACCGCGCCGGCGCTGTCCCGCTACGCCCTCGGCCTGCGGCTCGCGGTGGCCCTGGCCGTCGGCGCCGCCCTGGTGCTCGGCGTCACACGCATCGTGTTCGGTTGGTCGCTGCCGAAGCTCGTCGCGGGAGGCTACCTGCTGGTGATCGCCATCACCTTCGTCGCCCCGCCCGAAGCAGTCGGCATCGCCTACGATTCCGGGGCCGTCACCTCCTCCGTCATCACGGTTCCCCTGGTCACGGCGCTCGGCATCGGCCTCGCCTCCTCGCTGGCGGAGCGCAATCCGCTCACCGACGGCTTCGGCATGATCGCGCTGATCCTCCTCGTCCCGATGCTCTTCGTGATGCTGTACACGGCGGTGCTGGCATGGACCTGATGCTCGCGATCCTGCGGATGATCGGGGACACCACCCTGAGCGTCGTGCCGATCGCCGCCTTCATGCTGTTCTTCCACCGCGTCGTCCTGCATCGCCAGTTCGCGGAACCCGTGCAGCTCGGCGCGGGCTTCGTGCTCATGCTGGCCGGGCTCGGCATCTTCCTCTTGGGGCTCGAGCAGGCGCTCTTCCCCGTCGGCCGGCTGATGGTGGACCAGCTCGTCGCCTTCACGACCGCGAGGCTGCCGGAGCAGGCACCCGGCTGGTGGGACTATCGGCTCATCTTCGCCTTCGCCTTCTGCCTGGCTTTCGGCGCGGCCATCGCCGAGCCGGCGCTGCTCGCAATCGCCGGCCGCGTCCAGGAGCTCTCGGGCGGCACCATCAACGCGTGGGGCCTGCGGGTCGCGGCGGCGCTGGGGGTGGCGCTCGGCGTCACCGTGGGCACGGTGCGCATCGCGGCCGGCATACCCCTCCACTGGTGCATCGCCGCCACCTATGCGGTTATCATCGTGCAAACGTTATTCGCGCCGCGCGCCATCACTTCCGTGGCTTACGATGTCGGCGGCGTGAGCACCTCGGCGGTGACCGTGCCCGTCGTCACCGCCCTGGGCCTCGGCCTCGCCCAGCAGGTGCCGGGCCGAAGCGAGCTGGTGGACGGTTTCGGGTTGCTGGCGCTGGCCGCCGCGCACCCGGTGATAACGGTACTTGCCTACGCGCAGATCAACGCATTACTCGAGCGGCGCGCCCAGCGCCTTCGCACCCTGACCCCTCCGCAAGACCAGGAGCCTGGCTGATTGTCCGGATTTCTCCAGGGAGAATGTTGACATGCATTTCAAACTGCTCGTCGTATTCGTCGAAGACCGCCAGACGAAAGCGGTGATGGACGCGGCACGCGAGGCCGGCGCGACAGGCTGCACCGTGATCACGCACGCGCGCGGCGAGGGCCTCAGCAAGCCCGTGAGCTTCCTCGGCATGGCGCTCTCGGCGCAACGCGACGTGCTCCTGATGCTCGTCGAGGAGCATCTCAGTCGCCGCATCCTGGAGCACATCGCCGAAGTCGGTGAATTCGATACCAAGCCGGGCACGGGGATCGCCGTGCAGATCGACGTCGAGGACGCGGTCGGCATCATACGCCAGGCCGAAGAATTGACCGATGTCGTGGAGACGGAGCTATGAAAGACATCAGGGACATTACCGTCCGCCAGGTGATGCGCGAAAACGTCACGATGGTCGACGGTCGCATCGACGTGATGGAGGCGATGCGCATCATGAAGCGCGTCGGCGCGACCAGCCTGATCGTCAAGAAGCGCTACCCCAACGACGAGTACGGGATGGTCCTGTTCTCGGACATCGCCAAGCAGGTGATCGCGAAGGATCGTTCGCCCGAACGGGTCAACGCCTACGAGATCATGGCGAAGCCGGTCATCTCCGTGCGGCCCGACATGAGCATCCGCCACTGCGCGCGGCTGTTCGAGCGCTGCGGGATCAGCCATGCGCCGGTGATCGAGAACAACGAGGTGATCGGCATCGTCAGCTACTACCTGCTGGTGCTGGGCTCGCTCGATCTCGACTGACCGCGCCGCCTGCCGGGCGGCACCGCACCGCGTTCAGGTGCGCACCAAGCCACCCGGCCGCGCGGGGGCGGCGTGGCCGCGCAGGAGCTCCCACTGCGGCCTGAAGGCCTCGACCCGGGCGCGGGCGGCCGCCTTGTCGGCTTCCTGGAACTCCGCGAGCAGGTCGCTCGCCTTGCAGACCAGCGACGGCACGCCTTTCGTGAACTCGGCGCCGTCGGTGAACAGGATCCTGCCCGCGACCGGCACCTGCCGCACGATCTCGCGCACCGCGGCGATGCGATCGAACAGTGCCGGCTGCGGATTCGAGAACGTGAAGCGCCGCTCGCTGCTGATCACCGTCCAGTCCTGCATTTTGTCGCCGCCGAACACGGTGCCGGTGACGTCCTTCACGTCGACGATCAACAGGCCCTGCGCCGTCAGCAGCAGGTGATCGATCTGGATCTCGCCTTCGTCGACGTTCGGCACGACGAGATTCTCGATGCGGTCGAACGCGATGCTGGAAAACAGCTTCGCCAGCGAGCGCGCGCCCTGCCGGCGCCGGCGGTAGACGACGAGGAGCCACGCGAGAAGCAGGGCGGCGAGGATCAGCGGCAGCAGGTAGCCGGGCGCAAGCCCGGCTGGCAGTGTTTCGCTCATCCCCTCTTCCGGTAACCGTGTGCGTGCACGGGCGTCATTTATGTCCCGTGCGCGCGCGCGCGTCAAGGCGCATGCGCATCGACCGCGGCAACCAGCGAGCCGAGATCCGGCTCGATGCGAACGGAACGTGACGGCCGCGCGAGTATCTCGCGCAGCGATTCGGGCAGCGCGACCGGGCCCCCGATCAGCGGCTCGACGATGGCTTCGAACTTCGCCGGGTGCGCGGTCGCCACGAGGATCCATTCGCTCGCGCGCCGCTCGGCGTCGGTGAGCGCGCGGTACACGAACGTGGCCGTCGCCGTGTGCGGACAGGTCGCGAACCCGAGCTCGCGGTGATCCTGCACGATCGCCTCTCGTATGTCCGCGTCGCTCACCGAGCGCGCGCGGAGCTCCCGGCGCGCCGCCGCGACATCCTCCACCAGCTCGAGCAGCCGCTCCATGTTGCTGGGCGCGCCGACGTCCATCGCGGAGGCGAGCGTCGCGATGCTCGGCCGCGGCTTCCACTCCCCGCTCTCCAGGTAGTCCGGGATCGGGCGGTTCGCGTTCGTGGCGAGCACGATGTCGCCGATCGGCAGGCCCATGCGCCGCGCGAGCACGCACGCGAGCGCGTTGCCGAGATTGCCGGTCGGGATCACGAACGACGGGGCCTCTCCGGTCTCGCGCCAGCGCATGAGCGCGGCGTAGGCGTAGTACGTGCACTGCGGCAGCAGCCGACCGACGTTGATGCTGTTCGCCGAGCTGAAGCGGAAGCGCCCGCGGAGCGGGCCGTCGCCCATCGCCTGCTTCACGAGCGCCTGGCAGTCGTCGAACGACCCGGCCACCTCCAGCGAGAGCACGTTGCCGCCCCAGCACGTGAGCTGGTGGCGCTGGCGCGCCGACACGCGCTTCTCGGGAAACAGGACCACGACCTGCACGCCGGGGCGCCCGTGGAAGGCACCCGCGACGGCCCCGCCCGTGTCGCCGGAGGTGGCGACCAGGATCGTGAGCGGGCGCCCGTCACCCTGCTCCAGCCGCGACAGGCAGGCGGCGAGGAAACGCGCCCCGACGTCCTTGAACGCCGCGGTCGGCCCGTGGAACAGCTCCAGCATGAAAGCCGTGCCCGGCGCGAACGACAGCTCGCGCAGCGGCACCGGGAACGCGAACGTCTCGTCCACGATCGCGCCGAGCGAGCCCTCGAGGCGCGAGCCGGCGAAGAACGGCGCGAGCAGGATCTTCGCGACCGCGCCGATATCCGTCGCGCCCGCGAACGCGTCCGGGGAGAATGCAGGGAGCGGCTCGGGCAGGAACAGGCCGCCGTCGCGTGCGAGGCCCCGGGAGAGGGCTTCGTCCAGGGACGCGCTCTCGCCGCCACGCGTGCTCACGTACCTCATGGCGGCGTGACCAACCGGGCGCCGGGCGCGTCCATCGGGCTGATCCAGGTCTCGCAGTCGACGCCGGTCTCGCGGCAGGCGGCGGCCATCGCCCCGGCGACCGCGCTCGCCCGCGCGTCCTCGCACAGGGCGAAGATCGAAGGGCCGCTGCCGGACAGCGAGCAGCCCAGCGCCCCCGCCTCGAGCGCCGCGGCCTTCACCGCGGCAAAAGGCGGAACGCGCGCCGCGCGCTGCGGCTCGATGATCACGTCGCGCAGCGTCTCGCCGATGAGCGCGACCTCGCCGTGCTCGCAGGCGGCGATGAACGCGGCCAGGCAGCCCTGCTGCTCCAGCCATTGCGCCATCTCCACGCTGCGTGCCAGCGAGCGGCGGGCGCTCGCGGTATCGACGCGCAGCTCCGGGTGCAGCAGCACGCTGCTCACGCCGGCCGGGGTCGCGATGCGCACCGCGCGCGGCAGCAGCCGGACCGGGCACAGCACGAGCCCGCCGAGCAGGCTGGGAGCGACGTTGTCGGCATGCACGCTGCCGCTCGCGAAACGCTCGCCTTCGAGCGCGAACGGCAGCAGCGCCTCCTGCGCGAGCGGCCGCTCGAGCAGCGCGTTCGCCGCGACGACGGCGGCGACCGCCGAGGCCGCCGAGCTGCCCATGCCGGATTCCAGCGGGATGCCCTTCTCGACCACGAGCTCGAGCCCTCCCGCGCCGTGCGCCTCCCACAGCGCGGCCGCGGCGATCGAGGCAGTATTGCGCCCGTCCGCTCCCGCGAGCTCCGGGTGCGGCTCGCCGTCGCGGTCGAGCACGGCGGCGACCCGGACGCCGCGCCCGGACGTCCGGCGCGCGGTCACCGTATCGCCCACGCCGGCGACGGCGAGCCCGAGCATGTCGAAGCCCACGGCGACGTTGCCGATCGACGCCGGCGCGAACGCCGCGACGGAGCCTGCCGCGCTCATACCGAGACGCCGTCTCCCACGAACGCGGCGAGGCGCAGGAGATCGGCGAACACGCCGGCCGCGGTGACCTCCGGACCGGCGCCGGGACCCTGCACGACGAGCGGGTTCGCCGAGTAGCGCTCGCTGACGAACTGCACGATGTTGTCCGTCAGGTTGATGTGGCTGAACGCGCTGTCGGGCGGCACTTCCTCGAGGCCCACCGACGCCGCGCCGTGCTCGTCGAGCCGCGCGATGTAGCGCAGCCGGCGCCCCCGTTTCCTGGCGGCGTCGAAGCGCGCGGCCATCGCCTCGTCGTGCTCCGGGAGCCGCCGCAGGAACTCGTCGAGGTCGACCTCGCGCAGGTTCTCGGGCACCAGGTTCTCCACCGGGAAATCGCCGATCTCGATCGTGCTGCCCATTTCACGGGCCAGGATCGTGAGCTTGCGCGCCACGTCCATGCCCGAAAGGTCGTCGCGCGGATCCGGCTCGGTGAAGCCGCTCTCCCGCGCCGCGAGCACGATCTCCGAGAACGGCATCGAGCCGTCGAACACGTTGAAGAGGTAGGCGAGCGTGCCCGACAGGATGCCCTGGATGGAATGCACCCGGTCGCCCGTGTCGACGAGGTCGCGCAGCGTGCGGATCACGGGCAGCGCGGCGCCGACCGTCGTCTCGTAGAAGCAATGCGAGTTCCCGGCGCGGCAGCTTCGCTTCAGCTCCGCGTAGTACCCGGGATCGCCGCTGAAGGCTTTCTTGTTGGGCGTCACCACGTGAATGCCGCGCGCGAGCCAGCCGGCGTAGCGCCGCGCGACGTCGTCGCTCGCCGTGCAGTCGACGATCGCGGCATGCGGCAGGTGATCCGCGTCGACGTGACGCTCGAGCGCCTCAAGGTCGAGCGGCGTCGTCGATTCCGCGAGGGCCTGTCGCCACCCGTCCAGCGCGATGCGCCGGTCGCCGAGCAGCATGCGGCTCGAGCGGGCGATCGCGCGGATGCGCAGGTCGAGGTTGAACTCCTCGCGCAGGCGCTCACCCTGCCGCTCGAGCTGCCTGAGCAGCGTGGCGCCGACCGAGCCGGGGCCGATCAGGCCGATGGAGATCGTCTTCGCCGAAAGGTAGAAGCCCGAGTGCACGGCACGCAGCGCGCGGGTGGCTTCGCTGGTGTCGATCACGGCCGAGATGTTGCGCTCGGAAGAGCCCTGGGCGATCGCCCGGACGTTGACGCCCGCGCGGCCCAGCGTGCCGAAGAAACGCCCCGCGATGCCGGGCGTGCCGGCCATGCCGTCGCCCACGACCGCGATGATGCTCTGCCCCGGCGTGACGTCCACCTTCTGGATCTGGCCGCCGGCGAGCTCCTCCGCGAACGCCTCCGCGACGACGCTGCGCGCGCGCTCGGCGAGGCTCTCCGGCACGGCGACGCAGATGGAGTGCTCGGAGCTCGCCTGCGAGATGAGCGTCACCGAGACGCCGGCCTTCTTGAGCGCACCGAACAGGCGGTCCGCCGTGCCCGGAACGCCCACCATGCCCGAGCCTTCCAGGTTCACGAGCGCCATGCCGGCGATCGCGGTGATGCCCTTGATCTGTTCCTCGGACGTGGCGGTGGCGAGCACGCGGCTGCCCGGTTGGTCCGGGGCGAACGTGTTGCGGATGATCACGGGAATGCCGTGCTCCACCGCCGGCACCAGCGTCTGCGGGTGGATGACCTTCGCACCGAAATAGGCGAGCTCCATCGCCTCGCTGTAGGTCAGGCTGGGAATGATCTTCGCTTCGGGAACGCGGTTCGGATCCGCGCTCATCACGCCGTCGACGTCGGTCCAGATATAGAGCTCGTCCGCGCCCGCGAGCGCGGCGAAGATCGATGCCGAGAAATCGCTGCCGTTGCGGCCCAGGGTGGTCTGCACGCCCTGCTCGTCGGAGGCGATGAACCCCGTGATCACGACGATGCCGTCGAAGTCCTCCGCGAGGTTCTCGCGCCAGCGGCGGCGCGTGACGTCCCACTGCACCGCCGGGCCGAGCTCGGTCTGGCGCACGGTGACGACGCGCCGGGCGTCGATCCACGTGCCGGCACGGTCCTCCCCGAGGCGTTCCGCCAGGTACGACGACAGGAGCCGCGCCGACCACAGCTCCCCGAAGCCGGCGACGACGTCGCGGGCGTGCGGCGAGGGCTCTCCTTCCCCGGCGACCGTGTGCAGCAGGTCCTGGATGCGCGCGGCGTCGGCCTGCCAGGCGTCCAGGAGTTCCGCGAGGCGCGGACCGGCGATCAGCTCCCGCGCCGTGGCGGCATGCCGCTCGCCGATCCCGGCGAGCGCGTCGGCGAAGCCGCGGTCACCGCGCTCCGCGAGCGCCGTGAGACCGAGGAGCGCATCGGTGGTGCCGCGCATGGCCGAGACCACGATGCCGAGCGTACCCCCCGGCAGCTCCGCGACGATGTCGGCGACGCGACGAAAGCACGCCGCGTCGGCCAGGCTGCTGCCGCCGAACTTGTGAATGGCCCACCGCTTGTCCTTCACCTCTTACCGCTCCCCGGGCGCAAAGCGGGTAATCATAACGACCGGAAGGCCGGTCGTCGCCTGTTTCGAGTGAAATCGAGGGGGAATGGTGGGGCGTGTAGGGATCGAACCTACGACCAGTCGGTTAAAAGCCGAATGCTCTACCTCTGAGCTAACGCCCCCCGGAATCGCGCGGGCGGAGCATGATACCGGACCGCGCGGGTCCGGTCACACACCCTGCTCGCGCATCATGTCGAGCCGCTGGTCGGCCATGCGCGCTGCGGTCGTGTCGGGAAACTCGCGTTGCACGCGCCGGAGCGCATCGCGCGCCGCATCCCAGCGCTTCAGCTCGAAATTGCAGTAGCCCATCTTGAGCAGGGCGTCCGCTACCTTGCTCGACTGCGGGTGGTCGTCGATGACGACCGCGAACTCGCGCAGCGCCTGCTCGAAATCGCCGGTCACGTAGTACGTCTCGGCCAGCCAGTACTGGGCGTTGTCGGCGAGATCGCTGTCCGGGTAGTTTCGCAAGAACTGTTTGAACGCGGCGGCGGCATCCGCGTACTGCTGCCGCTTCAAGAGCTCGAAGGCGGCCTGGTAGTTGTCGCGATCCGAGCCGCCGGGCACCGGGAGCTGCCCCGGCGCCAGCGGCGTGTCCGCACCGCCGCCCTGCAGCCGCTGCTCCAGGAGCTGGATCCGCTGGTCGAGGTCCTGGTAGAGGTCGCGCTGCCGGTTCGTCGTCTCCCCGGCCTGGTGCTCGAGGCTTTCGGTGCGCCCGCGCAGCTCGGCGGTCGCGCGTTGCAGGTTGTCCACCTGCACGGCCATGTCGACCAGGCTGCCGTTCGCGAGGATGCGCTCGACCGCGGCCAGCCGGCGCTCGATCTCGTTCAGCTTGACGACCACCGGGTCCTCCTGCGGGTTCTGCATCGCGCAGCCCGCGAGAAGCACCGCGGCGGCAGCGGCGCCAAGCAGCGTTCGATGGGTTGGCATGCGGTTCACCTGCCCTCGCCTAGTTGAGGTACTTGATTTCCACCCGGCGGTTCAGCGCGTAGGCTTCCTCGTCGCTGCCGAGCGCCGCGGGACGCTCCTCACCGAAGCTCACGGTGGAGATCTGCTCCGCCGAGGCGCCCTGGATCAGCAGCATGCGCCGCACGGCCTGCGCCCGGCGCTCGCCAAGGCCGATATTGTACTCGCGCGAGCCACGCTCGTCGGCATGCCCCTCGAGGCGTACCCGCAGCCGCGAGTTGCTCGCAAGCCGGTTCGCGTGCCGGGACAGGAGGTCGGCGTACTCCGGGCGCAGCTCCGACTGGTCGAAATCGAAATAGACCACCATCCCGAGCTCCCCGGAGCGACGGTCGTCGCCGATGGCCTCGCCCTCGCCCAGGCCCTCGCCGCCCGCGCCGCGCGAGCGCGCGTCACGGTCCTGGCCGAGGGTCCCCGACGAATCCGGCTCGGGGTCGGGAATCGGGGGATTGCCGCCACAGGCGGCCACGAAGAGCGCCAGTAAGCCGGCGGCCAGCAGCTTGTCGAATCTCATGGTGCGAATCCTTTTCGAAGTGTTGGAGAGCCTTCGTTCAGTTCAGTTCAATTCAGTTTCAATGACTTGTCGTTCGATCTTCATGCTGACGCGAAATCAGTTCGGCGGAAACGGCGACCACACCGGCTCCCGCACGTCGCCCTCGCCCGAGCTCAGGCGCTGCCGGACCAGGCCGTCCGCGGTGACGGTCTCGAGCACGCCGTCGCGGCTCTGGCGCGTGGCGTAGATCAGCGTGTCGCTGTTCGGCGCGAAGCTCGGGCTCTCGTCCTGCCGCCCCTGGGACAGGACCAGCACGTCGCCGCGCGCGAGGTCCATGACGGCAATGCGGAAGTTCCCCCGGTCGTTGTGCACCATCGCCAGCTTCGTCCCGTCCGGTGACAGGCGCGGGCGCGCATTATAGCTGCCTTGGAAAGTCACGCGCTCGGGGGTGCCGCCGGTCGCGGGCACGCGGTAGATCTGCGGCCCGCCTCCGCGGTCGGAGGTGAAATAGATCATGCGCCCGTCGGGGGTCCAGCTCGCCTCGGTGTCGATGGCCCGGTTCGTCGTCAGGCGGGTCTTCTCGCGCGTCGTCAGGTCGATGACGTACACGTCGAGGTTGCCGTCCAGGCCCCCGAGCGTCAGGGCGAGCTTGCGGCCGTCCGGCGAGAACGCGGGGGCGCCGTTGATGCCCGGCTCCTTCGAGACCAGGATGCGATTGCCGGTGCGCAGCGTCTGCACGAACACCGACGACTCATCGCCTTCGAAGGAGACGTAAGCGATCTGGCGCGCGTCGGGCGACCACGCCGGCGACATGATCGGGTCCGGCGACTCCACGATCGTGTGCTCGTTCTCGCCGTCCGCGTCCGCGACGATCAGCGAGTACGTGGTCTCGCCGCTTGGGTCGCGCTTCGCGGTCACGAACGCGATGCGCGTCGCGAACACGCCCTTGATGCCGGTCAGCTCCTCGAAAATCATGTCGGCCGCCCGGTGCGCGGCGTGCCGCAGCGTGCCGCGCGTCGCCGGCATGCGGTAGCCGACGAGCTGCTTGCCGCCGAACACGTCGAAGAGCTGGAACTGCAGGCTGTAGCGGTTGTCGCCGGTCTCGCTCAACTGGCCGACGACGACGGCCTCGACCCCGAGGATCGACCAGTCGTCGAAGTCGACGTCGATGCCGCTGGTCGGCTTCTGCAGCATGTCGTTCTCGTCGAGCGGCGCGAAGCGCCCGCTGCGCTCGAGATCCGCCGCGATCACGCCCGCGACATCGATGGGCGGGGCGCCGGCGCCCTGCCAGCCGAAGGGCACGACCGCGATCGGTGTCTGCTTGCCCGCTCCGCGGGTGATCTCGATTTCGAGCTGCGCCGCCGCCAGGCCCGGCAACAGCAGGAGCCACGCGATGAGCGGCCGCCAGGCCCTGTAAGAGCGCGCCCCGCGCGCGATCGATCCTGTACGCATCTGCCCTCCGGCCTCCCGGGAAGCGCCTATTGTTCAGGTTTGAAGGTGATCCGCAAGTTCCGCTCGAACAACGAGGGGTCCTCGGGCTCGGGCAGCGGCGAGGCCTTGAACACGGCCGCCTCGATCGAGCGCTGCACGGCCGCGTCGCCGTTGCAGCGTTCGATGGTCGCGCTGATCACCTCGCCGCCCGGCACCTGGCGCACGTTGATGACGCACTCGAGTCCCGGACCGGCGCTCGCCGGGCGGACCCAGTTCTGCTCGATCTTGCGCGTGATCGCGAAGCGATAACGGTCCATCGCCCCCGAGGCCAGGGCCTCCAGCCGCGCTGACTCCCTCGCGAGCTCCTCCTGCAGCAACCGCTCCCGCATCGCGGCTTCGGCCTCGGCACGCTTGCGCTCGTTCTCGCGCCGCTGGCGCTCGACCTCCTCCTGCCGCCGCTTCTCGGCTTCCTGCCGCTGGCGCTCCTTCTCGGCTTCCTCGCGCCGCCGGCGCTCCTCCGCTTCCCGGCGCTGGCGCTCGCGCTCGGCCGCCTCGCGCTGGCGGCGCTCCTCCGCTTCCTGCGCGAGCCGCCGCTGCTCCGCCTCCTGCTCGGCACGGATGCGCGCCTGCTCGGCCTCGAGCTGCCGCTGCCGCTCGAGCTCCTGCTGCCGTTGCCGCTCGAGCTCCTGCTGGCGCCGAATCTCCTCCGGGCTCGGCCCCGGGTCGGGCGGCGGCGCCAGCGCGTCCTCCGTCACCAGCCGTGCCTGGATGGCGAGCGGGGTCGCCGGCCGCTTCCGCGAGAAATCGACCGTCACCACCATGACGGCGAAGATCGCGAAATGGACCAGCGCCGCCAGCAGCATCGGGATGACATTGGATTCTTCGCGTTCTTCGCGCATGGCCGGGTCGCGGTCTCATTCCGGGACGGGATAGGTGTCCAGGGGATCCGTGACGAAACCGACGTTGTCCGCCCCCGCCTGCTGGAGCAGCACCATCGCGCCGACGACGTTGCCGTAGGGCACCGCGCGGTCGGCTTTCACCAGCACGGGCGTGTCCGCCCGGTTCCGCAGGATCGCGGACACGGTCGCCACGATCTGTTTGCCGCTCTTCGGCTGGTCCTCGTCGTCGCCGTAGTTGATGTAGAGATTGCCCTCGCGGTCGACCGACAGCACGATCGGCGGGTCGTTGGTTTCCGTCTCGATGGGCTCGGCAGCCGCCTTGGGCAGCTCGACCTCGATGCCCTGCGTGAGCAGCGGTGCCGTCACCATGAAGATGATGAGCAGGACGAGCATGACGTCGATGTAAGGCACGACGTTGATGTCGCCCATGAGCTTGCGTTTCTGCATCGGCGTGGACATGTCACGCTCCCTTGCGCCGCGCGCGCGAGTGGCGCTCGAGGATGCTCGAAAATTCCTCCATGAAGCCGTCGTAGCGGATCTCGAGCCGGACCACCTTGTCCGCGTAGCGGTTGTACGCGATGACGGCGGGAATGGCGGCGAACAGCCCCATGGCGGTGGCGATCAGCGCTTCCGAGATGCCCGGTGCGACGTCCGCGAGCGTCGCCGTCTGCCGGTTACCGAGCCCCGCGAACGAGTGCATGATCCCCCACACCGTGCCGAACAGGCCGACGTACGGGCTGGTCGAGCCGATGGTCGCGAGCGTGGCGAGCCCCTGCTCCAGCCGGTCGACCTCGCGCATCATGCCGACGCGCATCGCGCGGCGGCATTCGTCGACCAGCTTCTCGGGCTGCACGTCCGGCTGCTGGATGCCGCGGTTGAACTCGCGGAATCCCGCCTCGAACAGGCTCGCCATGCCGATCGTGCCGTCCTTGGCCCGCGTCGTGCTGTGATACAGCGTGTTGAGGTCGCCGCCGGACCAGAAGTTCGCCTCGAACGTGTCCGAGGCGTCCTTGGTGCGCTGGATCAGCCGCCGCTTGGCGAAAATGATGCTCCAGGACACGAACGAGGCGAGGAGCAGGATCACGAGCACCGCCTTGACGACGAGGCTCGCTTGCATGATGAGTTCGAGATAGGAAAGGTCGGCGGTCATGTAGGAGTCCCTGCAAAGATCGAGTCTGGCAAACGCACGGGTTTCAGCGTGTCGGCATTCAGGAACGCCGCGCGCGTCGTGCCGCGGCACAGGAGCTCGCCCTCGAGCCCCTCGCGGAATATCTCCTGTTCGATCGTAAAGCTCGCTCGCGCACGGTCCGTGAGACCCACGGTGACGAGCAGTCGTTCATTGAAACGTGCCGGGGCGAGGAATTCCGCCCGGGTCTCCACGACCACGAAGCAGCGCCGCTGTTTTTGGAGCAGCACGTCCTGCTCCACGCCGAGGCTCCGCAGCCATTCCGTGCGCGCGCGTTCCATGAACTTGAAGTAGTTGGCGAAGTACACGAGCCCCTGCGCGTCCGAATCCTCGTAGTAGACGCGCACCGGCCAGCAGAAATCGGGTTCTCGGGACATCGCGCCGGACCGGGGCTCAAGACCTGTCGAACAGCGGCAACTCCGGGTACGGCTCGCGCTCCGGTGGCGCGAGCCCGAAGAGCAGCCAGGCGTTGCGGGTGGCCACCCGGCCGCGTGCGGTCCGCATCAGGTAACCCTGCTGGATGAGGTACGGCTCGATCACGTCCTCGATGGTGCCCCGCTCCTCGCCCAGCGCCGCGGACAGGCTCTCGATGCCGACCGGGCCACCGTCGAACTTGTCGATGATGGTGTGGAGCAGCTTGCGGTCCATCGCATCGAACCCGTTCGGGTCCACGTCGAGCATGTCCATCGCCCGGTTCGCGACGGCTTCCGTGACGACGCCGTCGGCCTCGACCTCGGCGAAATCCCGCACCCGGCGCAGCAGCCGGTTCACGATGCGCGGCGTGCCGCGTGCCCGCGCCGCGATCTGCGCCGCGCCGCCCGGCTCGAGCTCGAGGTTGAGGATGCCCGCAGAGCGCCGCGCGATCGCCTCGAGATCCTCCTGTCCGTAGAACTCGAGGCGCTGCACGATGCCGAAACGGTCGCGCAGCGGCGACGTGAGCAGGCCCGCACGCGTGGTGGCACCGACCAGCGTGAACGGCGGCAGGTCGAGCTTGATGGAGCGCGCCGCCGGGCCCTCGCCGATCACGATGTCGAGCTGGAAATCCTCCATCGCCGGGTACAGCACCTCCTCCACCACCGGGCTCAGGCGGTGGATCTCGTCGACGAACAGGACGTCCCTCGGCTCGAGGTTGGTGAGGATCGCCGCGAGATCGCCGGGACGTTCCAGCACCGGCCCGGAGGTCTGCCTGAGGTTCACGCCCAGGTCGTTGGCCACGATGTGCGCGAGCGTCGTCTTGCCGAGGCCCGGCGGGCCGAAGATCAGGACGTGGTCCAGCGCCTCGCCGCGGTTCTTCGCCGCGGTGATGAAGATGTGCATCTGCTGCTTGACGCTCGGCTGGCCAACGTAGTCGGCGAGCGTCCGCGGCCGGATCGCCCGGTCGAACGCACGATCCTCCTCGCGCGGCGCCGCGCTCGTCAGGCGGTCGTGCTCGATACCTGCCGCTTTACGCAATGGCCTGCCTCAACGCCAGTCGGATGATGTCTTCGGCGCTCTTGCCGGACACGTCGAGCTTGCCGAGCAGCCGCTGCACCTCGGCCGGCTTGTAACCGAGCGCGACCAGCGCGTCAAACGCTTCGCTGCGGGCATCGGGCGTGCCGGCCGGGACGGCGGGCGCCGGCCCCGGGACCGTCTTGGCCACGCGATCGCGCATCTCGATGATCAGGCGCTCGGCCGTCTTGCGGCCGATCCCCGGGATCTTCGTGAGCCTGGCCGCGTCCTCGTGCTGCACGCAGCGCTCGAAATCCCGCACGCTCATGGCGGAGAGCACGGCCAGCGCCATCCGCGCCCCGACCCCGCTCACCCTGAGCAGCGAGCGGAACAGCGCCTTCTCCTCGGGCGTGGCGAAACCGTACAGCACGTGCGCATCGTCGCGCACCACGAGGTGGGTGTGCAGGAAGACCTCGGCCCCCGCGTCCGGGAGCCCGAAGAACGTGGACATGGGGGTCTCGAGCTCGTAGCCGACACCGCCGCACTCGACGACGACGTGCGGCGGCAGCTTCGCGGCGAGACGACCCCGGAGCGACCCGATCATCTCGGCACGGCGACGGCCGCGGTGCCCGCGAGCCGGGAGGCGAGCCGGTGACGGTGTCCGTGGCACAGGGCGGCCGCGAGCGCGTCGGCCGCGTCCGGCGCCGGGCGCCCCGACAGGCCGAGCAGCGACGTCACCATGTGCTGGACCTGGGCCTTGGTCGCGGCGCCCGTGCCCACGACCGCCAGCTTGATCTCGCGCGGCGCGTACTCGAAGATGGCGATGTCGCGCCCGAACGTCGCGCAGAGCGCCGCCGACCGTGCCTGCCCGAGCTTGAGCGCGCTGCCCGCGTTGCGGTGCACGAACACGGTTTCCAGGACGACCGCGTCCGGCCGGTATTCCGCCGCGATCCCGGCCACCGCTTCGAAAATCGTCCGCAAGCGCTCGGCGAAAGTCCCGTCGGCGGTGCGGATGCCGCCGCTCGCCACGTAGCAGGCGCGGTCGCCGGCGAAATCCACGATGCCGAAACCGGTGAGTCGCGAGCCGGGATCGAGCCCGAGGATACGCTGGCGCTCAGGCACGCAGCCCGGCCCCGCCGTCGCGCCCGCCGGCCGGATCACGCCTCGGCCAGCGCTTCTTCGCGGATCTCGGCATTGCTGTACACGTTCTGCACGTCGTCCAGGTCCTCGAGCGCGTCGAGCAGCTTCAGCATCCTGGCCGCCTCGTCCCCCTCGAGCTCGGCGGTCGTCGTCGCCCGCATCGTGAGCTCGGCGTGCCCGGGCTCGAAGCCGGCCCCGATCATCCTGTCCCGCACGGCCTCGTACTCGGCGGGATCGGTCAGCACCTCGATGGACCCGTCCTCGTCCACGACCACGTCCTCGGCGCCGGCTTCGATGGCCGCCGCCATGATGGCGTCCTCGTCGCTGCCGGGCGGGTACACGAGGAGCCCGACGTGGTTGAAGAGGTAGCTCACCGAGCCGTCGGCGCCCAGGTTCCCGCCGAACTTCGAGAACGCGTGGCGTACGTCGGCGGCCGTGCGGTTGCGGTTGTCCGTCATGCAGTCGACGATCACGGCCGCGCCGCCCGGGCCGTAGCCCTCGTAGCGGATTTCCTGGTAATCCGCGCTGTCGCCCTCACCTGTACCGCGCCGGATGGCACGGTCGATGTTGTCCTTGGGCATGCTTTGCGCCTTGGCCTTCTCGACGGCAAGGCGCAGCCGCGGGTTGGCGCTGACGTCGCCCCCGCCCATGCGCGCGGCCACCGTGATCTCGCGGATGAGCTTGGTGAACAGCTTGCCGCGTTTCTTGTCCTGGGCACCCTTGCGGTGCTGGATGTTTGCCCACTTGCTGTGTCCGGCCATGGTGGTCTGTCGTCGTGGTCGTCCCTCGGATGGCGCCCAGGCGGCGGGTCCGGCCTGGCCCGGCGTATGATAACGGTTATCGGTTTTTCACACTATCGGCGAACGGACCGGTAAATGGTCACGACGCAACCCGAAAATCGGCAAACGCGCGGCGAAACGGCCGACATCGTCGGCAGAACGCGACACTTCGTGCAGGGGCTCGCGGAGCACGACCCGGGCCTCGGCGCCGCCGTCGAGGAAGGCGCCGCGATCGCCGACATCGTGGCGCCTTTAGGGCTCGGTGCCCCGCTGGTCGCGGCCGCGCTCGCCTACCCGGTCGCGCGCGAGGGCGGCACCGGGCCGGAGGCGCTCGAGCGCGCCGGCCTCGGGGAGCTCGCGGCGCCGGTCACCGAGCTCCTGCAGCTCGGCCGCTTCCGCCTGCCGCCCGACTGGCAGCCGGGAGAGGCGCTCGCGGTGAGCCAGTCCGAGGCATTGCGCAAGATGCTGCTTGCCCTCGTCTCCGATCCGCGCATCGTGGTGATCCGCATCGCCGAGCAGCTCCACCGCATGCGCCATGCGCGCGCCGCCGCGCCGGAGGAGCAGCGCGCGCTCGCGATCGAGACCCGCGAGATCTTTGCCGCGCTCGCCAACCGCCTCGGCATCTGGCAGCTCAAGTGGGAGCTCGAGGACCTCGCGTTCCGCTTCCTGGAGCCCGAGCAGTACGCCCGCATCGCACGCGCGCTGAACGAGAAGCGCGCCGAGCGCGAGGCGGTCATCGAATCGCTGCGCCGGATCGTCGCCGCGGAGCTCGCGAAGAACGACATCCCCGCGGAGGTCACGGGCCGGCCGAAGCACATCTACAGCATCTGGCGCAAGATGCAGCGCAAGAACCGCGGGCTCGAGCAGATCTTCGACGTCACCGCGCTGCGCGTGCTCGTCCCGAGCGTGCGCGACTGCTACGCCGCGCTCGGCGTGGTGCACAACCGCTGGTCCTGGCTGCCCGGCGAGTTCGACGACTACATCGCCAACCCGAAGCAGAACGACTATCGCTCGCTGCACACGGCGGTGATCGGCCCCGGCGGACGCGTGATGGAGGTGCAGATCCGCACGCACGAGATGCACCGCCAGGCGGAGCTCGGCGTGGCCGCGCACTGGCGTTACAAGGAAGGCACGGCGCCGAGCGCCGCGTTCGACCAGAAAATCCGCATGCTGAGGCAGATCTTCGAGCCGACCGGGGAAGACGGCGACCTGCTCGAGCAACTGCGCGGCGACGTGTTCGAGGACCGGGTCTACGCGTTCAGCCCGAAAGGTGACGTCGTGGAGATGCCGGCAGGCGCCACGCCGCTCGATTTCGCCTACCACGTGCACACCGAGATCGGCCATCGCTGCCGCGGCGCGCGGGTGAACGGGCGCATCGTGCCGCTCACCTACACCGTGAAGAACGGCGATCGCATCGAGATCATCACCGGCAAGGAGCCGCAGCCGAGCCGCGACTGGCTGAGCCCGCTGTCGGGCTACCTCGTCTCGCCGCGCAGCCGCGCCAAGGTCCGGAGCTGGTTCAGGCAGCAGGACCGCGACCAGAACCGGCGCCAGGGCCGCGAGATCCTCGACCGCGAGCTCGTGCGGCTGAACCTCAAGGACGTCGCCATCGAGACGATCGCGGAGCGCCTGCGGCAGCCGGACGTCGATGCGCTGTACGTGGCGCTCGGCGCCGGCGACGTCACGCCGGCCGCCCTCGCCCGCGCCCTGCAGCAGCTCCGCGGCGACGAGCCGCAGCCGGATACGACGCTGCCGCGCCCGGCCGCCCGCCCCGACGCGCCGGCCCGGCGATTCGCGATCCGCGGCGTCGACGACCTGCTCTGCAACCTCGCCCGCTGCTGCCGGCCGGTCGCGCCGGAGGACATCGCGGGCTACATCACCAAGGGCCGCGGTGTCAGCATCCACCGCAAGGATTGCGGCAACTTCGCCAACCTGCAGTCGCGGCACCCGGAGCGGGTCATCGAGGTCGAATGGGGTGCCGCGGCCGACGCGACGTTCGCGGCGGAGCTCGTCGTGCAGGCATACGACCGGCAGGGGCTGCTGCGCGACGTCCTCGGCGTGCTGGTCGACGAGAAGGTGGGCGTGACGGCCTCGAGCACCCGCACCGACCGGCAGCGGCTGCAGGCGACGATCGAGCTCGAGATCGCGGTCCCGGGCCTCGCGGCGCTGTCGCGCGTCATCAGCCGCATCGAGCAGCTCCCGAACGTCACGTCCGTGCGGCGCCGGACCTGAGGCCGACCGAACGACAACGGAGAAACATCATGACTGGAGGGGGATGGACGCGGCGGCCCGCCGTGACGATCCTGGCGCTGCTCCTCGCCGCCGGAGGCACGGCTCGCGGCGGCGAGCGCCCGGTGCAGCCGCCGGCGGACTCGTTCGCGGCGGCACTGGAGACCCACCTGCGGGCGATCCGCGAGCGCGATCTCGAAGCGCTGCTCGACACCATCACGACGGGCGAGAAGCTCATCCTCGTCTTCCCGGACGGCACGCTCACCGACAGCCGCGCGGAGTACGTCGAGTTTCACGAAGCCTGGTTCGCCGCCCCCGGCTGGCGGATGGAGTTCGACGTGCTGCACGTCATCGAGCGGCCGCTTTTGAGCCACGCGCTGCTGAAGTACCGGTACGAGGACGCGTCCGGCGACGGCGAGCCGCGGACGAGCGTCAGCTACCTCGCGGTGACGTTCGCGCAGGAAGACGGCAGGTGGCGCCTCGTCTTCGACCAGAACACCCCGATCAGTTCGGGTAATTGAGCGCGCGCTTGTCCGCGGCCAGCGAGGCCTCGTGCAGCGCCTCGGCGAGCGTCGGGTGCGCGTGGATCGTGCGCTGCAGGTCCTCCGTGCTCGCGGAAAACTCCATGGCGAGCACGGCCTCGGCGATCAGCTCGCCGGCCATCGGGCCGAGGATGTGCACACCGAGGATCTCGTCGTCGTCCGCGGCGGACACCACCTTCACCATGCCGGCAGTCTGCTCCAGCGCCTTCGCGCGTCCGTTGGCGACGAAGGGGAAGCTGCCGGTCTTGTAGGCGCGTCCGCTCTCCTGCACCTCGCGCTCGGTCTTCCCGACCCACGCGATCTCGGGCGCGGTGTAGATGACCGAGGGCACGACGGCGTAATTCACCTCCGCCACCTCGCCGGCGATCAGGTCGGCGGCCATCACGCCCTCTTCGGAAGCCTTGTGCGCCAGCATCGGCCCGCGAACGCAGTCGCCGATGGCATACACGCCCTTGACGCGCGTGCGACAGCCGTCGTCCACCGGGATGAACCCGCGCTCGTCGAGCCGGATGCCGCAGTCCTCGGCGAGCAGGCCGTCGGTGTACGGCCGCCGTCCCACGGCGACTACGAGCCGGTCCACTTCCAGCGTCTGTGCGCCGTCGCGGCCCGAGTACTCGACGACCACGCCTTTGTCCGTGCGGCGCGCGCCGGTGACTTTCGCGCCGAGATGGATGGTGAGCCCCTGCCTGCGGAACTGCTTCTCCGCCTCTTTCGCGATGTCGCGATCCGCCGCGGGCAGGAGCTCGTCCAGCGCTTCCAGGATCACGACCTCGGCGCCCAGCCGGCTCCAGACGCTGCCGAGCTCGAGGCCGATGATGCCGGCGCCGATCACGCCGAGGCGCCGTGGCACCTCGTCGAACTCCAGCGCGCCCCAGGAATCCACGATGGCCTCGCCGTCGAACGGCGCCACCGGCAACTCGATCGGCGACGAGCCGGACGCGAGGATCACGTAGCGTGCCTCGAGGACCTCGGGCTCGCCCGATTCGGGGGTGAACTCCACCTTGCGGTCGGCGAGCAGCCTGCCGCGCCCGACCAGTCCCTCGACCTTGTTCGCCTTGAACAGTCCCGCGATGCCGCCGGTGAGCTGGCGGACGATCGTGGCCTTGCGCTTCTGCATCGCGCCGACGTCGACCTCGAGCCCCGACACCGTGATGCCGTGCTTCGAGAACTCGTGGCGAGCCCGGTGCACCAGCTCCGAGGACTCGAGCAGTGCCTTCGACGGGATGCAGCCGGCATTGAGGCAGGTGCCGCCGAACGCGTGCTTGCCGTCGCGGTTGCGCCATGCGTCGATGCACGCGACTCGCATGCCGTTCTGCGCCGCGCGGATCGCGGCGATGTAGCCGCCGGGACCCGCACCGATCACGATCACGTCGTAGCTCTTGGCCATATGCTCACTCTTGCGCCGGGTGGACGGACGCGGCTGGTGCCCGTGCGGGAGCCCGCCGTTCTAGAACTGCAGGAGCAGCCGCCCGGGATCTTCCAGCGACTGCTTGATCGAGACGAGAAACTGCACCGCTTCCCGACCGTCGATGATCCGGTGATCGTAGGTCAGCGCGACGTACATCATCGGCCGCACGACGATCTCCCCGTCCACGACCACCGGCCGCTGCTGAATCGCGTGCATGCCCAGAATCGCGCTCTGCGGCGGATTGAGGATGGGCGTCGACAGGAGCGAGCCGAACACGCCGCCGTTCGTGATCGTGAAGGTGCCGCCGGTGAGCTCTTCCATGCTGATGGTGCCCTCGCGCGCCTTGCGCCCCAGCGTTTCGATCGCCTTCTCGATGTCGGCGAAGCTCATTGCGTCGACGTCGCGCAGTACCGGCACCATCAGTCCGCGCTCGGAGGACACGGCGATGCCGATGTCGAAGTAGTCGTGGTAGACGATGTCCTTGCCTTCGATCGACGCGTTCACCTCGGGGAACTTGCGCAGCGCCTCCACGGAAGCCTTCGCAAAGAACGACATGAAGCCCAGGCGAACCCCGTGCTCCTTCTCGAAGGCTTCGCGGTGCCGCGTCCTCAAGTCGATCACCCTCGAGAGGTCGATCTCGTTGAACGTCGTGAGCATCGCCGCGGTTTGCTGCGCCTGGACGAGGCGTTCCGCGATGCGGGCCCGCAGCCGCGTCATCGGCACCCGGCGGTCCTGGCGCGCCGCGACCGGCGCGGGCGCCTCGGCAGGAGCCTCCCGGGTCGCCTCGCGCTCCGTCGTCTCGTCGTGGGTTTTCAGGTAATCGATGACGTCGGCCTTCGTAATGCGCCCGTCGCGCCCGCTGCCGCTCACCGCGGACGCATCGAGATCGTGCTCCTCCAGCAGGCGCCGCACCGACGGGCTCAGCTTGTGCGCGCTCTCGCCGCGGCCTTCCCGCCGTGCCGGTGCTTCCGCCGGCTCCGCCGCCGCGGGTTGCGCTTCGGCCGCCGTGCCGGCGGCCGCGCCGGCATCCCCGGCCGGTTGCTCCGCGGCCGGCTCGCCCTCGCCTTCCTCCAGGATCGCGATCAGGTCCCCCGCGTGCACCGTGGCCCCGTCCTGCACCTTGATCTCCTTCAGCGTGCCGGACGCCGGCGACGGCACCTCGAGCACGATCTTGTCGGTTTCGAGATCGACCAGGTTCTCGTCACGCTCGACACGATCGCCGGGCTTCTTGTGCCATGCCACCAGGGTGGCATCGGTGACGGACTCGGGCAGTGCGGGAACCTTGATCTCCATGTTCGTTTACTCTTCCGCTGACGTCGTACCGGCACTCCGCCTGGACGACTTGTT
Source organism: Woeseiaceae bacterium (assembly GCA_035304345.1). Taxonomy (GTDB): domain Bacteria; phylum Pseudomonadota; class Gammaproteobacteria; order Steroidobacterales; family Woeseiaceae; genus IDS-8. The sequence continues at coordinate 97,841 of DATGQE010000070.1, read as the reverse complement.
CTTCTTGCGGCGCGCCGGCGCGGCCGTCCTGCGGGCCCGGGCTTCCAGTCCCAGGGCCGACGCGACCAGCGCCTGCTGCTCGCGCAGGTGAATCTTGAGGTGCCCGACCGCCGGCGCCGCCGCGTGCGGCCGCCCGGCGTAGTACAGCGACTGCGTCTCGGTGAGGGGCTCCTGCAGCCGGTGGCGGATCTGGTACCACGCACCCTGGTTCTGCGGCTCTTCCTGGCACCACACGATCTCTTCGGCGTTCGGCCAGGCCGCGAGCGCGGCCGCGTACTCGTCGATCGGGAACGGGTAGAGCTGCTCGATCCGGACGATGGCCACGTCGTCGATGCCGCCGGACCGGCGCGCCTCGAGCAGCTCGTAGTAGACCTTGCCGCTGCAGAAGACGACCCGGCGCGTGCGTTCCGGATCGATGGCGTCAACCTCCGGCAGGATGGTGTGAAAGCGTCCTTCCGAGAGCTCGGCGAGCGGCGACACCGCGAGCTTGTGCCTGAGGAGGCTCTTCGGCGTCATGACGATCAGCGGCTTGCGGTAGTCGCGGATCATCTGGCGACGCAGCATGTGGAAAAGCTGCGCCGGTGTGGACGGCACGCACACCTGCATGTTGTTCTCGGCGCAGAGCTGCAGGAACCGCTCCAGGCGTGCCGAGGAATGCTCGGGACCCTGCCCTTCGTAGCCGTGCGGCAGGAACATGACGAGGCCGCAGAGCCGGCCCCACTTCGCCTCGCCCGAGCTGATGAACTGGTCGATCACCACCTGCGCGCCGTTGGCGAAATCGCCGTACTGCGCTTCCCAGATCACGAGCGTGCGCGGCTCCGTCGTCGCGTACCCGTACTCGAACCCCAGCACCGCCTCCTCGGACAGCAGGGAGTCGATGACGCGGAAGCTCGACGGCCGGTCCGAGATCGTCTGCAGCGGAATGTACTCGTCGCGATTGCGCTGGTTGTGCAGGACCGCGTGCCGGTGGAAGAACGTGCCGCGGCTCGTGTCCTGGCCGGTCAGGCGGCAGTCGAAGCCGTCGTCGATGAGGGTGGCGAAAGCCATCGCTTCCGCGAAACCCCAGTCCATGTCGATCTCGCCCTTCGCCATGCGCGCGCGCTCCTGCATGATGCGCTGCACGCGGCCGTGCAGGACGAGTCCCGGAGGCACGGTCGTGATCTTCGCCGCGAGCTCCGCCACCTTCCCGGCGGGCACGGTCGTGTCGACCTCGGCGTCCCACTCGGTGTCGAAATAGCGGCTCCAGTCCACCGTGTACTCGTGCCCGATGTTGCCGAGCAGGCTCTTCGGCACCGGCTCGCCGTGATCCAGGCGATCGCGGTACGCCTCCTGCATGCGCTCCGCCTCGCCGGGCTCGAGCACGCCGGCCGCGAGGAGCTTTTCGGCGTACAGCTCGCGCGTCGTCTTGTGGTTGCGGATGCGGCCGTACATCACCGGCTGGGTGGCGCTCGGCTCGTCCGCCTCGTTGTGGCCGTGGCGGCGATAGCACACGAAGTCGATCACCACGTCCTTCTTGAACTTCATACGGTATTCGAGCGCGAGGCGCGTGACGAAGACCGCCGCCTCGGGATCGTCGCCGTTCACGTGGAAGATCGGCGCCTCGATCATCTTGGCGATGTCGGTGCAGTAAGGCGTCGAACGCGCATCCGAGGGGCGGCTGGTGGTGAACCCGATCTGGTTGTTGACGACGATGTGCACCGTGCCGCCGGTGCGGAAACCGTTCGTCTGCGACAACTGGAACGTCTCGGCCACCACGCCCTGCGCGGCGAACGCCGCGTCACCGTGGATCAGGACCGGCAGCACCTGGTCGCGCTCGACGTCGCCGCGCCGCTGCTGCCTGGCGCGCACCGAGCCTTCGACGACCGGGTTGACGATCTCGAGGTGCGAGGGGTTGAAGGCGAGCGCGATGTGCACGTTGCCGCCCGGCGTCTTCATGTCCGCCGAGAACCCCTTGTGGTACTTGACGTCGCCCGAGCCCTTGACCTGGTCCGGGTCGATGTTGCCCTCGAACTCCTCGAACAGCTCCTGCGGCGGCTTGCCGAGCACGTTGACCAGCACGTTGATGCGGCCGCGGTGCGCCATGCCGATCACGAACTCCTTGATGCCCGCCTCGCCGCCCCGCTGGATCAGGTCGTCGAGCATCGGGATGAGGCTCTCGCCGCCTTCGAGCGAGAAGCGCTTCTGGCCGACGAAGCGCGTGTGGAGGTAGCGCTCGATCCCCTCGGCCGCCGTGAGCTGCTCGAGGATCGAGCGCTGCTCCTCGGCGGTCATGCTCCAGGAGACCCGGCCCTGCTCGAAGCGCTCGCGCAGCCAGAGCCGCTCGCGGGAGCGCGAGACGTGCGCGAACTCGGCACCGATCTTCCCGCAATAGATCTTCCTGAGCAGCGCGATGATGTCCTTGAGCTTCATCCGCCGCTGGCCGGTGCCGGCCAGGCCGCCGGTGAAGAACTCGGTCTCCATGTCCGCTTCGCCGAGCCCCAGCCAGTCGAGCTTGAGGACGCCGGGCGTCGGCCGCTCCATGAGGCCGAGCGGATCGATGTCGGCGATCTGGTGGCCGCGCAGGCCGTACACCTGGATCAGGCGCGAGACGGCCGCCTGCTTTTCGCTGGCGACAGCCGTGGCCACGGTGGCGCCCGCCGGCACAGCGGCCGCGGCGCGGCCGTTCGCGCGCCGCCGCAGTGCCTGGGCGAGCTCGCGGCGCACCGGCGTGTGCAGCACTTCGTCCCTCGGGCTGCCGAGCGACTCGAAGTAGCGGCGCCAGCTCTCCGGTACCGAGCGGGGATTCTCGACGTATTGCTCGTACAGGCTCTCGACGGCCGCCGCATTGGCACCGAAGAGCGGCGAGCTCCGGTATTGCTCCTCGAGGGAACTCATGGCGCAGAACGTTTCACGAAACCTTGCGTTTCGGGCATCGTGGCAGTGGGAAACGGGGCCGGTAGTTTAGCCCAACCACGCGGATTTACATAGGCACGGCGCCGGGTCGCGGCTCAGCGCGGCTCGATCAGAAGCAGGAACTGGTAGCAGGCGAGGCACGCGTACAGGCTGAACACGCAAGTCAGGATCACGCCCGTGCGTAAGAAGCGGAACACCCGCGTGCGGGACAGGAACACGAGCATGAAAATGCCGAGCGCGGTGAGCAGCATCTTGCTCGCCGCGAACGCCACGTGCCCGTGGCCCAGCATCGCGGCCATCACGGGATTCACCTCGATCGCGCCCCGGTCCAGGAGCCTGAGCGTGAGGAAGGCATCGAGGCTGGAGAACAGCATGATGCCGATCGCGAGGAAGAACAGCCACGGGTGATGCCAGTCACTGAACACGGGTTCCCGCTCGTCGTGGCGGCGATGCCCCCGACGGCGTGAGCGCAGGTAGCCGAACACGACGGTGCGCCACGTGAAGCGGCGACGATCCGGCAGTACACGTCCGTCCGACAGGGTCTCCACGCTTTCCATTCTCAGCCGCTCCGTCTGCTGGTCCGTGAAATCGGTCCGCTCTGCCGCAAGGCCTGCATCAGGCGTCGTCCTCCTCGGTCTGCGGTGACGTCATCCGCAGAAGTGCCGCAATGAGCGCATCGCGCGCGGCGGCGTCCGGGAGACCGGCGTACGCCATGCGGTTGCCGGGCAGGAAACGCCAGGGTGCGGCCAGCCACGCGTCCAGCGCGCGCGGCGTCCACACGAAATCGGCCTCGGCCAGCGCGGGAGAGTACCGGTAGTCGGCGAGCGATCCCGCCTGCCGCCCGAACATCCCGTGAAGGCTGGGGCCGAGCGGAGTCGACTCCGGGCGATCGAGGTGATGGCAGGCGCGGCACTGCAACGTCAGGTGGCGCCCGGCGTCCGGGTCGGCATCGCGATAGCGGGGCAGCTCGAGGTAATCGGCGCTCGGGAGGACGACCTGCTCGCCCAGCGTGGCGGCGGTGGGCAGGTCCGCCGCGTACCCGCCCGGGGACGTGGCCGTGCCGCCGCTGCCGTCACCGCAGGCCGGCAGCGAAACCGAAAGCAGCGTCAGGAGCGTCGAGCGCCACGGGCTCATCGGGCAGGTCCCTCTGTACGGATACGGCCGGCCGCTGGCCGTCGCCGAATTGTGTTCGAGCAACGCCGATTTGGCAAACCCGCCGCACTCGACATAATGCCGGCGCAAGAAGCGTTTACGCACGAATTGCCGACATTCGCCGCCCGAGCCCGGGAACGCGCACCGCTACGCTTTCGGCTTTGCGTCGCGGACCTGCCTTGCCTCGCACCATCCCTGCCCGGCCGGCATTCGCCGTTTCCGTCGCGGCCGTCGTGCTCTTCCAGGTGGCGGCGCTGGTGGCGCGCAGCAGCCTCGAGCTCTTGCTCCTCAGGCGCGGCTACGCCGCGCCGCACGCCGCGGACCTCAGCTTCCTGGTCGTGCCGCCCGTGTTGCTCCTCTTCATGAGCCCTTGGGCTCGGCGCTGCGCGGCGCCGCTTTGCGGGCTCCTGCGCCTGCGCGACCTCACCTGGCGCACCGTCGCGCTCGGCGTCGCGCTCGGCCTCGACCTGCGCCTGCTGCGCTGGGCCGCCCTCGGCTGGTCGCTGCCCGCCGCCGGCGGCGACGGCGCATCCATCGGGCCGCTCGTCGGTTTCGCCTGCCCGCCGGCCGGCGAGCTGCTCCTCGCCACGCTCGTCACGGTGGGGCTGGTGCCGGTCGTGGAGGAGACGATCCACCGCGGCGTCATCCTGCACGCGTTGCTCGCGCGCGGCAGGACGCTCGCGATCGCCGTGTCCACGCTGGTTTTCGCGTTGCTGCACGCGCCCTCGGCCTGGGCGCTGACGCTGCTCGGCGGGGCGCTGTTCGGGTGGCAGACGCTGGCGCTCCGCACCCTGTGGCCGGCACTGTTCGCGCACGCGACCTACAACGCCGCCGCGCTCCTCGACTCGCGCTGCACGCGCCTCGTGTGGCACCCGGCCGGGGACGATCCGCTCGCCGCGCTCGCCGCCCTCGCCTCGGCCGCGGTGCTGCCGCTCGGGCTCGCCTTCGCGGGCTGGATCGTGACCCGGAAACGACGCGGCAATCCGGGAAAGCCGCCGGCGGGCTCGCGACCCGCCGGCGGCCGGCGCGGCCCGGCTTAGAGGGCGTTCGCGACCCGCTCGATGACGTGAGACGTGGCCCGCACCAGGCCTTCGTACAGGTTGATCAGGTCCTGGCCGAAGCTCTGGGTATTGCTGACTCCGCCGTAGGTGTTGTCGGGCGTGCACACGGGGGCGCCCCCGCCGGCACCGGACACGAGCGGCAGCTCGTGGCTGGCAAGCTCTCTCATGACGCAACCTCCTTGTCTGTCGGTGATGGGCTCTGTCGGTGATCTGCGCGTCCTGCGCCCTGCCGACGGTAGTCGCCCCGGCGGCGCCCGACGAGCACCGAAACTCGGCGGAACGCCGCCTTTTGCGTGCGTGAACGCGCTCACGGCGCGGTTCCGGTATGGCCGCTACGCTGCCATCATCGGGAGCGGTTCCCCTGGCGTCCCCGGAGGCCGGCCATGCACGCCCTGCGCACCTTGCTCCTCGTAGCCTTCGGCCTCGTCGCCGCCGCGAGCGCGCGCGCCGACGATCGCTGGTGGCTCGGCGTCAAGGCGGGCACGCTCGGGCTCGGGCTCGAAGCCGCCTGGCGTCCCCTGCCGTGGCTCGACCTGCGGGCCGGCCTCAACGCCTGGGAGCACGACGACGAAGACTCCGAGGCCGGCATCGATTACACCGCCACGCTCGATCTGCGCACCCATTACGCCACCGCCAACCTGCTGTTGCCGGCCACGCCGTTCCGGCTCACGGCCGGCGTGTTCGACAACCGCAACGAGCTCGGGCTGGTGAGCCGCGAGACGGGTCCCGTGGAGATCGGCGGCAGCGTGTTCGCGCCCGCGGAGGTCGGCACGTTGCAGGGCCTCGTCAGCTTCGACGACGTCGCGCCGTACGCGGGCATCGGCTTCGATTTCGGGCTTCCCGGCAGGTTCGGGCTGAACCTCGACCTCGGCGTGCTGTTCCAGGGCGGTCCCGCGGTCGCGTTGTCCGCCGACGGCGCGCTCGCGAACGACCCCGCTTTCGTCGCGGCGCTCGAGACGGAGCGCGCCGAGCTCGAGGCGGAAGTCGACCGCTACGATTTGTATCCCGTCGCCTCCCTGACGTTCACGGTCGCGCTCCGCTGACGGCGCGGCCGCCGGCCGGGCTCACCCCAGCGCGTCCTGCAGCCGGAACACCGCGAGGCGCGCCTGCAGGTAGGCGAGCCTCAGGGAAGCGACCGGGAATCGCGCGGAGAGGCCGCGCAGCATGAGCGGCACCGTGTCGGGGCACGGCGCCCGCTCTCCCGCGGCGAGCCATGCCGCGAGCTCGCGGCCGGCCCAGGTCGCGGTGTTCACGCCGTTGCCGTGGTAGCCGAACGCGAAGTACACGCCCGGATCTTCCTCGAGCCGCCCGATGCACGGCGTGAGCCGGCGCGTGATGCAGATGAGGCCGTGCCAGCGGTACTCGAGCGGAACCTGCCACCACGCGGGGAACAGCCGACCGAGCTGGCGGCCGAGCGCCTCGTAGTTCCGCTCGGCACCGGCCCGATGTCCGCGGGAATGGCCGCGGCCGCCGAACAGGAAGCGGCCGTCCGGCAGCAGCCGGAAATAATGCAGGACGTGCTGCGAGGTGATCGCCGGGTTCGAGCCGTGCCACCCGTGCGCGGCGAGCTCCGCGGCGGTCAGCGGCCGCGTCACCACGATGGCGCTGATCATCGGCAGCGGGCGGCCGCGGAAGCTCCCGTGCAGGTGCTCAGGCATGAAGCCGTTGGCAGCGACGATGACGCGCCGGCAGCGGAGCGACCCGCTCCGGGTCACGAGCACGTGCTCCGCCCCCTGCCGATGCCAGGCGACGACCTCGCTCAGCGGGTGCAGCCGCGCGCCGGCCTCCATCGCCTGCCGCGCGAGCCCGAACAGGTACCGGAGCGGGTGCAGCGCGAAGCACGGCCGCTGCACCACGGCGCCGTGCACGACCGCCGGGCGGAAATAGCGCTCCGCGAACGCCTCCGGGCCGAGGATCTCGTTGTCGATGCCCAAGAGCTCGCGCTGCCGTTCCGCGTGCTCGCGCAGGCCGGCGAACGCCCTGGGCGAATGGGCGATCTCGAGCTCGGCCTCGCCGGCCGGCTGCGCGTCGCCGCCGCCGCGCGCGACGAGGTCGCGCACCAGCTCGATGCCCTCGACCTGCGAGCGATAGAAGCGGCGCGTGTCCTCGAGGCCGTAGCGCTGCAGCATGCCCGTGAGCGACAGGGAGGTCGCGCCGATGCCGCAGAACCCGGCATTCCGTCCCGAGGCGCCCCAGCCCAGGTGCCCGGCCTCCAGCACGCGCGCCTCGATGCCGTGCTCGCGCGCGAGGTGCAGTGCCGCGGACAGTCCGGTGTAGCCGCCGCCGATGATGCCGACCTCGCACGCGGCGTCGCCCTGCAGCGGCCGCGCGTCCGGGCGCTCGGCGCCCGCCGACGCCTCCCACCACGAGGGCTCGGGCTCGCTGAACCGGTACAGGTCGTCGTGATAGAGGTGTCGCATGCCGCGAGCGGATTCTGGCACACCGCGGGCCGCTTGACGGCACGGGCCGCTTCGGGTTCAATACCTGTGTACATTGGTACCACGGTAACTACCCATGCCCGTCGTCGAGCGCACCCAGACCGGTGTCCGCCTGGAAAAATCGCTGCTCAAGGTGCTGAAAGGCCTGGCGGAATACTGCGACCTCACGCTGGGCGACCTGCTCGAGGGCATCGTGCTGCACGCCTTCGAGGGCAAGGCGCCGTTCTCCGGGGAAACGCTGGCCGTCATCGCGGAGCTCAGGAAAGTCTACGGCTGCCGGCTCACCGCCGCCGACGCGCACCAGCTCACGGAGCGCGCACCGTGAGCGCCGCGGCGAGCCCGGCCGCCGGCCGCTGCCTGCCGGACGTCGGCACCTTCGAGGCCGGCGCCTTCGATGCCGCGCGCTTCGACCACGAGGCGCACGTGCACGTCGCCTGGTGCTATCTCGCGCGCTACCCGCTCGCCGAGGCGATCGCCCGTTTCACGAGCGCGCTGCGCGCGCTGACCGTCCGGCTGGGCGCCGCGGCGAAGTACCACGAAACCGTGAGCTGGTTCTTCATGATCGTGCTCGCCGACCGCATGGCGGACGGCAAGCACGCCGACTGGGAGACGTTCCGGCGGCGGAACGCGGACCTCTTCACCGACGCCCGCGCGCTCCTCGCGCGCCACTATTCGGAGGAATACCTGGCATCGGCGCGGGCCCGTGCGCGCTTCGTGCTGCCGGACCGGGCGCCGTCGCCCGGCGCGCCGGCCGCCTAGGACAGGCCCTCGATCCAGCCCTCCTCGTTGACCCGGATGCCGGCCGCCGCCGGTTTCCGCGGCAGTCCCGGCATGGTCATGATCGCGCCGCAGATGACGACGACGAACTCGGCGCCGGCCGCGAGGCGGATCTCGCGGATGGGCACGACGTGGCCCTTCGGCGCGCCGAGCAGGTTCGGGTCCGTCGAGAAGCTGTACTGGGTTTTCGCCATGCAGATCGGGTAGCGGCCGTAGCCTTCCGCCTGGTACTGGGCGAACTGGTCCCGCACCTTCTGGTCGGCAATGATGTCTTCCGCCCCGTAGATCGTCCGCGCGATGTGGCGCGTCTTGTTCCACAGCGGCATGTCGTCGTCGTACAGCGTGTGGAACTGCGGCGCATGGCCGTCCGTGAGCTCGACGATGTGCCGCGCGAGCGAGGCCGCGCCCTTGCCGCCTTCCGCCCAGTGCCGGCAGACGTGCACCTCGACGCCGAACTCGCGGCAGTAGTCGCGGATGACCGCGATCTCCGCGTCCGTATCCGAGGCGAAATGGTTCACGGCGACCGCGACGGGCACGCCGAAATGGCCGAGGTTGCGCAGGTGCTGGCCCAGGTTCTCGCAGCCTTTCCGCACCGCACCGACGTTCTCGGTTTTCAGGTCGTCCTTGGCCACGCCGCCGTGCATCTTGAGCGCCCGCACGGTGGCGACGAGCACGACCGCGGAGGGCCTGAGGTGCGCCTTGCGGCACTTGATGTCGAAGAACTTCTCGGCACCGAGGTCGGCACCGAAACCCGCTTCGGTGACGACGTAGTCCGACAGCTTGAGGGCCGTGCGGGTCGCGATGACCGAGTTGCACCCGTGCGCGATGTTGGCGAACGGCCCGCCGTGCATGAAGGCCGGGTTGTTCTCCATCGTCTGCACGAGGTTCGGCTGGAAGGCATCCCTGAGGAGCGCGGTCATGGCGCCCTGCGCGCCGAGCTGGCTCACCGTCACCGGCTTCCGGTCGAAGGTATAGCCGACGACGATGTTCCCGAGCCGCCGCTCGAGGTCCGCGAGATCGCTGGCGAGGCAGAAGATCGCCATGATCTCGGAAGCGACGGTGATGTCGAACCCGGTCTCCCGCGGCACGCCGTTCGGGCGGCCGCCCAGCCCGACGACGATGTTGCGCAGCGCGCGGTCGTTCATGTCGAGCACGCGGCCCCAGGTGACGCGCCGCGGATCGATGCCGAGCTCGTTGTCCCAGTGAATGTGGTTGTCGACGAGCGCGGCCAGGAGATTGTGCGCGGTGCCGATCGCGTGGAAGTCGCCGGTGAAATGCAAATTGATGTCGGTCATCGGGACGACCTGCGCACGCCCGCCGCCGGCGGCACCGCCTTTCATGCCGAAGCACGGTCCGAGGCTCGGCTCCCTGAGGCAGATCGCGGCGTTCTTGCCGATGTGATTCAGCGCATCGCCGAGCCCGACGGTCGTGGTCGTCTTCCCCTCTCCCGCCGGCGTGGGGGAGACGGCCGTCACGAGAATCAGCTTGCCGTCCGGGCGTCCTTCGAAATCGGCGAGGGCGCGGTAATCGACCTTCGCCTTGTCGTGCCCGTAAGGGATGAGAAGGTCCGAGGAGAGGCCGAGCTTCCTGCCGATTTCCTGGATCGGCAACAGCTTCGCCTCGCGTGCCAGCTCGACGTCCGTCTTCGCGGTCATGCGGTCTCCCAATTGTCGTTGGGGGCGGGGCCCGCAGCGTAAAGCATCGACGAAGACGCCGGCAACGCGAGGTCACGTGATGAAACACGCCCCCGCTGCCGGAGGCGTGCCGCTCAATCGGCCACGATACGGTGTATCGTCCCCGTGGCGAAATCGAGCACGTAGAGCTCGCCGGCGTCGTCCTCGGCGAACGACGAGATGGACAGCGGCGTGACCACGAGCTCGTCGGGCTCGACGACCGGCTCGGCGTCGGACGGCACGGCAAAGATGCGCCCGGAGCCGAAATCCCCGAAGACGTAGAACCCGGCAAGCGCCGGGATGGCCGTGCCGCGGTACACGTAGCCGCCGGTCACCGAGATGCCGAGCTCGTGACCGTACTCGGTGACGGGATCGATGTTGTCGAGGCTGCAGTCCGTCGGCGGCTCGAAGCAATGCGCGCCCTCGCGCTGGTTCCAGCCGTAGTTGCCGCTGGCCTCGACGCGATCGACCTCCTCCCACCGGTTCTGGCCGACGTCGCCGGCCCAGAGCTCGCCCGTGTCCCGGTCGAAGCTGAAACGCCACGGATTGCGGAAGCCCCAGGCGAAGATCTCGGGACACGCGAGCTGGCCCGAGCCGTCGAGGCATTCCGTGTTGTCCGCGAACGGGTTGTCCGCGGGAATGCCGTACGGAACGCTGCCCGCGCCGCCGTCGACGTCGATGCGCAGGATTGCGCCGAGCAGCGTCGTCGTGTCCTGGCCGTGGCCGTCCGGATCGCCGGCGCCGCCGCCGTCACCCAGCCCGACATAGAGGAAACCGTCCGGCCCGAACACGATGTTGCCGCCGTTGTGATTGGCGCGCGGCTGCGCGAGCGTCAGCACCACTTCCTCGGAGGCGAGATCGACGGCGCCGGTGTCGTCCAGCGCGAACCGGGAGACGACCGACTGCAGGACGCCGCTCGTGCCGGGTGCGGTGTAGGAGAAGAACACCTGACCGTTCTCGTCGAAGTCCGGGTGGAACGCCATGCCGAGCAGCCCCGACTCGCTGAAGGAAGCATCGACCCGGCCGGTGAGGTCGGCGAACAAATCGACGTCGTCGAGCTCGGCGTCGGGGTCGTTCGCGAAGCTCCTGACGATTCCGCTTTTCTCGACGACGTACCAGCGCGAAGCGTCGCCCGGGGCCTGCAGCATCAAAAGCGGCTGCGAGAACGCAAGCCCCGGGAAGGCCGGCCCGACGGCAATGGCCGGGGGCCCGGCCGGCGGGTCCTGCGGCGGTGGCTCGTCCGGCGGGTTGAACACCGCCGAAGTGCCGTCGCATCCCGAGAGCAGCAGTGCCGCCATCCCGGCCACACCCCAGCGTGGGAATCCCTCCATTGCCCACCTCCCGCGTCGACGTTCCCGTGCCGCAAGCATACGATCCCGGCCGCTTCGCCGCCATGCACGCATTGCGTTACAGTGCGCCGGGGAACCGACCGGGAGGCCATCGCATGTCGAGAATCGCACTCGCCCTGATCTTCGCCGCCGTCGCCGTACAGGCCGCCGGCCCCGAGCGGAATCCCGCCCTCCTCGCCTCGATCGAGGCCGTCGAGCCGAAGGTCATCGAGTGGCGGCGGGATTTCCACCGCCACCCGGAACTGTCCAACCGTGAGTTCAGGACCGCGGCGAAGGTCGCCGACCACCTGCGTGCCCTCGATTTCGATCGCGTCGAAACCGGGATCGCGCACACCGGCGTGGTCGGCACCCTGAAAGGCGCCCGCCCCGGCCCCGTCATCGCGCTCAGGGCCGACATGGACGCGCTGCCGGTGCGCGAGCAGACGAACCTGCCGTTCGCCTCCGAAGCAAAAGCCGAGTACAACGGCGAGGAAGTGTGGGTGATGCACGCCTGCGGCCACGACACGCACGTGGCGATGCTGATGGGCGCCGCGGAAGTGCTGGCGCAGCATCGCGACCTCCTGTCCGGCACCGTCAAGTTCATCTTCCAGCCCGCGGAGGAAGGCGCGCCGGCCGGCGAGCAAGGCGGCGCGGCGCTCATGATCGAGGAAGGCGTGCTCGATCCGCCGGACGCGCCCGAGGCGATCTTCGGCCTGCACGCCTGGCCGGCGCGCGCGGGCACGCTCAACTACCGGGCAGGACCGTTCATGGCGGCATCCGACAGTCTCGCGATCGACATCCGCGGGCGGCAGACCCACGGCTCGTCTCCCTGGCGCGGCGTCGACCCGATCTACGTGGCCGGGCAGATCGTCACCGCCCTGCAGGGCATTCCCGCGCGGCAGCTCGACATCACCAAGGGACCCGCGGTGATCACCATCGGCAGCATCCGCGGCGGCGTTCGCGGCAACATCATTCCGGACGACGTACGCCTCGAGGGCACGATCCGCACGTTCGATACCGGCGTTCGCGAGGAGCTGCACGCGAGGCTCCGGCGCACCGTCGATCACATCGCGGAAGCTTCCGGCGCGAGCGTCACCGTGACCATCGACCCGTACGCGCCCGTCACGGGCAACGACCCCGAGCTGCTCCGGCGCATGATGCCGACGCTCGAGTGGGCGGCGGGCGAAGGCAACGTCGAGGAGCACCCGCTGATCACGGGCGCGGAGGATTACGCCCACTACGAGCGGCACATTCCCGGGCTGTATCTCATGCTCGGCATCAACGAGGAAGGCGTGGCGCCGGGCGAAGCGGCTTCCAACCATTCGCCGCTTTTCCACGTCAACGAGGATGCGCTCATCACGGGGGTACGCGCGCACGTGGGATTCGCGCTGGATTACGCGGCCGGTTTCAGATGATGGTAGCCCGGAGGCCATCCGGGGCGGCGTGTGGTATGTTGGTCTCAATGACATAACAGATTGAATTCAGCCGCATATGCAGGACACGCGCACCATCAGCCAGCTCATCGCCGATCACGTGCCGGGCATGCCGCTCGAGCAGCGCTTCTACACCGATCCGGACATTTATCGCCTGGAGCTCGAACGGATCATCACCCGTAACTGGATCATGGCGGGGCACGTATCCCAGATCCCGAACCCGGGCGACTTCTTCGTGTTCGAGCTCGCCAACGAATCCGCAATCGTCGTGCGGGGCTCGGAAGGCAAGGTCAAGGCCTTCGCGAACGTGTGCCGGCATCGCGGGTCGCTCGTGTGTCTCGAGCAGAGCGGCTCCACGCGCAAGTTCGAATGCCCGTACCACGGCTGGATGTACGACATCGACGGCAACCTGACCGCCGCGCGCGCGATGCCGAAGGACTTCGACAAGAAGTCGCACGGCCTGTTTCCGGTCTCCGTCGACGTCCTCGGCGGGCTGATCTTCGTCTGCTTCAGCGACAACCCGCCTTCACTGGAAGGGGCGAAGCGCGACCTCGCCGAGCCCTTCGCCATGTTCGGCTTCGACAATCTCAAGGTCGCCGCGAAGAAGGTGTACCCGATCGAGGCGAACTGGAAGCTCGCCGTCGAGAACTACCAGGAGTGCTATCACTGCGCGACGGCGCACCCGGACTATGCCCGCATGCACACGCTGATGCTCGACCGGGTGAAGCGCGAGCGCGTGCAGGGACACATGCTCGAGCGCATGGAGGCCTGCGGGCTGAAGAACATCGAGTACGACTTCGTCGATACGCATGCGCGCCCCGGCGAGCAGGGCTACGGGTACAGCCGCACCGCGATGTTCGAAGGCTACAAGACCGGCAGCCGTGACGGCGAGCCAGTGGCCCCGCTGCTCGGCAACCTCAAGGATTACGACGGCGGCGCGTCCGACTTCACGTTCGGGCCGTGCTCGTTCCTGCTGGCCTACAGCGATCACGTCGTCGGCTACGTGTTCAAGCCCGTGGACCTCGAAAACTGCGTGTGCGAGATCTACTGGCTGGTGCGCGGCGACGCCGTGGAAGGCAAGGACTACGACGTCGACGAGCTGACCTGGCTCTGGCACGTGACCACGCTCGCCGACAAGGAAATCATCGTCAACAACTGGAAGGGCGTGCGCTCGCGCTACTACCGCCCCGGCCCGTTCTCCACGATGGAGCGCATGGAGCGGCGCTTCATCGACTGGGTGCTGCAACAGCTCGCCGACGACGACCGCAAGCTGCCGCTGACCGGCACCGGCTGACCCCGCGCCCGGGCCCGCGGAGGCCCGGGCCCGCCCTCCTTTTGCCGTCGCGAACCATTGCCGGATATGCTTGTCTGATCGCGTTCGCCGCGTGACGACGAGGACAACCGGATGGTCAGGCCCCGCCTCGCACTCGAGGCTTTCCACGCGTCCTCCGGCGTCACGGCAGGCGACCGCTACCGACCGCCGCGTTCCTGCGGCAGCGAGTCCCGACCATGACGATCGACCGGCAGAAGCTCTTCCCCGCTTTCAAGTACACGATCTACGCGTTGCTCACGCTCAACGTGTACCTGTTCTTCGCCGAGGAATGGGCCGCCGCCGCGCACCGCTTCGCGAACGGCATCAGCCTCGCCGACGTCATCGAAGGCTTCGCGGCCAGCATCGATACCGCGGTGTGGGTCGTGCTGCTGCTCATGTTCGAGCTGGAGACCTACGTCATCGCCGACCGCCTGACCCCGCGCCGCAAGCTGGTCATGCGGGGGCTGCGGGCGCTCTGTTACGTCGTCATCGTGTACGCGTTCTACGGGTACCTGTCGAAGCTCCTGTTCCTGTACGGGGCGACGCCGCTGCCGGGCGTGGCCGACCTCTGCCACCTCGCCGGCGCCAACTGGGCCTACGCGGTCACCCTGGACGAGTACGTCGTGCTCACCGCGCAGAACTGCGCCGGGCTGTCCGACGGCAGTCACTTCTTCCGCCTGCCGGGGCTCAAGGCCGCGGTCGACGTCGCGGGCCTGACCGACATCCGCCTGCTCGCGTGGGTGGACGTCGTCAACTCGGGCGTGTGGCTGCTGGTCGTGGGCCTGCTCGAGCTCGACGTCCGCCTGCAGGCGAACGACCGCCTCGCGGGCACGCTCCTCATGGCCAGCAACGGCGCCAAGTACGTCCTCTACTCGATCCTCCTGCTCGCCGCGGTGTACTGGGGCGTGGCGGGCGATTTCGTCGATTTCTGGGACGCGTTCCTGTGGCTGGTCGCGTTCTTCTTCATCGAGATGAACGTCGTGGAGCGGCTCGAGGAAGACGCCGCCGCAGAGCCCCGCGCGGTGCAGGGGAGCGCGGCGCCCCCTCTCGCGAATCGCTGAGCGCCAGCCGCCGTCGCGGCTTTCAGGACCCGCCGTCCCGGGCCGGGACGTGCAGGCGCCTGAGCTCGCTTTGGCCCACCACGCGGCCGAGCTCGTCGTACGCAATGACGCGCCACCAGTAGAGTGAATGCAATGAAGAGTCACATCGGCGCGTTGTGCGCCCTGGTCCTGTTTGCCGTCGCGGTTCCGGGCACGGCCAGGGCGGACGCCGGTCAGGGGACGACGGTGAGGCGCGCATCCTGCGCGGACGCGAGCGCGGGGTCGCGAACGGACAGCTCCTCGAGCGTCAGCCCGGCATCGAGGCGCAACAGGAACGGGTGCCAGGGATCGGCGGGATCGCGCCGGTAGTGACCCGATATCTCCCAGCCCCGTCCGGCCGGATAAATGAACGCCCGGCCGACGGCGCGTTTGGGTGCGAGCGGATCCACGATCTCGATGTCGCCGCCGACGACGCTCTCGAGCACGGCGCGCGCCGCGATCACGGCCGCTTCCTCGCGCTCGCGCTGCGCACGCAACTCCGGGTCGCCCGCGCGGTGCCAGGCGTAGAAGGCGAGCAGCAGGCCGGTCGCGAGCGCGAACGCGAGGCGCAGGATCCGGTGCGGCGGCGCCATCAGGGAATGCCGAGCAGCTTGTGCGTCTGCAGCGAAAGCTTCCAGCGCGGATGCTGCAGGCAGTAGCGCACGGCGGCCTCCGTGTTCGCCGCGCGCTCCTCGTCGTCGAGGGGCTGCAGGAAATGGTGCGCGAACGGCAGGTCGGCGAACCGTTCCGGCTGCGCCTCGGGCTCGCGCTGCGGGTACACGAGCTTCAGCTCGTCGCCCGTGCGCTGCACGACCTCGGCACCGGCTTTCGGGCTGACGCAGATCCAGTCGATGCCGGGCGGCGCCCGCCGGGTCCCGTTCGTCTCGACGGCCACCTCGAAGCCGCGCGCGTGCAGGGCGGCGATCGCCGGCTCGTCGAGCTGCAGCAAGGGCTCGCCGCCGGTGCAGACGACATACGGTTCTCCGCCTGCGCCTGCCGGCCAGTGCCGCGCCACCGCCGCGGCGAGTGCGTCCGCGGTCGCAAACTTCCCGCCCCCGGGGCCGTCGGTGCCGACGAAATCGGTGTCGCAGAAACGGCAGATCGCCCGCGCGCGGTCGCGCTCCCGGCCCGACCACAGGTTGCAGCCCGCGAAGCGCAGGAACACGGCCGGGCGCCCGGCGCGCGCGCCCTCGCCTTGCAGCGTGTAATAGATCTCCTTGACCGAGTACGTCATCGCGCGAGCAACGGATCGGCGATCCCTGCCTCCGCAAAGCCCTTCGCGCGCAGGACACAGGCTGCGCAGGTGCCGCACGGCGGGCGCTCGCCGCGGTAGCAGGTGTGGGTGAGCGCCATCGCCTCGAGCGCGCCGAGCTCCGCGGCGAGCAGCACCGTTTCCTTCTTCGACAGCCTCATGAGCGGCGTGTGGATCCGGATGTCGCGTTCGAGACCCAAAGACAGCGTCCGCTCCAGGGCATCGAGCGTGTCCCGGCGGCAATCCGGGTAGCCGCTGTAATCGGTCTGCGACGTGCCGGCGACGAGGTCGTGGATCCCGCGCGGCCAGCCCCAGGCGGCGGCCAGCGTGAGGAACACCAGGTTGCGTCCCGGCACGAAGGTCGCGGGCAACCGTCCCTCGGCCGGCGAATCCTCGGGCACCGGTTGCGCGGCATCGGTCAGCGCGTTCCCGCCGAGCGCGGCGAAGGTGTCGATGGGCAGGACCCGATGCGGCACGCCGGCGTGTCGCGCCACGTTCGCGGCACATTCGAGCTCGACGCGGTGGCGCTGGCCGTAGTCGAAGGTGAGCGTCTCGACGCCGCCGCGACCGAAGCGCTCGAGCGCCCAGTACAGGCAGGTCGTGGAATCCTGCCCGCCGGACAGTACCACCAGGGCCTTGTCGCTCATCGCCGTCGCTCCGCTTACCGGAACAGGTCTTCGGCTTTCTTCAGCAGGTCGTCCTCCTCGGGCTCCGCGGTGGAAGCGGCGCCGAACAGGGCTTCGAGCTCCGAGCGTGCACGCGCGGCCTCACGCGAGCGGCCCGGGTCGAAGGCATCCGGGCTCGGCACGAACCACTCGCAGAAGTTCGCCACTTCCTTGTCCATCACCTCTTCCGCGTCGTCCTCGCGGCATTGCTTCGGCACCCTGGGGTCGTAGTGACGGCACATCCGGCAGGAGTGCAGGCTCGCGGCGCATTGCGGGCAGGCATCGTGGCGCGACAGGGGCAGCGTGAGCGCGGCGAGCGAAGCGCCGCAGCGATAGCATCTGAGCTCGTGTGACATGCGCGGATTATAAGCCCCGCTCCGCGCGCGGCCGAACGCGCGGATGCGCGGCCGCCGCAGGATAAATCACCTCAAGAACATCTTACAAGTCACTGAACAGTCGTTATTTCACACCCGGATGCCAGGCGCGCGGAAATCGGGTACCCTGTGCGCCCCTCCGCCACCGGACGACGTGCATGCAAGACGGCCACGAGCAAGGCACGCTGCTTTCGAGCGAGCGCATTCGCGCGCGCTTCGGCAGCTACGGGGTGGAGGTGCTCGCCGCGGACCACGAGCAGCGCGTGTCGAACCTGTACAGCCTGTCCGGCGGCCGCCGGATCTGCCGCAGCTACGCCGAGGTACGGTTCCTGCTCCCCGTGCCGCCGGAGCTCGCCCGTGAGCACGCGCGTGTGCTCGCGGGCGCGTCGATCGGCGCGACCTTCAAGGCGGCGGGCTGGCGCATCGAGCGGCGCCACCTGCACGTCGGCGAGACGCGGCTCGGACCGGGGGAGCACGCCATCGCCGGGCTCATGGGCATCGACCCGGACACGCCGCTCGCGACTCACGGCTACGTGTTCCACGTCAGCCGGGACGACCGGGGCCACGACTACGCGCGCATCCTGGAGCGGCACCACCCCGACTACCTCGACGCCGCCGAGATCGCGGCGATCTACGGCCTGGCGGGCCCGGGCGCCGGCCGCTCGGTGGCCTGAGCGCGCTTCAGCTCGCGCGCTCGGCCGTCATGCGCCGCAAACGGGAGCCGCGCGCACGCGAGAGGACCAGCACGTTGCCCGCCATCACCAGCGCGATCCCGGCGAGCACGTTGCCCGACAGCGCGAGTCCCTCGAACAGGAACGACAGCACCAGCGCCACCACGGGGAACATCACCACGGCGTAGCCCGCGCGGTGCGCGCCGATCCGGCCAAGCAGCGTGAGGTACGAGCCGAACGCCACGATCGAGCCGAACACCGCGAGGTAGCCGAGCGACACGACGTAGCCCGGCGACGGATCGAAATTGAACGGCTTCCCCTGCACCAGCGCGATCAGGCCGGTGAAGACGGCGCCGTACAGCATGCCCCAGGCGTTCGACTGCACGATCGGCAGGCCGGCCGCCTGGGCGCTCTGCGACACCATGTTGCCGAGCGAGGCCACGAACGCCCCGGCGACGCAAAGCGCCGCGCCGAGAAGCGTCGCGTCCGTGAAGGAGAAGGCCCTCACCTCCGGCAGGAACAGCACCAGCACGCCGGCGATGCCGAGCACCGAGCCGACGAGCACGCGGCCGTCCGCGCGGGTGCCGAAGAACAGGCGCGCGTTCGCGATGTTCATCCACAGCATGGTCGAGAACGCGATGGCGCTCAGCGCGGACGTGATGTGCACCTGCGCCTGGTAGGTGAGGATGTAGTTGAGGCAGAAGAGGAGCAGGCCGAGAAGCGCGAAGTGGCCGTGCGCTCGGCGGCCGAACGCGAGGCGCAGCCCGCGGAATCGGCACCAGCCGAACAGCATGGCCGCCGCGAGCGCGTAGCGATAGACGATGGACACCTCGGGCGCCACCACGCCGAGCTGGAACTCGATGGCGAGCCAGGTCGAGCCCCAGATCAGCACCGTCACCAGGTACAGCAGGCGATTGTCCATCGCTCGAACGCTCCGCGCGGAAAGATACGGGACGTTGACTGTAACGGGAGGCTGCGCGTATAACAGAACCAATTTCGCGGAAATGTAATATGCACAGTTTGGCGGCCAGGCCGGCCCGTGCCGACGGCGACTACCTCTACCGGCAGGTGATCGACCTGATCGCCGGCAACATCGAATCCGGGGCGCTGCGCCCCGGCGACCGGCTCCCTTCCCTGCGCCGCATGAGCGAGCGTATCGGGGTGAGCGTCCCCACGGTGCGCCAGGCCTACCTCGAGCTCGAGCGCCAGCGGCGCATCGAATCGCGGCCGCAGTCCGGCTACTACGTGCGCGCCTTTGCCGCAAACGAGCTCGTGCAAGGGGCGCGCCGGCCAAGCTCCCGCCCGGTGCCGGTCGGCTGCCGCAGCCTCATGGACCGGGTGTTCGACGGCATTCACCGGCCGGGGGTCCTCCCCTTCGCGATCACGAACCCCTGCATGGCGCGACCCGCCGCCCGGGCGCTGCACCGCACGATGAAGCGCGTGATGTCGCGCGCGGAAGAGCGCAGCCTGGGCTATGCGCCCGGCTTCGGCGATCCGGGCTTGAGGCGCCAGATCGCGTACCGCTACCTGCACACGGTGGGCGGCACCGTGGAGCCGGAGGAAATCTGCGTCACGAACGGCGGGCAGGAAGCGCTGCTGCTCGCCCTCACCGCCATCGCGGGGCCGGGCGACGTCATCGCGGTAGAGTCGCCCACCTATCACGGCGTGCTGGAGCTGATCGACAGCCTGGGCATGCTGGCGGTCGAGGTGCCCACCTGCCCCGGGGAAGGAGTGCAGGTCGAAGCGCTGCGCCAGACGCTCGACGCCTGCCCCGTCCGGGCCTGCGTGTTCTCCACCACGCTCAACAACCCGCTGGGCGTCAGCATGCCCGAGGCGCGCCGCCGCGAGCTCGTGCGGCTGGTCGAAGCACGCGACGTGGCCCTCATCGAGGACGACGTCTACGGCGAGCTGTTGTTCGACGGCAGCCGTCCGCGGCCGGCGGCGTTCTTCGCACGCAAGGGCAACGTGCTCACGGTCGGCTCGTTCTCCAAGACCGCCGCGCCCGGCTACCGCATCGGCTGGCTGCTGACCGGCCGCCACCGGGAGCGCATCAGCCGTCTCAAGCGCTCCTATTCCTGCACGTCCGGCCTGCTGCAGCAGCTCACGCTCGCCGAGTTCCTGGCGAGCGGCGAGTACGACCGGTATCTCCGGTCGCTGCGGCCGGTGTTGAGGTGCAACGCGGAGCGCATGCGCGCCGCCGTCGCCTGCCATTTCCCGGCGGAAACGCGCACCTCGAAGCCGGTCGGCGGTGCCGTGCTGTGGCTCGAGCTGCCGGGCGGCATTGACACGGAGGTGCTGTTCGAGCGCGCACTCGAGGAAGGCATCAGCATCGCGCCGGGCCGGATCTTCTCGCCGTCCAACCGCTACCGGAACTGCATCCGGCTGAGCTTCGGCCACCCGTGGACCGACGCGGTCGACGACGGCCTCGCGCGTCTCGGCGCCCTCGTGTCCGGGCTCATCGGCCGGCGCCGCCCCCGCTGAGCGGGAAATTACGCAAGAAACGCGACGCTCGCCCGTTCGGCGTCTTTTCTCGTGCGCGCATTTGCCCTATAAGGACGGGCTCCGGCGAGCCACTCACCTGCCCATGATCCGCGCCATCGCTTCCGTCGCCGCCCTGCTCACGGGCGTGGCGATCCTCCTGAGCGGCCAGGGCCTGCAAGGCGTGCTCCTGCCCGTGCGCGCCGCGATGGAGGAGTTCTCCAACTTCGCCATCGGTCTGTTCGGCGCCACGTATTTCCTGGGCTTCGCGATCGGCTGCCTGCGCGGGCCGCGCCTCGTGCAGCGGGTCGGGCACGTGCGGGTGTTCGCGGCCATGACGGCCGTCGCGTCCGCGACCCCGTTGCTGCACGGCCTCTGGATCAACCTCGGCGCGTGGACCGTGCTGCGCTTCTTCTCCGGGTTCTGCTTCGCCGTGCTCTACATCGTGATCGAAAGCTGGCTCAACGAGGCGGCGACCAACGACAACCGCGGGCGGATCTTCTCGGCCTACGTGTTCATCAACATGACCATGCTGGCGGTCGGGCAGCAGATGCTGCTGCTCGACGACCCCGCGGTGATGAACCTGTTCGCGCTGACGTCGGTGCTCGTCTCCCTCGCCGCCCTGCCCGTCGTCCTGTCGACGGGCTCGTCGCCGCGGCAGGTCCAGGACGTCAGGCTCGACGTGCCGCGGCTCTACCGCACGTCTCCCGCCGGCATGCTGGGAAGCCTCGCGAGCGGGCTCGCCAACGGCTCGTTCTGGGCGCTCGCGCCCGTATTTGCGCTGTCGGTCTCCTCCGACGTGCGGCTCGCTGCCTGGTTCATGACCGCGGCTGTGATCGGCGGCGCGGCGAGCCAGTGGCCGCTCGGCGCGCTGTCGGATCGCATCGACCGCCGCTACGTGATGGCCATGTGCACCGCTTTCGGCATCGCCGTCTCGGTGGCGATCCTCGCGCTCGGCGAAGCGCCGGCGCCGCTCGTCATCGTGGCGCTCGGCGGGTTGTGGGGCGTGGCGGCCTTCCCGCTCTACTCCATCGCCGTCGCGCATTCGAACGATCACGCCGGGCCGGACGAGTTCGTGGTCGTGTCGAGCGGGCTCCTGCTCATGTACGGCATCGGCGCCGTGATCGGCCCGCTCGCCGCGTCAGGCCTGATGCAGGTCCTGGGCGCCGGCGGGCTGTACGCCTTCACCGGTGCGATCCACCTGGTCCTGCTGATCTACCTGTTCATCCGGCGCCTGCGGCGCTCCGCCGCCGCGGCCGACGAGCACGTCGCGTTCGCCGAGGCGCTCACCGCGGCGCACACGGCTTCCCAGGTCTACGAGCGCGAGGCCGAGGCGGAAGCCGAGGCCTCCTAGCGCCGGGAAAGCGCCGTCGCGCAGGCCTCGGGACCGGTTAAGCGCCGGTTCAGTTTGCCCGGCGTAGCATTCGTGGCACGATGGCTCGTGGTGCGTGTCCAAGGAAGGGCGCGGCCCTGCCGCGGTGAGGAGAAGGACATGAGCACGGTATCGATCCTGCGCTGGATGCGGCTCGCGGCTCTCGGGCTGCTGCTCGCCGGCCCGGCCTGGAGCCAGGTCCCGGTCGACGAGGCCGGCAACCCGCTGGAGGCCGAGGTCCTCGACGAGGGGGCGGAACTTACGGCCGCGGCGGAGGACCACCTGTCGCTCGAGGAGCTCGAAGCGCTGGTCGGCCGGATCGCGCTGTACCCGGACGACCTCCTCGCCATCGTCCTGCCGGCGTCGGCCTACCCGCTGCAGATCGTGCAGGCGGCCCGTTTCCTCGACGAGCTCGAGGACGATCCCGGCCTCGAGCCCGACGAATCGTGGGACGACTCCGTCGTCGCCCTGCTGAACTATCCGGAGGTACTCCGGATGATGAACGAGGACCTCGAGTGGACTTACGCCCTCGGCGAGGCCGTCGTCAGCCAGCAACCCGACGTGATCGCCGCCATAGAGGCCTTTCGCGACAAGGCGTACGCCGCCGGCAACCTGAAAAGCGACGACCGGCAGACGGTCAAGCGCGAGAACGGCGTCATCCAGATCCAGCCGGTCGAGGAAGACGTGATCTACGTGCCGTACTACGAGCCCGAGCGCGTGATCGTCTACCAGCCGGAGCCCGTCTACCACTACTACGCGCGCCCGTACCCGGTGTACTACTACCCGTACCCGCAGGGCTACGTTTTCCCGACGCGCTGGTTCTGGGGCGTCACCACCGCGTTCCACATCGGCTGGTTCACGGATCACCTGCACGTGTGGCATCACAGCTACCACGGGCATCCCTACTTCGGGCGGCCCTACTACTTTACGCACTGGTGGTACCGCCGGCCGAGCATTCACGTGCACAACACGTACTACGTGAACAATCACGTCCGCCGCCCGCCCCACTACCAGCGCGACGGCGACTTCTGGCGGCCGCGCCGGCACGGCGGCGGCGTGCTGGAACGGCGCGCGTACCGGGAGGCGTACTACACCGACCGCGCGCGCTCGGAAGCCGGGTACCGGCGCGACCTGGAGCGGCGCACGCGCGGCGATGCCACGGCCCGGCGCCCGGCCGCCAACCGCGACAGCGATCTCGCCACCCGCTTCACGACGCGCAACCGCGCCGGCGCCGCCGCCCGCGAGCGCGAGGCCCGCGGGTCGGTCGGGGAGCGAAGTGCGGCCACCCGGCAGCGGGACGACGCCGCGCGCGTTCGCCCTGCCGAGCGCGCCCGTGACGAGGGAGCCGTGCGCTTCCGTGCGCGCGAGCAGGGCGCCGTCCCCGAGCGCCGGCAGCCGGCGGCCGTGCCGGAGCGCCGCGTGGAACGCTCGGCGCCTGCCCTGCGCGAGCGGCCCGCGATCCGGCGCGATGCCGACAGCGTGCGCCGCGCCCCGCCGGCCGGCGGCGCCGACCGGTCGGCCCCGAGGTCGTTCTCGAGTCCGGGCACCTCGTCGGCCCGCCCGGCGCCGGGCGTGAGCCGCCCGGCCCCGAGCGTGGCGCGACCCGCCCCGAGCGCCAGCCGCCCGGCCCCGAGCGTGTCGCGACCCGCCCCGAGTGTCAGCCGTCCCTCGTCGGGCGTCTCGCGCTCGTCGTCGGGTGTCAGCCGCCCGTCTTCGGGCGTATCGCGCTCGTCGTCGGTGTCGCGCCCGGCGAGCGCCGCGCCGCGCTCCTCCGCGCCCCGGCGCTCGCATCGCGACTGAGTCTATCAGCGCTCGGGCGGGTCGTCGCCCGCAGCCCCGTCCGCAGGCGGCGGGCGCGGCTCGTCGGAGGACAGCTCCCAGGCGATGTACGCAATGGCGAGGCAGATCGCGACCGCCAGCAGGACCACGATGATGGCGAGCAGGTTCATGGGCGGCCGCGCGTGCGGGAAGGCATTCGATTGTAGCGCCATTTCGCTGTAACCTGCGCACCTTCGCCGTACTGCCCGAGGGGGGATACATGATCGTCCGAGCCGTCATCGCCATGCTCGCCGCCGGCACCGTCCTGCTCGCCGCCTGCGCACCGCCGGAACAGACGGAGGCGGCATCCGCGCCCGCGATACCGGACCTCGAGTCCCGCGCCCGCGACCTCGCACTCTCCTCGATCATCGTCGACACGCACATCGACGTTCCTTATCGCCTCGAAGAGGAGTGGGCGGACGTGTCGCTCGCCACCGAAAGCGGCGATTTCGACTACCCGCGCGCCGTCGCGGGAGGGCTGAACGCGGCCTTCATGTCGATCTATACGCCGGCGGAGCTCGAGGCGGAAGGCCGGTCGAAGGCGGTTGCCGAGAAGCTGATCGACATCGTCGAGCGCATCGTGGCCGATGCACCGGAAAAATTCGCCATCGCCTACTCTCCCGCCGACGTGGAGCGGCATTTCGAGGAGGGCCTGATCTCGCTGCCGCTGGGCATGGAGAACGGTTCCCCGCTGGAAGGCGATCTCGCCAATCTCGCGCATTTCTACGAGCGGGGCATCCGCTACGTCACGCTTGCGCACAGCCTGTCGAATCACCTGTCCGATTCTTCCTACGACGACAACAAGCGCTGGGGCGGGCTGAGCGAGTTCGGCGTCGAGGCCGTGCGCGAGATGAACCGCCTGGGGATCATGGTGGACGTGAGCCACATCTCCGACGACGCGTTCTGGGACGTGCTCGAGGTGACCCGCGCACCCGTGATCGCATCGCATTCCTCCGCGCGGCATTTCACGCCCGGCTTCGAGCGCAACATGAGCGACGAGATGATCGTGGCGCTCGCGAAGAACGGCGGCGTGATCATGATCAACTTCGGCTCGTCGTTCCTCACGGAGCGGGCGAACGCCTACTCCCGGACGTTCGGCGAAGCCTGGAGCGCCCATGTCGACAGCCTCGGTCGTGAGCCCGCGGACGACGAGCGCGAACGGTTCCGCGCCGCCTGGATCGAGGAGCACGGCCCCTATCCGTACGCGACGCTCGACGAGACCCTCGCCCACTTCGAGCACGTGATCGACCTCGTCGGGATCCAGCACGTCGGCATCGGCTCCGACTACGACGGGGTCGGCGACAGCCTGCCGCTCGGCCTCAAGGACGTGTCGAGCTACCCGAACCTGGTCCGGGGACTGCTCGAGCGCGGTTACTCCGAGGCCGACATCCGCAAGATCCTCGGCGAGAACCTGCTGCGCGTCTGGCGCGAGGTGGAAAAGGTCGCACACCGGCTGCAGGACGCCGCCTGAGCATTACGGCAACGGGCCGCCGACGAGCGCCCGGCTGACGAGCGCGTACACCAGCGCGGCGTAGCCGCTCGCGGCGGCCGCGAGCAGGGTGAGCCTCGCGCCGGGACCGCCGAGGCGACCCCAGCGGCTCAGGCCCCAGCCGGCGAGCGGCAGGACCTGCAGCGCGTGCAGCGCCATCCCGTGAGGGATCCGGAGATCGCCTGCACCGACGCTGTGCGTGTCGAGCGCGAGCATGAGAATGCCGATGGCGCCGCCGGCGAGGAACAGCACGATGCCGGCGCGAATCCCCCACAGGTACGCCGCGGGCAGCCTCGTGCTCGGGCGAGCGAAGCGGAACAGGATCGCCACGACCGCCAGGAGGTTCACCAGCGCCATCGCGCTCATGGTGTGGAACACGGCCGCATCGAAATCGGTGGCGACGTTGAAGTGCGACGGCGTGCCGCGCGCGGCCTGCAGGACGATGCACGTGTTGTGGATGACGGTCGCCGCCGCGATCACGACGCTCACGCTTTTCATCGCCCGCCGCGGCCGGCGTACGTAGCGCGTGAGCCACGCCACCGTCCACAGGTACACGGCGGTGGACGCCATGAACTTCACGGGCTTGACCCACGCGTTGCTGCCCAGCACCAGCCGGTCGTCGGCCAGCCACGCACCGGCACACGCGAGCAGCGCGATCACGTGCAGCCAGCCGATCAGCGCCAGCAGCGGGTTTCGGCGGTAGAGCTCGGCGAAGAAACGGTCAGGCCGCATGCCCGATGCTGAGGCGCCGCGTATGCGCCGCACGGCCCGACAGGAACAGGGAATCTGCGCTCATGCGAACACGCTCCTCGCGCCTGCGCGGACGGGCATTGTGTCACAGATGGCGTGGCCTAGAAGGAGAAAGGGCGCCGGTCGGCCGGCCGCTCCGGGAGATACTTCGCGCGCAGCTTCGCCTGCCGCGCCGGGGCGAACTCCTCGAGGATGACGCGCCGCACGTGATTCTCCGCGACCTGCACGCGATCCCGCGCGATGCGCTCGAGCGCGCGCGCATCCTCCAGGGCGCCCTTCGCTTCGTCGATCAGGCGTGGCTTGACGCGCTCGGCCCGGCTCAGCAGGCCGCGCAGCCGGCGTTCCGCCCGGGCCACGGCCCGCGCGGCGCGCCGCAGCCCGCGCCGCTCACGCGCGAGCCGCCGGCGGCACGCGAACAGCCGTGCCGGGCCGGAAGCCGCCGCCGTGCGCACGAGGAGCGCCACCGCGACCAGGCCGACCGCGACGGCCGCCGCTCCCAGCGCCCAATGGCTTCGCAGCCACTCCGCGTCCATGACGGCCGCCCGTCACTCGACGGGCCAGTCGAGGTCGAACGGGAACGGGCGCTCCTCGGAGTTGTAGGTGAGGTAGCGCAGGATCTGGTAGGTGTAGGTGGCCAGCGACGCCCCCAGAGTCTTGAGCCGCGGGTTCGTCTCCGCCGTGAACAGCACCCAGAAGAACTGGAGGACGACCACGGCCCCGAGCACGAGCCGGGTCAGCCCGTAGATGAAGACGAACACGAGCATGAAAAACAGGCGCAGCCACGTCGACCGCGATTTCAGGTTGTCGGTGAGCTCCGCGTGGGAGGCGGTGTCGTCGCCGTAGGGATCGGTGTCGTCGGCGGTGCCGGCATGGTCGCGCGGCGGTCCTTCGTTCTCCATGTGTCCCCCGTGCCGTTCCGTTTTCCCGCCGCCATGATACCCCGCCTCCCGGCGAGGGACGCGGTCACGCGGCGAAGAAATACCGATAGGCCGCGAACAGGGCCACGACGAGCAGCAGGGCCTTGAGGAGCGCACCCAGGTTCGTCTGCTCCTCGACGAACCGCGGGTGAGCACTCTTCTGTCCCCGCTTGCGCGCCGCCGCGTCGACCAGCACCTTGGCATTGGCGAAGCCCAGGCCGGTCGCCTGCTGCAGCAACTTGATCGCTTCCACTTTTCGCCCGAGCTCGATGGCGCGCAGCACCTCGGGCGGCAGATCGTCGTCCGTGATCACGTACTTCCTTCGCTTCCGGAGCGGACCGGGGCCCGGGCCCGCCTCGCACAGCATAGCGCCGGACGCCGCCCGCGCCTGTGACGGGGCTCAAATCCTCGAGCCGCCGGCCGGCCCGGCGCCGGCCGCCCGCGCTTCGGCAATCGGCCCCGGAGCAGGTATAGTGCGCGCTGCTCACTGACCGGAGGAGCCGATGAAGAGACTCACGCTCGTACCGCTGATCTGCCTCGCCCTCGTCGGCTGCGACGGGCCCGGGGACGAGAAGGAGGACGCTCCGGAGCCGTATGCCAGCCGTTACCGGCCGCTGCCCTCGGAGCCGGTGCTGTTCACCGGCGCCACCATACTCACGGGCACCGGCGACCGGCTCGACGATGCCGACCTCCTGGTACGCGACGGCGCCATCGCCGCGGTCGGGCAGAACCTCGAGGCCGGCGGCGCGGCGCGCGTGGACGCCTCGGGGCTCTGGATCACGCCGGGCCTCATCGACGTGCACTCCCACCTCGGCGTGTATCCCTCCCCCTCCGTGGAGGCGCACGCCGACGGCAACGAGATCACCTCGCCCAACACGGCCGAGGTCTGGGCCGAGCACAGCGTGTGGCCGCAGGACCCGGGATTCGTGACCGCGCTCGCGGGCGGCATTACCTCGCTGCAGATCCTGCCGGGCTCCGCCAACCTGTTCGGCGGTCGCAGCGTCACGGTCAAGAACGTGCCGGGCCGCACCGTCCAGGGCATGAAATTCCCCGGTGCGCCGTACGGGCTGAAGATGGCCTGCGGCGAGAACCCGAAACGGGTGTACGGCGGCCGCGGGCAGGCGCCCGGCAGCCGCATGGCCAACGTCGCGGGCTACCGCAAGGCGTGGATCGCCGCGGCGGACTATGCGAAGAAGCTCGAGGCCAACGAGAACGGCGAAGGCGAAAAGCCGACGCGCGACCTGCAGCTCGAAACGCTCGCGGGCGTGCTGAAGGGCGAGATCCTGGTGCACAACCACTGCTACCGCGCCGACGAGATGGCGATCATGATCGACGTCGCGCGCGAGTTCGGCTACGAGATCGCGGCGTTCCACCACGCGGTGGAGGCCTACAAGATCGCCGACCTCCTGGCCGAGAACGACATTTGCGCCGCCGTCTGGGCGGACTGGTGGGGTTTCAAGATGGAAGCTTACGACGGCATTCGCGAGAACGCCGCGCTCGTCGAGAAGGCGGGTGCCTGTGCGATCGTCCATTCGGACGACGAATACGGCATCCAGCGCCTCAACCAGGAGGCGGCGAAAATCATGGGCGCCGCGGCGCGCGTGGGCATCGAGATCCCGCCCGAGCGCGCCATCCGCTGGCTGACCGCCAATCCCGCGAAAGCCCTCGGCATCGCCGACAAGGTGGGCACGCTCGAGCCGGGCAAGATGGCGGACGTGGTCGTGTGGGACGGCGACCCGTTCAGCAGCTACAGCCGCGTGCAGCGCGTCTACATCGACGGCGCGCTGGTGTTCGAGCGCGGCAACCCGAAGGTGAACCCGGCGACCGATTTCACGCTCGGGACGAGCGCGGTGGCGGGAGGTGCGCAATGAGGCGGCTGGACGTCATTCGCTCCGCCCTCGCCGTCGCAGCCGTGACGCTCGCCGCCACGGCGCACGCCGAGGTGCTGGCCGTCACGCACGCGCGGGTGCACACGGTCGGGCCGGCCGGCACGATCGAGAACGGCACGCTGCTGGTCGAGGACGGCCGCATCCTCGCCGTCGGCAGCGGCGTCGAGGTGCCCGACGGCGCGCGCACGATCGACGCGAGCGGGCAGGTGGTCACGCCGGGGCTGTTCACGCCGATGGGCCAGATCGGCCTCGTCGAGGTGAACGCCGTGCGGGGCACGGTGGATTACGTGCAGCGCGGGGAGCAGTTTTCCGCGAGCTTCGACCCGATGTCCGCCTACAACCCGCGTTCGACGCTGGTGGCGACCAACCGCATCGAAGGCATCACGCACGCGCTGGTCGCCCCGGCGCCGAGCTGGCCGGACGAGCTCGGCAACCGGAGCACCGTGTTCTCGGGGCTCGCGTCCGTCGTGAACCTCGGCGACGAAGACGTGCTCGTGGCACGCAACGTGGCGGTCGTCGCCAACCTCGGCGAGACCGGCGGCGGGGTTGCCGCGGGCTCGCGTGCCCGGGCATTCATGGTGCTCTCCACCGCGCTCGACGACGCACGCGATTACGCGCGCAACCGCGCCGCGTACGAGCGCCGCGAGCGCCGCGACTATTCGCTGAGCCGCGCGGACATGGAAGCGCTGCAGGGCGTGCTCGACGGGACGCGCCGGCTGCTCGTGCGCGTGAACCGGGCCAGCGACATCGTACGCGCGGTGGAGCTCGCCGAGGCGCAGGAGCTCGAGATCGTCGTCGTGGGCGGCGTCGAGGCGTGGATGGTGGCCGACCGGCTGGCGGAGGCGGACGTGCCGGTGATCCTCGACGCGCTCGGCAACCTGCCGCGCGATTTCGATCACCTGAATGCCAGGCTCGACGCGGCCTCGCTGCTCGCCGAGGCCGGCGTGCGCTTCGCGATCGGCGGGCACGGCGCGGCGCAGAACCACAACGCGCGCAACATCACGCAGTCGGCCGGCATCGCGGTCGCCAACGGGCTCCCGTGGGAGAAGGCGCTGGCCGCGATCACGCTGGCGCCCGCGGAGATCTACGGCGTCGCCGGCGAGATCGGCAGCTTGGAGCCGGGCAAGCGCGCGGACTTCGTGATCTGGGACGACGACCCGCTCGAGCTCAGGAGCTTCCCGGCGGCCGTCTACATCGGCGGCAAGGCCGTGCCGATGCAGAGCCGGCAGACGCTGCTGCGCGATCGCTACCTCGAGCTCGACGGCGCGCGGCCCCCGGCCTTTCACGACCCGTAGGCTAAGAACCGGGCGAGCCGCACCAGCGCCAGCGTGTCAGTGCGGCAGTAGGCGTGCAGCGCGCGTCCGAGCGCGCGCCTGCGCGCCGGCGAGGTGGCCGGGTCCAGCGCCTCGAGATAACCTTCGGAAGCTGCGCTACCGTCCTGTATTTCCTCGAGATCTGCATAGCGAAGCTCCGGGGCGACGACGGGGAGCAACGCTTTCAGGGACCACGAGCCCTTGAGCCCCGGGTGGCAGAAGCCGCGCCTGGCGAGCGGGTGCAGATCGACGAGCCGCCCGGCGACGGCGTCGAGCGCCGGCGCGAGATCGGGATAGCGCGCCGCGAGGCCCGCGAGCACGTTGCGCTCGTAGCCCGTGTACACGATCACCGGGCCGTCACGGCCGAGCGCGCGCAGGAGCGATTCGGCGAAGCGCCGCATCGGCGGGTCGCCCGTGAGGTCGAGGAAGCCGGCGTGGTCGAGCACGCCCGGCGCGGGCTCGTAGTGGCAGGACCACTGGAACGGCAGCGTCTCGTACGGCCGCGTGCCGCGCCAGATCGGCACCGCCGGGGCGACCGTTTCGAAGTCGAGGTAGTGCCGGGGGTAAGCGAGCGCCGCGACCTCGCGCGCCACCTCCGGGTCGAGCTCCTGCCCGCCCGCGCGCGTGACCCGCTGGATGCGTCGCTGCCGCTCCGTCAGGCGCTCCGGCGGCACGTCGCGGAGGTCGCGCCAGCCTTCCGCGACGAGCGCCGCGAGGCGCGCCTTCGAGCCGCCGAGATCCTGCACCGGGTGCGGCGTATCCGAGGGCCAGCAATGGCCGACGAACGGACAGGACCAGGGCGAGAAGCAGTGCACCCCCACCGCGACGACCGGCTCGTCGCCGTCGAGTGCCGCGCGCGCGGTGGCCATCCAGCCCGGCACGCACGGCAGGCGCTCGCGCACCTCGCGGGTGAGATCGCGCTCGACGAGGAGACCGCGGTAATCGCCGTCGCCCGCGTACACGAACTCGCGATTCACGTGTGCGAGCGCGACCCGGCGCAGCGGGACCCCGCAGCGCTCCAGCACCCACGCCTGGATCGCGACGTCGTCGACGTGCTCTTCCTTCACGCCGGTCGCCGCCTTGACCTCGACCAGGCGCCAGCCGCCCGCATCCGGCAGCAGCGCATCGACGCGCACGAGCACGTCGGCATGCCCGAACGTCGCCTCGAAGATCGGCTCCGGCGGCCGCCGCTGCAGCGCCTCGTGCGTGGCGCGGCGCGCCGCCTCCAGCCCTTCGTCGTAGGGCACGAGCACGCCGCGGCCGCCGCCGTAGAGGTCGCGTGCGACCTCGCCGACGCGGTGGCCGACCCGGAACGCGGCCCGCGTGCGCCCGTCGATCACGGCGAGCTCGGGCCGGTGCACCTCGAGATACAGGCGCCGCGCGCACTGCCGCGCCGCCATGAGGCGGCTCTTCGACAGGTGCGTTGGGGTCACGGGAAAAAAAGGGTGGAATGTGGAGCGGGTGAAGGGAATCGAACCCTCGTTCTTAGCTTGGGAAGCTAATGTTCTACCATTGAACTACACCCGCTCCGTGGCCGGCGCCGGCCGGTCGGGCCGCGCCGGGGAAGCCGTGCGGGTGGTAGTTTATCAGGCTTTGGCGGGAGAGCGACAAGCCTACGGGGGCATCTCGAGGACGGGTGAAGCTCAGAGCGCTTCCGCGCTCAGGTTGAGCAACGCGGGCACGTCGCTCGGCTTGTAGAGGCCGACCTGCTTGAGGTTGACGGGTTCGATCGGCTGCGCGGTGACGACCAGCCGGCGCTTGCCGCGCAGGAACTCGACATAGGGTTCCATGACGTACTCGTCGAGCTCGATGCCCATCCGGCTCACGGCCAGCGCGAACGCGTCCTTCCGCGCCGCGATCACCGCCTCCGGTGCGACCTGCCACTCCTCGGTGCACAGCCGCATGACGCGCTCTTCGAGCGACCGGTCGACGTACTCCGCGCGGCCGTTCACCAGGCGCGGCTGGAAAACGGCAGGCAGCAGCGATGCCGCACCGGCCGCGCCCTCGAACGTGAGCGTAAGCGCGAAGTCGTACATGTCCGCGACGTTGTTCACGACGTCGATGACGAGCCGCCCGTCGCCGGTCCGGTAACCGACGGAAGC
Source organism: Woeseiaceae bacterium (assembly GCA_035304345.1). Lineage (GTDB taxonomy): Bacteria > Pseudomonadota > Gammaproteobacteria > Steroidobacterales > Woeseiaceae > IDS-8. The sequence goes on along the minus strand of DATGQE010000070.1, from coordinate 65,606 downwards.
GTCGATCACCAGCCGCTCGTAGCCCAGGTCCCGCAGGATATCGTGCGTGAAGCGCTGGCCGGCGCATTGCGCGGCCGGGTCCGCCGCGCCCGGCTCCGCCTGCCCGGCGGGCAACGCGTCGAGCGTCGCGAAGTAATCGGCGCGTACCGGCATCTCGAGGCCGCGAACCGCGACCGTGAGGCTCTCGGGAATGTCCGGCCGGTTGCCCCCGCCGTTGCGGTCCGCGAGCCCGAGGAGGTGGAAGTAACCGGGTGTGACGATGCGCACGCTGTCGATGTGCACCGGATCGGAGTACCCGGAGAACTGCATCGTCACGTCGTCGATGCCGAGCTCGCCCGTGAGCGTCGAGCTCACGCCCTCGTAGCGGATGTCGACCATCGGCTGTGCGGCCGCAATCAGCATGTCGAGCTGCCGCGTGACCTTGTCGTGCAGGTACCAGCGCGAGCCCAAGTAAGCGGCCACGACCAGGGTGCAGGCGAGCAGCAGGAGATTACGCATGCCGGCTCCGTGAAACGACGCACAGAAGAGCCGTCATTGTGCGAGCGCCGGACGGGCGGGAACCACCCAGCGCGTCACAATTCGCGGGATGCTCAGCGTGCCGCCGCGCGCTCCAGCGCCTGCTCGAGATCGGCGATCAGGTCCGCTTCCGACTCGATGCCGATCGACAGCCGCAGCAGGTCGTCGGGAATCGGGCTGCCCGGGCCCTCCATCGTGTAGCGATGCTCGATCAGGCTCTCGACGCCGCCGAGCGAGGTCGCCCGAATGAAGACCCGGCAGGCATTCGCCACCGCCAGCGCGGCCGGCGCACCGCCCTTGATCCGCAACGACAGCATGCCGCCGAAACCGCCCTGCATCTGGCGGGCGGCAATCGCGTGCCCGGCGTGCCCCGGCAGTCCCGGGTACAGGACTTCGTGCACGAGCGGATGGTGCTCGAAGCGCCGGGCGATCGCGAGCGCCGATGCACTGCACTTCGCCACTCGCAGGAAGAGCGTGCGCATGCCCCGCTGCAGCAGCCAGGCTTCGAACGTGCCGAGGATGGCCCCGGCCTCGACGCGCTGCTCCGCGATCGCGTGCCACCAGTCGTCTTCCCGCGCCGCGACCAGCGCGCCCGCGACGACGTCCGCGTGGCCGTTCAGGTACTTCGTGGCGGAATGCATCACGAGATCGGCGCCGAGCTCGATCGGCCGCGTGAGCACCGGCGTCGCCACCGTGGAGTCGACGACGAGCTTCGCACCGGAGCGGTGGGCGATCTCGGCGGTGCGCGCGATGTCGATCACGTCCCACGTCGGGTTGCACGGCGTCTCGATCCAGACCAGCCGCGTCCTGCCCTCCTCCACCGCGCGCGGCAGCGCGTCCGCGTCCGTGGCGTCGAACAGGGTGAGCTCGACGCTCCAGCGCCGGCAGAAACGCACGAGCCAGTCGCGCAGGCCCCAGTACATGATCCGGGGCGCCACGACGCGGTCGCCGGGCGCGAGCGTCTGGAGGACCGCCGTAGCCGCCGCCATCCCGGAGGCGAACAGGCGTGCCGCGGCACCGCGCTCCAGGCGGGCCAGCAGGCATTCCGCCGGCTCGAAGGTCGGGTTGTGGTCGCGCGCGTAGCTCCGCGAGCCGTCCGGGAGCGCATAGCGCTCGTCGCGTGCGAAGGTCGTCGAAGGTACGAGCGGCGGGACGACGGCACCGGTGACGAGGTCGCGGTGCATGCCCTGCGCGGCGAGTGTCTCGGGATCGAGCCCGCTGTCGTCGTCCATCGCGCGTTCTGCTCCTTCTCCGTCGGAATACCGACGGTATCACCGCGGAGCCGCGCGATGCCACGCCGGCGAGAGGAGCGAATCGTCAGGCGCGCGCGCGTGCGGCCTCGGGCACGATGTCGAGCAACACGTAACGGACCAGCACCTCGTAGCTCTGGCGCTCCATCAGGAGGCCCTCCGGCAGCTCGAGCGTGTGGATCGGCCGATCCTCGTCGTCACGGATTTCCTGGAGGACCCGTTCGCCGTCACGGTACACCTGGTAGCGCACGTCCCGGCGGCGGCCGAACTTGAGCACCACGGTCGTATCCGTCCAGTCCTGGATCACTTCCTTGCTCATGCCTGCTCCCTCCGTTGGCTGGGTCTGCCGGCCGGATTGCAAGCGGCGTGCCAGTGCGTGAATAACTTGAAGAATGATTATCAATTGATTGATTGGTAAAGGAAATCGTATGTCCGTCCACTGCGACGCCGGAGCGGCCGCATGAACGCTCCCTGTCAGGTTCTGACCCGGGTGTCCGGCGATTGGCGACACCCGGTTGACATAAGACCGGTGGTACCCTGACCGCTCGGCGCCACACCGGGTGATCACATGCCCCAGAACCGTGACGACGCGCGAGTGTCCGTCGTCGGTGCCATGAGCGCGGACCAGGTACTGACGCTCGCCGGACCCGTGAGCGGCGGAACCGTCAATGCCGTGCACCGCCGCCCGCGCTTCGGCGGCGCGGCCCGCGACATCGCGGTGTGCCTCGCGCGCCTCGGGATCCCCGTCCGGCTGCTCTCCCTGGTGGGCGACGACGACGACGGGCGCGCTCTCGTTGCCGCGACCGCGGGCGCGGCGGTGGACGTGGGGCTGGTGCAGAAGAGCCTGTCGCTGCCGACGGCGTCGCTGGTGGCCGTGGAGCGCGCGGACGGCAGCCTGCACGCGGCTTATGCCGACATGCGGATCTGCGCGGCGATGGACCGCGGGTTCATCCAGAACCGCTGGCTGCCGATCAGCCGCTCGCCGCTGGTGGTTGCCGACGCCTGGCTGCCCGGCGACTCGCTCACGTGGCTGATCACGGGCTGCCGCACGGGGCGGCTTCCCCTCGCGATCGACGCGGTGTCGACGGCGACCGCGCGGCACCTGCCGCTCGCGTTGCATGGCGTCAGCCTGTTGTTCTGCGCGACGGACGAGGCGCGCACGCTGCTCGGCGACGAGCTCGAGCGCGATCCCGCGGCGATGGCGGCGGCCCTCAGGCGCCGCGGCGCGGCGCGCGTCGTCGTGGCCGGCACCGACACCGTGGCCTGCGCCGGTCGCAACGGCACCGTCGAGTGCCAGCTCGGGGCCGCTTTCGCTGCCGGCACGTTTCCGCGCGCCGCCTTCCTCGCGGGCATCCTGCAGGCACGGCTGCACCGGCGCCCGTGGCGGCAAAGCCTGGCGGCCGGCATCGAGGCCGCGCACACCCTGGGCAGCGAGCGCCCGGCGGATGCCTCGCCGGTGACGGCCCCCGCCCCGTCCCGCTAGGCCGGGACCCCGCGCCCTCGGTTCAGGGTGCCTGGACTCGCCCGATCGCCGCCCTGGCCCGGCTCGCACGCCACGCGTCGGCGCTGAAGAGGAGCACTGCGATCCAGATGAACGCGAAGCACACGGTGTGGGCCGGGGTGAGGACCTCGCCGTACGCCAGGCCCATCAGGAACTGCAGGGTCGGCGCGATGAACTGCATGATGCCGATCGTCGACAACGGCAGCCGCCGTGCCGCCAGCGCGAAGAACAGGAGCGGCACCGCCGTCAGCGGTCCCGCGACGACGAGCAGGCCGGACATGCCCGGTTCTGCCGGACCGAAGACCGCCTGCCCGGCCGCGAACGTCCAGCCGAGCCAGGCGGCAGCGAGCGGCAGCAGGACCAGGGTCTCGATGAACAGCCCCGGCATCCCGCCCACGGCAACCCGGCTGCGGATGACCCCGTAGATCGTGAACGAGGACGCGAGCAGGAGCGCAAGCCAGGGGAGCTCGCCGCCGCTCGCCGTGAGCACCGCGACCCCGACCGCCGCGAGCAGCACCGCGCCGCCCTGCAGGCGCGTGAGCCGTTCGCGGAAAAACCAGACACCGATTGCCACGTACATGAGCGGGTTGATGTAGTAGCCGAGGCTCGCCTGGAAGATGTGCCCGCTCTGCACCGCGATGATGTAGCCGAACCAGTTGATGCCGATGACCACGGCCGAGAGCAGCAGGAACGCGGCGGTGCGCCGGTCCGTGAGCGCGCGCCGCACCTCCGGCCACTGGCGGCGCAGGTGCACGATGAGCGCGCCGAACGGCACGGCCCAGACCACGCGATGGGCCAGCACTTCGAGTGCGGGCACGGAAGCGACGATCTTGAAGTAGATCGGCATGAAGCCCCACAGCGTGTAGGCGGCGAGCGCCGACAGGAACCCGTGGCGCAGGCGGTCTTCGCGGCGTTCGCCGCGGGGCTCGGAAACGGATGATGGCATCGGGCGTGCAGCCGTCCGACGTCCGCGGCCGCCACGGGGCCGCCGCGCACGCAGGGCCTCTTACCTCGTGTCCCCGAGATAGTCCTGCTTGCCGATCGGCACGCCGTTGTGGCGCAGGATCGCGTAGGCCGTCGTCACGTGAAAATGGAAGTTGGGCAGCACGTAACCCGTGATGTAGTCGCGGCCGCTGAAGTCGAGCGTACGTTTCGGCAGCTTCATCTCGATGCGCGCCTGCTCCGCTCCCTCGAACTGCTCCGGGCGGAACGTCGCGAGGTAATCGATCGCCTTCCGGATGCGCGCGTGGATGTCCGCGAAGGTGACCTCGTCGTCCGCCCAGCGGGGAAGCTCGGTCCCGGCGAGGCGCGCAGCCGCTCCCTTGGCCGTATCCGTCGCGATGCGGACCTGCGACACGAACGGCAGCATGTCCGGGTAGAGCCGCGCCTGGATCAGCGCCGCCGGATCGATGCTTCGCTCTTCCGCCCAGGTCTCGGCGAGCGTCACGATCCGGTCGAGGTTCGCCAGCATGCGCGACAGCGGCGCGATGGCCACGTCGTAGACTGTCAGTGCCACTTCTCCTCCTTCTCCTGCAAGCGCTTCCTGCGAGCTCGTCCCGCGGGCGCCGCGCCGCACCGTCGCGGGGGCGCTAGTGTAGACCGGGCACGAACAGGACGCACCGGCGGGCGCCTGTGCCCGCGGAGGCCGGTGCTATCATGCGGTCCTTCCCGCCGCCGGAGACCCCGATGTCGCGCACCCGTCCGCCGCTCCTGTTGCTCGCGCTTTCGCTGTTGTACGCCGGCTGCTCGCCGGCACCCGACGACGGGCCGGAACCTGCCGGGCCGGCCGCCGCGCCGGCCGCAGCGGCCCCGGCCGGCGATGCGCTGGCCGTCATCACGACCGCACGCCTGCAGGCGCACCTCGACTACCTCGCTTCCGACGAGCGCACGGGCCGCATGACGGGCACCGCGGGCTACGACGATGCGGCGGCCTACGTCGCCCGCCAGTTCGAGCAGCTCGGGCTCACGCCCGGCGGCACGGACGGCTGGTACCAGCCGGTGCCCCTCCGGGCCGCCCGGCTGGACGCGGACGGCGCCACGTTCATCGTGCACCGCGACGATGGGGACGAACGCCTCGCCTGGAAGCAGGACTTCCTCATGTCGGGCGACGATGTGCGCGCGGAAACGAGCGTGCGTGCCGGCGTCGTGTTCGCGGGCTTCGGCGTGCACGCCCCGGACATGGGCTATTCCGATTTCGAGGGCATCGACCTCGAAGGCCGGATCGCGCTCATTTTCGGCGGCGCACCGCCGACCTTCCCGCACAACGAGCGCGCATTCTACTCTTCCGGCCGCACCAAGAGCCGCGAGCTCGTCGCACGCGGTGCCGTCGGCGTGATCGTCATGCGCACGCGCGTCGACCAGCAGCGCTACACCTGGGAGCTGATCACGCTCAACGCCGGCCTGCCCGCGATGGCCTGGACGGACGCATCCGGGAACGTGCAGGACTATCACCCCGAGCTCGAGGGCGGCGCGTTCGTCCACGAGGACGTGGCGCGCGCACTGTTCGCAGGGGCTCCCGTGTCCTACGAGGAGGCGCTGGACGCGGCGGAAGCCGGCCGGCCCCTCTCGACGCCGCTCGGCGTCGAGGTGACGCTCGCGCGCCATACGGACCACGAGGACCTCTCGAGCCCCAACGTGATCGGCATCGTCGAAGGCGCCGATCCCGCTCTCCGCGACGAATACGTCGTCTACTCGGCGCACCTCGACCACGTCGGCATCGGCGAGGCGGTGGACGGCGACGACATCTACAACGGCTATTACGACAACGCGATGGGCGTCGCCCTGATGATCGAGGCGGCCCGCGCGATCGCGGCGCAGCCGGAGCCGCCGCGCCGCTCGATCCTGTTCATCGCCGTGACCGGCGAGGAACGCGGGCTGCTCGGCTCCGACTATTTCGCGCACTACCCCACCGTCCCGCCACGCTCGATCGTCGCCAACGTGAACCTCGACATGCCGCTGTTTCTGTTCCCGATCACGGAGATCATCGCGTTCGGCGCGGAGCATTCGTCGCTCGGCGACGTGATCGAAGCGGCGATCGCCGGCGAAGGTCTCGAGCTCGCGCCCGATCCTTTCCCGGAAGAGGTGATCTTCATCCGCAGCGACCAGTACTCGTTCGTGCGCCAGGGCGTGCCCTCGGTGTTCCTGGTGCCGGGGTTCGGCTCGAGCGATCCCGAGGCGAACGGCGCCGCGGCGTTCCAGGAGCACATGCAGCGGCACTACCACAGGCCCAGTGACGATGCCTCGAGGCCGGTGCACTGGGAATCGGCCCTGGGCTTTGCCCGTGCCAACGTGCGCATCGGGCTGGCGGTCGCCAATGCCACGGCACGCCCGACCTGGAACGAAGGCGATTTCTTCGGGCTGCGTTTCGCGCCAGTCCGGTCCGGCGACGCCGGCCGGCAATAGGCCGCCGGCCAGCGCACCTTACGGCTGCGAGTCGCCGGCCTGCTCCAGGACCTCGGTCGCCGCCAGCCAGGCGGCTTCGCAGCGCTCGCGCTCGCGCGCGTTCGCGGCCTGCTCGGCCACGAGCGCCCTGAGCTCGTCACGCCGCTCGTCGACGTACAGCGCCGGATCGGCAAGCTGCGCCTCGATCTCGCGGCGGCGGGCTTCGAGCCGCTCGAGGGCCGCTTCCGCTTCGCTGGCCCGGCGCCGCCACGGGGCGAGCCGGCGGCGGGCCTCCGCCGCCTGGCGCCGCCGCTCGCGGGCCGAAAGGCCGGCAGCCTCCCCGTCACGCCCGCGCGCCGCCCCGCGCTCGCGCGCGGCGAGCCACGCCGGGTAGTCGTCGAGACTCCCCTGGAACACCGACAGGCGCCCGTCGCTGACGAGCAGCAAGCGGTCCGTCGTGACGCGCAGCAGGTGACGATCGTGCGACACGATCACCATGGCCCCGGCGAAGTCCTGCAGCGCGACAGCCAGCGCCTCGCGCATGTCGAGGTCGAGGTGATTCGTGGGCTCGTCGAGGAGCAGCAGGTTGGGACGGCGATACACGAGCAACGCGAGTGCGAGTCTCGACTTCTCGCCGCCGGAGAACGGCGCCGTCGGTCGGAACACGTCGTCGCCGGAAAAGCCGAAACCGCCGAGATACGCACGCAGCCGCGCTTCGGGCGCCGCGGGATCGATCGCGGCCAGGTGCTCGATGACCGTTCGCCCGGGATCGAGCTGGTCGAGCTGGTGCTGTGCGAAGTAGCCGATGTCGAGGTCGCGGGCCGCCTCGCGCTCGCCGGAGGCGAGCGGCAGCCGTCCTGCCAGCAGCTTGATGAGCGTCGATTTGCCCGCGCCGTTCGGGCCGAGAAGGCCCACCCGGTCGCCCGGGGCGAGAGTGAGCTCGAGCGACGACAGCACGTTCTTCCCGTCGTACCCGACGGCAGCGTCACGCAGCGTGAGCAGCGGATTCGGTGTCTTGACGGGCTCCTGCAGCGCGAAGCGAAACGGGGAATCGACGTGCGCCGGAACGATGAGCTCCATGCGCTCCAGCGCCTTGATGCGGCTCTGCGCCTGGCGCGCCTTGCTCGCCTTGGCCCGGAAGCGATCGACGAACGCGCGGATGCGCGCGATCTCCCGCTGCTGTTTCTCGTAAGCAGCCTGCGTGCGCGCCAGCCTTTCCGCGCGCTGGCGCTCGAACGAGGAATAGTTGCCGACGTAGAGCTCGGCGCGCCCGTGCTCCAGGTGCACGATGCGGTCGGTCACGGCGTCGAGGAAGTCACGATCGTGTGAGACGAGGAGCAGAGTCCCGGGATACGCCTGGAGCCAGCCTTCGAGCCAGATGACGGCGTCGAGGTCGAGGTGGTTCGTGGGCTCGTCCAGGAGGAGCAGCGACGAACGGCACATCAGCGCGCGCGCAAGGTTGAGTCGCACGCGCCAGCCGCCGGAGAACGCATCGACCGGCCGCAATTCGTCGCCCGGCGCAAAGCCGAGCCCGTGCAGGAGACGCGCCGCGCGGCTCTCCGCGGCGTAGCCGCCGATGTCGTCGAGCCTGGCATGCAGGCGCGCGAGCGCCGGGCCGTCATTGCGGGCCTCGGCGGCGGCGATCGCCGCCTGCACTTCCCTGAGCTCGGCGTCGCCGTCCAGCACGTACTCGAGCGCCGGACGCGCATCGGATGGGGTCTCCTGCGCGACGTGCGACACCACCCAATCGCGGGGAAAGGCCACCTCGCCGGCATCCGGCGCCAGCTCGCCCAGGATGGCGGCGAACAGGCTCGACTTGCCGCTGCCGTTGGCCCCGACCACGCCGACCTTCTGGCCCGGGTAGATCGTGAGATCGACATCCGCGAGCAGCAGCCGCGGGCCGCGCCGGATGGACATCCCTGAGAACTTCAGCATGGGTCGCGATTGTAGCGGGTACGACGAGCGCCTCGCGGCCGCATGTTCCAGATCGTGCGCCGCCCGCGGCACGGGTCCGGCGAACTTCGTTACAATGCTTGGTTTCCCCCCAGGAAAGGTCGTAACCGATGATTCAGCCCGTCGACACCGGCTCGCGCGATCCGCTCACGTCACTGCACGAGATCCGCCGCTCGGGCGGCGGCATGGCGACGACCGGCCTGCCCGACGAGACGATCGCGGCCTTTCTCGCGCACGACCGCAATCTCGCGGTCGCGATCGAGCGGGCGCGGCAGACACTGCCGCGGCTCGGGGAGCAGTACCCGGAGTTGCTCGCGCTCGACGAGATCGAGCAGGCGCGACGCGTGCAGGACGGGTTCATCAACTTCTACGCGCCGGATACCGTGAACCCCTACGTCACCCTCGCAGCGCAGGGCCCATGGATCGTCACGCTGAAAGGCGCGATCGTGTACGACTGCGGCGGCTACGGAATGCTCGGGCTCGGCCATGCCCCGGCGGCCGTGCTGGACGCCATGAACCAGCCGCACGTCATGGCGAACGTCATGACGCCGAACGTGAGCCAGATGCGCTTCATCGAGCGCCTGCGCCGGGAGATCGGCCACACGCGCGGCGGCTCGCCGTTCACCCGCTTCATGTGCCTGAACAGCGGGTCCGAGGCCGTTTCCGTCGCCTCCCGGATCGCCGACATCGGCAGCCGGGAGATGACGGACCCGGGCGGACGGTACGCCGGGCGCGAGATCCGCGGCCTCACCATGAAGGGCAGCTTCCACGGACGCACGGATCGCCCGGCGCGGTTCTCGCATTCCACGCAGAAGACCTACCGGAAGTACCTGGCGTCCTACCGGGAGACGGATTACCTGCTGACGGTGCGCCAGAACGACGTCGCCGACCTGGAGGCGGTGTTCGAGGACGCGGAACGCGAGAACGTGTTCATCGAGGCGTTCTTCATGGAACCGGTGATGGGCGAAGGCAATCCCGGCGAGGCGGTGACGCCGGAGTTCTACCGCCGCGCCCGCGAGCTCACCGAGCAGCATGGCACGCTGTTGCTCGTGGATTCCATCCAGGCCGGCCTGCGCGCGCACGGGGTCCTGTCGATCGTGGACTATCCCGGGTTCCGCGACCTGCCGCCCCCGGACATGGAGACCTACTCGAAGGCCTTGAACGCCGGTCAATACCCGCTGTCCGTGCTGGCGCTCAAGGGACGCGCCGCGGAGCTTTACCGCTACGGCGTCTACGGCAACACGATGACCAGCAACCCGCGCGCGATGGACGTCGCCGTGGCGGTGCTCGACGCCATCACCCCCGAGGTGCGCGCGAACATCCGGGAGCGCGGCCTCCGCCTGCGCGAGAAGCTCGAGCGGCTCGCAGCGGAGCTCGGCGACGCGATCACTCGCGTGCAGGGCACGGGGCTGCTGCTGAGCTGCGAGCTCCATCCCCGCTACAAGTGCTACGGGGCCGACAGCGTCGAGGACTGGCTGCGGCGGCACGGCTTAGGGGTGATCCACGGCGGCGTCAACTCGCTGCGTTACACGCCCTGGTTCCACATGAACGAGGCCGAAGTCGATCTCGTCGTGGAGCTGACCCGGCGCGCGCTGGTCGAGACCCCGACCGCCTGAACGGCGCCGGCCGGCGCCAGGACCTCTCCCGTCGGCGAGCGCGCGCGGGCGCGCGGACCGTTCGGTATTCGCGCTCGCGCCCCCGCTTCTTTAACATCGCGGTCTCGATCCCGACCGGAACCGGATGATGAACGACAACAAGGCGAGCCTGTTCCCGCTCGCGGTATGCTGCGCGATGGTGTTTACGTCGGCGGCCTTCGCCGCCGGGGAGGATACGGAAGAACGCTGGGACGTGAACAATCCGCCGGGCGACTCGCGGCGCATCACCATCGACACCACGAGCGGCACGTGGATGAGCCTCGACGTGAGCCCCGACGGCCGGACGATCGCGTTCGACCTCCTGGGCGACATCTACCTGTTGCCGATCGAGGGCGGCGAAGCACGCGCTATCGACAGCGGGCTTGCCTGGTCCATGCAGCCGCGCTTCTCGCCGGACGGCACGCAGATCGCCTACACGAGCGACGCGGGCGGCGGCGACAACATCTGGATCATGAATGCGGACGGCAGCGGCAAGCGCCAGCTCACGCACGAGGATTTCAGGCTGCTCAACAATCCCTGGTGGTCGCCCGACGGCCAGTACATCGCGGCCCGCAAGCATTTCACCACGCGCCGCTCGCTCGGGACCGGCGAGATCTGGCTCTGGCACGTGCACGGCGGCGACGGCATCGCCGTGGTCGAGCGTCCCAACGAGAGCTTCCAGAAGGAGCTGGGCGAGCCCGCGTTCTCGCCGGACGGCCGCTACCTGTACTACACGTTCGACGCCACCCCGGGCAACGTCTTCCAGTACGCACAGGATTCGAACGCCCAGATCTTCGAGATCCGGCGTCACGACCTCGAGCGGGGTACGTCCGAAAGCTTCGTCACGGGCGCCGGGGGAGCCGTGCGCCCGACGCCGTCGCCGAACGGCCGCTACCTCGCGTTCGTGCGCCGCACGGAGGGCAGGACCGCTCCGCCCTCGCTGTTCCTGAAGGATCTCGAAAGCGGACGGGAATGGCCGATCTACGACGCGCTCGACCAGGACCTGCAGGAAGTCTGGGCCGTGCACGGCGTCTACCCGAACATGGACTGGACGCCGGACTCGAAGAGCATCGTGTTCTGGGCCGGCGGCGGCATACGGCACATCGACGTCGCCACCCGCGAGGTGCGCGACATTCCCTTCCGTGTCCGCGACACGCGGACCGTGTACGATCCGCCGCGACCCGCCATCGAGGTCGCGCCACGCACGTTCGACACGCGCATGATCCGTCACGCGGCGGTGTCGCCGGATGGCTCACGCCTCGTCTACGAGAGCGCGGGGGTGTTGTACGTCAAGCCGGTGTCCGGCGGCGCTCCCCGTGCGCTGACGAGCGATGCCCGCGACCATTTCGAGCTGTTCCCCTCGTGGTCGCGCGACGGCAGGACGATCGTGTTCGTGACCTGGGACGACCGCGAGCTCGGGCACGTGCACAGCGTGCCGGCATCCGGGGGCCGCAGCACGCGGCTCACAGAGCGTCCGGGTCATTACCTGAACCCGCGGTTCTCGCCGGACGGACGCCAGGTCGTGTTCGAGGCGGTAGCCGGCGGCGATCTCACGTCGCCCGCGTGGTCCGTCGACACCGGCGTGTTCATCATGCCGGCGCGCGGCGGCGAGGCACGGCGCGTGACCGACGACGGCACTCATCCCCATTTCGGTGCGCGCGGCGATCGCCTGTACCTCACCCGCCAGCAGGGCGACAAGCGCCAGCTCGTGAGCGTCGACCTGAACGGCGAAGCGCCGCACGTGCACGCGACCGGCCAGCACGTGGTGCGCTTCGAAGTGTCGCCCGACGACCGGCACCTCGCTTACCGCGAGAACTTCCACGTCTACGTCGTGCCGCTGCCGCCGGGCGGACTGCCCCTCGAGGTCGGGACGACGGTCGGCGGCGTGCCGATGACGCGCGCGAGCGGCGACGGCGGCAGCTATCCGAGCTGGACCGCGGACGGCGCGACGCTGTGGTGGACCCTGGGGCCGGTCGCGTACCGTGCCGGCATTGCCGAGCTGTTCCCGCCGCCGGACGGCGACGACGGCTACCGCGCGCCGACCGAAGGCACCGTGCTGTCGGTGCGGCTCGAGAGCGACGTGCCCGCCGGCACCGTCGCGCTCGTCGGCGCCCGCGTCGTCACGATGTCGGAGCCGGACGGCGGCGTGCTCGAGGACGGCGTCGTACTCGTCGAAGGCAACCGGATTCGCGCGGTGGGCAGCCGCGATGCCGTCGAGGTGCCGCGCGATGCCAGGGTCGTGGACGTCTCGGGCAAGGCCGTCATCCCGGGACTCATCGACGCGCACGCGCACGGGCCCCAGGGGCAGAACGGCATCGTTCCGGAGCAGAACTGGTCCGCCTACGCGACCCTCGCCTTCGGCGTGACGACGATCCACGACCCGTCGAACGACGCCGAAGAGGTATTCGTCGCGGCCGAGATGCAGCGTACCGGCCGCATCCTCGCGCCGCGCATCTTCTCCACCGGCGACGTCGTGTACGGTGCGAAGTCGACCTCGTTCGCGAAGATCGATTCGCTCGAGGATGCGCGCGGCCACGTCAGGCGCCTCGCGGCGCAGGGTGCGATCAGCATCAAGAACTACAACCAGCCGCGGCGCGAGCAGCGCCAGCAAGTGGTCGTCGCGGCGCGCGAGGAGAACGTGCTCGTCGTGACCGAGGGGGCGTCGCTGTTCCACATGGACTTGTCCATGGTGGCCGACGGCAACAGCACCATCGAGCACAACCTGCCGCAGGGCATGCTGTACGACGACGTCCTGCAGTTCTGGAGCCAGACGAAGGTCGCCTACACGCCGACGCTGGTGGTCACCTACGGCGGCCTGAGCGGCGAGACGTACTGGTACCAGGAAACGAACGTCTGGGAGCACCCGATCCTGTCGCGCTTCGTGCCGCCCGACGTCCTCCGGCCCCGTGCGGTGCGCCGTACCAAGGCGCCGGAAAGCGAGTATCACCATGCCGCCAGCGCGGCAACGGCGCGCCTGCTCGCGGAGCGCGGCGTGCTCGTGAGCATCGGCGCTCACGGGCAGCGGGAAGGCCTTGCGTCGCATTGGGAGATCTGGGGCTTCGTGCAGGGCGGCATGTCGCCGGTCGAAGCGCTGCGTGCCGCGACGATCGTGCCGGCGACGGCGCTCGGGTTCGCCGCGGACCTGGGCTCGCTGGAGCCGGGCAAGCTCGCCGATCTCGTCGTGATCGACGCCGACGTCCTCGAGGACGTGTTCGCCTCGGATCGCGTATCCATGGTCATGCTGAACGGGCGACTGTACGAGGCGGCCACGCTGCACGAGACGGTGACCGGCAATCGCCGCACGGAGCCGTTCTACTGGCAGCGTGACTTGAAAACGCCCTGATCGTGCTCATTGTGCAGGAAATGAAAAAGATCCTCGGCATCTTCGGCGCACCGGGCCGGCACTGGGTCGGCGACGGCTTCCCGGTCCAGTCGCTGTTCTCGTACCAGACGCACGGGCGGGAGATGAGCCCGTTTTTGCTGCTCGATTACGCGGGGCCGCACGAGTTCGCGCCCGCGGAGACGCCGCGCGGCGTCGGCGAGCACCCGCACCGGGGCTTCGAGACGGTCACGATCGTGTACCACGGCGAGGTCGAGCACCGCGACTCCCACGGCGGCGGCGGCAGGATCGGCCCGGGAGACGTGCAGTGGATGACCGCCGGCGCCGGCCTGGTGCACCAGGAGTTCCACTCCCCCGGGTTCACGCGCGCGGGCGGCACGTTCGAATGCGTGCAGCTCTGGGTCAACCTGCCCGCGAAGCTGAAGATGACGGACCCCGCCTACCAGCCGATCGTCGCGGCCGACATTCCCGTCGTCGACCTGCCCGCGACGGCCGGGAGGCTGCGCGTCATCGCGGGCGAGCACGCGGGCGTGCGCGGGCCTGCACGGACGTTCACGCCCATGAACGTGTGGGACGTTCGCCTGGCCGGCGGCAAGACACTGGAGCTCGAGGTGCCGGAGAACTGGACGACTGCCGTGGTGGTGCTGCGCGGAGCGGTCCGGATCGGAGGCGAAACCGTGACCGGGGCGCGCTTCGCGCTGCTCGAGCCGAAGGGCACGCGGCTGTCGCTCGCGGCGGTCGAGGACGCCGTGCTGCTCATCCTGAACGGCGAGCCGATCGACGAGCCGATCGCCGGCTACGGCCCGTTCGTCATGAACAGCCCCGCGGAGATCGAGCAGGCCATCCGCGATTTCTCGAGCGGCCGCTTCGGGCGCATCGCGCACTGACACGGCCGCCCGGGCCCTTTGCCCGCGTGCGGCGGGATGCCTGACCCGGTAAAATTCGCCCGCAGGGGGCGTGGCCCGTACCGGGAGAGTCATCGATGTTCGAGCGAGGTGACGGGGCGCTCGTGCGGCTGCTGTGCGCGTTCGTGCTCGCGGGCGTGGCCGCGTGCGGCGGCGGCAGCGGGGGCGGAGGCGGCGACGACGGCGGCAGCGGCGGCAGCGGCGGCAGCAACTGGAGTCCCGGCGTCTTCCAGCCTTCCGCCTCGTTCGCGAACCGTTGCGTGAACCCGCGCCCCGGCACCGGCGATCTCCGGGGGACGGTGCTCGACGAGAACAACTTCCTGCGCTCCTGGAGCGACGAGACCTACCTCTGGTACGACGAGATCGTCGATCGCGATCCCGGCGATTTCACCTCTCCGCTCGACTACTTCGCGGTGCTCAGGACGAACGCGCTGACGCCTTCCGGGGCGCCCAAGGACCGGTTTCATTTCACCGTCCCCACGGAGGAATGGGAACGCCTGTCCCAGGCCGGAGAAGCCGCGGGCTACGGCGTGCAATGGGCGATCCTCCGCGCAGCGCCTCCCCGCGAGGTACGCGTCGCGTACACCGAGCCGGGCTCGCCTGCGACCGATCCCACGGTCGATCTCGCGCGCGGCGCGGAGATCCTGTTCGTGGACGGCGTGAGCGTGGAGAACGGCAACGCCGACGCCCTCAACGCGGCATTCTTCCCCGCCGGCGAGGGAGAGTCGCACACGTTCACCGTGCGCGACGTCGGCGCGACCGGCACGCGCGAAGTCACCATGGTGTCGGCGATCGTCACCTCGGTCCCGGTGCAAAACGTGAAGACCGTGCCGACGCCGATGGGGAACGTCGGCTACCTGCTCTTCAACGATCACATCGCGACCGCCGAGGGCCTGCTGATCGACGCGGTCGAGCAGCTCGCGGCGAGCAACGTGCAGCATCTCGTCCTCGACCTGCGTTACAACGGCGGCGGTTTCCTGGCCATTGCGAGCCAGCTCGCCTACATGGTCGCGGGCAGCGTGCCGACGGCCGGTGCCGTATTCGAGGAAATCCGCTTCAACGACAAGCACCCGGTGACGAATCCCGTCACCGGCCAGCCGCTCGAGCCGATGCCGTTCTTCGACGTGACGCTCGGCTTCTCCGAGCCGCCCGGCCAGCCGCTGCCGGCACTCGATCTCGAGACCGTGTACGTGCTCGCCGGCCCCGACACCTGCTCCGCGAGCGAGGCGATCATCAACAGCCTGCGCGGGGTCGGCGTCGAGGTCGTCCTCGTCGGCACGACGACCTGCGGCAAGCCGTTCGGCTTCTACCCGACCGACAACTGCGGCACGACCTACTTCAGCATCCAGTTCCAGGGATTCAACAACCAGGGCTTCGGCGACTACGGCGACGGCTTCTCGCCGGCCAACGATCCCTTCGGCGAGCCCCTCCCCGGCTGCTCCGTGCACGACGATTTCGAGCACGCGCTCGGCGATCCGCTCGAGGCGCGCTTCGCGACGGCACTTCAGCTCATCCAGGGCGGCCAGTGCCCGGCCGCGACCGGCGCCGTGCCGGAACGGGGCGTCGCGAAGCCCGGTGCGCTCACACCGCCGGACCGCCTCACGCCGAAAGGACCGTGGCGCGAGAACCGCATCCTCACGCCATGAAGGCAACGGCGACCGGGATCCTGCTCTCCGCCTGCCTCGTGCTCGCGGCCTGCCGCGCCCCGGGGCCGCCCGGTGCGCCGCCCGCCGCGGAGCCGGCGGCAGCGCTGCCCGCGGGCCACCGCCCCGCCGTCGTCGTCAACCCGACGCCGGAAAGCCGCGCGGAGCTCGAGCGCGTGATCGGCGACATGCTGTTCGGCGCCGACGTGACGTTGTCGGACGACGCGTTCACGCAGTCGAGCCTGCTGGTCCTGGAGCGTGCCCGCATCCGCCGCCTCGGCCAGCCGCAGCTTCCGGGCCGCGACCTCGGCATGCCCGAGCGCTTCCGGCTGCTCACGACCGGCACGGAGTGCGTGCTGGTCCACGAGACCAACAACGCCCGTTACGAGCTGCCGGCGACCGAGTGCGCTCCCGAGCCCTGACCTTCCCTCCTACGCGGACGGCAGCGCGTCGACGAACTCGATCATCCGGGCCTGCATCTCCCGGTCCGGCAGGCGCCCGATGCCGCCGCCGAGATTGTCGACCATGTGGCGGGGGTTGCTGGTCGCGGGCGTGATCACGGTGACGGCGGGATGGGCCGCGACGAACTTGAGGAAGAACTGCGCCCAGCTTTGCGCGTCGAACTCCGCCGCCCACTCGGGAAGCTCCACGCCGCGCGTGCGCTGCCACAGGCGCGTGCGCCCGAACGGCACGTACACGAGCACCGCGATGCCCCGGTCCGCCGCGAGCGGCAGGATCGTCTCGGCCGACAGGCGGTTGTCGACGGCGTAGTCGACGCCGATGAAATCGAGCGGTTCCTTGCGCATCACCTCGGCCAGGTAGTCGTACTGGTCCGCACTGGTGCAGGTCGTGCCGATGTAGCGCACCCTGCCTTCCGCTTTCAGCTCCTTCAGGATCCCGAGCTGGGTCGGGATGTCGGCGAGGTTGTGCACCTGTATCAGGTCGATCGTGTCGCTGCCGACGCGCTCGAACGAAGTCTCGATCTGGCGGCGCGCGGCCGCGGGATCCGCCTTCCTGCCGCCACGCGGCACCACGTTGACCTTGGTCGCCCAGAACACCCGGTCGATGATTCCGAGATCCTGCACGATCTCGCCCGCGACCTCCTCCGAGTCGCCGTAGCTCGGCGCCGTGTCGAACACCTTGCCTCCGTGCTCGACCAGCGTGCGCAGCACCTCGCGCAGCTCGTCGACGTTCGCGTCGTCCGCCATGCGCCGGAACGTCGCCGAGCTTCCGAGCCCGATGATCGGCAGCTTCTCGCCCGTCGCGGGAACGACGCGCTCGATCAGGCTGCCCCGTTCCAGCGACAGCGCGAGTCGCGGATCGAGCGAGAGGGCCGCGGCAGCGGCGGCGGTGTAGCCCAGGAATTCACGGCGAGTCGTCATCCAGTTCTCCTTCACGGGTGCGGACCAGGAGGGGAACTATAATCGAGCCGGCATGCCGCGGCACCACCCATGAACAGGGGGCAGTGATCCGTCGCGCCGGCTCGGGTATCGTAGGCCGCTTCCGGGCCACTTCCCACGAGGTGCGAGCGGCGCATTCTCCATGGTCGAACTGAACACGCCGGGCGCCGCCGCCCTGTTCGCCATCACCCTCGCCCTGAGCCTGCTCGGCATGTATCGCGTGCCCGCGATCATCGAGGCCTGCCTGTTCCGGCCGTACGAGATCGTCCGCCGCGGCCGCATCGATACGATCTTCACCAGCGGCTTCGTACACGCCGACCTGCCGCATCTCGCGTTCAACATGATCACGTTCTGGTTCTTCGCTTTCCCGATGGAAGCCCGCATCGGCACGGCAGCCTTCCTCGCCCTGTATGCGACCGGGCTCGCGCTCAGCCACGCGTGCACCTGGATCCGGCATCGCCACGACCCGCGCTACGCATCGCTCGGCGCCTCCGGCGCCATCTCGGCGGTGCTGTTCGCGTTCATCGTCTATTTCCCGACGCGCCAGCTCGTCATCCTGCCGCTCCCCGTGCCGATACCCGCACCGCTGTTCGCCGTGGGCTACGTCGCCTGGTCCTGGTGGGCGGCGCGACAGGAGCGGGGGCGGATCAACCACGACGCGCACCTCTGCGGTGCTCTCGCGGGCCTGCTGTTCGTGGCGGTCACCGATCCGCACGCGTTCGCGACCCTGCTCGCGACCCTCGGCTGACGCCGGCCGGTTTATACTGAAGCGCCCGCACGCAGCGGCGGAGCCGCACGATGTCCCAGGTCCGTGTCCCCGTCCCCACCCCTGTCGCTTCTTCCCCGGCACCGCTCCGGCCCTGACGCGATGCGCTCGCCCCGCGCCGTCCGTCGCTCCTGGCTGCTGTGGCTGCCGGGCATGCTCCTGCCCCTGCTCGCCCCGGCACAGGAAACCGACGACGCCTGGGCGGAACGCCGGGCGGCGCTCGTTCGCGAGCTGCGCGCGGATGCGCGCTACGCCGGCGACCTCGTGGACGGGGGATTCCTGCCGGAGGTGTTGCGGGCGATCGCCGTCGTGCCGCGTCACGAGTTCGTGCCGGAAGGGGAACGTGCTTACGCGTACGCGAACCGGCCGCTGCCGATCGGCCACGGGCAAACGATCTCGCAGCCCTACATCGTTGCGCTGATGACGCACCTCGTCCGGCCGCAACCGGACCATGTCGTGCTGGAAGTCGGGACGGGCTCGGGATACCAGGCAGCCATCCTGGCGACGCTCGTGGATCACGTGTACACGATCGAGATCGTCGAGCCCCTGCTGCAAGAGGCCACGGCGAGGCTCGAGCGCCTGGGTTACGACAACGTGACGACGCGGCTCGGTGACGGCTATCACGGCTGGGAGGAGCACGCGCCGTTCGACGCCATCGTCGTCACCGCCGCGGCGAGCCACGTTCCCCCGCCGCTGGTCCGCCAGCTCAAGCCCGGCGGGCGCATGGTGATACCGGTCGGCGGACGCTTCGTCACGCAGGAGCTGCTCCTGATCGAGAAGACGGCCGAAGGAGAGCTCGTCACGCGGCAGGTCGCTCCCGTGCGCTTCGTGCCGCTCACCGGCGAGCATTGACGGTCCCGTGATGCGCCTGCGCTCGCGGCACGGGCGATCACGGACATGAGCGCCCACTCACCGCCGCGCTGGCTGCTCCCGGCCGTGTTTCTCGTCTCCGCGGCGGCGCTCGGTTACGAGATCCTGTTGATGCGCCTGCTCTCGATCGTCCAGTGGCATCACTTCGCCTGGATGATCATCAGCGTGGCGCTTCTGGGTTACGGCGCGAGCGGTACCGCGATCGCGCTCTGGCGGCGCCGGCTCCAACGGCATTTCACCGCAGCCTGGTCCGCCTCGGCCCTGCTGTTCGCCCTGTCCATGACCGCCTGCTTCGCGCTCGGCCAGCGTATCCCGTTCAACGCGCTCGCCCTCGTGTGGGAGCCGCGGCAGTTCCTGCTGCTCGCCGCGCTGTACCTGGCGTTCTTCGTGCCGTTCTTCTTCGCCGCGGGCTGCATCGGCCTCGCGCTGGCATCCGCGAGCCGCCACATCAATCGCGTCTACCTCGCCGACCTCGTGGGCGCCGGCGCGGGCGCACTCGGCATCCTCGCGCTGCTTCTCTTCCTCCGCCCGCCGGACGCCCTGCGCGTGCTCGCGGTTGCGGCGCTCGCCGCGTGCGCGTTGCCGGCGCTGGCGGCGCCGCGGCGCGCGGCGCGGCTCGCGCTGCCCGTGGCCGGTGCCGTCGTGCTCGGCCTGCTGCCGTCCGGCTGGCTGGACCTGCGCCTGTCGCCGTACAAGGGCCTGAGCCAGGCACTCGAGACGGTCGATGCGCGTGTCCTCGCGACGCGCTCGGGGCCGCTCGGGCTGCTCACCGTGGTCGAGAGCCCCACGGTGCCGTTCCGGCACGCGCCGGGGCTGAGCTTCGGCACGCTGCACGAACCCCCGGAGCAGCTTGCGCTGTTCACCGACGGCGAAGGCTTCTCGCCGATCACGCGCTTCGAGGGCGACCTGCGCTCACCCGGCCATTTCGCCGACGTCACCGCCGCCCTGCCGTATCGCCTGCTCGAGCGCCCGCGCGTGCTGGTGCTCGGCGCCGGCGGCGGCACGGACGTGCTGATGGCGCTCGCGCTGGGCGCGGAGCACGTCGACGCCGTCGAGCTCAACCCGCAGGTGGTTGCCCTCGTACGCGACACTTACCGCGAGTTCTCGGGCGGCATCTACTCGCACCCGCGCGTCACCGTTCACGTCGCGGAGGCGCGCGGTTTCGTCACGCGCGCCTCTGCGCGCTGGGACCTCATACAGGTTTCGCTGCTGGATTCGTTCGCCGCGTCGGGCTCCGGCGTGCAATCCCTTGCAGAAACGTACCTCTACACGGTCGAAGCGCTCGCCGACTACCTGCGGCACCTGGAGCCCGGAGGCATCCTCGCGATCACGCGCTGGCTGCGGCAACCGCCGCGCGACAGCCTGAAGCTCATCGCGACGGCCGCGGACGCATTGCGCCGCACCGATCACGAGGAGCCCGGCCGGTCGCTCGCGATGATCCGGAGCTGGAACACGGGCACGCTGCTCGTGAAGAACGGCACGTTCGACGCGGGGGACATCGAAGCGATCCGCGCCTTCGCCTCGTCACGCTCCTTCGACACCGCCTGGTATCCGGGGATGCCGCCGGAGCAGGCGAACCGCTACAACCGGCTTCCCGAGCCCTGGATCTATCGCGGCGCCGTCGCGCTGCTCGGCGACGGGCGGGCGGATTTTCTCGCGCGCTACAAGTTCAACGTCGAGCCGGCAACCGACGACCGGCCGTATTTCTTTCACTTCTTCAAATGGAGCGCGTTCGAGGAGCTGATGAGCCTGCGCGAGCAAGGCGGTGCCGCGCTCGTCGAATGGGGCTACCTGATCCTCGTGGCGACGGTGCTGCAGGCGGCCCTCGCGGGCGCGGTGCTCATCCTGCTGCCGCTCACGCTCGTGCGCACGACGTGGCCGCGCGCCTTCGTGCGACGCATGGGAGGCTATTTCTTCCTCGTCGGGCTCGCGTTCCTGTTCGTCGAGATCGCCGCGATCCAGAAGCTGATCCTGTTCCTCAGCCACCCGTTGTACGCCGTCGCGGTCGTGCTCGCCGGATTCCTGGTCTTCGCGGGCGCGGGGAGCGGCGTTTCGGCGCGCTTCCTTGCGGCCCACCCGGAGCGCACGCGGCTCTTCACGGTCGTCGCTGCCATCGTGGCGGTCGCCGTCGCGTGGCTCACGCTGCTGCCGTCCCTCTTCGAGCGACTCGCCGGCCTCGGCGATGCCGGCCGCATCGCGGTCGCGCTCGCGGCGATCGCGCCGCTCGCGTTCTTCATGGGCATGCCGTTCCCGATCGGCCTGACCCGGACGGCCCGCGAAGCGCCCGCCTTCCTGCCCTGGGCCTGGGGCATCAACGGCTTCGCCTCCGTGCTGAGTGCCGCCCTCGCCGCGCTGCTCGCCGTCGAGCTCGGATTCACCGCCGTGATCGTCACCGCGCTGCTCTTCTATGCGGCTGCGGCGCTGCTCATTCCGCGTACCCGGTGAGCTCGACGTAGCCGCGCCCGTCGACGGGCGAACCCGACCGGCGTCCGCTCACGTCGACGGCACCCTCCCAGTAACGCACGCTCACGTCGAGCTCCTGGTCGCGCAGCACCGGCTCGATCAGAAGCTCGAGCTCCAGCCGGGGAACGCTCAGTGCCCACGCGACCGGATAGCGCCCGCCGCGCGGGCTCTCCCAATGCTCGCGCGGCTCCAGCGAAACGTCGCCGCGCGCCAGCGGCACGGCATCGCCGCGTGCCGGTATCCAGGTGCCGGCGCTCATCGGGTCGGTGCTGCCGTCGTCGCGACGCAGGCGGTAGAACATGAGGTCGCTGCCGTCGGAAAGCTGCAGCGCGAACCAGTCCCAGCCGGCCTGGTCGTCGGCGAGCGCGCTGCTGCCCCACTCGCGGTCGAGCCAGGACAGCCCGGACACGTCGTAGACCGCATCGTCGATCCGCAGCGTGCCGCGCGTGGCAATCCGGGAGATCGAGTAGTAGTAGCTCGCGTTCCCGGGATCGGCCGATTTCTGCGACAGCCCGTTCTCGCCGTTCAGCACGGGCGGCTTCTCCGGCACGAGGGTGAGCGTCGCACCGAGCTCTTCCGTCCCCGCGTGCAGCAGCCAGGCGTTCCCTGCGTCTTCGCCACTGGACGGAAACTCGCGCAGCCACCAGTCGCCGACCCACACACGGAACGGCTCGGCCGTCGCGCCTGCGAGCCCGAGCGCGCCGCGGGCGTGACGCTCCGCGAAACGGAACCGGCCTGCCGCGACGTCCGTCACGGCGAAATGCGCGAGGTGCACCTGGCGGGTCCGCCAGGCGGATCCCGCGGCCGCCTTCCCGGCGTCCTCCTCCGCCGGTTCCGGGGCGAGCGCAAAGCGAAACAGCGTGAGCTCGAAGCCGAAGCGTCGCCCGTCCGCGTCGTCGAGATTGCCGGTCACGTACCACCATTCGTTGCGGTACTCGGGATGCGGGCCGTGATCGGCGGGGAAGGAGAACGGCCGCGGCGTCCTCGCTTCCGCGTAGCCGTCCCGGTCGCGGTCGCTCAGCACCGTGGACAGGCGCGGCGAGGCGGCCGGCTCCTGCGCCGGAACGCCCGCGGGCGATCCAAGTGAAAATACTGTCAAGACAGTTACTAACGGGCGAAACATCGAGTCATTCCTCACGCATGGCGCGAGCCGGGCTCGCGCGTGCGGCGCGGCGTGCGGGGTAGAGCGCGGCGGCGACGGCCGCGGTGAGGGCGAGGCCGAGCGCGAGCGCCAGCGCCTTGGGCCCGACGGCGAGCTCCATCTGCCAGCCGAACGCGCGTCGATTGATCACGTCGACGAGCAGCCAGGCCATGAGCACGCCGAGCGGCAGCGCCGCGAGGCCCGCGAGCAAGCCGATGCAGCCGCTCTGGACGATCACCATCGCGCCGAGCTCGCCCGGTGTCATGCCGAGCGCACGCAGCGTCGCGAGCTCGCGCGCGCGCTCGAGCTGCAGCGCGAGCAAGGCGGCCAGCAGGCCGACGAGCGCCACGCCGAGGGCGAGCCAGTACAGCACGTCGGTGATGACGAAGGTGCGGTCGAAGATGTCCATCGACAACTGGCGAATTTCGGCGTTCGAGCGAATGACGAGTGCCTGGCGTCCCGCCGCCAGCGCGCGCAGGGCGTCGATGGTCGCGCCGACGTCGGCGCCCGGCTCCAGCCGGAGGCCGAGCGAATCGATGCCCGGGTCGTCCCAGAAAACGTCGTACGTGCGCCGGCTCATGAGCAGCGAATCGAGCTCGGCGTCGTAGCTCTGGTACACGGCCGCGACGGGGAACCGGCGCTCGCCCTGGGCGGTCGGCAGCAGCACGGAATCGCCGGGCGCGACTCCGTGCCGGTAGGCGTAGGAATCCGACACCAGCACCGCGCCGCGTTCCTCGAACGCCTGCCGCGTGGCGGACGGGTCCGTGTCGCGCAACCGGATGCCGGCGAAGGAGCCCGGGGGCAGCTCCAGCGCCGTGAGCGCGACGCGCCCCGCTGCGCCTTCGAGCGTCACGTTCCGGCTCGTGCTCCAGGCTTCGATGCCCGGCACCTCGACCAGGTCGCGTGCCAGCGCGGGGTCGAGCGTGCCGCGATCCACGCCCACGTACACGTCCGAGCGCAACGTGCCGTCGATCCAGGCGCGCACGGATTCGCGGAAGCTGTCCACCATCACGCTGACACCCACCGTCGCCGACACGGCGACGCCCAGGGCGACGATCGCGACCGCCGTGCGGCTCAGCGAGGCGCCGATGCCGGCGACCGCCAGCCGGCCGGGCGCGCCGCCGAGCAGCGCCCCGACGGGCGTCGCCGCCCGGGCTACCAGGCGCACGGCGGCCGGGATGCACAAGGCGAGCCCGGTGACGAGCAGGAACAGTGCCGCGAGCCCGGCCACGAGGCTGCGCTCCGTGAGCCCGAGGAGCAGCATCGCGAGCGCCGCGGCCACGAGGCCGGCCAGCGCCAGCCACGGCAGCGCCCTCACCGTGCCCGCCTCGAGGGCTGCGCGCGTCATCGCGAGCCGTGGCGGCACGCCGGCGGCTTCCGCCGCGGGCACGAGGGCGGCGAGGAGCGTCGCGGCCACGCCGGCGCCGAAGCCTTTCGCGAGCGAGCCCGGATCGAGCGTCACCGAGGTCACGTTCACGACGAAGTAAAGGTCGTTGATGGAGCGCGACACGAGCGCGAGCAGGCGCTCGCCGAGCCAAAAGCCGGCGCCCAGCCCGAGCGCCGCACCGGCTGCCCCGAGCACGATCGCTTCGCCCAGCACCAGCGCGAGCAGCCCGCCGCGAGTCACGCCCAGTGCACGCAGGTAGCCGAACACGGTCCGGCGCTGTACGACCGCGAACCCGATGCTGTTGTAGATCAGGAATACGCCGACCAGCATCGCCAGCAGGCTCATCGCGGTGAGGTTGGTGGTGAAGGCCGCCGTCATCTCCGCCGTCGCGCGCGTCCGGCCTTCCGCCTCGAGGAGCTGCACGCCGGGCGGCAGTGCTGCCGTGAGCCGGTCGAGCGCAGCGGCCGGCACCCGCGGCAGCCGCACGTCCATGCGCGACAGCCGGCCGTGCATCGCGAGCCATTCCTGCGCGGTCGCGATGTCCGCGACGAGCAGGCCGTCGAGGCGCGCATCTTCCCCACCCGCCTCGGCCGAGAGGAGCCCGGCCACGCGCGCTTCGACGTCGCGGCCGTTCGCCTGCAGCGTGAAGCGATCGCCGCGCCCGACGCCGAGCATCCGGGCGGTGCGCCCGGAAACGAGCACGGTCCCGGGCTCGGTCAGCAGCGCGCGCACGCGCTCGATCCCTTCGTTCAGCGTGCCGGGTGCCGCCCAGGCCCGGAAGTCGCTCTCCGCGAGGGGATCGAGCCCGAGCAGGGTCAGCGTCATGCCCGCGGCCACGACGTGTGCTTCCACCACCGGCGCGATGCCG
This sequence comes from Woeseiaceae bacterium, assembly GCA_035304345.1. Lineage (GTDB taxonomy): Bacteria > Pseudomonadota > Gammaproteobacteria > Steroidobacterales > Woeseiaceae > IDS-8. Next base: position 40,588 of record DATGQE010000070.1, on the reverse strand, counting down.
GTGATGCCTTCCGTCACCCGGAGCTGGACGTAAACCGTCTCGTCGATGCCGCCGGGACCGCCGACGAGCTGGTGGGTCGCTTCCCCGTTCACCGCGTCCATCGACAGCTCGAACGCCCGCCGCGCACTGTCGACGGCGAGATCCACGGCCACCATCACGGCGACCCCGATGCAGACGCCGACGAGCGCCGGGACGAGCTGCCAGGGATGGCGCAGCAGGTACCCGAAGCTGGCCCGCGCGAGTACTGCCATCAGGAAGCGGCGGGAACGAGCCGGCCTTCGCGCAGCTCCAGCACCCGGTCGCAGTGCGCGGCGACCCGCGCGCTGTGCGTCGCGATGATCATCGTGCCACCGGCATGCCGCACCAGCGCGTCGAGCAGCGCGAGCACCTCCTCCGTCGTGCGATCGTCGAGGTTGCCGGTCGGCTCGTCGGCCAGGACCAGCGGCGGCCGGTGCGCGAGCGCGCGCGCAATCGCCACCCTCTGCTGCTCGCCTCCCGACAGGTGCTCGGGCCGGCTCTTCGCCCGGTCCGCGAGCCCCACCGCGGCGAGCAGGTCCGCGACGCGGCGGCCCGCTTCGGGGTCGCCGTAGCCGTTGAGCTCGAGCACGAGCCGCACGTTGTCGGCCACCGAGAGTGTCGGCACGAGGTTGAACGACTGGTACACGAAGCCGATGTGGCGGCGGCGAAACAGCGTGCGCTCGCGCTCGGACAACGCGGTCACCGTCGTGCCGCGAACGACGACCTCGCCGGCGTCCGGCGCATCGATGCCGCTCACCAGGTTCAAAAGCGTGGACTTGCCCGACCCGCTGCGGCCGCGGATGGCGACCGTCTCGCCGCACGCGATCGACGCATCGAGGCCGTCCAGCACGACCTGCCGGCGACTGCCTTCACGGTAGCTCCGCTCGAGTCCCTTGAGCTCGACGCAGGGCGTCGCGCGTTTCTCGGTCATGCCGGCCGGGTGCCTGGACAACATCGCGGCATGGTAGGCGGATTCGGCAGCGTGCGCGAGGTGCCCCGCGGCCGCGAAAGCGGTATCCCTATGCGCCGAAACGGTGCATGCGGCAAAACTGTGACAAAGACTCCTGACACCCGCCGCCGGGGGCGCTAGAATTCGTGACGTTTCAGGGATGAAGTTCTCCGGGCGGCGGCACGGAAAAATCAACACGCACGGGCCCTTTGGAGCCGCCTCGGGATCGCGACTTTCCAATGAAGTCAAAATTGCCCATTGAGGTCTACCTCCCGCTGTTCCTGAGCGCGGTGGCGGTCCTCGGCGTTGCGCCGTTCCTGGTGATCCGGCTCCTCAGCGGGGAGTGGGTCATGGCGACCGTCGACGCCTTGATCATCATCGGCTTCTCCTTCCTCGGGCTCTCGGTCCTGCGCCCGCGCCGCGTGCGCTTCGCCAGCGTGTCGATCGCGATCCTCTGCGTCGTGGGCATGCTGACCACGATCTACGTGCAGGAGGACCGGCTCGTCTTCTGGGCCTACCCCGCCCTGCTGGCCGTGTTCTACCTCGTGAAGCCCTGGGAGGCGGTCGTCATCGCGGTGCTCACGATGCTCGCGCTCGCGCCCGAGCTCGTGGGGACGATGGAGCCGCTGCATCTCACGACCCTGTACATCACGCTGGTGGCGACCAGCGCTTTCGCCTACGCGTTCGCGTTCCTGTCGCGCGGGCAGCGCGACCAGCTTCTCCGGCTCGCGCGCAAGGATCCCCTGACCGGCGTCGGCAACCGGCGTGCGCTCGACGAGAAGCTCGCCGAGATCTGCGCGGCGCAGACGCGAAGCAACGTGCCGGCCTCGCTGCTCCTGCTCGACATCGACAACTTCAAGGAGATCAACGACGCGTTCGGCCACGCGGCGGGCGACCAGATACTCGTGCGCCTCACCGAGATCATCGAGCTCAGGATCCGCGTCACCGACAGCCTGTACCGCATCGGCGGCGAGGAATTCGTCGTCGTCATCGAAGGGCAGAAGAAGGAGCAGGCACGCCGCGTCGCCGAGCAGCTCCGCACGCTGGTCGAGGCCAACGAGCTGGCTCCCGGCGGCGTCGTCACGATCTCGCTGGGCGTCGCCGAGCTCGCACCCGGCGAGACGCCCGAGCAGTGGCTGCGGCGCGCCGACATCGCGCTCTACGAGTCGAAGCGCGCCGGCCGCAACCAGACGAGCCTCGCCACCACGGGCAAGGTGCTGCACCTCGACCCGAATCGCTAGGACGCGGCGCTCGCCGCCGCGGCCTGGAAACGGGGTACCATGGCGCTTCGACAGGTCAGGAGCGAAGGAGGAGCGGCATGGGCCTGCTCGTCGACGGCCAGTGGGTCGACCGCTGGTACGACACGGAATCCACCGGCGGTCGTTTCGTGCGCGAGACGAGCGCGTTCCGCAACTGGATCACGCCGGACGGCAGCCCCGGACCCACGGGCACGGGCGGCTTCAAGGCGGAACCGGGCCGTTACCACCTGTACGTCTCGCTCGCCTGCCCCTGGGCGCACCGCACCCTGATCTTCCGCAGGCTCAAGAACCTCGAGAGCCGCATCTCGCTGTCCGTGGTGCACTGGCTGATGCTCGAGGACGGCTGGACGTTCACGCCCGGCGAAGGCGTCGTCCCCGATCCGGTTCACGGCGCGCGCTGCCTGTACGAGGTCTACCGCGCGGCGAACCCGCGCTACACCGGCCGGGTCACGGTGCCCGTGCTGTGGGACCTCGAGACCGGCACGATCGTGAACAACGAATCGGCCGAGATCATCCGCATGCTGAACAGCGCCTTCGACGGGCTGCCCGACGTGCCGCCGGTCGACTTCTACCCGCCGCACCTGCGCGACGAGATCGATGCGCTCAACGCGCGCATCTACGAGACCGTGAACAACGGCGTGTACCGCGCCGGCTTCGCCACCTCGCAGGAGGCGTACGAGGAGGCCGTCGTGCCGCTGTTCGAGACGCTCGACTGGCTCGAGGAGCGGCTCGCAGGGCGCCGCTGGCTGACGGGCGACTCGATCACCGAGGCCGACTGGCGGCTCTTCACGACGCTCGTCCGCTTCGACGCCGTGTACTACCTGCACTTCAAGTGCAACCGGCGGCGCATCGTCGACTATCCCAACCTGTGGCGGTTCACCCGCGAGCTCTACAACCAGCCGGGCATTGCCTCCACCGTGAACTTCACTCACATCAAGGGGCATTACTACGGCAGCCACCGCACCCTCAACCCCGCCGGCATCGTGCCCGTCGGGCCCGACCTCGATTTCTCCCTCCCGGGAGGCGCATCCGGCGGTTGAACTAATCGCGCCCGGCGCGGTCTTGCCGAGGTGTCCCCGATCGGAAAGCAGGTGAATGCAGTCCATGTGCAAGAGAGCCGTTCTCGTCATGCTGGCGGTCATCCTGGCGCCTGCCGCCCTGGCCCAGCAGCGCACGCCGGCGCAGTTCGGGTCGGGCGAGAAGTCGCTGCCCGCCCTCATCGAGTTTCCGGAGCTCAAGGGCGACACCACCGTGACGCTGCGCTGCGCCGCCCTGGTCCAGCCGGACGGCGACATGGAGATGAACGGCTGCTACGCGGAGAATCCCGCCGACCAGCTTTTCATCAAGAAGATCGTGGATGCCGCGAAGAAGGCCCGCATGCAGCCGGCGGTCGCCGACGGCACCGCGCGCACCGTGTACCTGCAGTACCGGGTGCAGTTCGCCAAGAAAGGCGACGAGGAGACGATCAACGTCTGGCCGAATCCCGGCGTGCAGGAGAACATTGACGCGTACGGCGAGGACCACGTCGCGGCACAGCGCGTCGTCGGCAAGGAGCCCTGGCAGGAGGCGTGCCCGAAGAGCGCCGCCTACCTCGTCTGGCTCAAGGCGCACGTCGCGCCGGACGGCACGCTCAGCAACCCGAGCCTCACGCACGGCAGCGGCCTGAACCCGCCGCCGCGCTGCCAGGAAGCGATCCTCGAGACCGTGTCGTCCAGCCTGTTCTTCCCCGCGCTCGCGGGCGGCGAGCCCGTTCCCTCGACCTACGTCGAGCCGTTCGGGAACTGAGGCCGCCGGCCGCTCAGGCCGTGCCGAGCCCGGCGGGCAGCACGGCCTCGATGCGCTCGATCACGTCGAGGCGGTGCACGAGGTCGGTCACGTAATCGAGCCGGCCCGTGTCCAGCACGAGGACCTCGCTCATGCGGTAGGAGTCGATCCAGCGCTCGTACAGCCGCTCCAGCCGCTTGAGGTACGACAGCGGCACGGCCTGCTCCATCGGGCGGCCGCGCAGCCGGATGCGACGGCGCAGGGTGCGCATCGGGCAGCGCAGGTAGATGAGGAGATCCGGCGGCCGGATCGCGCCCAGGATCGCGCGGTACAGGTCCTGGTAGACCTCCCAGTCGCGCGCATCGATGCAGCGCATCTCGTGGAGCGCGGCCGCGAACACCTCCGCGTCCTCGAAGATCGTCCGGTCCAGCACCGACACGCCGGGCGTGCGGTCGAGCGCCTGGTGCAACCGGAACTTGGTGCCCAGGAAGTAGAGCTGGGAATGGAAAGCCCAGCGGCGCATGTCCCGGTAGAAGTCGGGCAAATAGGGATTCTGCTCGTTCGGCTCGTAGAACGGGGCAATCGACCAGTTCCGGCTCAGGAACTCGACGAGTGTCGACTTGCCGCTGCCCATGTTGCCCGCAATGGCGATCGTCTTACGCATGCGCGGTGAACGTCCCTCGAGCCGGAGCGAACCGTCGCCGCCGGTCCGCGGCGGCCATTATCCCACGATCCGCACCGTCGTTTGACGCCGGGGCGGGTTCGCTGCAACATCGGGCCATGAACGCAGACAAACGCATCCTGGCGGTGCTCGAGCCCGACATCGTGCCCCGGGAAGTGATCGAACGCGCCACTTGGCTCGCGGAGATCGAGGGTGCAGGGCTCGAGATCCTGCTGTGTGACCCCGACGTCGGGCCGCTTTCGGAGACGCTGTTCGTCTCCAACGAAGCACGCGAGATCGCGGAACGCATTCGCGAGGTGCAGCGGCAGATGCTCGACGATTTCGCCGCCCCCGCCCGCGAGCGCGGTGTAGAGGTCGTCACGGGCATACTGGACCGGCGGCCGCTGGCGGACGGCATCGTGGATGTCGCGCTCGACCGCAACCCGCTGTACGTCGTCAAGGGCACGCGCTATCACAGCGATGCCGAGCGGGCGAGCCTGCTGGACACGGACTGGCACCTCATCCGCACCTGTCCGTTTCCCCTGTGGCTCGTGAAGCCCCGGCCGCTCGCCGAGCGTCCGCACATCATTGCCGCCGTCGATCCGGTGCACGCCGCGGACGAGCCGGCCGAGCTCGACGATCGCATCGTCGAGCGGGCGAAGGCCCTGGCCGCCGCCTCCGGGGGCGAGGTCCACCTGCTGCACGCGTTCCAGCCGCTGGCCGGCATTGGCGCGGCCGCGGCGCTCGCGTTCAAGCCGACACCCCTGCCGGCGGAAGAGATCAGCGAGCGCCTGGAGCGGGAACACCGCCGGCGCCTCGACGCGCTCGCGGCGAAGCACGGCATCGAGGCGGGTCGCGCACGGCAGCTTCCCGGCAGCCCGCTGGAGCTCTTGCCCTGGGTGGCGCGCGAGGACAACGCGGACGTGGTCGTCATGGGCGTCCTCGCGCGCTCCGTGCGCTCGCGCGACGTCGTCGGCAGCACGGCCGAGCGCGTTCTGGACCAGCTTCCCTGTGACGTGCTGATCGTGCGGCCGTAGGCGCGCGCCGCCCGGCCGGCGCGGCCTACCGTTCGCTGCGCTCGAGGTGCAGGAAGAACGCGTAGACGAGCGCGGTGTCCTCCAGGCTCCTGAAGCGCCCGGTCTTGCCGCTGTGCCCGGCCTGCATGTCGGTCTTGAGCAGGAGCAGGTTGTCGTCCGTCTTGAGGTCGCGAATCTTCGCGACCCATTTCGCCGGCTCCCAGTACTGCACCTGCGAATCGTGCAGCCCGGTGGTGACCAGCATGTGCGGGTAACGTTGCGGCTTCACGTTGTCGTACGGCGAGTACTGCATCATGTAGTCGTAGAACACTTTCTCCGCCGGGTTGCCCCACTCGTCGAACTCGAAGGTCGTGAGCGGTATGCTCTCGTCGAGCATCGTCGTCACGACATCGACGAACGGCACCCGGGTCGCGACGCCGTGATACAGCTCCGGCGCCATGTTCACGACCGCGCCGATCAGCAGCCCTCCCGCACTGCCGCCGTACGCGTACAGGTGCTCGGGCGAGGTATAGCCTTCCTCGATCAGGAAGCGGCTCACGTCGATGAAATCGGTGAACGTGTTCATCTTCCTGAGCTGGCGTCCCGCGTAATACCACTCGCGCCCGTACAGTGAGCCGCCGCGGATGTGGGCGATCGCGTAGATAAAGCCCCGGTCCAGCAAGGTGAGGCGGTCGGCGTCGAAGTCCGGCTCCACCGTGATGCCGTAGGCACCGTAGCCGTACTGCAGCAACGGGTTGCGGCCGTTCTTTTCCATGCCCTTGCGGTACACCATCGAGACCGGGATCTTCGTGCCGTCACGCGCCGTGGCATAGACGCGCTCCGCGCGGTAGTTCGACTTGTCGAAACCGCCCGGCACCTCCTCCTCCCTCAGCAACGTGCGCTCGCGGGTGACGAGGTCGTAGTCGAAGGTGGATTCCGGGGTAGTCATCGATTCGTACACGAAGCGCAACGTCTTCGTGTCATATACGTGGTTGTCGCTCGGGTACACGGTGTAGGCGGGCTCGTCGAACGCGATCTTGTAGCGCTCGCCGTTCGCGCGCGACACGACCTCGATCTGCGCGAGCCCATCCTCCATCGTGTTCAGCACCAGGAAATTCCGCAGCACCTCGACCGATTCGATGAGCACGTTGTCGCGATGCGGAACGACCGCTTTCCAGGCTTCGCGCGAGGTATCGTCGAGCGGCACCTCGAAGAGCTGGAAATTCACCGCGCCGTCGTTGCTCAGGACGTAGAACCGGTCTTCGCCGTCGGTCACGAAGTATTCGTGCTCGCCGGAGCGCGGCAGGAACAGGCGCGGCTCCTCATTGGGTGCGTCGGCCGGGAGGTACCGTACCTCGGTCGACACCGTCTCCGCGCTCACCAGGAACAGGTAGCGGCCGGCGAGCGACTTCTCGACCCACAGCGAGTTGGCCTCGTCGTCCTCCTGGTAGACGAGCGTGTCCCCGGACACGCCGAGCTCGTGCCGCCAGACCTGGTACGACCGCAGGGTGTCCGGGTCCTGGCGCGCGTACAGGAGCGTGCGGCTGTCCGCCGCCCATTCGGCGTTCCCGGTGACGTTCTCGATGACGTCCGGCAGCGGCTCGCCGGTCTCGAGATCCAGGAAATGCAGCGTGTAGAAGCGCCGGCCCCGCGTATCGACACCGTAAACGGCTTTCGTGTGATCGGGGCTGACGGTGAAACCCCTGACCGAGTAGTAGTCGTGACCCGCGGCGCCTGCGTTGACGTCGAGCAGGACCTCCTCGGGCGCGTCGAGACTGCCTTTGCGGCGGCAATAGACGGGATACTCCTTTCCCTCCTCGTAGCGGAAGTAGTAGAAGTAGTCGCCGTCGCGGAACGGTACCGACTCGTCTTCCGGCTTGATGCGCGATTTGAGCTCCGCGAGCACCGTTTCGTGCAGGTCCGCGTACGTGGCCATCACGCTGTCGGCGTGGGCGTTCTCCGCCTCGAGGTACGCGATCACGTCGGGATTGTCGCGCTCCCGGAGCCAGTAGTAGTCGTCCACGCGGACATCGCCGTGGATCTCGAGCTTGTGGGGTTTCTTTTCCGGCATGGGTTCCTTGCGTGCATTCACGTCACACGCGGCGCAGGCGAGCACCGCGACGAGAAGCCAGAGTCTGCTGTGCATGGTCGATTCCCGCCCGTGGGGAACGCGCATTATCGACGTATTCGCCGCCACGCGCCAAGCGAGCGGCTGTGACCGGGCCTGGAGATGTGATTTACTGGCGCGCGACTCGGTCGGGGGAAAGCGATGCGTGACGACAGGATCGGAGGCCTGACGCTGGTCCGCGGCATCGGCCTGCTGGGCGCCGCGCTGGTCGTGCTGAACTCGGTGGTGGGCGCCGGCATCTTCGCGTTGCCGTCCGAGGTGGCCGTGCGCGCCGGGGCGCTGAGCCCGTGGTTGTTCCTCGCCTGCGGGCTCCTCGTCATCACGATCGTGCTCGCCTGGGCCGAGCTCGCGAGCTACTTCCGCGACTCGGGCGGCCCGGTCCTCTACGCCGGCACGGCGTTCGGTCCCCTCGCCGGATTCACGTCCGGCTGGCTCTATTTCCTGAGCCGGATGACGGCGTTTGCCGCGAACGCGAACGTGCTCGTGATCTATCTCGCCACGATGTGGAGCCCGCTCGAGGGCGGCTTCGGCCGGGGCGTGGCCATCGTCGCGATCTGCGGTGCGCTCGTCGTCGCGAACTATCTCGGGGTGAGGGACGGCGTGCGCACGGTCGGCCTGCTCACGGTGCTGAAGCTGGCGCCGCTCCTGCTGCTGGTCGCGCTCGGGCTGCCGCACGTCGGCGGCGACGTCCTCCTGCCCGATGCGCTCGCGATCGCCGATCCCGGCGGCACCACGCTGCTGCTCATCTATGCCTACGTCGGGTTCGAAGCCGCCACGATCACCGCCGGCGAAACCGCGAGGCCGCGCCGCGACCTGCCGCGCGCGTTGCTCGCGACGGTCGCGGCGACCGCGGCGCTGTACTTCCTCATCGTGCTCGTGTACGTCGCCGTGCTGCCCGGCGGCGGCGAGGCGCGCGCGACGCTGGTCGACCTCGGGCGCGAGCTCGCGGGACCGGCGGGCGCGGCGGCCATCACCGCGGCGGCGATCTTCTCCATCGGCGGGAATCTCGCGAGCAACATGCTCACGGTGCCGCGGCTCACCTACGCGCTCGCGGAGCAGCGGCTGCTCCCGGCGTGGTTCGCGCGCGTGCACCCGCGCTTCCGCACGCCCGGCAACTCCATCGTGTTCCTGGGCGTGCTCGCGACGTTGTTCGCGGTCACGGGCTCTTTCTTCTGGCTCGCCGCCGCCAGCTCGCTGACGCGCCTGATCGTCTACGGGCTGTGCATCGCGGCACTGCCGGTGATTCGCCGGCGCGCGGATGCAGAGGCACGCGCACGCGCATTCCGCCTGAGGGGAGGACCGGTCATTCCCGTGGTCGCGCTCGCGCTTTGCGCCTGGGTGGCGTTCCAGTCGGAACCGGCGGCATGGAGGATGACCGGCCTGCTGCTCGTGGGCGGCCTGCTCCTCTTCGCGCTCGCCGCCCGTGCCGCGCGGGCGCGCGAGGCGACGCGAGCGTCCGGGCACCCGCCCGGACGCTCGTGAGCCCGCATCAGTCCCCGGACGCTTCCTGCTCCCGTTCCTCGAGCGCCGCGATGGCCTCGAGGCGCGCCGCCTCGAACTCGTCGCCCGGGTTCCATTTCGGCATCTCGTCGGCGTTTGCGAGGGCGAGGCCGGTCCAATAGCCGAGCAACGTATCCTGGATCATGCCGTCGAAGTTCCAGCTGTCGTCGAACTCGTCGCTAGGCTGGTGGTAGTTGACGCTGGTGTAATGATTGACCTGCTCCCTGCCCCAGCCCTCGGGCCGGTCCACGAAGTCGGTGCCGGTGTCGAGGTACATCGCGGGCACGCCGATGCGCGCAAAGCTGAACTGGTCGGAACGGTAGAAGTAGCCCCGGTCGGGGAACTGGTCGGGCTTCACGACCCGACCCTGTTCCTTCGCAACCGCCTCCACGATGTGGTCGATCGTCGACTTGCCGAGACCGATGTAGGTGACGTCGTGCGTGTGCCCCCAGATGTTGCCGCCGTCGTAATTGAGGTTCGCGGCGATCTTGCCCGCGGGAAACGTCGGGTTTGCGGCATAGTACTGTGAGCCGAGCAGGCCCTGTTCCTCGGCGCCGACGAACGCGAACAGCACCGAGCGCCGCGGCGGCTGCGGCAGCGCCTTGAGGGCCTTCGCGATCGCGAGCACCTGTGCCACGCCGGACGCGTTGTCCATGGCGCCGTTGTAGATCCGGTCGCCGCTCGCGTCCGGCGTACCGATCCCGAGGTGATCGTGGTGCGCCGTGTAGATCACCGCCTCGTCGGCGAGCCGCGGGTCGCTGCCGCGGATGAGGCCGAGCACGTTCGCGGTCGCGACGCGGTTCAGGGAGACGTCCAATGCCAGCGAGGTCCTGATGCCGAGCGGCACGGGCCGGAAATCGCGGTTGTCCGCCGCTTCGCGCAGCGCGTCGAGATCGAGACCGGCCAGCCCGACCAGGGCACGGGCGGCGTCCTCCGTCACCCAGGCCTGGACCTGGGCCCGCGGCTCGTCGCCGGCGGGCAGCTCGAACTGCTCGCCCGTCCACGACGTCTGCACGACCTGGAACGGGTAGCCGGCGGACGGCTCGGTGTGGATGATGATTGCGCCCGCGGCACCGTTGCGCGCAGCCGTGAGGTACTTGTAATCCCAGCGCCCGTACCACAGGCGCGTTTCGCCGGCGAACAGGTCCGGGTCCCAGGCCGGATCGTTGTTCATGATGAGCAGCACCTTGCCCTTCATGTCCTGGCCCTTGAAGTCGTCCCAGTCGTACTCGGGGGCCTGGATGCCGTAACCGACGAACACGAGCTCCGCGTCCTCGAGCACCGCGCGCTCCGCCTGCACGCCGCTGGACGCGATGAACTCCTCCCAGTGCGCCAGCGTGAGCTCTTCGTCATCGCGCCGGAACGTCCATTCCGGAGGCGCCTCGGTCGTGATGCCGACGAGCTCGAACTCCTGCTGCCAGTCGCCGTCGGCGTCGCCCGGCTCGAGGCCGAGCTTCTCGAGCTCGGCGACCAGCCAGGCGCGCGCCGCCTCGTCGCCGCGGCTGCCCGGGCCGCGCCCCTCGTACTTGTCGTCCGCAAGCTCCTTCACGACCGCCCGCAGGTAGTCGGCCGTGATCTCGGCCGCTGCCTGCCCGGCCGCGGGATTGCCGGCACGGGGCGCGTCGCCGGACGCACCGGTCCCGGGCGGCGCCGCCGGCCCGGGCGACCCCTCCCCGCCGCAGGCGGCGAGGGCCGTGGCAAGGACGAGACCGAAGGCAACCAGCGTGTGCGTGTATTTCATCGTGTGCTCCGCGTGCTCCCGGAGAGGGGGCGAAGGCTATCACAGGGTGTCCCGGAGCGCGCACTGCGGGCGCCTACAGGACTTCGCGCAGGAAGCTCTCCAGCAGTTGCCACGAGCGGCGGTCGGCGTCCGGCTGGTAGACGGTGCCGAATGCCGGGTCGTTCGCCTGCGGGTTGGTGAACCCGTGCATGGTGTGGCCGAACGCGTGGATCTGCCAGTCGGCGCCCGCCGCCGTGAGCTCGCGCCCCAGGGCGACGAGCTCGTCCGGCGGCGCGAGCGGGTCGTCCCAGCCGTGCAGCACCAGCACCTTCGCCCGTATGCGGTTCCCGCTCGTCGTGCCCGGCGGCTTCAGGACGCCGTGGAAGCTCACGACGCCGCCGACGTCGGCACCGCTCCGGGCGAGGTCGAGCACGCACAGACCGCCGAAGCAGAAGCCGATGGCGGCCGTGCGCGCAGGATCGACCTCGTCCTGCGCCCGCAGGCACTCGAGCGCGAGCTGCATGCGGCGTGCGAGCAGGCCACGATCCTCCATGAACGGCCGCATGAGCGCCCGGCTCTCCTCGACGCTGCCGCCGCGCACGCCCTTGCCGTAGAGATCCAGCGCGAAGCCGGCGTAGCCCAGCTCGGCCAGTGCGCGGGCCTTGCCGGCCTCGAACTCGCCCCGGCCCCGCCAGGTGTGCGCCACCAGCACGCCCGGGCGCGGCCCGCTCGCCGCATCGTCGCACGCGAGCTCGCCCTCGAGCAGCACGTCCCCGTCCCGGTATTCGATCGTGCGCGTCCGTAACGTCATCTCACCCTCCCGTGTCTCGCTGCCCCCATTGTAGGAGCACCGCCCGGCACTGTCGGCGATTGACAACGGCGCGCGGTCGCGGGCACCCTCCACGGTCAGCATGCGGCCCTACCACCCGATACTTGCCGTCGCGCTGCTTCTCGCGGCCGGCACCCCCGTTGCCGCCCCGCCGCCTTTGGATGTCGACGACTGGCCGCGTCCCCCGGCACGCGAGCCCGATCGCGCGCTGGAGGCCCGCGTCTCCGCCCTCCTCGCCCGCCTGTCCCTGGAGGAGAAGGTGGGCCAGGTCATCCAGGCGGACATCTCGAGCGTCTCGCCGGAGGACGTCCGGCGCTTCCGCCTCGGCTCGGTCCTGAACGGGGGCAATTCCGGCCCGGGCGGCGAGGACCGGGCACCCGCAGCCGCGTGGCTCGCGCTCGCGGACGCGTTCTGGGAGGCATCGGTCAGCGACGGCGGTGCTGCCATCCCGGTGCTCTGGGGCACCGACGCGGTGCACGGTCACGCGAACATCGTGGGCGCGACGGTATTCCCGCACAACGTCGGGCTCGGGGCGACGCGCGACGCCGACCTCGTGAGGCGCATCGGCCGCGTCACCGCGCGCGAGATCGCCGTGACCGGCATGGACTGGAATTTCGCACCGACGGTCGCGGTCGTGCGCAACGATCGCTGGGGACGCACCTACGAGGGCTTCTCCGAGGATCCGGACGTCGTGCGCGTGCTGGGCGCGGCGCTGGTCGAGGGGCTGCAGGGCGCTCCCGGCGACCCGGACCGCCTCGGCGACGAGCACGTGATTGCGACCGCGAAGCACTACATCGGCGACGGCGGCACGGCGGACGGCATCGACCAGGGCGACAACCGCGCGTCCCCCGCCGAGCTCCTGCGCGTGCACGCGCCGGGCTACCTGGCCAGCCTCGAGGCCGGCGTCGAGACGGTCATGGCGTCGTTCAACAGCTGGCACGGACGCAAGGTCCACGGTTACGCGCCCCTGCTGACCGGGCTGCTCAAGGAGCACTGGGGCTTCGACGGTTTCGTCATCGGCGACTGGAACGGGCACGCCCAGGTCGAGGGCTGCAGCCCGACCTACTGCCCCGCCGCCATGAACGCGGGTCTCGACATGTTCATGGCGCCCGACAGCTGGCGGGGCCTGTACGAGAGCACGCTCGAGGCGGTGCAGAGCGGGGAGATCGCGACCGCGCGCCTCGACGATGCGGTCAGGCGCATCCTGCGCGTGAAGATTCGCGCCGGCCTGCTCGACCGGCCGCGGCCGTCGGAACGCCCCCTGGCCGGCCGTTTCGAGCTGCTCGGATCGGCCGAGCACCGCGCGGTGGCGCGCGAGGCCGTGCGCAAGTCGCTCGTGCTGCTGAAGAACGAACGGGGCGTGCTGCCGCTCCCCGGCACGGCCCGGGTGCTCATCGCCGGTCCGGCGGCAGACGACATCGGCCGCCAGTCCGGCGGCTGGACCCTCTCCTGGCAGGGTGACGGCAACCGCCGCGAGCACTTCCCGAACGGCCAGTCGATACGCGAGGCGCTCGAGGAAGCCGTCGCCGCGGCCGGCGGCCAAGTGGACTACCGGCCGGACGGACGCTGGGACGCGCGACCCGACGTCGCCGTGCTCGTGTTCGGCGAGCCGCCGTATGCCGAAGGCGAAGGCGACCGGCCGGACGTGGCCTTCCGCCCGGAGCCGGGCTTCGATCCGGCGGCCGTGCTCGAGCGCTGGCGGCAGGCCGGCATCCCGTCGGTCGCCGTGTTCCTCTCCGGCCGGCCGCTGCACGTCGGGCCCGAGCTCGCCGCGGCGGATGCCTTCGTGGCCGCGTGGTTGCCGGGCACCGAGGGCGGCGGCATCGCGGACGTGCTGGTCGGGGATGCGGCCGGGACGCCGCGCTGGGATTTCACGGGGCGGCTCGCCTTCTCCTGGCCCCGCTCCCCGGAACAGGCCGAGCTGAACGCGGGCGACCCGGATTACGATCCCCTCTTCCCCTTCGGCTACGGCCTCACTTACGCCCGGTAGTCGGGAAAACCCAAAAAAAAGCCCGGGCGAAGCCGGGCTGCTCCAAAAAAAAGCCCGGCGAAGCCGGGCTGCTCAAAAAAAAAAGAGCCCGGCGAAGCCGGGCTCAAGGCAACCGTTGAAAGGCGGGGGATAGGAATGTCGTGACGACAACCTTCCAACGGCATAGAAACTCTCGGGTGTCCTCGACACCTCTTGCTGCAACCTTTGTGCCTGATTTGACCGCCGCCTCCCCGTTGGGTTCCGCGGCGTCGGTGCCTCACCGGTCACCGGCACGCCGGTCATCGACGCTCGCTATCATGGAGGCTCGTTCGCGCTTTTCAACTGTCCCCAAAGCCCGACAGGCGTTCGCGGCCGGCCGGCAATATTTGCCGCCGCTTGGCGTCCTTACACGCCCTCCCGGCGACCGCTCCCGGACGCGGCGTCCGGCTCGAACACGTACCCCGAGCCGGCCACCGTCTTCAAAAGGACCGGGTTCGCCGGGTCCGTTTCGACCTTCTGTCGCAGACGATGCACGAGCTGCTTCAACAGTTGCCGGTTGCCTCCCGCGCGATTGCCCCACACGTAGGCCAGGATGCGCTCCGACGGCACCGTGCGCCCGGCGTTCGCGAGCAGGAGCTGCAGCAGGCGCGCCTCCAGCCGCGTGAGCTTCACCGGCCCGGACGGCAGCCCGTCGAGCTGCAGGTCCTCCGGGCGCAGCGTCAGCGGACCCGAGGTCACCGCGCCCTGCTCCTCGATGCCGGCCCGGCGCAGCAGCGCCCGCACCCGGGCCACGAGGATTTTCGGGCTGTACGGCTTCGCCAGGTAGTCGTCGGCGCCCAGGCTCAGCGCTTTCACGACGTCCTGCTCCTCGTGCCGGACCGTCAGCATGAGAAGCGGAATCGCGCTCCGCTCCCGCAGGCGGCGCGCCAGCTCGAAGCCGTCCATGCCCGGCATGTTGATGTCGAGCACCGCGAGATCCGGGCTTTCGGCCTCGAAGGCCGCGAGCGCCTGCGGACCGTTCGCGGCCTGGACCACGAGGAACCCGGCCTGCTGCAGCGCGAACGTGGTGACCGACAGGAGGTCCGGGTCGTCGTCGACGAGCAGGATCTTCATGGCCTTGCACCCACCGGCAGCTCGACCCACGCGCGCGTGCCGGTCGTCGGCGCCCGGCGCAGGGACACCCGGCCGCCGTGGCGCTCGACGATCGAGCGGACGATGTACAGCCCGAGTCCGAGACCGCTCTCCTCGGGGTCCTCGCCGCCCGAGCGGATGAACTGCCGGAAGAGCACCGTCTCGTCGTCGGTTTTCGGCCCCGGGCCCTGGTCCTCGACCCAGAACTCGATCCCGCCGCTCGCGGCCGGACGCGCCTGGAGCCGGATGGCGGTGTCCGCCGGGCCGAACTTGCTGGCGTTGACGAGCAGGTTCACCACCACCTGCACGAGTCGTTGCTGGTCGCCCCACAGCGCCGGCAGCCGGCCCTCGATCGCGACCTCCAGCGCCTGGCCGCGCTGCGCGAGCAGCGGCTCGATCAGCTCGCGCGCCGCCTCGATGACCTCGACGAAATCGACGTCCTGCCGCCGGATCGCGAGCTGGCCCGATTCGATGCGCACGCTCTCCAGCAGGTTGTCGATGAGCCACGTCAGGCGCTGCACGCCGCGCTCCAGCGAGGACACGAGGCGGCGCTGCTCCTCCGGCGACATCGTCTCCAGCCCGTCCCGCAGCAACTCGATGGAGGCGAGCTGGGCGGCGAGCGGCGTGCGAAACTCGTGCGAGATGTTGGCGAGCACGGTATCGCGCGCCCGGCGCACCGCCTCGAGCTCGGTCTCGTCGCGCAGCACCTGCACCTGCATGCCGTCCGCGGGCGCCGCGCTCGCGATGACGACGCGGCGCCGGTGCCCGGGCACGGGCTCGATGCGCTCGACCGCCTGCGCCGAGCCATCGCGGCGTGCCGCAACGATCGGGCACGACGTTTCGCACGGACGGCGGCCGTTTGCGTCACGGGCGGGTTTGAGCAGGTCGCCGCAGAACTGCCCCGCGGCGTCCGCCGCCGACACGCCGAGCAGGCGCGCCGCCTGCGGGTTCATGAAGCGCACGCGCCGCTCCTCGTTGACCGCGTACACGCCTTCGACGATTCCGCCGAGTACGGCCTGCGCTTCGGCCTCGCGCTGCCGGAGCTCGTTGGTGAGCTCCACGAGGTTGCGCCGCATCTCCTCGAGGGTTCCGGCGAGGATCGACAGCTCCTTGCCGCGGGCCGGCGGTATCGCGGTGGACAGGTCGCCGGAGCCCAGGCGGCGTGCCGCGTCGGTCAGGCGTTGCACGCCGCGGATCCAGTGGCGCCCGATCAGGATGCCGCACGCGGTCGCCAGGACGGCGATCACGATCGCCACCAGCCCCATGTTGCGGCGCATCCTCTCGACCGGCCGCAACACGCTTTCCTCCGGCAGCACGGCCTGCAGCAGGGCGATCGTCTCTCCGGTCGCAGCGGACAGCGGCACACTGGCCGCGTACACGCCGGGCACGTCGAGGTGGGCGGCCACGGTCTCGCCGCGTGCAAGCGCATCCGAGTTCAACACGGCGAACGGGCTTTCCTCGAAAGTGTAGGAAGCGTAGTCGATGATCCGTATCCCGACACCGGTGTGCTCGCTCAGGCGCGCGGCGAAGTCGTCGTTCAGCTTGCGCACCGCGAACACCGTCGCGTCGCGGCGCTCGGAGGCCGGGACGCGCGCGCCGATGAGCGCGACCCCGCCGGCGGCACCGGTCACCAGGAAACGCTCGCCCTGCTCGTCGGCCGCCGCCAGGACCAGCGGCCAGTCGATGACGTCGTCGCCGGCCGCGATGACGTCACCGCCCCTGCTGACGGCGCAGCCGTCGAGGGCGGCGCCCTCGCAGTAGCGCGCCAGGTACGGGCGCAACGCCTCGTCGTCGCGGCGGGACAGCAGGCGATGCAGCGTCGGCCGCTCGCCGAGCACCTGGGTCGCGGTCAGCACGTCCTCGGCGCCCTGGCGCAGGGCTTCCTGGCTCGCCGCCAGCCCCAGCCCGACACGCGCCAGGCCTTCGGCTTCGGCCAGCCCCCCGAGCAGGCGCACGCTCGCGACGGACATGGCCGCCACGGCGAGCGTCACCAGCCCGGCGGTCGCCAGGGCCAGCCAGCCGGACAACCCGGGAGCGTGGAGTTTCATCGCGGACCGTTCAGCTCGCGCGGATGCGCTGCTGCCGCGCCGTCAGGGTTTCGATGCCGGCCTTGATCACCAGCGTGAACACGGCGAGCAGCATCAGCACGGAGGCGACGGCGAACGCGCCCACGAGGTCGTACTCGTTGTACAGGATTTCGACGTGCAACGGCATGGTCGTCGTCTGCCCCCGGATATGGCCGGAGACGACCGCGACCGCGCCGAATTCGCCCATCGCCCGCGCATTGCACAGGATGATGCCATAAAGCAGCGCCCAGCGGATTTCCGGCAGCGTGACGCGGAAGAACGTCGTCCAGCCGCCGGCCCCCAGGCTGACCGCCGCCTCCTCCGCGTCGCGCCCGTGCATCTGCATGACGGGAATGAGCTCCCGGGCCACGTACGGGAACGTGACGAGCACCGTCGCCAGCACGATGCCGGGGAACGCGAAGACGATGGAGATGTCGCGCGCCTGGAACCAGGGACCGAACCAGCCCTGCGACCCGAACAGCAGGATGAATACCAGTCCTGCGACCACCGGGGACAACGAGAACGGCAGGTCGATCAGCGTCACCAGCAGGTTCCTGCCGCGAAAGTCGAACTTCGTGATCGCCCATGCGGCGGCGACGCCGAAGACCGTGTTGAGGGGCACCACGAAGGCTGCCGTCACCAGCGTCAACCGGATGGCGGCGAGCGTGTCGGGCGTGACCAGCGCCGCCCGGTACACGTCGAACCCTTCGGACAGCGCATAGGCGACGACCGACGCGACGGGGATCAGTAGTATGAGCGCGAGGAAGGCGAGCGCCACGACGATGAGCGCGAGCCTGCCGAGACGGCTCGCATCGCCCCGCCTCGTGCGCGCTTCGACCAGCGACCCCGCAGTGCTCATCTCCGCCCCCGGTGCCGACGCGTGCGCCAGGCGTTCACCGCGTTGATGGCGAGCAACATGGTGAACGACATGCAGAGCATGACGAAGCCCAGCGCCGCCGCGCCGGTGTAATCGAACTGCTCGAGCTTGATCACGATGAGCAACGGCGTGATCTCGGTGCGCATCGGCAGGTTGCCGGCGATGAAGATCACCGAGCCGTACTCGCCGACGGCCCGCGCCAGTGCGAGCGTGAAGCCGGTCGCCAGCGCGGGCGCGATGGTCGGCAGGATGACGCGCCGGAACACGGTCCAGCGACCCGCGCCCAGCGATTCGGCCGCCTCCTCGAGGCTTGCTTCGACCTCTTCGAGCGCCGGTTGCACGGAGCGCACGACGAACGGCAGGCCGATGAGCGTCAACGCCACGACCACGCCGACCCAGGTGTACGCGACCTGGATGCCGAAAGGCGCGAGCCACTGGCCGATCCAGCCGTTGGGACCGAACACGGTGGCGAGCGCGATGCCGGACACCGCGGTCGGCAGCGCGAACGGCAGGTCGATGACGGCGTCGACGAAGCGCCGCCCGGGGAACCGGTAGCGCACGAGCACCCAGGCCACGACGAGCCCGAAACCCGCGTTCAGGGTCGCCGCCAGCAGCGACGCGCCGAAGCTCAGCCGGTAACTGGCGAGCGCCCGCGGCTCGGTGGCGATGCGCCAGAGCTCCGCCAGGGGCAGGCTGCCCGCCTTCAACACCAGCGCGGCGATCGGGATCACCACGATAAGCGTAACGAACGCGAACGCGGTGCCGAACGCGAGGCCGAAGCCCGGCAGCACGCTGGGCTGCACCCAGCTCGTACGCGCGTACATGGAGAAAAGCTCAGACCGCGGTGGCGACGGGAACGTGCGTGAACGTCGGCGCCGCCACGCCCCGCTCCGCATCGCTGCGCGCGGAGGTGAGCAGGACGGCGGCGCACGACGGGCATGCCGCGAGCTCGGTGAGCCCCCTGGTGAGCGCCCGGCGGCCGTTGGTCGAGGTCACCCCGACCAGGAGCAGCGTCGGCACGTCCTCGTGCAGGCGCCTCTTCAGGTCGTCGATGATGTCGCCGGTGAAGCATTCCGTCCGCACGTCGACACCGTGCATCTGCAGGGCGGAACGGCGAATGTCCAGGAGATCGCGATAGCGCCTGCCGTACAGCAAGCGCTCGTCGGCGGGCACGAGCAGCGTGGCATCGACGTCGAGGTGGCGCAGCAGGCTGCCGGCGGCGGACAGCGCGCTGTCGCGCGCGGAGCGGGCGGGCTGCGTGTAGATCAGGATGCGCTGCACCGGTCGCTCGTCCCTGAGCAGCACGAGGATCTGGCGGGCGCCGGTGTGCAGGAGCGCCGCCACGCGGCGCGGATCGCGACCCTGCTCCGGCACCACGACCGTGAGCCCGGAGAGGCAGCGGGCCATGCTCGCGCCGTCACGCGCACGGTGCACCGTTGGCGTCAGGTGCATGTACTCGGAAAGGTCGCGTACGAGGCGCGACTTCTGCAGCCGCTCTGCCGCGGCATCGCTGGTCGCGATCAGACGCAGGCTGCTGATGCGGGTCGGCAGGACGTGAATGCGCTTCGCCCCGATGGGCGTGATCTGCCCGACGACCAGCGGGTCCGCTTCGGCTTCGCGCGCGCTGCGCGCAGCCTCGATGACCAGCTCGCCAGCCTCCGGCGAGAGCGCGCTGACCGTCGCCGCGTTCGCTTTCAGCGCCAGCCGCACGCGTTCCTGCGAGCCGACGAACTCGAGCTCGGAGACCCGCGCCACGCCGATGCGCCGGGCACCGGAGCCGGGGTCGCCGCCGCCGATGACGATGTCCTCGGGCCGCACCACCACCGTGGCTTCGGTGCCGGGAGTCGGCATCGAACCGGACGGGTGGCGGGCCGGGAATACCGAATCGCCCACCCGCACGCCTCGACCTTCGTACCGCCCGAGCAGCAAATTCGCCGCGCCGAGGAACGTCGCCACGAAGCGCGTCTTCGGCCGCGCGTAGAGCTCGCGCGGCTCGCCCACTTCCTGGAGCCGGCCGCGATCCATCACGCCGATGCGGTCCGCCATCGTGAACGCCTCCTCCTGGTCGTGCGTCACGAGGATCGTGGTGATCCCGACGGCGCGCTGGATGGCGCGAATGGAGCGCCTGAGCTCCTCGCGGATCTTCGCGTCGAGCGCGCCGAAAGGCTCGTCGAGCAGCAGCACGCGAGGCTGGTGCGCGAGCGCGCGCGCGACCGCCACGCGCTGCTGCTGCCCGCCCGACAGCTCGGACGGCAGCCGCCGGTCGAGGCCCTGGAGCGACACGAGCTCGAGGAGCTCGGCGCGCCGCCGGCGCCGCTCGGCCGCGGGCACCCGGCGGGCACGCAGGGCGAACTCGATGTTCTCGGCGACCGTCATGTGGCGGAACAGCGCGTAGTTCTGGAACACGAAACCGACCTCGCGTTCCCGCACGCTGATGCCCGACACGTCCCGGCCGTGCATCACGATGCGCCCATGGTCGATGGGCGTGAGGCCGGCGATTGCCCGCAACAGCGTGCTCTTGCCGCTCCCCGACGGTCCGAGCAGGACGAACAGCTCGCCGTCGGCAATGTCGACGGTGACGTCCTTGATGGCCGCCGTCCCGTCGTAATGTTTCGAGACCTGCTCCAGCGTGATCGACATGGGATCCTCCGGGGCTTTCTTCGAGCGTCGAGCGGCTCATCCTAGTCACGGGCGGTGACGGCGTCGGTCTCCCGGCGGTTACACGCCGGTAACAATCGCCACCGTCAGAAGCTCTGCTGCAGGCGCAGGAACACGGCCTTCTCGTCCGGCCGGTCCGCCCCGGCACCGCCGCCGTCGAAGTCGGTGTGCTGGTAGACGAGCGACGTCTTCACGCCCGCGAGCGGCCGCCAGTTGACGCCGATCCCCCAGGTGTCGGCACGCCGGACGGCGTCGGCGGGGTCGGCGAAGGACGTCGCCCCGCCGCTGAACGCCGCATCGTCGATCCTGAGCTGCGCGATCCTGGCGACGAGCTGCACCGCTCCCGGGCTGTCCGGATCGCGGTAGCCCGCGTCCTCGCCGGTCACGAACCATTCGGCCGTGGCCTGCCATGCCTCGTGCTCCAGCGTCTCCCTCCGTTCGAAGCCCGGACCCGCCCGGCTCACGTCCTGGCGCACGCGGGCCCACTCGCCCAGCACGCCGAACGGGCCGCGGTACCAGTAGAACTGCGGCGAGAGGCGCAGCCGGTCACCGGCGGCGACGGTCGGGGTGGCCCCGCCCCGGTAGCGGAACACCGTCTGCTGGCCCGGCGAGCGGTAGCCGGACAGGAGCGGCGCGGCGCTCGTCCCGTCGGTGTCGCCCCAGGTCGCCGCGAGGCCGACGCCGAAGGTCGTGAGGCTGTCCGCCGCGGCGAACGGCTGCGCGAACAGGCGCACCGCGAGCTCCTGGTTGCCGTCGTCGTCCTGGTCGCCCGAGCGGCCGTCGTTGACGCCGTTGAACACGCCGGCACTGACGCCGAGGCGCTTGCCACCGGCCGACAACGCGATGCCGAGGTCACGGTTCGGGAGGAGCTCCGTCACGAAGGAGCGCTCCACCATGCGCAGGCTGTTCGACGACTGCAATCGCTCGAGCCCCACCGGCACCTTGAACTTCCCGGCGCGCAGCGAGAGACCGCCGCCCAACGAAACGTCCACGTAGGCATCGATGAGCTGCGCGTCGCCGCCGCCGAAGTCCGGCATGAGGCGAAACGCGATGCGCTCTCCCGCGGTGCCCTCGAACGACGGGCGCACGCGCCGGAGCAGCCACTCGTCGGCGCCTTCCGGCGCCGAGTCGTCGAGGAACGTGCGCCCGTCGAAATGCAGGAGCCCGTGCAGCTCCAGCGTCCAGTGGCCGTCCGCCGAGGCCAGCGAGAACCCCTTGGGGCCCGCCTCGACCCGGGCATCTTCCGCGGCCGCCGCGCGCACCGCCAGGCACGTGGCGAGCGCCGCCGCCAGCGCCGCCGTCACGGCGGCGCGCTTCGACGCTGCGCGCCTCATTGCAGGTAAATCCGGTCGAAGATGCCGCCGTCGTCGAAGTGCTCGGCCTGCACCTTGTTCCAGCCCCCGAACACCTCGTCGATGCCGAACAGGCGGATGTCCGGGTACTGCTCCCGGTACCGCGCGGCAACCTCCGGGTCGCGCGGGCGGTAGTAGTGCTTCGCCACGACCTCCTGGCCGACCGGCGAGTACAGGTACTCGAGGTAGGCCTGCGCCACGGCGCGGGTGCCCTTGCGGTCGACCACCGTGTCGACGACCGCGACGGTCGGCTCGGCGAGGATGCTGATGCTCGGCACCACGATCTCCAGCTTGCCCTTGCCCATGCGATCGAGTGCGAGCAACGCCTCGTTCTCCCACGCCAGCAGCACGTCGCCGATGCCGCGCTGCACGAACGTGTTCGTCGAGCCACGCGCGCCGCGATCGAGCACCGGCACGTGCCGGAAGAGCTCGCCGACGAAGGCCGCCGCCTTCTCATGCGCCTGCGCCACTTCGCTTTCCGGCGCCTCGCCCAGCCGCTCGATTCCGCCGAGCTCGCGATCGAGCACGTAACCCCACGCGGCCAGGTAGTTCCAGCGCGCACCGCCGGACGTCTTCGGGTTCGGCGTGATCACCTGCACGTCGTCCTTGACGAGGTCCGGCCAGTCGCGGATGCCTTTCGGGTTGCCGCTGCGCACGAGGAACACGATCGTCGAGGCATAGGGCGCGCTGTTGTGCGGGAGGCGCGACTGCCAGTCGGGCCTGAGGCGCCGGCTCTGCAGGCGGATCGCCTCCACGTCGTAGGCGAGCGCGAGCGTCACGACGTCCGCGTCCAGCCCGTCGATGACGGAACGGGCCTGGCTGCCGGAGCCGGCGTGCGACATCTGCACGCGCACGTCGTCGCCGGTCCTCTCTTTCCAGTACTTCGCGAAATGCTCGTTGAACTCGCGATACATCTCGCGTGTGGGGTCGTACGATACGTTGAGTATCTGGACTTCCTCGGCGGCGCTCATGCCCGCCGCGAGCAACGAACCGCACGCCAGCAGCACGCGCGGGAAATGCCGGATGTTCATGGTCGTCTCCTCGGGTGAAACGAGCCGCGTATGCTACGAACGGCCGGTGACGGCGTCGGTAGCCCGCCGGTGACGTTTCGGTATCAGGAGAGGAGATTGAGGAGCGCGCCGCCCGCGGCCGTCACGATCACGACGAGCCACGGCGGCAGCTTCAGGCGCACGAGCATGCCGAGCGCCACGAGCGCGAGGACCGCATCGGCAGGCGTGCGGACGGCCGAAGTCCAGACCGGATCGTACAACGCCGCCGCGAGAAGGCCGGTCACGGCGGCGTTGACGCCGAGGAGCGCCGCCTGGATGCCGGTGCGGCGCCTGAGCGCGTCCCAGAACGGCAGCACGCCGTATACGAGCAGGAACCCGGGGAGGAAGATCGTCACGACGCACAGCAAGGCACCGTCGAGCCCGCCGGGCTCCGCGTCCATCAGTGCGCCGAGGTACGCCGCGAAGGTGAACAGCGGACCGGGGACCGCCTGCGCCGCGCCGTAACCGGCAAGGAACGTGTCCTTCGAAATCCACCCGGGCGGCACGACCGCCGATTCCAGGAGCGGCAGCACGACGTGACCGCCTCCAAAGACCAGCGAACCGGCACGGTAGAACGCATCGAGCACCGCGATGGTCTCGTTCTGCGTGCGCAGCGCGAGGAAGGGCAGCGCGACGAGCAGGACCGCGAACAGCACGAGCGCGGCGACACCCGCGCCACGATGCGCGCGCAGGTGCGGCGCCGACGTCTCGCCCGCTTCCCGCACGTCGAGCAGCCAGGCGCCGGCGAGGCCGCCGGCGACGATGGCGGCGATCTGCGGGAGGGGCCCCGGGCTGAGCAGCATGAAAGCCGTCACGATCGCGGCGATGGCGAGCGTGGTCGGGTTGCGGCACGCCATGCGCGCCATGCGCCATACCGCGAGCGCGACGATCGCTACCGCGACGACCTTGAGTCCGTGCAGCCATTCGGTGCCGACCGCCGCGTCGAGCGCGCTGAAGCCGTAGCCGAACGCGACGAGCAACAGCGCGGATGGCGCACTGAACCCGAGCCACGCGGCGAGGCCGCCGGCAAGCCCGGCGCGCAGGAGCCCGATGCCCATGCCGACCTGGGTGCTCATCGGCCCGGGGAGGAACTGGCAAAGCGAGACGAGATCGAGATAGTCCCGTTCGCCGAGCCAGCGCCGGCGTGACACGAACTCCTCGCGGAAGTAGCCGAGATGCGCGACGGGGCCGCCGAACGACGTCAGCCCCAGGTGCAGGAACGCCAGGAATACCGCGAGCGGGCCGCTCGACCGCCTCTCGTCAGCCATGAGTCTCCGCGGACGCGCGGCCGCTCCCTGCGCGCCACAATTCCGTCCCGCGCGGAGAGTATCACGGCCGCGGGCGAGCTCGCGCCGGCGGCAGTGCGGGGGGTGCGGCCGGCCCCACGCGAGTGGCTTACGAGGTCGGCACGCCGGCGGGCTCCGGCACGCGGGTCACCTGCGTGTACACGAGCTGCCAGCGGCCGTCGCGCCGGGCCCAGACGTGCGCCCGCCGCACGACGCGAGTGTGGTGCACCCCGCCCTGCGTCCAGCTCAGGCGCAGCCGTCCGCCGAGCACGGCGCCGCCGTCCCACACGATCTGCAGCGGTTCCTCGGTGACGTGGGGATCGATGCGAAACCCGGGCTCGGCGAAGGGCACGATCGACAGCTCCTTGTCCTCCAGCGACGAATCGGAATTCACGAGCTGGTAGTCCTCGGCCACGACCCTCCGGTAGGTCTCGATGTCGTTGCTGAACGTCGCCTGGTCGTAATCGTGCATCGCCTGCGCGAGGTCGGGCGGCAGCTTTCCCGCGCCGGCCGGCCGGGCGCCCGGCGCGCTCTCCTCTCCCGCCGCCGCCAGCAGCGGCGCCATGGCGGTCACCGCCAGCAAGGACCGGCGGATCGGATCGGCGCCGTCGTCGTCACGTTGGTTCAAGGTCATGGCCGGGCTCCCCCGTCAATGGAAGCTGCGTGTTCTAAGGCTTCCGGGGGAAGGCCCACAATAGCCATTTCGCGCAGCGCGCGCGTAGCCACTTGGACAGGCGCTGAGAGCCGGGCAGGACCCGGGGGAAATGGTGCCCCGGACAGGATTCGAACCTGTGACCTACGGTTTAGGAAACCGCCGCTCTATCCTGCTGAGCTACCGGGGCGCAGTGCGGAGGGCGGCGGTATGGTAGCACGCCATCGCCCGCTCACTCCCCGTGGAGCGTCACCAGCACCCGGCGCTCGTGCGGCGCCGTGCGGTGCTCCCACAGGTAGACGCCCTGCCAGGTACCGAGCGCCAAGCGCCCGTCACGGATCGGCAGGCACAGGTCCGAGCTCGTCAGCACGCTGCGCACGTGCGCCGGCATGTCGTCCGGACCCTCCGCGTCGTGCTCGAACAGGGGGTCCCCGTCCGGCACCAGGCGGGCCATGAAGCGCTCCAGGTCCGCTCGCACGGCCGGGTCCGCGTTCTCGCAGAGCGTGAGCGAAGCGCTCGTGTGGCGGATGAAGAGGTGGCACAACCCGGTGCGGATGCCGGCTGCGCGCACCACGTCCTGCACCCGGGCGGTCAGGTCATAGGTGCCGCGGCCGCGGGTGCCGACCGTCAATTCCTGCTGGTGGAACATCCCTGGTCCGTCGCGCTCTGGTGAGCGATTCCGACGCCATTATCGCAAAAAATCACTCGCCGACGGACGCCGCTCCCCCGCGGTACGGCTCGCCGTAGCGCAGCCGGATGGTCTTCGTCTTGCCGAACCAGGGAATCGAAATGATGTAGATGTTGTCGTACTCGTCCTCGGCGATCGGCGGTACCTTCTTGCTGGCGCCGAGCTCGGCGATCAGCCGCGGGATCGTGTCGCTGTGCCCGACGATCAGGATGATCTTGCCCTTGTGCTCGCGCACGATGCCCTCGAGCACCTCCTCGTACTGCTCGGGCTCCGGGTTGTAGCGGCGGATCGGGATGTCGAGTGCCTCCGCGAGCGGGCGGGCGGTCTCCATCGTGCGGCGATAAGGCGTCGAATAGATCACGTCGACGCCCGCCACCACGTCCGCCTCGACGAGCTGCCGCCTGAGCTCGGCGGCCCTCGCCCGCCCCGCCGGCGACAGGCCCGGGTCCCCGTCTGCCGCATCGGCTTTCTCCGCGTGGCGCACGAAGATCACGGTCGTGGTCGCCTGCGATTCGAAGAACCACGCAAGCCCGATCGCGATCGCGGTGTAGACGATGATGATCTGGATGCGCCGCCGCCGCCGCTTGCGCCGGCGGTCCGGATCCGGGAGCCCGTTTTGCATGGGACGCGAGCTTACGGCGTTTTGCGGCCGTTGGCCAAGCCGGGAGGCCAGGCCGGAAGCCGGGCGGGAAGCCGGGCAGGCCGGCGGGAGCCGCGGCCGGCCGGGCCCGTCAGTCGCCCGCGTGCCGCTCGTCGCCGCGGGTCGGTACCCGCCGGTACTCCCCCTCGATGACCTCGCCCGTCGCCCGCGGCCGGGGCGTGCCGGGCCGGCGGCGCCGGAGCCACCATGTCCGCACGCCGATCACCGCCGCGAGCAGCGCCACGAGGCCGGCGACCACGAGGAAGGCCAGCAGGCTGAACAGGACCAGGGCGGCGAATACGAGGGCCCCGCCGGCGATCACCAGGGCGTTGACGAGCGGGTTGCCGGGCCTGCTGCCCGGGAATTCGATTCTGCGGATCACGTTGCTTTCCGGATTGTACGCGCGAAAGGGATGCGGACGCCGCTCCCGGCTGCCGCCCGAACAGCGTGAGACCTCCGCGGGCAGCCGGGGTTCGGTCGGTTGAATCGGGCCGGAGGGGCCCGCAGAATGCTCCCGGCCGGAGAGGTGGCAGAGCGGTTGAATGCACTGGTCTTGAAAACCAGCAAGGGTTGACGCCCTTCGTGGGTTCGAATCCCACCCTCTCCGCCAGCCTCGTGACGGCGCGCGGATCACCATCGCCCGGGCTTCCCCGGGCCCGGCGCGCCGGCCCCGATGAAACGGTTCGTGCAGGCACAGACAAGACTGCAAGGAACGTTCCATCCGGGAGCGTTACCAGCCAAAACAGTCCCAAGCGCCCGTTATTTCAGGGAGTCTCTATCAATCGGCCGCGGGATTGTGTTTAATGACTGTCCATCCCGAGGGGAAGAAGACGGTCGCGTGCGAGCCAAGACCGCAGTGCGCAAGCTGATCGAGCAGGTCGCCCGCGCCGCTTCGCTGCCGGACGTGTACGCCTGCGCCCTCACGACCCTCGAGGAAACGCTGGGCGTGTCGCGTTCGTCCTGCCAGGTGGTCGACGAGCAGGGCGTGACCCGGTTCGTTGCGTGGCGTGGGCTCTCCGACCGCTATCGTGCCGCCATCGAGGGCCATTCGCCATGGCGCGCCGACGATCCCTATCCCGCACCGATCCTCGTCACCGACGTGCTCGAGGACCTGCGCATGGAAAGCTATCGGCCTCTCCTGGCGCACGAGGGCATACGGTCGCTGGCTTTCATCCCGCTGTGCTTCGCCGACCGCCTCCTCGGCAAGTTCATGCTGTATTACGCCGAGCCGCACGAGTTCAGCGACGAGGAGGTGGCCGTCGCGAAAATCATCGCGGGCCACGTTTCCTACGCGATCGAGCATTTCCGGATGGCCAGCGAGCTCGGCGAGCGGCTGTCCGCCGAGCAGCAATCGCGCAAGGCGCGCGAGTTTCTCGCGGAAGCGAGCCGGGTGCTCGCGACGACGCACAATCCCGCCGAGACGGTCCGCCACCTCGCGCACATCCTGGTGCCGCGTCTCGCGGACTGGTGCATCGTGCAGGTGGCCGACGAGCGCGGCGCCATCCGGCCGGTCGAAGTCGCGCACAAGGATCCGGCAAAGGTCGAGCTCGCCTGGCAGGTCGCGCGGCGCTGGCGGATGCCGTCGGGCGACGGCACGGCCATGCGTGCTGTGCGCAACGGTGAAGCCACGCTGGTGCCGCGGGTCGACCGCGAGATGCTCGCGCGGCGCGCCGCGGACCCGGAGCACCTGCACGTGCTGGAGTCGCTCGGTCTGCGTTCCGCCATCACCGTGCCCCTGCAGGCCCGTGGCCGCATCCTCGGCGCGCTGACGGTCATGTCCGCGGAGTCCGGCAGGACCTACGGCCCCGACGATCTCGCCTTCATCGGCGAGATCGCGAGCTGGGCCGCGCTGGCGCTCGACAACGGCCAGCTCTACCGCCAGGCGGAAGACGCGCGCACCGTGGCGGAGCGCGCACGGGAGCGGCTGCAGGTCCTCGCCGAAGTGCACGACGACCTCGCCTCCTCGCTGGAGCCCGACGCGGCGCTCAAGCTGCTCGCGCGGCGCCTCGCGGGGCGCGTGGCGGACTGCTGCTTCACCTATGCCTTCGACGGCCGCACCATACGCCGGGTCGGCATGGCGCACGCCGATCCGGCGCGGACCGCCCACATCGAGGCCGTCGCCGCCGCCGATCCGCCGTCGCTCGAGGACGACTGGGGCATCGGCCGGGTCATCCGTACGGGAGAGCCCGTGCTGGATACGGAGGTCCGGCTCGATCGCCTCGCGGAGCAACTGCGGAGCGAATCGCTGCTGCGTGCGCTGCACTCGCTCGCGCCGCGCGCCGTGCTCCTGGTGCCGCTGCGCGCGCGCGGACGCACCGTCGGCGCGATTGCGCTCGTCGCGGACGGCTCGTCGTCGCGCACGTTCGACACCGACGATCTCGAGCTCGCACGCGAGCTGGCCAGCCACGCGGCGCTCCTCGTCGACAACTCGCGGCTGTACGCGGAAGCGCGCACCGCGATCCGGGCACGGGACGACATGATCGCGGTCGTGTCCCACGACCTGCGGAACCCGTTGCAGACCATCGCCAGCGCGGCGACCGTGCTCCAGCTCGACGTGCCGGCCGATCGGCGGGACGCCAGCGTCGCGAGCATCCGCGTCGCGACCGAGCAGATGGAGCGACTCCTGCAGGACCTGCTCGACATCACGCAGATCGACGCGGGGCAGCTCTTCGTCAGGCGCGAGCGGACCGAGGTCGCTTTCCTCGTGAGCGAGGCGCGCATGATGTTCCAGCAACTGGCGCGCGAGCGCTCGATCCGCCTCGACTGTAGCGTCGAGCCCGGGCTGCCCGCCGTTCACGTGGATCGCGGGCGCATCCTCCAGGTGCTCTCGAACCTGCTCGGCAACGCGCTCAAGTTCGTATCCCCGGGCGGCCGCATCGAGATTGCCGCGACGGCGGCGCAGGGCCGGGTTCGCATCGCGGTCACCGACACCGGTCCCGGCATCGACCCGGAGAACCTGCACCGCGTATTCGAGCGCTTCTGGCGCGCGGACCGTCGCAAGGAGCGCGGCGCGGGCCTCGGCCTCGCCGTCGCCAAGGGTATCGTGGAGGCCCACGGCGGCACGATCGGCGTCGACAGCAGGATGGGCGAAGGCAGCACCTTCTGGTTCCTGCTGGACGCCGAGCCCGCCGCCCGGCTCGAGCCCGCGGGCACCGGCCCGATCCTCGTCGTGGACGACGACACGCCGTTCCGCGAGGCGGTCGTCGAGGTGCTGCGCGGCTCGGGCTACGACGTCGTGAGCGCGCAGGACGGCACGGAAGCGCTCGAGTACCTTGCGAAGGAATTGCCGCCGTCGATGGTCATCCTCGACGGCATGACGCCGCTCATGGACGGCCGGCGGCTGTACGACGCCGTGCGCGACGTGCCGCAGCTCGATTCGGTGCCGGTCGTGCTGTCCACGACGTTCGGCGAGGTGCGGGGCGACGCGGAGCTCGACGGTGCCGCCGGTTATCTCGAGAAGCCCGTGCGTCCGAGCCAGCTCCTCGGTCTCGCGGCCGCGTTCTGCGGGCGCGGGGATGCCGGGCGTCGTCGTTTCAACTGACGGGAGCCATTATGGGCCAGGGAATCAGCCGCCGGGAATTCGTCCTGACCGGTGCCGCCGCCGGGCTGGCGGCCGGCACGCCGCTCGTTGCCGGGGCACAGGCGACACCCCGCAAGATCGCCAACCGCGTCCCGCCGGTCGTCATCGCCTCCTCGAACGGCTACACCATGACGAACGGCGGCGACCGGAACTGCGTCGAAACGGCGTTCGAGCGCATCGTGCGCGGCGAGGACGTGCTCGACGCCCTCATTGCCGGCGTCAACATCGTCGAGCTCGACCCGGAAGACGCCAGCGTGGGTTACGGCGGGCGGCCGAACGCCGACGGCGTCGTGCAGCTCGATGCCTGCTGCATGCACGGCCCCCGGAAGCAGGCGGGCGGCGTCGCGGCGCTCGAAGGGGTGCGGACACCGTCGCGGGTCGCGCGGGCCGTCATGGACTACACCGATCACCACCTGCTCGTCGGCGAGGGCGCACAACGCTTCGCGCGCAACATGGGCTTCGAGATCGAGGACGACCTCAACACGGAGAAGTCGCGCCGGCAATGGCTCGAATGGAAGCGCCGCATCGACCCCGAGCATTACCTGGACCCCGAGAAGCGCTTCGAAGCCGGTGAGAAGGCCGCGCGCGACATGCTGCGGGAAGGCCTGATCGCCGAGGAAGAATACTACGGCACGATCAATTGCAACGGGCTCAGCCCGAACGGCGAGCTCGCCGGCGTGACGACGACGAGCGGCCTCGCCTGGAAGATTCCCGGGCGCGTCGGCGATTCGCCGATCCTCGGTGCCGGGCTGTACGTCGACGGCGATATCGGGGCCGCCGGCTCCACGGGCCGGGGGGAAGCGAACCTCTTCGGCCTGTCGTCGTTCCTGATCGTGGAGGAGATGCGCCGCGGCCGCCACCCGAAGGACGCCGGCATGGAAGCGTTGCGGCGCATCGTCGCCAACACGATCGAGCCCCGCCTGCTCGACGAGCGCGGCAAGCCGAACTTCAACGTGAAGTTCTACATCCTGGACCGCACGGGGCGCTACGCGGGCGTCGCGCTCTATGCCGGCGACGAGAGCCAGCGTTACGCGCTCTGCACCGAGAACGGGGCCGAGCACCCGATGCTCGAGCCCCTGCTCGAAGGCATGCCGGCCGTCTGACCCCGTCGCCCGGCGCTACGGCTCCTTGCCGCGGCGTGCCTCGATGACCTCCAGCCCGCCCATGTAGGGAACGAGCGCCTCCGGCACCTCGATGGTGCCGTCCTCGCGCTGGTAGTTCTCGACGACCGCGATCAGCGCCCTGCCCGCCGCCACGCCCGAGCCGTTCAGCGTGTGCACGAGCTCCGGCTTGCCCGTCTCCGGGTTGCGCCAGCGCGCCTGCATCCGGCGGGCCTGGAAATCGGTGCAGTTGCTGCACGAGGAAATTTCGCGATAGGTGCCCTGCCCCGGCAGCCACACCTCGAGGTCGTAGGTCATCGCGGCGGCGAACCCGATGTCGCCGGCGCACAGGGACACCACGCGGTACGGCAGTTTCAACCGCCTGAGGATCGTCTCGGCGTGGCTCGTCAGCTCCTCCAGCGCTTCCCGCGAGTGCCACGGCTCGACGACGTGGACGAGCTCCACTTTCTCGAACTGGTGCTGGCGCAGCATGCCGCGCGTATCTTTCCCGTAGGAGCCGGCTTCGGAACGGAAGCACGGCGTGTGCGCGACGTAGCGCCGCGGCAGCGTGGAGCCCGCCACGATGCTGTCGCGCACGAGGTTCGTGAGCGGGACCTCGGCGGTCGGGATCAGGTAGTAAGCGGTGTCGCCGGCCGTGCGGAACAGTTCCTGCTCGAACTTCGGAAGCTGCCCGGTGCCGATTAGCGCCTCCGGCTGCACGAGGTACGGTACGTAGACTTCCTCGTAACCGTGCTCGCGCACGTGCACGTCGAGCATGAACTGGATCAGCGCGCGCTGCAGGTTCGCGAGCGCCCCGTGCAGCACGGCAAAGCGCGCACCGGAGATGCGGCTGGCCGCGTCGAGGTCCAGCAGGCCCAGCGCGCCGCCGAGGTCGACGTGATCCCTGACCTCGAAGCCGAAATCCCGCGGCTCGCCCCAGCGCCGCACCTCGACGTTGTCGGCCGCATCGGCACCGTCGGGCACGTCGGCGTCGAGCAGGTTGGGCAGGCCGAGCTCGATGTCGCGGAGCCGCGCCTGCACCTCCGTGAGCTC
The DNA here is from genome assembly GCA_035304345.1 of Woeseiaceae bacterium. GTDB lineage: Bacteria > Pseudomonadota > Gammaproteobacteria > Steroidobacterales > Woeseiaceae > IDS-8. The sequence goes on along the minus strand of DATGQE010000070.1, from coordinate 8,643 downwards.
ATGCTCGGCGGACTCGAGCTCCTCGCCGAGCCCCTTGACGGCTGCGAGCAGCGGGCCGATGTCCTCGCCGCGCTGCTTCGCGGCGCCGATCTTCTTCGCGCTGTCGTTCTTCTCCCGCCTGAGCGACTCGGTCCTGACCTGCAGCGCCTTGCGCCGTTCGTCCAGGTTCTGCCACTCGCCCGCGTCGAACGGAAAGCCGCGGCGTGCCAGGTTGGCGGCCACCGTATCGATCGATTGTCGCAACAGCCTGGGATCGATCATCCTTCCGTCTTCTTGTTCTCGCGCGCGGCGCGATTGCGCGCGGCGATTTCGGTCAGCCTCTCTCGAATGTGCGCCTCGAGGCCTCGAGGCACCGGATGATAATACCTGCGCTCCGGCATGTCGTCGGGGAAATACCGCTCGCCGGCCGCGACCGCATCCGGCTCGTCGTGCGCATATCGATAGCCCTCGCCGTAACCGAGCTGTTTCATCAGGCGCGTCGGTGCGTTGCGCAGGCGCAGCGGAACCTCCAGCGAGCCGTGCTCCCGCGCATCGGCGAGCGCCGCGCCGGCCGCCTCGTAGACGGCGTTGCTCTTCGGCGCACAGGCGAGGTAGACGACGGCCTGCGCGAGCGCGAGCTCCCCTTCCGGGCTGCCGAGGCGTTCCAGCGCGTCCCACGCGTCCAGCGCGATGCGCAGCGCGCGCGGATCGGCATTGCCGACGTCCTCGGACGCGACCCGCACCATGCGCCGCGCGACGTACAGCGGCTCGCAGCCGCCGTCGAGCATCCGCATGAGCCAGTAGAGCGAGGCGTCGGGATCCGAACCGCGAATGGACTTGTGCAGGGCGGAGATCTGGTCGTAGAAGTACTCGCCGCGCTTGTCGAAGCGTCGCTGCCCGCCACGCGCGACCTCGGCGGCGATTGCCGCATCGATCCGCCGCCCGCCGTCGCCCGCGCCGGCGAGATCGGCCGCGAGCTCGAGCAGGTTGAGCGCGCGCCGCGCGTCCCCGTCCGCAGCGTCGGCCATCAGCTCGAGCGCCTCGTCGTCGATCTCGAGCCCGCCGGCGGTGAATTTTTCCGACGCGAGCGCACGGCGCATGATGCCGAACAGCGCATCGCGGCCCAGTGGCCGCAAGACATAGACGCGCGCCCGCGAAAGCAGCGCGTTGTTGAGCTCGAACGAGGGATTCTCGGTGGTCGCGCCGATGAACGTCAGTGTGCCGTCCTCGACGAACGGGAGGAACGCGTCCTGCTGCGACTTGTTGAAGCGATGTACCTCGTCGAGAAACAGGACCGTGGAGCGCCCCGTGGAGCGCCGTTGCCGCGTCGCCTCCGCGACGGCCGCGCGGATGTCCTTGACGCCTGCCATTACGGCCGAAAGCGCAATGAAATGCGCCCCGCTCGCCCCTGCGACGATACGGGCAAGCGTCGTCTTCCCGGTGCCGGGCGGCCCCCAGAAGATCATCGAATGCGCCCGCCCGCGCGCGATGGCCTCGGCGAGCGGCTTGCCCGGGGCGAGCAGGTGCTCCTGGCCGAAGAAGCCGTCGAGCGACGTCGGCCGCAGGCGATCGGCCAGGGGGCGTCCGTCGCCGTCTTCCGGCGGGGTCGGGAGCTGATCTTCGGCGAACAGGTCGTTCATGGCGAATCGGGCTTCCCGCTCAGCCGGCCTCGCTGCGCGCCTGCAGCCAGCCCTCCACCCTGAGGCTCCAGCCGCCGGCGCCCGCGAACGCGATCGCGAGACCCAGGGCGATGCCGATCGCATCGGCGACCAGGTCCGTCGCTTCGGCGCTGCGATACGCCACCATGCGCTGGCAGACCTCGATGAGCAGGCCGAACAGGAGCATGCCGAGGGCGATCCGCCAATAGCTCCGCGGTGCGTACTGGCCGGAGAACCAGACCGTGAGGAACATGAAGCTCAGCGCATGGAGCCACTTGTCGATGCCGATGCCCGCCCGCTGCACGTCGAACGGAAACAGGATCGCCGGCGCCAGCGCCGCGACCAGCGCGAGCGCCAGTGCCCCGATGCCGGCCGCCTGCCAGCGCCGCGCATAACGCAAAGGCAGCATTTACCGGCCCGTGGCCGATGCCGCGGCGGGCTGGCCGACCAGGTCGACGCCCTCCGGGGGAGTGAAGCGGAAACGCGCGGGATCCACGTCGGCGTTCACCTCGACGTCGTAGAGCGCGACCAGCGTCGTCTGCCTGAGGTCGTCGGCAAGGATCATGCGGGTCAGCACGCCGTCGGTGAAGCCGAGCTCGACGCTCTCGAAACCCGTGTCGTCGTGCTTCGGCCGCAGGGTCACCCACACGGTGCCCCGGTCCACGAGGCTGCCGGTCACCTCGAACCCCTCCAGCACGTCGGCCTTGCCGCCGAGCAGTGCCGCCGGCGTGTTGCCGAGCGCCTCCGCCTGCGGCTTCACCGTGACCTGCTCGAGATCGACGTCGTAATTCCACACGTTGGCGCCGTCGGCGACGAGAACCTGCGCGTACGGCTCCGTGTACTCCCAGCGGAAACGCCCGGGGCGCAGGATCTCGAAGCTTCCTTTCGCGGTGTCGGCGAGCTCCTGTTCCGCGGTCACGAGCTGCTGCTCGAAGCGGCCGCGCATGCTCTCGACTTCCGCCACGAAACGCTCCACGAGCGCTTCGCCGCGCGCCCGGTCGGTGGTCTCGGCCCACGCGGCCGGGGCGGCGAACGTCCCGATGACGGTCGCGACGACGACTGCGATCGCCATGGCGGGCGCCGGCAGGCACGGCCGCCATGCCGCGCCGGTCGTGCTCGCGAATCGCCTGTCCGTTCCCGTTTCCATCCGTTCCATCCGCTCCCTGCCCGCGAACGCCGCGTCAGTCGTCCCGGTCCTTGTGCGGCGCCGGCACCAGGACCTCCCGGGAGCCGTTCGCCTGCAGCGGACCGACCAGTCCCGCCGCCTCCATGCTTTCGACCATGCGCGCGGCGCGGTTGTACCCGATCTTCAGCCGCCGCTGGACGCCGGAGATCGAGGCCTTGCGCGTCTCCAGCACGATCTGCACGGCCTGGTCGTACAAGGGGTCCTGCTCCGCGTCGATCTCCTCCACCGACGGGGGGTCGATCCCCGCCAGACCGGGGGTTGGACTCGCCGGCCCCTCCAGAATTTCCTCGATGTAGCGCGGCGGGCCGCTTTTCTTCAGGTTGCGGACCACCGCGTGCACCTCGTGATCGGCGACGAAAGCGCCGTGCACGCGCGTCGGCACGGCGGTGCCGGGCGGCAGGTACAGCATGTCCCCGTGACCGAGCAGCGCCTCCGCCCCCATCTGGTCGAGAATGGTCCTCGAGTCGACCTTGGCCGAGACCTGGAACGCGATGCGGCAGGGAATGTTCGCCTTGATGAGGCCGGTGATCACGTCCACGGAGGGGCGCTGGGTCGCGAGCAGCATGTGAATGCCGGAAGCGCGGGCCTTCTGCGCGAGGCGCGCGATCAGCTCCTCCACCTTCTTGCCGACGATCATCATCATGTCGGCAAGCTCGTCGATGATGACGACGATGTACGGCAGAGGCGTGAGCGTGGGATGCTCGACCGGCTCGTCGTCCTCGTCGGCGAACGGCGGCGGCGTGAACATCGGGTCGGGCAGCGGCTTCCCGGCCTCGATCGCATCCTTCACCTTGCGGTTGTAGCCGCCGATATTGCGCACGCCGAGCGCGGCCATCAGCCGGTAACGCCGCTCCATTTCGCCGACGCACCAGCGCAGCGCGTTCGCCGCCTCTTTCATGTCGGTGACGACCGGCGTGAGCAGGTGCGGGATGCCCTCGTACACCGACAGCTCGAGCATTTTGGGGTCGACCATGATCAGCCGTACGTGCTCGGGGGTCGACTTGTAGAGCAGGCTCAGCACCATGGCGTTGATCGCGACGGACTTGCCGGAGCCGGTGGTGCCCGCGATCAGGAGGTGCGGCATGCGCGCGAGATCGGCGACCACGGAATTGCCGCCGATGTCCTTGCCGAGGGCCAGCGTCAACGGTGACGCCATCTCGTCGTACGCCCGCGAGCGCAGGATCTCTCCGAGCGTCACGAGCTCGCGATGCTCGTTCGGGATCTCGAGACCGATGTACGACTTGCCCGGGATCACCTCGACGACGCGCACGCTCACCACGGAAAGCGACCGCGCGAGGTCCTTCGCCAGGTTGGAGATCTGGCTGCTCTTCACCCCGGGCGCAGGATCGAGCTCGAAGCGCGTGATCACCGGCCCGGGCGAGACGGAAACGACCTGCACGTCGATGCCGAAGTCCTTCAGCTTGAGCTCCACCAGCCGGGACATCGCTTCCAGCGACTCCTCGGAGTAACCCTTCTGCTGCGGCGGCGGATCGTCGAGCAGCGACAGCGGCGGCAGCTCGCCCGCGGCCGGCGGCTCGAACAGCGGGACCTGGCGTTCCTTCTCCGCGCGCACCGACGGCTCGAGGGGCGCGACGACCGGCTCGATGCGCGGCGGCACCCGCTTCCGCGTCTTGGTCCGCTCCACCTGGGCGGCGTCCTGGCGCGCCGCATGCAGGCGCCGCCCCTCGGCGCGCTCGCGCCACTCGCCGATCTTCAGGCGGGCGGCGTCCCATGCCGCGAGGCACCAGCGGCCGATGCGATCCATGACCGCCAGCCAGGAGATGCCGAGGAACAGCGACAGCGATGCGAGCCAGAGGAAGAACAGCAGCGTGCTCGCGCCGAGCAGCTTCATCACGGAGGCCATGCCGTAGCCGACGACCTGCCCCACGATGCCGCCCGCGGTCTCCCGGAAGCCTTCCGGGGAGAAATGCAGCGTCGCGAGCGCGGAGCTCGTGACGAGCGTCGCGAGAAAGCCCGCGAAGCGCAGCGCGAAATCCGCCCGCGTGAGCTCGACGCGCGTCCTCTGCTCCCGGAAGATCATCCAGCCGAAGTAGAACACCATGACGGTGAACAGGTACGCCGGCAGGCCGAAAAAGTTGAACAGGAGGTCGGAGGCGAGCGCGCCGACGCGCCCTACCCCGTTCTTGATCTCGCCGCTGTCGCTCGCCTGCGAGAATCCCGGGTCCGCCGGGTCGTAAGTGAAGAGCGCGACCCACAGGATGATCGCGAGCGCACCGAACACCCACAGGGCACCCTCGCGCAGGGTGCGCACCACCTGCTCGGACAGGCGCGACCGTGCGCGGACTGAATTCTGGGCTCTGGCCATTCCTGAAGCGAATTGTCGTCGGGCGAACCGGGATCTGCGCCGCTGTCCGGGCTTCCTCGCGCCGCCGGACGCCTTCGGCCGCGCTTTGCCCCCGTTCCCCCTTTTGCCTACACTTTGCCGGCCGGGAAGCCACCGGCCCGCGGCCGGCCCGCGCAGGCTCTTGATTCGCCTCGGTTCGGTCGCATATCCGTTTACCTGCTCGGGCGCAATCGAAGGCGAAGTATACATGAGCAAATCCAGGCATTGCCGGGTCCTCATCCTGGGCTCCGGACCGGCCGGTTACGCGGCGGCCATTTACGCCGCGCGGGCGAATCTCCGGCCCGTGCTCGTCACCGGCATGGAGCCGGGCGGGCAGCTCATGACGACGACGGACGTGGACAACTGGCCCGGCGACGTCGAAGGCCTGCAAGGCCCGGCGCTCATGGAACGCATGGAGCGCCACGCACGGCGTTTCGGCACCGAGATAGTGAACGACCACGTGCACAAGGCCGACCTCTCGAAGCGCCCGTTCGTGCTCGAGGGCGACTACGCCACCTACACCTGTGACGCGCTGATCATCGCGACCGGGGCGAGCGCGATGTACCTCGGGCTGCCCTCGGAGCAGCACTACCGGGGCCGCGGCGTCTCCGCGTGCGCGACCTGCGACGGCTTCTTCTATCGCGGCCAGAACGTCGCCGTCATCGGCGGCGGCAACACGGCCGTCGAGGAAGCGCTGTACCTCAGCAACATCGCCGGGAAGGTGACGCTCGTGCACCGGCGCGATGCACTGCGCGCGGAGAAGATCCTCCAGGACCAGCTGTTCCACAAGGCGCAGCACGGCAACGTCGAGATCCTGTGGAATCACGTGGTGGACGAAGTGCTCGGCGACGATACCGGCGTGACCGGGTTGAGACTGCGCAGCACGAAGGAACCTGCGGCGACGCGGGAGCTCCAAGTGTCGGGAGTGTTCATCGCAATCGGCCACCGGCCGAACACCGATCTCTTCCAGGGCCAGCTCGAGATGCGCAACGGCGGCTACATCGTGGTCAAATCCGGACTGGAAGGCGACGCGACCGCGACCAGCGTGCCTGGCGTGTTCGCGGCGGGCGACGTGGCGGATTCCGTCTACCGGCAGGCGATTACGTCCGCCGGCTCGGGTTGCATGGCCGCGCTCGACGCGGAGAAATTCCTCGATGCCGAAGCCCTCGTGAGCGAACCGGACCACGCGGTCGCGTAGCGCGATGCGGCGATGCGGATCGATATCCTCGACAGCATCTCCGCGATAGAGCCCGCCGAGTGGAACCGGCTCGCCGGCGATGCCTGGCCCTTCCTCCGGCACGAGTTCCTCGAAGCCGCCGAGACGACCGGTTGCGTGTCACCGGCGACCGGCTGGCAACCCCGGCACGTCGTCGTCCGCCCGTCACGCGGCGGCAAAGCCGTCGCGGTGATGCCACTGTACGAGAAAACCCATTCGTGGGGCGAATTCGTGTTCGACTGGTCCTGGGCGCAGGCATACCACCGGGCCGGGCTCGAGTACTACCCGAAGCTGGTGTCCGCCGTGCCCTTCACGCCGGCCCCGAGCCCGCGGCTGCTCGCGGGCGGCGATCCCGACCAGGCCCGCATCCTGCTCGATGCGGCGCTCGAGCTGGCCCGCGAGGGAGGCCATTCCTCGCTGCACGTGCTGTTTCCCGACGAGCGTGAGCTCCCGGGGCTCCGCGCGGCGGGCCTGAAGCTGCGCAAGGACTGCCAGTTCCACTGGCACAACCGCGGCTACGCGACGTTCGACGAGTTCCTCGCCACCTTCAGCTCCGCCAAGCGCAAGAAAGCGCGCCGCGACCGGCGGCGGGTCGAGGAGCAGGGAATCCGGCTGCGCAGGCTCTTTGGCCGCGACACGGACGCCGCGCTGTGGCGCGACGTGTACGCGCTCATCAGCACCACCTTCCTCGAGCGGGCCTCCATGCCCTACCTCGACTACGATTTCTTCGTCTCCCTGTCGTCGCGGCTGCCCGACAACGTGCTGGTCGTGCTGGCGGAGCGGCACCGTTCGCCGGTCGCGGCGGCCGTGTTCTACGTCGGCGGCGATACGCTCTACGGGCGCTACTGGGGCAGCGACGGGTACTACGACGCGCTGCACTTCGAAACCTGCTATTACCAGGGTATCGAGTACTGCATCGAGAAGGGGCTGGCGCGGTTCGAGCCGGGCACCCAGGGCGAGCACAAGGTCGCCCGCGGCTTCACCCCGGTCGCGACCTGGTCCGCCCACTGGCTCGCCCGCCCCGAGTTCTTCAGCGCCGTCGGCCGCTACCTCGCCGAGGAGCGGCGACACGTCGACCGCTACATGGCCGCGGTCGACCGGCACAGCCCGTACCGGAGCGCGCCCGAGTGAGGTACCTGGGAGGAGGCGGCGCGCCGCAGCCCGCGTGACCACCCCGCAGATCAAGTGGATCAGCCGTGACGACCCCCCGGAGGCGTTTCCGGACGTGCGCCTGGCGCTGGCCGTCCCGAACGGCCTGCTCGCGGCCGGCGGCGACCTCGGCACCGAGCGGCTGCTGACGGCGTACGAGCGGACGATCTTCCCCTGGTACGACGAGGGCCAGCCGATCCTCTGGTGGTCGCCGGACCCGCGCTGCGTGCTCGTACCGGACGAGTTTCACGTCTCACGGAGCCTGCGCCGCCGCCTGCGCCGCGGGCGCTTCGTCGTGACCTGCAACCGGGCGTTCGAATCGGTGATCCGCGCGTGCGGCGCACCGCGCCGCGGGCAGGCCGGCACCTGGATCACGCCCGAGATGATCGAGGCGTTCTGCCGCCTGCATCGCGAGCACTGGGCGCACTCGGTCGAGGTCTGGGAGGACGACCGCCTCGTCGGCGGCATCTACGGCCTCGCGATCGGGCGTGCCTTCTTCGGCGAATCCATGTTCAGCCGGGTGACGGACGCGTCGAAGACGGCCATGCTGGCGCTGTGCCGCCACCTGTCGGCGCACGCGTTCACGGTGCTCGATTGCCAGCTCGTCTCGCCCCACCTGCTCAGCCTCGGTGCCCGGCCGATGCCGCGGGCCGAGTTCAAGGCCCTGGTCGAGCGCGCCTGCCGGCCGCGGACCCCGTTTCGCGACTGGCCCGCGGAGCCGCGGCCCGCCGCCGAGCTCGTCGCCGGGTGAAGCGCACGGGCGGGGCCGGTCCGGCGCCGCCGGCCGCCCCGCGGGCCCGTCGATTGCATTGACGCGGCCCTTTCTGCAAAATCCGCCGCCTGAATTTCCGGCAAAGAACGAGACTCGCTTGGCGAAAGAAGAAGCACTGCAGATGGAAGGCGTCGTGACCGAGACGCTGCCCAACACGACGTTTCGCGTCAGGTTGGAGAACGGTCACGTGGTGACTGCGCACATTTCAGGCAAGATGCGCAAGAACTACATCCGCATCCTCACCGGCGACAACGTCACGGTGGAGCTCACGCCCTACGACCTGAGCAAGGGCCGCATCGTCTACCGCGGTCGCTGACGGAACCGCCCGCAACCGACTCC
>DATGQE010000069.1:0-3748 GCA_035304345.1 Woeseiaceae bacterium | reverse complement strand
GCCTCGGCCAGCATCCAGGGCGCGTGACAGATCGCGGCGATCGGCTTGCCCTGGTCGAAGAACGTGCGCACGAACGCGACCGCCTTCTCGTTCAGGCGCAGGTGGTCGGGGTTCATGACGCCGCCGGGTAGCAGGAGCGCGTCGTAGTCGTCGGGATTGGCCGCATCGAGCGTGACGTCGACGTCGAACTCGTCGCCCCACTCGGTGAAGTTCCACGCCCTGATCTTGCCGGCCTCGGGCGAGACCAGCTCGGTGTGCGCACCCGCCTGGTCCAGCGCCTTGCGCGGCTCGGTGAGCTCGACCTGCTCGACGCCCTTCGTGGCCAGGATCGCGACTCGCTTGCCCTGGATGTCTCTCGCCATGAGGTCCTCGCTTCCCGGTTGCAGATGACCCGACGCGAGAGCCCAGGGGCAAGTTCCATGCGACGCGTCGCCCGCGCCGGGCGCGCTCCGCGGCGGGGCGCACGGCGCGCAGCGCACAAAGCCGGGCGTCTTCAACGATCCGAGATCCGCTCGTCCGTCTGGATGCGGAAGCGCGTCACGTACTGGACGTCGAGCTCGTCGCGCGTGCTGGCCCAGATGTGCTCGCCGCGCGCGTAGCGGACCGACGTGTTCCGCGGCAGCTCGATGGCGCCGAGATAGCGGCCGTCGGGCTCGAAGACATCGTAGACCAGCGGCTCGACCCAGCGCTGCGGCGTGCGACGGCCGGGGCGCGGCTCGCCCGTCTCCTCTTCGGCCTCGATCTCGAACGCCGGCTGGTGTGTCTGCACCCAGATGCGGCCATCGGCGGCGACGAAGAGTAGCGGAACGCGGGCTTGGTGTCCGGGATGCCGGGCCCGTCGCAGCGCCAGTTCGGGTCGGTGTAGCGCATGCTCTCCGTAGCGCGGCGCTCCATCTCGGCCTTCTCCGCCGATCCGACGGGCACGGGGGTCACGCCTTCTCGATCCGCAGCACGGGCTCGCCGGCAGCCGGCCGTCCGGCGTGATGGTCAGGCCGGCGTCGGGGCGGCGGTACTCGCCGGGCCAGCCGCCCTCGCGGCCGATCGTCCTGACGTAGGTGCCGTCCGGGGCGTACTGCCGGAGCGCCTTGGCGTGCCGGTCGTACAGGAAGATCGAGCCGTCCGCCGCGACGGTGAGCGCGACGATCTCGCCGAAGATGTACTCGTCCTCGCCCTCGAACTTGCCGATCGTGACCTCGGGCACGACGGTCACGCCGGCCGGCCACACGCCGCCGGAGACCGTTCGCACGACGATGGTGTCACCGATGGTGTCGGTCTCCGCGACCCAGCGCGGCGCACCCGCATCGCCGGCGCCGCAGCCGGCCAGCACGGCGGCCGCGGCGACGATCGCTGCGAGCGCACGCAGGGACGATGGACTCGGCATTGCTCTGCCCCCCGGTCGTATGGGCTGCCCTCGGAACGCTCCGTGATAGATGGGGCGCAACGGCGCAGGGTTGCACGCCCGGCGCCCCCCAATCACGGGATGCGCAAAAGGGCGGGGGCGGGAATCGCTCCCTCGCCCCCGCCCTCGCCCTGGCCCGGGGATGGGCCGGGGTGGAAGGGTCAGGCGTGGACCTCTTCCTTCTCCTTCTTCGCGGCCTCGATCACCTTCTGCGCGACGTGGGCCGGCACTTCCTCGTAGCCGTGGAACTTGCGCGAGTGCGTAGCCCTGCCCTGCGTGAGCGAACGCAGCGTCGTCGCGTACTTGTAGAGCTCGGCCTGCGGCACGAGCGCGCGGATCCGCGTCTTCCGGCCATCCGGATCCATGCCCAGGATCTTGCCGCGGCGCTGGTTCAGGTCACCGATGATGTCGCCCATGTACTCGTCGGGCGTGACGACCTCGACCTCGAGGATCGGCTCGAGCAGCACGGGGTCGGCCATGGCCGCGACCTTCTGGAACGCCATGCTGCCCGCGACCTGGAAGGCGATGTCGCTCGAGTCCACGGTGTGGTAGGAGCCGTAGAAGCACTCGGCCTCGAAGTCGACCATCGGGTAGCCGGCGAGGACGCCCTTCTTCGCCGCCTCCTGGATCCCCTTGTCCACCGACGGGATGAACTTGCCGGGGATCACGCCGCCGACGATCGAGTCCGTGAACACGTAGCCGGACCCGCGCGGCAGCGGCTTCAGGCGGATGTGGCAGTCGCCGTACTGGCCGTGGCCGCCCGTCTGCTTCTTGTACTTGCCCTGCCCCTCCGCCTGCTTGCGGATCGTCTCGCGGTACGGGATGCCCGGCGCCTCGGTCGTGACCTCGACGCCGTACTTGTTCTTCAGCCGCTCGATCTGCACGTCGAGGTGCAGCTCGCCGAGCCCGCGGATGATCGTCTGCCGGAGCTCCGGGTCGTAACTGCTGTGGAACGTCGGGTCCTCCTCGTGCAGCTTCTGGAGGCCGGCGCCGATCTTGTCCTCGTCCGTGCGGCTGGCCGCGCGGATCGCGATCGCGATGTCCGGCTCGGGGAAGCTGATGGGCGCGAGCACCAGCGGCCGTTCGCTCGAGGACAGTGTGTCGTTGGTGTGCGTGTTCTTCAGCTTGGCGACGACGCCGATGTCGCCCGCGTGCAGGCGCGCGACCTCGATCCGCTCCTTGCCCTGCGCCACGGTGAGGTGGTTGAGCTTCTCGACGGTCTCGTGCGTCGCGTTGTAGACCTCCTGCCCGTTCGCGACGGTGCCGCTGAAGATGCGGAAGAACGAGAGCTCGCCGACGTGCGGCTCCGAGTGCGTCTTGAAGACGAGCGCGGCGAACGGGCCGTCATCCTTGCCCTCGAGCTCGACGACCTGGTCGAGCCCCGGCCGCTGCGCGATCTCGCGCACCGCCTCAGCCGGATTCGGCAGCAGGTCGACCAGCCCGGTGAGCAGCGCGCGCGTGGCCCAGGTCTTCTCCGCGGCGCCGCAGAAGACCGGGAACAGCTCGCCGCGCAACATGGCCGCCTTGAGCGTGGCCTTGGCGTCGTCGGCGTCGATCGTGCCGCCCTCGAGGTAGCGCTCGAGCAGCGCGTCGTTGGTCGTGGCGATGGTCTCCAGCAGCTCGGTGCGCCACTGCTCGAGCACCGGCTGGAGATCCGCGGGAACGTCCTGCTCCTCGTACTCACCGTGCATGGCGCCGGCCTTGTAGATGTGCGCCTTGCCGGTGAACAGGTTGATGATGCCGCGGAAGTCTTCGCCCGCGCCGATCGGGATCTCGACCGGCACGGCCTGGTCCGTCAGCGTCTCCTTGATGTCACGGTAGACCCGCTCGAAGTCGGCGTGCTCCTTGTCCATCATGGAGACGAAAAAAAGTCTGGGAATCCCGCGCGTCGAGCAGTACTCCCAGACCTTCTCCGTACCGACCTCGACGCCCGCTGTGGCGCCGAGGACGATGACAGCCCCATCGGCAACCCGGGTGGCGGCCAGCGTCTCGCCCGTGAAGTCCAGGTAACCGGGCGTGTCCAGCAGGTTGATCTTCACCCCCTCCCACTCCGCGAACGCGGGCGTGACCTGCATCGAGATGCCGTGGCCGACCTCCTCGGGCGTGTACATCGTGAGCGCCGTACCCTCGCGGACGTTGCCGCGGCGGCGCGAGGCTCCGGTCACGAAGCACAGTGCGTCCACCAGCGTCGTCTTGCCGGAGCCGCCGTGCCCCAGTACCGCTACGTTTCTGATCTGCTCCGTACGGTATTCCTTGGCGGCTGTCATGCGAACCTCCCGGAGAGCCGGATTTCGCCTTTTCGTGGGGGGTCCGCAACGTAGGGAGGGCGTCCAGGGGGTGTCAAGCGGG